>JBLNCP010000036.1:0-205646 GCA_050260775.1 Solirubrobacterales bacterium | reverse complement strand
GGCTTGCCCCCACCCCGACCCTCCCCCGGCAAGCCGGGGGGGGGAGGTGGAAGGGAGGATGAAGAAAGCACCCTCCCCCAACAGGGCTGGGGGCGGGCAGGGGTGGGGGCTGCTACTTGGTGTTCTCCGGGGCGGTGCGGTACGGGCACCATTCCGGCAGCTTGCTGGTGTCGATCTTGCCGTCGGGGCCGATGGCGGCCGCGCCGGGGCCGGCGCCGCGCATCATGCCGGGGCCGAAGGCGGGACGGCCACCCGCCCGCATCATGGCGCCCTGAGGCACTTCGCCCTTCTGCCAGGCCTGGACCATCTGCTCATGGCGCCAGCCCGGGCCGAAGGCGGGGGTGGTCGCCTTGACGGCGGTCTCGTCGGCGGCGGCGGTGCAGCCGGCGAGAAGCAGCAGGCCGGCCAAGCCGAGGATCGTCTTGCTGAGGGTCTTCATGGTGTCCTCCTCTCGCTTGTTGAGGCCTTTCGATGACACCATTGAACACCCGGGGCGTAACGCCACGATGTCGAGTGGCCCTCTTTCGGGTAACGCCATGTAACGATCAGGAGGAGGGCCTGGCGTCCTCGGCCTCGCCGTACTGTTCGGCCAGCGCCCGGCTTTCCGCCTCGAGGATGGTGACGCGGACCTTGGTGGTGCCGCTGCCGTGGAACCCCAGCAATTGCGCGGCCTTCTTCGACACGTCGAGGATGCGCTTGCCGACGAACGGCCCGCGGTCGTTGATCCGCAGGATCAGGGAACGGCCGTTTTCCAGATTGGTGACCCGCACCACGCTCGGCATGGGCAGGGTCTGGTGGGCGGCGGTCAGCTCGTTTTCGTCGAAGCGCTCGCCGTTGGCGGTGCGCCGGCGGTGGAAGGCCTTGCCATACCACGAGGCTTCCCCGGTGCGGTCGTAGCCGTAATCGACCTTGGGGGTGTACAGGGTCCCGTTGATGCGGTAGGGGGCGCCGATCTTGTAGGTGCCGCCGTGGCTCTGCGGGCGCGGCGGCGGGGGCGCTGGTTCAGGAAGCGGCGGGGCCTCGGCGCACGCCGCCACCGTCAATGCCAGGATGACCGCCGCGGCCCGCATCCATCGCCACACCGTCGTCATCGCCGGTCCCTCCGACTGCCCATGCTCGCAAGCTTAGCCAGAAGGGGAGGGGCGATAACACCCTTGAGCGGGGGTGCCCGCAAAAGGTCACGGGGACGGCGGCCTACTCCGCCGCCTCGCCCTTGATGCGTTCGATGCGGGCGCCGCAGGCGGCCAGCTTCTCCTCGACCCGCTCGTACCCGCGGTCGAGATGGTAGACGCGGTTGACGATGGTCTCGCCCTCGGCGGCAAGGCCGGCCAGGATCAGCGACGACGAGGCGCGCAGGTCGGTGGCCATCACCGGCGCCGCCGACAGCTTGGACACGCCGCGCACGATGGCCGAGGCGCCGTGGACGTTGACCTTGGCCCCCATGCGCATCAGCTCCGGCACGTGCATGAAGCGGTTTTCGAAGATGGTCTCGGTGATCATGCTGGCGCCCGAGGCGGTGGCCATCAGCGCCATCAGCTGGGCCTGCATGTCGGTGGGGAAGCCGGGATAGGGCTCGGTCATGATGTCGGTGCCGACGATCTCGCGGTCCTCGGCGCACACGCGCATGCCGCGGGGGGTCTCCTCGACCAGCACGCCGCACTCGCGCAGGGTCTTGACCACCGAATCCATCAGCTCGACCCGGGTGCCGGTCAGTTCGACGTCGCCGCGGGTGATGGCGGCGGCCACGGCGTAGGTACCGGTCTCGATGCGGTCGGGAACCACCGAGTACTCGGCGCCGTGCAGATGGTCGACGCCCTGGATGCGCAGCGTGCCGGTGCCGATGCCCTCGATCTTGGCCCCCATGGCCACCAGGCACAGCGCCAGGTCGGTGACCTCGGGCTCGCGGGCGGCGTTGGCGATGACGGTTTCGCCCTCGGCCAGGGTGGCGGCCATCATCAGGTTCTCGGTGCCGCCGACCGTCACCTGCGGGAAGATGATGTGGGCGCCCTTGAGGCGGCCGGCGACCTCGGCGTGGATGTAGCCTTCCTGCAGGTCGATGCGGGCGCCCATCTGCTCGAGCGCCTTCAGGTGCAGGTCCACCGGACGGGTGCCGATGGCGCAGCCGCCGGGCAGCGACACGCGGGCCTGGCCGCAGCGGGCGAGCAGCGGGCCCAGCACCAGCACGCTGGCGCGCATGCGGCGCACCAGGTCGTAGGGGGCGGTGGTGTTGATGATCTCGGCGGCGGTCAGTTCCAGCACGCGGCCGGTATGGCCGCCCAGGCTGGCGTCGCCGTTCAGCGCCATGCGCACGCCATGCTGCGCCAGCAGGTTGGCCATGGTGGTGATGTCCACCAGGTGCGGCAGGTTGGACAGGGTCAGGGTCTGGTCGGTGAGCAGCGCGGCCGGCATGAGCGCCAGCGCGGCGTTCTTGGCGCCACCGATGGGAATGATGCCCTTGAGCGGGGTTCCGCCGACGATGCGGATCCTGTCCATACTGAAGTCCTTCTCGGCCTGACCGGGTGGGCGCTCCCTCTAGGGCACGATCGTGGCAAGCCCAAGGCAGGGCCGATAATGCGCGTACCGCTACTCCAATGGAGCGAGCGGTCCGGGTTTAGCGCCTGGGCGGCCCCAGGTCAAGGCATGGGGAGGTCAGGGGCCCCTGCGTCACTCGACCGGCCCGGCATCGTCCTCGGCGGTGGTGGGGGCGTCAGGGCCGGCGGGCGCATCGGTGCGCGCGCGGGACTGCGATTTGCGCCGGGCCAGGTTGGCCCTGAGCGCCTCGGCCTGGCGCAGGCGCCGCTCCTCGGCGGCGCTCCTGCCCTTGTCCGATTGGGTCGGAAGTGTCTTGTCGGTGCTCATGGCCGGGCATTTTCCGCGCTTTGACGCCGCCGTCAACCGCCCTCACAAACGGGCTTGCGTTGGCAGATCGCCTGTGGCATAAAGCGCGCCTCGCCGGGGGCACCCCGGAAATGCTGCCGTAGCTCAGTCGGTAGAGCATACCCTTGGTAAGGGTAAGGTCGATGGTTCGATTCCATTCGGCAGCACCATTTTCTCCCTGGAAATCAGGGACATGAACCCCGCCCAGAAGGCGGGGTTTTTTGTTGTCAGCCGGCCGCCAGCAGCAGGCGCCCGCCGACCAGCCCCAGCACCGAGGCGAGCAGCGGCCGCAGCAGGCGGTCGGGGACGCGCACGGCGAGCAGCGAGCCGATGGCGATCCCGGGCAGGGAGCCGATCAGCAGCGACGCCAACAGGCTCCAATCCACCGACCCCAGCATCCAGTGTCCGAGTCCCGCCACCAGCGTCAGCGGCACGGCATGGGCGATGTCGGTGCCGACGATGCGGGCGGTGGGCAGGGACGGGTAGAGCAGGAGCAGGGCGGTGACGCCGATGGCGCCGGCTCCCACCGATGAAATGGCGACCAGCAGGCCCAGCACCGCTCCCAGGAGGACGGTGCGAAGGGCGATGGCCCTGTCGCTGGTCTCGCGCGGATGGGCGGCGATCCAGTTCTGCAGGCGGGTGCGGAAGATGATGGCGATGGCGGTGAGGACCAGGGCGACGCCAAGGGCGGCCGACATCAATCCGCCCGCCGCCTTTCCGGATACCCCAAGGAAATAAAGCGTCATCAGGCTCGCCGCCGTCGCCGGGATGCTGCCAGTGGCCAGCCGGCCGGTGATGCGCCAGTCGACCGTCTTGTTGACTCCATGCACCAAGGTGCCGCCGCTTTTCGTCAGCCCGGCATAGAGAAGGTCGGTGCCGACCGCGGCGGCCGGGTGGAAGCCGAAGGCCAGGATCAGCAGGGGAGTCATCAACGATCCGCCACCGACGCCGGTCATGCCGACCAGGATCCCCACCCCTAAACCCGACAGCGAATAGAGTGGATTGATCGAATTGAGCAGTTCAAACATGTGAATTCGATCCAAAATACAGCGCGAACTGCACGATAGAGCAATCCTGAGCGTTAGGGAAGGTCTGAGAATGGGCACGGGTTCGCCCTTGGCCGCGTCTGGCGCCAGGTTCGCCGGGCCCCAGGAAACGGTATCCGCGCCTATAACGGGCCGGCGTGAAGGATTGCCGTCAAACAGTCGTCATGCGCGGACTTGATCCGCGCATCCATGTGGCCCCCCGCGCCGTGGCCTCGCTGCGAGGCTTGGTCCCGCTTGCATGCGCAAAGAAGCCCCCGGGATGCGGGGGCTGTCGGAGCTCAGATTATCGGCGAATGGTTCTTGACCGCGGCGGCTTCGGCTGTGGTGCCACGCGGAGGTGGCGTCGGGATGACGCCTTGGCGCCATCCCGACTCACGCGTCCCCTCAGCCGAACGCGTCGTTCAGCAGGTTCCTCAGCCAGCCGTCGGCGTATTCGGCTTCCATCTTGCGGTAGACGCGCGGCACCGGCACCGGCGCGTCCTTGGTGCCGAAGGCCACCGGCGAGATGCCGCTGCCTTCCTTGATGTAGATCCACTGGCCGCTGTCGACGCGGAACAGGTGGACGACCGAGAAGCCCCAATCGTGGGCCACCACGCTGTAGCAGGTGTTGGTGTAGACCGGGTTGGGCGCCGGCTGGCCGTTGACCTTGGCCACCAGGCTGGCGGCGACCGCCTTGGCCTGGGAATTGGCCATGTGCGCCGATTTGGGGAAGGCGTTGCCGCCGGCCACGTCGCCGCCGACGCAGGCGTCGCCGATGACATGGACGTCCTTGTGGACCACCGATTCCATGTTCTCGGGCTTGACGCCGCACCAGTTGCCGCCGGCCGAGGCGAGGCCCATGTCGCGGGCGATCTTGCCGGCGCGGTGGGGCGGGATGATGTTGACGACGTCACCCTTGAACTTCTCGAAGGTGGTCGAGCAGGTGAGCGAATTGGGGTCGATTTCCTCGACCTTGCCGTCGCTGGATGCCGACACCCACTCGATCATGCCGCCGGGACCGTAGCCGTAGAGCTCCTTCCAGGCCTCCTCGAACAACGGCTTCTTGGAGAAGGTGTCGTTGGCGTCGAGGATGATCACCTTGGATTTCTTCTTGCCGTGCTGCATGCAGTGCATGGCCACCTGGGCGGCGCGCTCGTAGGGACCGGGCGGGCAGCGGAAGGGGCCCTTGGGCACCGAGATGATGAAGCGGCCGCCGTCCGGCATGGCGTCGAGCTGCTTCTTGAGCAGCAGGGTCTGCGGGCCGGCCTTCCAGGCATGCGGGATCTTGGTGTCCGACAGGTCGGCGGTCAGGCCCTTGATGGCGCCGAAGTCGAAATCGACGCCGGGCGACACCACGAGGAAGTCGTAGGCGAAGTTGCCGCCTTCCGCCGTGGTCACCGTCTTGGCGACCGGGTCGACGTGGTTGACCTCGGCGTGCACGACCTTGACGCCGCGGGCGACGAGGCCGTCGTAGCCCGCCTGCAGAGACTTGATCTCGCGCGAGCCCGACAGGACCTCGTTGGACAGCGGGCACGAGGTGTAGACCCGGCCGCGCTCGATCAGGGTGACGTCGATGCCGGGGTCGAGCAGGCGGAGGTAGCGGGCGGCGCTGGCGCCGCCATAGCCGCCGCCGATGACCACCACCCGGGCCTTGGCCTTGCCGGCGGCGCGGGCTTGCGGAATGCGCAGGATCGAGGCTCCCGCGACGGCGGATACGGCCTTGAGGAAGCCGCGACGATCAAACGAGTGCATCATGGCCTCCCCCTCACCGGCTCTGGGCGCCGAAATAGCGGGCGGCAGCGGCGGCTTCGGCCGGCTTCGCCTCGTCGACCGCCTTCTTCATGCGGCGGTGCGGCATCTTGAAATCGGAGCTGAGGTATTTCTCCACCTCGAGGTCCATGTATTTCGCCCATTGCCCGTTGAGGGGCGGCGCGTCGATGTCGGGGTCGTTGCCCTTGGCGCCGTGGCAATCGGTGCAGATGTCCAGCACCGTCGCCTGGCCCTTCATCAGCACGTCCGCCGCCGCCTGCTGCGGGCTCGGCACCCACTCCTTCTTGGCGAAATAGGCGGCCAGGGCGTCGATCTCGTCGTCGCTGAAGCCCTTGACGATGCGGGGCATGGTGATCCCGCTTCGCTGGCCGTACTTCCACTGCTTCATCACCTTCCGCAGGTATTCCCGCGGCAGGCCGCCGATGGAGGGCATCGAGACCCCGGCGCTGACCCCGTCAACCCCGTGGCAGGAGTTGCAGGTCCGCGCCAGGACGTCGACGTTCATCGTCTGGGCAATCGCCGGGCTGCACAATCCAGTCAGCGCCACGGCCAGTAGTACCTTACGCATTGCTTCTCTCCGTCAATGCAGGGTGGCGCGACCGATGAGCACCAGGGTGAGCAGGGTGAGGCCGGCGACGATCAGCACGCTGGCCACGAACGAGGACAGCATGTCGACCCGGCGCGAGATGCGCTTGACCAGATGCTTCTCCAGCTCGCCGCTGGCCACCAGACGCTCGTACTCGACGCGGTGGTCGTGCTTGAACTCCTCCAGCGGGATGGCGCCGGTGAAGATCGTCGTGCTCATGGGGAAGCGGCTGGGCCGGAAGTGCACGTTGAAGAAGTGCACGGTGTTCAGGAACACGGTGGCCAGCAGCGCCTCCTCGGCATGGACCAGCGTGGCGATGTTGAACACCCAACCGGGCAGCAGCTGCGCGGTCTTGCCGGGGAAGAACATCACCAGGCCCGACACGCCGATCACCGTGGCACCCCAGAACGGCGCCCAGTAATCGAACTTCTGCCAGTAGGTCCAGCGGTCGAATTCGGGACGCGGGCCGCGGCCGAAGAACCAGCGGAACATGTTCACCACGTCGTGCAGGTCCTTCCAGTTGGGCAGCATCGAGGTGCTGCCGAACCACTTGAAGGTCTTGCGCTTGCGCCAGATGTTGGCCCCGGCGACCACCAGGTGGAACACGAAGATCGTGATCCAGATCACCGCCGAGGTGCGGTGGACGACGGCCTCGACCTTGGGGCCGCCGATGAAGGCGACCACGGCCTTGGCCCAGTCGGTGTGCGAGAACAGCAGGCTGGTGCCCGTCAGCGCCAGCACCATGGTGGCGATGGCGAACAGGGTGTGGATCCAGCGCCAGGTCGCGCTGTAGCGGCGGAAATAGACGGTTTCGGGTTGCTCGAGATTCTCGAAGTGGCCGATGCCTTTGCGGCGGTCCATCAGCTCCCGGTACAGCCACAGCAGGACATGGGCCCAGAAGAAGGCCATCACGCCGATGATCAGGGCCTGCATGAAGGTCTTGGCAACGAACAGGCCGGGATACTTGCCGGCGTTGTCGGGATCGCCGTGCGGCAGGAAGGAGGTGAAGCCGGGGCCCGTCTCCTTGTGGCAGCTCTCGCACGTCTTCAGGCGGTTGTTGACGTGGATCTGCGAAGTCGGATCCTTGTCGCCCTGGATCTTGTGGCCGCCGTGGCAGTCGAAGCACTTGGCGGTGTTGGTGTAGCCCAGCCGGGTGACCTGGCCGTGGTACGAGGCGAGGTAGGTCCGCTGGGCGTCCTTGTGACAGTTGCCGCAATTCTCGGTGATCGCCAGCTTCATCGGATCGGACTTGGGCGAGCCGATCTTGTGCAGCGTGTGGCAGTCCGAGCAGACCGCGGTCTTCTCGTCCTTCTTCTCCACCAGCGCCTTGCCGTGGGCCGACGCCAGATAGTCGGTCTTTTCCTTTTCGTGGCAGCGGCCGCAGACCTCGGGATTCTTCAGCCGGTGCTCGGCCCGCTGCACGGCGCCAGGGGCGCCGATGTCGTGGGCGTCGTGGCAGTCGTGGCAGGCGGCGTTGACCCGGGCCTGGTTCTTGGCGTTGGGCTTGGCATGCGACGAATGGAGGTAATCCTCGATCTGCGCCATGACCACGCCGAGGCGCTGGTCCTTGGGATCCGCCGAGGTCTTGACCTTGTCCCACTGCTCGCGGTGGCATTCGACGCAGCCGATGCTCTTGGCCAGGGGCTTGCTGTGCGGCAGCTTGGTCACGTCGCTATGGCAGCCGACGCAGGCGACCTTGGAATGGACGCTGTGGTCGAGCTTCTGCGAGTCGATGAAGATGTTGTGGAGACTGCCGTCCGGCCGAACGCTGACTTTTTCTTCCTGATCGGCATGACAGCGCAGGCAGCGCTGATTGGCGAGCGGGGGCTTGGCTGTCGATACCGATACCGAAGTGTTGTCGCTGCCCTCGGCGAGCGCGGTTGCTGCGACTGCGGGTAGCAAAAATGCAGCCAACAACAATCGCGCTAGGGCGGCCCTGGCGTTCCTTGCCATCTTAGCGTCTCCTCTGGCCCCTGTTCAGGGGGTACCCGCATCGTGGTTGAAATTTGCTCGGCGGGTTTCACCAGCGTGCACCCTACTACATATTCATGCATTATGATATACTCATTAGCTAACGGACGGTCGGTCCCCGATACTGTGCGATGGGCGCACGGGGAGGCGGATGCGCCACCTAAGGTGGCGCAAGTGGCCGGGCCTGTGCGGCGCGGGATCAGTGCGCGGCGCGGGATCAGTGCGGCAGGGGAATCGAGAAGCGCACGGCTAAACCGTCGCCGCTGCGGGTCTCGACCTGACCGCCGACCTGGTTGGCCAGGCCGCGGATGAGGGTCAGGCCGGCGCCGACGCGGGACCGTGAGGGCTCGGTCGTCGGCATGCCGTTACCGTCATCGGCGACTGTGAACAGCAGGTGTCCGTCCGCCACCGCGAGCTCCAGGCGGACGGTGCCGCGCGGGCGCCCGTGAAAAGCATGCTTCAAGGCATTGGTGATCGCCTCGGCGGCGGCGATGCCGAGGGGGATGGCGGTGTCGAGATCGACGGGCGGTAGGTCGGGCGCCTCGCTGACCTCGATGGTGAAGCGCCGTTCGATGTCCAGGGCCTGGGACAGGACCTCGGCCAGGCGGCGCAGGTACTGCCCGAAGCAGAGGCAACTGGCATCGCCTTGCTGGTACAGCAATTCGTGGACCAGGGCCATGGCCTGGATGCGGTGAAGGACGTCGTCGAGCGCCTCGCCGGCCTGGGGGCCGCCGAAGCGGTCCGCCTTCAGCATCAGCAGACTGCTGACGATCTGCAGGTTGTTCTTGACCCGGTGGTGGATCTCGGTGAGCAGGCGGTTCTTGTGCTCCAGCGCCGCGGTCAGTTCCGTCTTGGACTCCTTGAGCGACGCGCTCTCCACGATCTCCCAATCGCCTTTGCGGCGCACCATGGCGAAGTCGTGGTTGCGGATGACTTCGAGGAGGGTGGGGCCGTCGCAGCGGGAAATGGGATAGCTGCACAGGCAGGTGATGCGGCGGCCGCCAAGGCGCTCATTCAGGACCTTTTCATAATGGCTGAAGCTGGCGAAATCCTGGGGGGTTTCCAGCCAGAAGGTGTTGCCGGTGATGCGGATCCCCGCATAGCCGGCCGCCAGCGCATCGCGCTCCATCGCCAACCACGCCTCGATCACGCGGCCGGCATCGAACCCTCCGGCAGCGAGGTACCAATCGGAATGGTCGAGGATCTCGATCTGGCCGCGGGCCATGCGCCGGTCGAGGTCGGGGGCAACCGCGGCGAGGGCCCGGGTCGCCTCATCGCGGGGCAGCGGGGCGGCCGTGACCCACAGGCAGCGTTCGTTGTTGGCCAGGCCTGCGGCGATGAAGGGCAGGACCGCCTCGGCAAGGTCGGCCTGGTCTTCGAAGAAGTGGCAGTAATGGGCCCCCATTACCGGGCCGGCGGCGCCGAGGTTCACATAAGGCGGGGCGGTGGTCATGGCACCCTCTTGCAAACGTTCATCCTTGCTGGCCTGAGCTGGTCACATGGCTACTATAGAGGGAGTTACAACGATTGTAAACAAATGCCGCGAGCATCGCTCCGCGATCCCTGCGGGGGCGCCTTGTATACAAAATCTCGCAAAAAAGTCACAATATTGCCCTCGGTGCGCTTCATTGACGCCACTATCGCGGTGCTATAATTTCTTGCGTGTGGGCTTGTTTTATTTGAAAGAGACGGTTATGGGTGTGCCGTACACGCTCGAGCAGCAAGCCGAAAGCTTTGCATCTGCCTTTCCGGAGGAGGATCGCGCCTTTGTCCGGGATTGGTATCTGGCCAAGCTGCAACGGGAAGCGGAGGCGCGCTTCTGGCGGCTTGTCGAAGCCGCGGTGACCGTGCTGATCCTTGTCGCGGTCCTGCCGTCCCTGGCTTTGTGGGCTTATTTTACGCTGTCCTAGCCTACTTCAGTTCCGGCAAGTTGAAGTCGACCTTGAGCGAAACGGGGCACGGCGACACGGCTTCGCCGTCGACTCGGCACGTCACCGGCCAGCCATAGTCCGACTTCTTGTCGAGGGTGATGAACGACGCCGACTTGCACGAGTAGATGCGTTCGACCGCCTGGCCCGGGGCCATGTCGCCGGTGGGAACCAGCCAGCTGTTGAGGTCGGATTTGTAGGTGTCGAAGGTCTTGAGCAGGGTCGAAACCGCCACCCGGTTCCCGCTCTCGTTGACGGCCCGGAACTTCAGGCGGCACGAGCTGCGTTCGGGAACGCCGGGATAGCTGATGATCGAGACGTTGATCCGCACCTGCCCGGTCTCGGACCCCGTGGGCAGGGAGGCCGCCACCAGCGGCTTGCTCCCGGTGGTGGGCTGTCCCGCGACCGGGGCGGCGGCAAGATGGGAGGTCGCGGTGACGAATACCGCGATTGCACCGGCGATGACGCCTCGCATGACCCGCACACACTCCGTGCGATGCTCTCCCCCGGCCGCAACAATGTCACAGGCCATCTGCGCCGTCTAGAAAAAATAAAAGAGCGGTTGTGCGCAGTAACAGGCAATGCGCACAAAGGTTTAATTGAATTTATTTCTATTTGCGGATGCTCTCGCCGGGGATCGGCAGGGTGAGCGTGACCTCCAACCCACCGGCAGGTCGCTCCTCCAGGCGGATGTCGCCGCCGTGGGCGCGGATGGCGGCGCGGGCGACCGCCAATCCGAGCCCGGTGCCGCCGGTATCCCGATTGCGACTGGCTTCCAGGCGAACGAAGGGGGCGAACACCCGCTCGCGATCCTCAGGCGGGATCCCCGGGCCGTCGTCGGCGATGGTGATGACGATGTCGTCCTTCACCCGCGCCAGAGAGACGTCCGCCCGATGGCCGTACTTGACGGCGTTGTCGATCAGGTTCGCCAGGGCCCGCTTGAGCGCCATGGGGCGCGCCGCCGCCACCAGGCTGTCGGGCCCGGCATAGCGGGCCTCGACGCCGGCGGCGGCGGCATCGTCCACCAATCCTTGCGTCAGGGCCGCGATGTCGAGGCGGCATCGCTCCTCGCGGCGGGCGTCGTCGCGTGCGAAGGCCAGCGTGGACGCGATCATCCGCTCCATTTCATCCAGATCGGCCAGCATGCGAGAGCGTTCGTGCTCGTCCTCGACGAATTCGGCCCTCAGCTTCAGGCGGGTGATCGGGGTGCGTAGGTCGTGGCTGATGGCAGCCAGCATCTGGGTGCGGTCGTCGACGAAGCGGCGGATGCGCGCTTGCATGACATTGAAGGCGTGCGCTGCCCGCCGCACCTCGCGGGGGCCATCCTCGGAAAGCGGCGGGGCGCCGATCTCGACGCCGAGGCGCTCGGCGGCGGCGGTGAAGGTGTCGAAGGGGCGGGTGGCGCGCCGCACCGCCCAAAGGGCCGCCAGCGTGACCACGATCAGCGCCCCCAGCAGCGGCAGCAGGAAGCGCGGCCGCATCCACAGCGAATCGCCGGCGGGATCGATCGGGGCGACCACGTTGAGCCACGAACCGTCATTCAAGGAGACCGAGATCCGCAGGACCCGTGGACCCGCCCCGGCGGGACCGCCGTGCATCATGCGGCCCTGACCTCCGCCCAGTCCCCCTCCTGGTCCCATGCCGAGGCCGGCGCCGGGGCCGAGTGGTCCGGTCCCGGTCGAGACCAGCACCCGGCGGCCGGCCAGCGTCGCCTGCAGCGTGCTCGCTACCCAGTTGGCGGTCAGGCTCTGGTCGTCCCCGGCGGCGATGGGCTCGCCGCCCCAACCCGCGCGGAAGCCTGGGGTGTCCATGCTGTGGAGCACCGCCCGCCGGGAGACCGCCGGGGTTTCCTCCACCAGGGCGACCAGCGCGGCCACCCGCTCGGCGGCGTTGCGCCCGCCGAGGGCCGCCAGGGCCTCGTGGCGGTGGCCCGAGAAGATGGTGACCGCCACGGCCAGCGACACCGCCACCGCGGCGACCAGGACGACCGCCGTCCGCGCCAGGATGGAATCGGGAAGCCATCGCCGTGGGAGCCCCGGCCTGCTCATGAGTGCATCACCTCGGGGGTGAACAGGTAACCGCCGCCGCGCACCGTCTTGATCAGCTGCGGGTCCTTGGCGTCATCCCCCAGCTTGCGCCGCAGCCGGCTCACCTGGATGTCGATGGAGCGGTCGAAGGGGATGGCGTCGCGGCCGCGGGCAAGGTCG
The DNA here is from genome assembly GCA_050260775.1 of Solirubrobacterales bacterium. Classification (GTDB taxonomy): domain Bacteria; phylum Pseudomonadota; class Alphaproteobacteria; order Rhodospirillales; family Magnetospirillaceae; genus CALABS01. The sequence continues at coordinate 193,282 of JBLNCP010000036.1, read as the reverse complement.
AGCAGCTGGTCGCGCGACAGCACGCGGCGGGGATGGTCGACGAAGACGCGCAACAGGTCGAATTCACCGGCGGACAGCGACACGGTGACTCCCTCGCTGCTGACCAGGTCGCGGCGTGACAAATCGAGGACCCAGCCGGCGAAGGCGGCGCGGGTGCCGCTTCCGTGGGCATCGGGGACCGGCGAGCTGGCGCCGGGCGGGCTGCGCCTGAGCACCGCCTTGATGCGGGCCAGCAACTCCCTGGGATTGAAGGGCTTGGGCAGATAGTCGTCGGCGCCGATTTCCAGGCCGACGATGCGGTCGGCATCCTCGCCCATGGCGGTCAGCATGATGATCGGCAGCCCTCCGCCCTGCGCGCGCAGGCGCCGGGTGAAGGCCAGGCCGTCTTCGCCCGGCATCATCAGGTCGAGCACCATCAGATCGACGGCGCGCTCGCCCAGGCGCCTCTCGGCCTCGGCGGCATCCTTGGCGGTGACCACACGGATTCCGTGCTTGTCCAGAAAGCGCGCCAGCAGATCGCGGATCTCGCGATCGTCGTCGACCACCAGGATGAGCGGACTGGTTTCCATGGGTCCAGTATAGCGGCTGGGCGCGGCAAGGCACCGGGCATTCGGTAACGGATGGTAACGGCGGCGCCGGTCGGCTATAAGCCCGCCATGCTGATGCGTCTGATGTTCAAGATCGCCGCCTTCAACCTGGTCCTCCTGGCGGCGGTCGTCGTCGCCGTCGAATTGCTGTGGGGCTCGTGGCTGGCCCGCGATCCCCTCGACCGCTTCACGCTCCCCCGCGACATCACGATCACCGTCCGGGCCGAGGGGCTCTATCCCGGCGCCGGGACCTTCACGCTGGCGCGCGATCACTGGGGAATGCGCCGATCGGCGGGCGATTCCACCACTGTCACGCCCGCCGCTGTCACGATCATCACCCTTGGTGGAGCAGCCACCGCCCAGGGTTGGCTGCCCGAGGACCTCACCTGGCAGGCCGAGATGGCGCGCGCACTGGCCGCGGATGGCCGGCCGGTGGTGGTTGCCAATGCCGGCATCGACGGCCTGGGCAGCGTCGGGCACCGCCGCGCCCTCAGCGATTGGCTCCCCAACGTGCCGGGCCTGAAGCCCCGGTTCGTGATCGTGCTCGCAGGTGCCGACGACCTCGCCGAGGATCCGGCCGCCCAGCCGCTGCGTCCCCGCACCCTTCCCGAGAAGAGCGGCCTGCTGCGTCTGCTCGCCGGCCGGCCCGCCGCCCTCGCGCCGAAGCCGGCCTCCCCGGAATTCCGCGCCGATTCCCCGGACGGCTATATGGAGCGCCTGGCCGAGATGGGCGATCTGATCCATGCCTGGGGCGCGGTGCCGATCTTCGTCACCCAGGCGGTAGGCGAGGTGCCGCCGGAACAACGGCGCCGGCTGGCGCGCATCGACGCCGCCACCTTGTCGGTCTGTCGCGAGCGCGGATTGCTCTGCCTCGATCTCGCCCATGAGTTGGTGCTGGAGCCCGCAGATTTCGCCGACCCCGTCAGGCTCGCGCCCGAGGGGGCGGCAAAGGTCGGCCGCTGGCTGGCCGGCAAGCTCGCAGGACTGGTTTAAGCCGCTGATTCCGGGTAAACAGGACACCCCGTACGCTCAGGTTCCGATGGTGGAGATGGAAGAAAAGTTGGTTCTGGCCCTGCCCAAGGGCCGCATTCTCGACGAGGCGATGCCTCTGGTGCGCGCCGCCGGCATCGAACCCGAGCCGGAATTCGACGATCCGAAGAGCCGGCTCCTGCGCTTTTCCACCAATCATCCCCATATCGACATCATCCGCGTGCGCTCGTTCGACGTGGCGACCTTCGTCGCCTTCGGCGCGGCGCATCTGGGCATCGCCGGTAACGACGTGCTGATGGAGTTCGACTATCCCGAGATCTACGCGCCCTTGGACCTTGGCATCGGCACCTGCCGGCTGTCGGTGGCCGAGCCGGTGGATCTCGCCTTGGCCGACGACCCCCGCCGCTGGAGCCACGTGCGCATCGCCACCAAGTACCCGGAGATCACCCGGCGCTTTTTCGCCGAGCGCGGCGTCCAGGCCGAGTGCGTCAAACTCAACGGCGCCATGGAATTGGCCCCGTCGCTGGGCTTGTGCACCCGCATCGTCGACCTGGTGTCGTCGGGCTCGACGCTCAAGGCCAACGGCCTCAAGGAGGTCGAGGTGATCGCCCAGGTGACCAGCCGCCTGATCGTCAACCGTGCCGCGCTCAAGACCCGCCCGGACGAGATGACGGCGTGGATCGAGCGTTTCCGTTCCGCCCGCGAGGCCGCCGATGCTGCTGCTTGACGCCCTCCAGCCCGGGTTCGAGGCGGAGTTCCGCCGCCTGCTGTCCATGAAGCGGGAGACCGACGAGGACGTGAACACCACGGTCGCCGCCGTGCTGGCCGACGTCCGTCGCCGCGGGAATTCCGCGGTGATCGAGTACACCGCCCGCTTCGACCGCCTGGAGCTCACGCCCGCCACCCTCCGGGTCTCGGCCGAGGAAATCGAGGCTGCCGCCACCTCGTGCGACGCGGCGCTGATCGAGGCGCTGTCGCTGGCCGCCGCCCGCATCCGCGACTTCCACAGCCGCCAGCTTCCCCAGGGCTACCAATACACCGACGCCGTCGGGGTTCGTCTCGGCCAGCGCTGGACCGCCGTCGACGCCGTCGGCCTCTATGTGCCGGGCGGCACCGCCGCCTATCCGTCGTCGGTGCTGATGAACGCGGTGCCCGCCAAGGTCGCCGGCGTCGAGCGCCTGGTCATGGTGGTGCCGTCGCCCGGCGGCAAGCTCAACCCGCTGGTGCTGGCCGCGGCCAAGTTGGCCGGGGTGGACGAGATCTACCGCATCGGCGGCGCCCAGGCGGTGGGTGCGCTGGCCTATGGCACCGACACCATCCGTCCCGTCGACAAGATCGTCGGCCCCGGCAACGCCTATGTCGCCGCCGCCAAGCGCCAGGTGTTCGGCACCGTCGGCATCGACATGATCGCCGGACCGTCCGAGATCCTGGTGATCGCCGACGGCGACAACGACCCGGCCTGGATCGCCGCCGACCTGTTGAGCCAGGCCGAGCACGACACCGCCGCCCAGAGCATCCTGATCACCACCGACGCCCGCTTCGCCAAGCGGGTGGCCGAGGCGGTCGACGCCCATTTGAAGACGCTGCCGCGCGCCGCCATCGCCCGCGAGAGCTGGGACGCGCACGGCGCCATCATCGTGGTGCCGACGCTCGACGACGCCGTGCCGCTCGCCGACCGCATCGCCGCCGAACATTTGGAACTGGCGGTGGCCGAGCCGGACGCGCTGGCCGCCCGCATCCGTCATGCCGGCGCCATCTTCCTCGGCCGCCACACCCCCGAGGCGGTGGGCGACTACGTCGGCGGGCCCAACCATGTGCTGCCGACCGCGCGGTCGGCACGGTTCTCGTCGGGGCTCGGCGTTCTCGACTTCATGAAGCGCACCACCCTGCTCGGCTGCGATCCCGGCTCGCTGGGGGCGATCGGCCCCGCGGCCGTGGCCCTGGCCGAGGCGGAAGGCCTCGGCGCCCACGCCCTCTCGGTGGCGATCCGGCTCAACATGGGGCGGGGCCGCTCATGACCAACCGGCAGCGCATCATCCACGTCCAACTGGACGAGAAGACCATGGTGCGCCGCCGTCCCGAGGTCGAGCACGAGCGGGCGATCGCCATCTACGACCTCCTGGAGGAGAACCATTTCGCCCCCGTCGGCGAGTATCACGGTCCCTACCATCTGCACCTGCGCCTCGCCGACAACCGCCTGGTGTTCGACGTGCGCACGCAGGAGGACGAGCGCCTGCTCGAGGTGCCGCTGCCCCTCAAGCCGTTCCAGTCCATCGTCAAGGACTACTTCCTGATCTGCGAGAGCTATTACTCGGCCATCAAGAAATCGTCGCCGTCGCAGATCGAAGCCATCGACATGGGCCGGCGCGGCCTGCACAACGAAGGGTCCGAACTCCTCAAGGAGCGTCTGATGGGGCGCATCGACGTCGATTTCGACACCGCCCGGCGCCTGTTCACGCTGATCTGCGTCCTGCATATCCGCGGGTGAGCCCTTGGGCGAGCTGCCGTCCGCCGTCCTGTTCTGCTGCACCATGAACGCGGTCCGCTCGCCCATGGCGGAAGGCATCATGAAGCGGCTGTTCGGCAAGCGCATTTACGTGGATTCGGTGGGGGTGAAGGCGGGCGAGCCCGACCCCTTCATGGTCACGGTGATGGACGAGATCGGCGTGGATCTTACCAAGCACCGGTCCAAGACCTTCGACGAGCTCGAGGATGACAGCTTCGACATCGTCATCTCCCTCAGCCCCGAGGCGCAGCACAAGGCGGTCGAACTCACCCGCACCAACGCCTGCGAGGTCGAATTCTGGCCGACCTTCGACCCCACCCTGATCGAGGGCAGCCGCGAAGCCCGCCTCGACGCCTACCGGCAGGTGCGTGACGAGCTGATGCGTCGCATCCGCCAGCGTTTCCCGGTCCACGCCATGGCGCGCGAGTGATCTGCCGCGCGAGTGGTCTTGAATTCGCTTGACCTGATTCGGCTTCCCGCTCACTTATTCTTGCCATCGAGACTTGACGCCTGTGGAGGAGGCCGATGGCGAAAGAGGACTTGATCGAATTCTCGGGCGTCGTGTCCGAACTTCTGCCCAACGCCATGTTCCGCGTGAGGCTGGACAACGATCATGAAATCATCGCCGTCACCTCGGGTAAGATGCGCAAGAACCGCATCAGGGTCCTTGCCGGCGACCGGGTCAACGTCGAGATGACTCCCTACGACCTGACCAAGGGTCGCATCACCTTCCGTTTCAAGTAGGATCCTTTGGAGCCCATCCCCCAGGCGTCGCCGCACCTCGTACTCGCCTCCGCCAGCCCGCGCCGGCTGGACCTGCTGCGGCAGATCGGGATCGTTCCGTTCGCGGTCGCGCCCGCCGACGTCGACGAGACCCCGCTCAAGGACGAACTGCCCGCTCCCCATGCCGCCCGGCTGGCCGAGGACAAGGCGCGCGTCATCGCCACCCGCCATCCCGGCGCCTTCATCCTGGGAGCCGACACCGTGGTCGCCTGCGGCCGGCGCATCCTGCCCAAGGCCGAGGACGAGCGCACTGCGCGCCGCTGCCTGGCGCTGCTGTCGGGGCGCCGCCACCGCGTCCACGGCGGCGTCTGCGTGCTGTCCCCCCAAGGCCGCGCCTTCCACCGCACCGTCACCACCATCGTGACGTTCAAGCGCCTGGACCAGGGCGAGATCGACGCCTACATCGCCTCGGGCGAGTGGCACGGCAAGGCCGGCGGCTACGCCATCCAGGGCCTCGCCGCCCTCTACGTCAGCAACATCAGCGGCTCGTATTCCAACGTGGTCGGGTTGCCGCTGCACGAGACCGGGAATCTGCTGAAGGGCCTGGGCTTCCATGGCCGAAATCCTCTGTAGCTGGGGGCCCGGGGAAAGCCGGCTGGCGCTCGTCGCCGACGGGCGTGTGGTGGAACTGGCGGTCGACCGTCCCACCCTGGCCGCCGGCGCCGTGTTCATGGGCCGCGTCGTCGAGGTGGCGACACGCCTGGACGCCTGCTTCGTCGATATCGGGCGTGACCGACCCGGCGTGCTCAAGGGGGCAGGGGGGCGCACGGTCGGCCAGGCCATCCTGGTTCAGGTCCAGGCCGAATCGCGGCCGGGCAAGGGACCGCGCCTGACCGCCGACATCCGCATCCCCGGTCGCTTCTTTTCCTACACCGGCTTCCGCAAGGGGCTGCGCGCGCCCAAGGCCCTGGCCGCCCACCTGGAGCGCTGCCAGCGCTTCCTCGTTGACGGCGACGGGGCCACCTTGCGCCCGGCCGCCCCTGCCGCCTCCGACGAGGCGCTGGCCGCGGACCTTGCGGGTCTGCGCGCCAACTGGGCGGTGATCGAGGACCGGCGCAAGGCGGTGGCCGCCCCGGCCCTGGTCTGGCGCCCCGACGCGGTGACGTTGATGCTGGCCGACAATCCGGCGGTGGAGCGCGTAGTGTTCGACGACCGCGCCGCCTTCGCCGCCGCCCGTCACCGCCTCGGCGACCTCGCCTGCTTCGCGGCCGGCACGGTTGCGGCGGCCGAGGACGCCTTCGCCGAGGCCCTGTCGCCCACCGTCGATCTGCCCGGCGGCGGGCGCCTGACCATCGACGAGGTCACCGCGCTCACCGCCATCGACGTGGATTCGGGGGCGGCCGCCCAGGCCGACGCCAACCGGGCGGCGGTGGCGGCGATCGCCGACGCCCTCCGGCTGCGGCGCATCGGCGGCCAGGTGGTGATCGATTTCGTCTCGATCGGTGACCGCCGGGCCGTGCAGCGCCTCGCCGACGACCTGAAGCGGGCGGTGGCGTCCGACCCGGTGCCCACCCATGTTTTCGGGGTGACCCCGCTGGGCCTGGTCGAGCTCACCCGCGAGCGCCGCGGCCCGTCGCTGGCCGACCTGATGCTGGATCGCGGCGTGGGGCTGGCGCCGGAGGCCGCGGCCCTGGCGGCGTTGCGCCGGGCCGTCGCCGAGGCGGCCCATCGGCCCGGGCGGGCGCTGGCGCTGGTGGTGGCGCCGCGGGTGGCGGCGGCGCTGGCCGCCCGCCCCGAGGCGGTGGCCGAGGCCTCGGCCCGCATCGGCCGGCCGCTGGCGCTTCGCCCGGAACCGGGCCGCGAGCCCGAGGATTTCCTTATCGAAGAGGTGACCTGACGTGCCCCCCGCCGATCTGCCCCCGGGCAAGCCCGCCAATACCAACCGCCCCTGTCCGGTCTGCGGCAAGCCGGCCGAACGGAAATACGCCCCCTTCTGCTCGGCCCGCTGCGCCGATGTCGACCTCCACCGCTGGCTGGGCGGCGTCTACAAGGTCGAGACCGACGAGACCCCGGATGACGACACCAAGCCGGAGTGAAACCGGGCCGTTTTTCGGCTCTTGCCACGGCGTGGGAAACCCGATATAAGCGCCTCCTCTTCGCCGCTAGCGGCCGTGCCCAGGTAGCTCAGTTGGTAGAGCATGCGACTGAAAATCGCAGTGTCGCTGGTTCGATTCCGGCCCTGGGCACCATTCTAAGCCCCTGAAAGGTAACACCTTTCGGGGGCTTTCCATTTCTGTCTCCTCAAAAGTTCTCTCTCAGCACAACAGGCGAGCCCTGGCTGGTGCCCCATGGGCTTGAACATTCCCAAGGCTCAAGCCGCCGGTCGGAGCGGCAGGGGCGCAGTTCCACTAAGCTCCCTTCCACGGCTCGTGACACCCCGTCGATCGTGGGAAGTCGATGGAAAACACATTGCCAATTACTAATTTCATCGTCCCGTTCTGGTCTTCGGGCTCTGCGCTACAATCAAACCCTTGGTCATTATCGAAAGAGTTATTCGATATTAAATTTGTCCATTTAATATACCAAAAATCCCGCGCGGAGAGAGGTCCTGTCTGGTAAGTCGTAAGTGGGCATTGGTATGTTTGCCTTGCTTCAATGCGTCTGGGGGATATCTCCCAGTCACCTATTCCATCATTTCTGTGCCTAACGACGTGCACATCGACTGGGAAATCCCAGTTGTTTAGCAGGACCACATTTATTGTGCGCAGAACTTTTTCCATTCCCTGCCTCCCCCCGTCCATCGATGGCTGCACATATACTATATAATAATGCGGCTGATGTTCAATCATTAGTACTTATGCCGGTGGGCTGAGAAGCGGCTGGCTGTGGCTGTTCGTCTGGCTTGGCCTTGCGCCCCGCCGCGGGGGCGGTCGGTAGCTACGCAGCCGCCGGGACGGTGAAGCGGAAGGCGGTGCCTTCGGTGGGGCCAGGGTCGACCCAGATCTCGCCGCCCAGGTTCTTGACGATCTTTTCGCAGACGGCCAGGCCGATGCCGGTGCCCTCGTACTGCTGGGCGGTATGCAGGCGCTTGAAGATCTTGAAGATGTCGCGGCGGAATTCGGGGGGGATGCCGATACCGTTGTCCTTCACCGTGACGATCCAGCGGTCGTCGGCGGCCTGCCAGTCGACCTCGATGCGGGGCGCGCGGTCGGCGGCGCGGTACTTGATGGCGTTGCCGATCAGGTTCTGGAACAGACGCACCATCTCGGCGCGGTTGCCGGTCGCCGTCGCCTGGGTCGGGGCGATGACGACCGTGGCGCCGACCGCCTCGGCGGACGCCTGCAGGTTCCGCAGCGCCTCGGCGGCGGCCTCGGCCAGGGGGACCGGCTCGGGGGCCTCGCCGTGGCGGCCGACGCGGGCGTATTCGAGCAGGTCGAGGATGAGGCGGTTCATCCGCAGCGCGCCGTTGCGGGCATAGCCGATGAACTCGCGCCCGTCCTCGTCCAGCTTGTCGGCGTAGCGGCGTTCGATCAGCGCCAGGTAGCTGTTGACCATGCGCAGCGGCTCGCGCAGATCGTGCGAGGCCACGTAGGCGAACTGTTCGAGATCGTTGTTGGAGACCGCCAACTCCTTGGCGCGCTCTTCGGCGGCGTCGCGGGCCAGGGTGATCTGCGATTGGGCGAGCTGGCGCTCGATCACGCTGCTGACCCACCGGGCCAGCAGGCGCATGAATTCGGCGTCGCCGTCGTCGAAGGCACGGTCATAGGGGGTCGGCGACGAGAAATTGACGGTGCCGTAGGGGGTGCCGCCCACCATGATCGGCGCCCCGATATAGGCTTCCAGTTGGAACTCCCGATAACAGGGATGCCCGGCAAAGGCCGACCGGCCCATGTGCGGGATGGCGACCACGTCCTTGGCCTGCAGGGTGAGGGAACAGTAGGTGCTGCCCAGCGCGAAGACCTGTCCGTCGCTCAGGCCGGCGCCGTCCGGGGCACAATGGTCGAGGATGGTGTAGGTCTCGCCCTCGATCCGGCTGATGATGCCCAGGGGCAGGCCCAGATGCTTGGCGCCCAGGACCAGGGCGCGGGTCAGCTGCTCGTCGGCGCCGGCCGGGGCCAGGGCGGCGATGTCGTTGAGGGCGCGCAGGCTTTCATAGCGGCGCTGCACCAGCTGGGTGCGTTCGGCCAGGGCGTTTTCGGCGCGCTTGCGCTCGGCGAGATCCCAGGCCATGCCGGCCAGGGCCTCCACCACTTCGAGATCGCGCTGGTCGAACGGCTCGGCCTTGTTGCCGACGCCGATCACCGCCATGACCCGCCCGTCCCGCATGATCGGCACCGACATCAGGCGGCGCACCTCGGCGTGGCCCTCGGGCAAGCCTCGGCGCTCCGGCATGCTGGGATAGTCGTTGTAGACGACCGATGCCTTCTGGCGGACGGCCTCGGCCCAGACGCCGGCCTGGGCGACGTCGTAATGCTGCGACTCTGCCACGGCGCTGCAGAATTCGTGGGTGGTCCGGGTCGACCACGCCTGGAGCGACAGGGTGTTCTGGTCCGACAGCACGAAATGATAGAAGCCGATCTCCGCCCCGGTCAGGGTGCACGCCTCGTCCAAGGTGGCGACCAGCAGGTCGTGCAGGGATTGCGCGGTCGAGAGGTCGGCCAGGCGCAGGCGGGCCTGAAGCAGTTGCTTGCCCTCCTTGGCATGGTCCCGCTCGGCCGTCCGCTGCCGCAGCAGGTCGCTGGCGGCCCGGAGGGCGCGGGCAACCTCGTCGGCCTCCTTCAGGTGCAACGGCGGAACGACGACAGGGGCGCCCGAGCCTAGAGCCAAGGCGGGCTCGGTCAGGGCTCGCACCGCACCGGCGATCCGGCCGCCGATGATCCATGCCAACCCCACTCCGGTGGCGATCAAGGCGGCCACCAGGGTGCCGAACAGCATCAGGGACCGGCGCAGGGGGCCGAAAAGGACATCGGTGGGCACGCCGATGGCGACCGACCATTGCGAAATCCGCGACCGGCTGAAGGCGCCCAGCACCGGCATTCCTTCAAGCGTGTTGTTGACGGACAGCCCCTCCTCGCTCGCCCGCATCCGTTCGACCAGGATCGGAGTTCCCTTCTTCCCGAGGTATTTCTCGGATTCATGGGTGCGGGTGACGATGCTCCCCTGGGTATCGAACACCGCGGCGATCCAGTCGGGCGGCAGCCGCTGCTGCTCCCACAGGACGCCCAGGCTCTCGGGCAGAATGCCGATGCTGAGGTCGTAGACCACTTTGCCGTCCCGGAAGACCGGCACGCCGACGGCGAGGACGGGGCGGTGCAGCACCCCGCCGATGAACAGGTCGGAGATCACCGGCCGGCCGGTGTCGAAGACCCGGCGCAATTGCTGGGGATTGCCATGGGTGGCGAGCGCGTCGCCGAAGGGCCGCACCGTGTTGACCAATTGCTGACCGCTGGCGTCGCTCAGGACCACGATGGTGCCGATGCGGTCGTGCAGGACCGCACGCGCCTGCGCATGGAATGCCGCGAGGTCGCCGGTCTGCAGATGGGGCGAGCTCGCCAGCACCTGCGCCTCGGCCAGCACGCTGGCGAGATGGCGGTCGACCAGCAAGGCGAGAGCGCGCACGGCCTGGAGCTCTTCCCGTTCGAGCTGGGAGCGCTCGCGCTCGTAGGCGGAATACAGCAGCAGGGTGGTGGCGACAAACGCCGGGGTCAGGCACGCTACCACCAGCATCGCCAGCTTCGAACGAATGGTCGGGGCGCGGCCGCCATCGCCACCGTCGATCCTCTTCACCCCAGCGCCCCCGTCCTGCATCGCAACACCCAACACGCATGCTTGGGGCATCATAGCAAGCGACGGGGCATCGGGATAGGAACCCCGTATCCGGAAAGTCGTGGTTGTGGGCCGAGACTTCCTACTGCACCGTCCACGCGAACGGTGAGGCGCCCCCGCAGTAGAGGCAGCCGCGGCGGAGGTTGTCGAGCAGGGCGTCGCGGCCGGCGCGGAGGGCTTCGACCGGCAGGGTGGGGGCCTCGGGGGTGAAGACGGCCCCCGCCGTGGGGTCGGCGGCGGCGACGTTGAGCAGGATCACCACGCTGTCGCACAGCGAGGCGGCGGTGGCACGCATGCGTTGGGCTTCGGCCACGATGGTCTCGGCGTCGTCGGCGGCGCGCAGGGCCTGGACGGCGGCCCGCATCGGGGCGAAGGGTCGGCAGGTGTTGGCAAGCATGGGGGGCGCTCCAGCAAAGCCATAGGACGGTCTATGCTAGGGATGCTTGCGGTCGAATGGAATAATTCCCAAGTCATATGCAGGTCGGCGGTGGCGGCATTCCCTTCGATGCGGCCCGGCCGGATGGGGGCTTTGACCGTAACCGGGGCGTCCTTCATTTGCGGCGCAATCATCGGGCATTTCATTCAACCTGGTGCGGTGGCGCGCGCAAGTTGAATGACACCCCAATCGGGTGCGGCCATCGGCGAAAGGCGGGGCCGTCTTGATCGCTCTCGGGCGGCGGCACAGGTGTCTGTTCTTGCGACGAGTCAGCAGGAGCGCGCCATGCCGGAACTGACAGCGGAAGCCAAGCGTGTTCTCTCCGGGAAGGCGGGCATCGTCACCGGGATCGCCAACGAGCACTCCATCGCCTATGGCTGCGCCAAGGCGTTCCGCGCCATCGGGGCGGAGCTGGGCATCACCTACCTCAACGAGAAGGCCCGCCCCTTCGTCGAACCGCTGGCCCAGCAGCTGGGGGCGTCGCTGTTCCTGCCGCTCGACGTCAGCGATGACGCGCAGATGGCGGCGCTGTTCGACCAGGCGGCGCAGCGCTGGGGAAAGTTGGATTTCCTGCTGCATTCCATCGCCTACGCGCCGAAGGAGGACCTGCAGGGCCGGCTGACCGACTGCTCGCGCAACGGCTTTTCGGTGGCGATGGACGTGTCCTGCCACTCCTTCATCCGCATGGCGCGGCTGGCCGAGCCGTTGATGACCGAGGGCGGTACCCTGATCACCATGACCTATATCGGGGCGGAACGGGTGATCCCCAATTACAACGTCATGGGTCCGGTCAAGGCGGCGATGGAGGCGGCTGTGCGCTACCTCGCCTACGAACTGGGGCCCAAGGGCATCCGCGTGAATGCGGTGTCGCCGGGCCCGCTCAAGACCCGCGCCGCCTCGGGCCTCAAGGGCTTCGACCAGCTGCTGGCGGTGGCGGCCGAGCGTGCCCCGGCCCATGAGCTGGTGGACATTGATGATGTCGGCATGACCACCGCCTATCTGGCGACCGACTTCGCCCGGCTGATAACCGGCGACACCATCTACATCGATGGCGGTTACCACGTCATGGGCTGAGGCCCCCGGCTCCCGGGAGGCGTGCCTCCCGGGAGCCGTCCCTTACGCCATGTGATGGCCGCCGTTGATGGCCAGCGTCGCGCCGGTGATGAAGCCGGCCTCGTCGGACACCAGGAAGACGACGCCGCGGGCGATCTCCTCGGCCTGGCCGAGGCGGCCGACCGGGATCTTGTCGATGATCTTCTTGAGCACCTCGGGGGGGACCGCGCGCACCATCTCGGTGTCGACGTAGCCCGGGGCGATGGCGTTGACCGTGATGCCCTTGGCCGCTCCTTCCTGCGCCAGCGCCTTGGTCAGGCCCAGCATGCCGGCCTTGGCCGCGGAATAATTGGCTTGGCCGAACTGCCCCATCTGGCCGTTGAGCGAGCTGATGTTGACGATGCGGCCGAAGCCGCGTTCGCGCATGGATTCGATCACGCAGCGCGAGGTGTTGAAGCACGAGGTCAGGTTGGTATGCAGCACCTGTTCCCAGTGCTGGTAAGGCATCTTGTGCAGGGGCGCGTCGCGGGTGATGCCGGCGTTGTTGACCACGATCTCGACTGGGCCGAGGTCGCGGGTGATGTGCTCGATGCCGGTGGCGCACTCGGCGTAGTTTGACACGTCGAAGCGGTAGGCGACGATGCCGGTTTCCTCGGTGAAGCTGCGGGCGGCTTCGACCTTGCCGAAGTAGTTGGCGGCGACGCGATAGCCGGCGTCCCGGAGGGCGATGGACACCGCCCTGCCGATGCCGCGGGTGCCGCCGGTGACCAGTGCGACTCTGTTCATGACCGTATCCCCCCTTAGATCCGCTCGAGAACCAGGGCGATGCCCTGGCCGCCGCCGATGCACATGGTGGCCAGCCCGTAGCGGCCGCCGGTGCGGGCCAGTTCATGCAGCGCCTTGACGACGATGATGGCGCCGGTGGCGCCGATGGGATGGCCGAGCGCGATGGCGCCGCCGTTGGGGTTGGTGCGCTCCGCCGGAAGGTTCAGTTCGCGCGCTACCGCCAGCGCCTGGGCGGCGAAGGCCTCGTTGGATTCGATGACGTCCAGGTCGGCGACCTTCAGCCCGGCGCGTTCGAGCGCCTTGCGCACCGCCGAGATCGGGCCGATGCCCATCACCTCGGGCTCGACCCCGGTGTGGGCGTAGCCGCGGATGACGGCCAGCGGCTTCAGGCCCCGCTGCGCCGCCAGGTCGGCATCCATCAGCGTGACCGCCGCGGCGGCATCGTTGAGGCCGCTGGCGTTGGCGGCGGTCACCGACCCCTCCTTGCTGAAGGCGGGCCGCAGCTTGGCCATGTCCTCCAGGCTGACGCCGGTGCGGATGTGCTCGTCCTGGGCGAAGGAGACGGTGCCCTTGCGGCTCTTGACCTCGATGGGAACGATCTGGTCGTCGAAGCGGTGATCGGCCCAGGCGGCGGCGGCGCGGCGGTGGCTTTCCACCGCGAAGGCGTCCTGGTCGCCGCGGCTGATGCCATAGCGCTTGGCCACCGCTTCGGCGGTCATGCCCATGTGGCCGTGGCCGAAGGGATCGGTCAGGGCGCCGACCATGGCATCCACCGCCACCGCGTCGCTCATGCGCTGGCCCCAGCGCAGGGCGGGCAGCATGTAGCCCGAGCGGCTCATGCTCTCGGCGCCGCCGGCCACCGCACATTCGACGTCGCCCAGCATGATCATCTGGGCCGCCGACACGATGGCCTGCATCGCACTGCCGCACAGTCGGTTCAGGGTCAGCGCCGGCACGTCCACCGGCAGGCCGCCCTCGACGGCCGCCACCCGCGACAGATACATGTCGCGCGCTTCGGTGTGGATGACGTTGCCGAACACCGCATGCCCGACCGCCTTGGGGTCGAGCCCGGCGCGCTCGACCGCCCCGCGCACGCAGGCGGCGGCCAGGGCGGTGGGCGCGACATCCTTCAATCCCCCCCCGAAGGCACCGATGCCGGTCCGCACACCGCTCAGCAACGCCACGTCCTTTATAGCCATTGGGTTCCTCCCGCTTGTCTTGTTGGCTATAAAAAGAGCGCATCGGCCGGCGCCGGCATATCCGGCAGAGGACGTGTGGTCCGCGTCTGGATGGCCTACCCCCTGGGGCAGGGGACCCCTTGCAAAGGTCGTTTCCCCTTCCCGAAGCCCAGGGCACACCCAAGATCCATGCTGCGACGCAGCATTCCATGTAAGGAGGAAGAATGACGAGACGAGCCCTGGTGACCGGCGGCGCCGCCGGAATTGGCGCGGCGATCGCCGAGCGTCTCAGCGCGGACGGCTTCGACGTGGTGATCGCCGACATCGCGGCGGACAGGGTGGCGGCGACCGCCGAACGCCTCAAGGTGACCGGGGTGACCCTGGACGTGGCCGACTTCCCGGCGGTGGAACGGCTGCTCACCGAGTTCGAAGGGCGGGTCGGTCCCATCGACGTGCTGGTCAACAATGCCGGCATCACCCGCGACGCCTTCGTCCACAAGATGTCCCCCGAACAGTGGACGCAGGTGCTCACCGTGAACCTGACCTCGGTCTTCAACACCGTCAGGGTGCTGTCGCCGGGCATGCGCTCCCGCGGCTGGGGCCGCATCATCAACATCTCGTCCATGAACGGGCTGAGGGGCCAGTTCGGGCAGGCCAACTACGCCGCCGCCAAGGCCGGCATGATCGGCTTCACCAAGTCGATCGCCCAGGAACTGGCGGGCAAGGGCGTTACCGCCAACTGCATCGCGCCGGGGTTCATTCGCACCGAGATGACCATGGCCATGCCGCAGGACATCCTGGAGGCCGAGCGCAAGAAGATTCCGGCGGGCGATCTCGGGGCCGCCGAGGACATCGCGGCCGCCGCCGCCTTCCTCGCCTCCGACGATTCCCGCTTCGTCACCGGCCAGGTGCTGTCGGTCAACGGCGGCCAATACATGTAGGCGGTCAGGCGGCGGGCAGTTCCAGGATGAAGGTGCTGCCCCTGCCGGGCCGGGACTTGACGTCGATCCGGTAGCTGAGCAGACGCGCCAGGCGGGCGACGGTGGCCAGGCCCAGCCCGAGGCCCTTGGTCCGGTCCCGCTCCGGATTTTCCACCTGGTAGAAATCCTCGAAGATCAGTTCCAGCCGGTCGGCCGCGATGCCGGGACCGCTGTCGGCGACCTTGATGCGAATCCGATTCCGGTGGAGGCGGCAGGCCACCAGGACGCCGCCGGACTCGGTGTATTTCAGCGCGTTGTCGATGAGGTTGCGGATGATGCGGTCCAGCAGCACGCGGTCGGTCTCGACGATGGCGGGGCAGGTGCGCACGGCGAGCCGCAACCCCTTGCCCTCCGCCACCGGGCGCACCGCCTCGATCGTGGCGGTCAGCATTTCGGCGAGGTTGAAGCGCTCAGGGCGGACATCGATCTTGCCGCTTTCCAGTGCCGCGATATCCATGATCGAGTTCAGCATGCGCTGGGTGGTCTCGTACCCGCTGGTGGCGGCCCGCACCAGTTCCTTGGTCGCCGACGGCATCTCGGCGTCATTGAGCAGATACAGGTAGATCCCCAGGGATTGCAACGGCTGGCGCAGGTCGTGGCTGGCCGCCGCCAGGAAGCGGGACTTCGACGCGTTGGCGGCTTCGGCATTTTGGCGGGCGATCTCGGTCTGGCGGTTGCTCTCGGCAAGCTGGGCGGCATGCTGGCGCGCGTCGACCATGGCCTGGGTGGTGCCCATCAGCAGCAGGCTGATGATGATGCCGGCGATGAGGATGACCAGCGGCGCCCCGCTGCCGATCTGGCCTTCCAATGCTCGCGTGGATTCAATCTTGATGATCCACTGCCGGCCGAACACCTCGATGGTGCGGTCGAAAACATGTCGCCCTTCGCCGATGCTCGGACAGTGCCGGTACAGCAGAGACGCCTTGTCAGCCTGCTCATCAAAGACCTGGAGGCACATGTCCTCGATCTTGCGGCCCAAGGTGCCCTTCATCAGGTCATTCATCCGGAACGGGCTGTAGACGAACCCCAGGATCGCCTTGCGGCGGGCCTCGACCGAGGACTGGTCCGAGCCGACGCGATAGACGGGCAGGTACAGGAGGGTGCCGGCCTGCACGTCCTGGTCGATCTCCTGAACCAGCGTCACCTTGCGGGTCATGGTGGCGTGCCCGGTATCGCGCGCCTGCTCCATCGCGGCCCGGCGGATGGGCTCCGAGAACATGTCGAAGCCGAGCGCCCGCAGGTTGCGATCGTCCAAGGGGTCGAGCATGACGATTGGATAGACCTCCGCTCGCGGGCCCGCCGGTGTGACGGTAAAATCCGGCCGTCCCTCGGCGCGGACTTTCATCTCCAGTTCGGGGATGCCGGCCCACGAGGCGCGAGCGGCGTATCCGACACCTTGGATCCCCGGGTAGCGCTGCTCCAGTGCCAGTCGGGCGACGTAACGGCCCCATTCGGTGGGGCTGACCTCCCCGCTGGCTTCCATCATGCCCAGTGCCCCGCGCAGGATCTCTTCATAGAGCCCCATGCGTTCGCGGATGTCGTCGACCGTGCCTTCGGCCAGCGTCATGAAGCGGGTCTCGGCCAGCTGGTCGGTCTGCGCCCGCGCGTTCCACCATGCTGCGAGGGTGGCGACCAGCGCCACCGCCAGCGAAATCAGCGCCAACGGGTGTGGGAGGATGCGCTCGTTCATTGCGCCATCGACTGGTCGATGGCTGCCGCCAGTTGGCGTGGCAGCACGGGCTTCTGGAGGACCGTCAGGTGCAGCGCGTGGGCGTCGCCCAGCCAGGCGCTGGTGGTGTCGCCGGTAACGATCAGTCCAGGGACCGCATATCCCAAGCGGCGGCGGATATCGCCGATCGCCTGGATGCCGGTCCGTCCGGCGCGCAGGCGGTAATCTGCGATGATCGCTGCGGGAGGCTCCCCGCCGCTGGCGAGATGCTCGATGACGGGCGCCTCGGATTCGCCGGCGATCACCCGGTAGCCCTGCATCTCCAGAAGGAGGCGGAGGGCGGTCAGGACCGAGGGCTCGTCGTCGATGACCGCGACAAGGGGAGGCGGACGCTGCATGCGGACCTTTGCTGCGCGGGGTCCACCATAGATGGGGTCCTCGGATGCGCTCGCCAGTCCCCCCAAGGCACGCAGTTGAATGAGGGACGGGTGAATGACAAGGTTGGATGATCACCGGGAGGTCGACATGCGTGCCATGGTTCTCGACACCCCCGGCGCGCCGCTCAGGCTCGCCGATCTGCCGTTGCCCCGGCCGGGGCCGGGACAGGTGCTTCTCGACGTCCACGCCTGCGCGGTCTGCCGGACCGACCTGCACGTGGTCGACGGTGACCTCGCCGAGCCCAAGCTTCCCCTGGTTCCCGGCCACGAGGTCATTGGCCGCGTCGCGCAGACGGGAGAGGGCGCCACACGCTTCCAAATCGGAGACCGCGTCGGCGTGCCGTGGCTGGGCTGGACGTGCGGCCGATGCCCGGCCTGCACCTCCGGGCATGAGAACCTGTGCGACCACGCGAAATTCACCGGCTACACCTTGGACGGCGGCTATGCCGAGGCCATGGTGGCCGACGAGCGCTTCTGCTTCCCGGTGCCCGATGCCTACGGGGATGTGGCGGCGGCGCCGCTGATGTGCGCCGGCCTGATCGGCTACCGCGCCTGGCGGATGGTCGGTGAGGCGCGCCGCGTCGGCTTCTGGGGCTTCGGCGCCGCCGCCCACATCCTGGCCCAGGTGGCGGCCAAGCAGGGCCGCGAAATCTACGCCTTCTCACGGCCGGGCGACGAGGCGGCCCGGCGCCTCGCCCTCGATCTCGGCTGCGCCTGGGCCGGCGGGTCGGGGGAGGCGCCTCCGGTGGAGCTCGACGCCGCCATCCTGTTCGCTCCCGTCGGCGCCCTGGTGCCGGAAGCCTTGTCGCGGGTCGCCAAGGCGGGGGTGGTGGTGTGCGCCGGCATCCACATGAGCGCCATCCCCTCGTTTCCCTACAGCCTGTTGTGGGGGGAGCGCGTCCTCAGGTCGGTGGCCAACCTCACCCGGGCCGACGGCGAGGAATTCCTCGCCCTGGCGCCGACCGTCCCGATCCGCGCCGCCACCACCACCTATCCGCTGGAGCGCGCCAACGACGCGCTCGCTGACCTGAGGAGCGGGCGACTGACCGGGGCGGCGGTGCTGGTGCCGGCATGAGGTCGGAGATCGGTCTGAGGGTCCCGGGCGCCGGTTGACCGCCTGCGCGTCGTGGTCGTATCGTACCTGCGGCCTATCCAAAAGGTTAAGAAGCCAGGATCGGGGAAGCGCCATGGCCGGGCCGTCCAAGAAGGGTGCCACCGGCATCCGCGACATCGATGCCGGTAACGAAGGGTTGGCGTTCCTGATGGAGCGCGTCTTCGATCCGCTGGTCGAGTGCCGGCGGCGCACCGGGGCGTGCGACCACTGCAACTGCACCAAGATCGGGGCGGTGATCAAATTCGTGGGCAGGAACTTCCTGCGCGAGGAGGATCTGATGCGCTCGGCCGCCTATCCGTCGGCCGGCGACCATGTCCGCGACCACTACCGCTTGGTCGAAGAACTGAAATCCATGCAGGCGGCCAGGGTCTGCGGCGACCGCGACCGGGCGCGGGTCCGCGAGTTCATCCTGCGCTGGTCCAAGCATCATCAGCACGGATCCGACCTGCCGCTCGGCCTGTGGGCGGCTTCCCGCGGCGTGTGCGGCGAGGACTAGCGCTCGTCGATGAAGTCGATGGTCATCCGGTCGTCGGCCAGCGGGCGGAACCGCCCGTCCGCGAAGGCCACGTGGGCGGGATGGTCGCGGTACAGGGCGATGACGCCCTCGGACGAGAAGCGCACCACCCAGGCATGGGTATAGCGGGCGCCCGCACCGACGGCGCGCCCGGCGAAGACCCGGCGCACACCGGGGATGGCGCCCAGTTGGCGGACGCCCTCGCGCACCATCGCCTCGACCTCGGCGTCATC
Source organism: Solirubrobacterales bacterium (assembly GCA_050260775.1). Taxonomy (GTDB): domain Bacteria; phylum Pseudomonadota; class Alphaproteobacteria; order Rhodospirillales; family Magnetospirillaceae; genus CALABS01. The sequence continues at coordinate 174,250 of JBLNCP010000036.1, read as the reverse complement.
GGCGCCGGCGGCGTTGTAGAGCACCACGTGGTCGACCTCACGGCGGCGGCGGCATTGGCCTTCGAGCACCCGCAGCCGTCCGGAAGACCCGCAGCGGGCGATGCACGAGGCGGTGCGGCCGCGCGCCGCGTTGGCGGCGATGTCGACGAGATCGGTCCAGGGGATCGGCGCGCCGTTGACCATGCGGTTCGACGCGGGGATGCCGGAACTCTCCGCCAGGATGTCGCCAAACCACGCCAGGCCGGGCGGCGGGGCGTCGTTGTCGCGCAGGCGCCGGCTCGGCGGCGTCAGCAGGGCGACGCCGCACGCCTCGGCCAGCCCGGCGACCGCCGGGTCGTGCCCGTCGGCGAGGATGAGGCCGTGGGCCCCGAGACGGATGGCTTCCGCGGCGTGGTCGACGGTGGCGATGCCGCCCATCACCGGGGCGACCGGCGCCGACACCCGATTGGCCAGTGCCACCACGGCCGGCATCAGGAGGTCGGCGTCGCGGGTGGGATGGATCACCACCGGCGACGCGCATTCGGCGGCGGTCTCCACCGCCGAGCGCGCCAGGGCGATGCCGGCGACGTCGAACACGGGGAGGGCGTAACCGCCTTCCCTGGCCGCGGCGATCATGTCGCGCAGGTCGAGGATCATTTCAGCTTCCCGGCAATGCAACAGCGAGCCCTGGCACCGTACTGTTCCACCGCCAGGGGGCGCGTGGCAAGCGGGAAGGGGGGTGGCCGAAGGGGGAGCCCCCCTTCGGCCGGAGGGCTAACGCGAGGATCCGCCCGAGGAGCCCGAGGACCCCGAAGTTCCCGACGAGCCGCCCATGCTGCCGCCCGACGAGCCCGGGCTGGTGTCGCTCTCACTGGGTCGGCTCAGGCCGCGCTGGTCCATGGTGTCGGACGAGCCGGGCTGCGAGCCGTAGCTGGACGATCCCGGCGACTGCTCGCTGCTGCCCGGCGCCTGGGCGGTCTGGCATTCCGGACGGGGGTCGTTGGGCAGGCAGTCGCTGGGGGTCTGGCCGGTCTGCGGTGAGTTCAAGCTGGGGCTGGTCTGGGACGACATGCTGTCCGAGCTGGAGCTGCCGGGCGAGGTCGACGACCCGCCGACGGATTGGGCGAGGGCGGGCGAGGCGAGCAGCACGGCCATGGCGGCGGCGGTCAGCAGACGGGTCATCGAAGTCCTCCTTGCTGGGGTCGGGCTTGCTGAATTGGCGGTCGGTCAGGTGCCCTGGCGGTGGGCCAGGGCCTGCGCCTCGGCGAGATGCTGCCGAAGCGCCGGGAGGGATTGGTCGGCATAGGACCTCAGCGGCGCGCTGTCACCCCGCGAGGCCTCGCGCTCGAAGTCGTTCACCGTTTCCTGATGGTCCGCCACCATCTGGTTGAGGAAGGCGCGGTCGAAGGCGGTGCCGCTCAGGGTGCTCAGCTTGTCGACCTTGGCCTGATCCTCGGCATCGAGGCGGGCCGGCACGCCGACGCCCGCCTGGCTGGCGGCGACGCGCAGCTTGTCGCTGCTGCGGCTGTGGTCCTGGGCCAGGTGGCTGGCATAGGCACGCACGTCGGGGTCGCGTGCCCGGTCCATGGCCAATTGGGCCATCGCCACTTCGGACATGCCGGCCGACGCCGCGTCGGCGACGAAGCCGCGATCCGAGGACGCGGCGGCTGTGCTGGTGGTGCCGGTGGTGCCGGTTCGTGTCGGGGATTGCGAACAGCCGGACGCCAGTCCCGCGCCGACCAGGGCTAGGAGGGTGACGGTCGCGACCTTCATCGGAGCCTCTCCCGTGGAATGACTGCTCCCACGCCAACAGGGAAGCGGCGGCCGGGTTCGATGGGCGTCCGCCTGCGTGCGCCCCCTGGCCATGTGCGCGGAGGTTGAAACGGTGCCGCCCGACGTCAAGCCTGTCATTGCAATAGTGCGGCTGGCCGGGGCGACGGCCAGCGGCCCCTTGACCAAGGTTAAAGCCTGTCGTTTGCCGTTTTCATTAAGTTGACGGCCGAGGTGGGGAATGTCCCCACGGCGATCAGGGTTCACCACCGGCGGGGGGAGTTCCGCGGTGGAGTGAGACGCGACCAAAACACCTCATCGCGAGGAGCGACCATGTCCGAGACACTGACGAAATCGGCGGCCCGCAATATTTTCTACGGGGGTACGCTGTTCTTTTTCGTCGTTTTTGCTGGGTTGTCGGCACAGACCGTAGCCAGCATCAACGACGCCACTGCCCGCCATCCCGTTAGCCCGTCGGTTGCGGCCGGCAAGGTGGTCTGGGAGAAGCATGCGTGCATCGACTGCCACACGCTGATGGGCGAGGGCGCCTACTACGCCCCCGAACTGGGCAACGTGTGGGTCCGCTACGGCGGCAAGGAAGATGCCAACGGCGCCCGCGAGGCGCTGAAGACCTGGATCAAGAACCAGCCGACCGGCGTTGAAGGCCGCCGCCAGATGCCGCACTTCAACATCTCCGAGAAGGAACTCGACGATCTGGTCGACTTCTTCAAGTGGAGCAGCGAGGTCGACACCAAGAATTGGCCGCCGAAGGTCAGCGGCTAACCGGAAGCGAGGTGATACAATGAAGTACCAATCGCAGAAGGTGGCGCTTTACTACTTCGGTGGCGCGCTCGCCTTGTTCGTTGCTCAGGTTCTCTTCGGGACCATTCTGGGCACCATCGTGGTGACCCCGAACTTCCTGTCCGAGCTCCTGCCGTTCAACATCGCCCGCATGATCCACACCAACGCGTTGATCGTGTGGTTGCTCATGGGCTTCTTCGGTGCGGCCTACTACCTCATCCCCGAGGAAGCCGAGACCGAGCTGCACAGCCCGAAACTGGCCATCCTGCAGTTCTGGCTGTTCCTGTTCGGCGCGGCCGCCGCGGTGGTCGGCTACCTGTTCCGCATCCACGAGGGCCGCGAGTTCCTCGAGCAGCCGTTGTGGATCAAGCTCGCCATCGTCGTGGTGGCGCTGATGTTCCTCTACAACGTCACGCTGACGGTGCTGAAGGGGCGCAAGACGGCGATCACCAACGTTCTCTTGCTGGGCCTGTGGGGCATCGCGATCTTCTTCCTGTTCTCCCTCTACAACCCCTCGAACCTCATCCTGGACAAGATGTTCTGGTGGTGGGTCGTCCATCTGTGGGTTGAGGGCGTGTGGGAGCTGGTCATGGCTTCGATCCTCGCCTTCCTGATGATCAAGCTGACCGGCGTCGACCGTGAGGTCGTCGAGAAGTGGCTGTACGTCATCGTGTCGCTGACCCTGTTCACCGGCATCCTGGGCACCGGCCACCACTACTACTGGATCGGCACCCCCGGCTACTGGCAGTGGATCGGCTCGATCTTCTCGACCCTCGAGGTGATCCCCTTCTTCGCGATGGTGGTCTTCACCTTCTACATGACCTGGAAGGGCGGTCGTAACCACCCGAACAAGGCCGCGCTGCTGTGGTCGCTCGGTTGCTCGACCTTCGCCTTCTTCGGCGCCGGCGTGTGGGGCTTCCTGCACACCCTGGCTCCGATCAACTACTACACCCACGGCACCCAGGTCACGGCGGCTCACGGCCACCTGGCCTTCTACGGCGCGTACGTCATGGTCAACGTGGCCATGTTCACCTACGCCATGCCCACGCTGCTGAAGCGTGAGCCGTACAACCAGGTGCTCAACATGTGGGGCTTCTGGATCACCTCGTCGGGCGTCGCCTTCATGACCTTCGCCCTGACCTTCGCCGGTGTCGTCCAGACTCACCTGCAGCGCGTGCTCGGCATGAACTTCATGGAAGTTCAGGACCAGCTCGGCATGTTCTACATGATGCGCCTCGGCGCCGGCATCGCCACCCTGGTGGGCGTGGTGCTGGTGGTCTGGTCGCTGGTCGTTCCCGGCAAGGAGCGCGCCGCGGCCAAGGTTGGGCTCGCCCCGGCCGAGTAACATCCGTTAAGGGGGGTGGCCGCGTCCGCGGCCACCCCTTTTTTCTCCCCGGAATTTTGGAGTGCGTCCAATGATGAATACCGCCGCCGAGGTCCATCCCCATCCCGGCGAGATCCCGTTCTATCTGCCCGTCGGCAATGAGTGCGCGCTCTTCGAGCTGGCTTACACCCATCGCCTGCCGCTGCTGCTGAAGGGACCGACGGGCTGCGGCAAGACCCGCTTCATCGCCCACATGGCGGCGAAGGTCGGACGCCCCCTCTACACCGTTTCCTGCCACGACGACCTCACCGCCGCCGACCTGACCGGCCGCTACCTGCTCAAGGGCGGCGACACCGTGTGGACCGACGGCCCGCTGACCCAGGCGGTGCGCAAGGGCGGCATCTGCTATCTCGACGAGGTGGTCGAGGCCCGCAAGGACGTCACCGTGGTGCTGCATCCGCTGACCGACGATCGCCGCATCCTGCCGCTCGACCGCACCGGCGAGGTGCTGGAGGCGCCTGACGATTTCATGCTGGTGGTTTCCTACAACCCCGGCTACCAGAACGTGCTGAAGCAGCTGAAGCCGTCGACCCGCCAGCGCTTCGTCGCCATTGAATTCGACTTCCCGCCTGCCGACGTCGAGCGTCAGGTCGTGGCCACCGAAAGCGGGCTGTCCGAGGACAAGGTCCACTCCCTGGTCCAGCTCGCCACCCGCCTGCGCGCCCTCAAGGGGCACGACCTCGAGGAAGGCGTCTCGACCCGCCTGCTGGTCTATTGCGCGACCCTGATCGCCGCCGGCATGCCGATCCGCCAGGCGGTTCAGGCCGCCATGATCGAGCCGCTGACCGACGAGCCCGACGTCAAGAAGGGTCTCGACGAAGTGGTGCTGGCGGTGTTCGGCTGATTTTGTCCGCCTTCAACCGGGACGAGGCCCCTGCCTCGCCCCGGACCGGGTGCGAAAGGGTGAGACATGTCGCTTCTTGAAGCCTTCGAACTGGAAGAGCGGGTCGGGCGGGTCTGGCACCGTCTGGTCGGTGAGAGCACGCGCTCCTGGCCGCGCTTCCCCGAGGCCGCGGTCAGGCTCGATGACGTGCGCCAGCAATTGGCGGTGTTTTTCCGCGGGCTGGGCGGCGACAAGGGCGTGCAGATCACCGCGTCGGCCGACCGCACCTCCGAGCACCGCCTGTCGTGGTGGCAGCGCATCGGCCGCGACGACGAACGCATGAGCGTCTCCAGCCGCGACGAGGTATCGCTCGCGCTGCCCGAGGCCATCGACCACTTCCCCGATGCCGGCCTCAACCGCGACCTCTATTTCTGGCTGGCCGCATTCTTCGCGCAACTCGAACCGGCGGGTGCCGCCCTCGACGATCCGCTGCTCGCCGACCTCGACATGCTGGCCCGCGCCCGGCGCGCGGCCCGTGCCACCCTCGAGGCCTTCCCCGGGCTGGCGCGCCGTCACGCGACCCTGTCCGCGGCCCTGCTCGCCCATCGTCCCGACCGCGGCCTGGAGGGCGTGGAGAAGGCGGTGGAGCAGGTGGTGACGGCGATGCTGGGCGGCGAGGCGTGTCCCGCCTCCAATCCATTTATCGCCATCCTGGACGGGAAGGTTCCCGCCGGTCAGGCGCCGCGGGGCTACAAGCCGTTCCTGCCGGTGCCGCTGTGGGGCGAGGCGCTGCACCGCGCGCCCGAGAACCGCGAGGAGGAGGAGCCCGAGGAGCAGGAGCAGGCTTCCGGCGCCCAGGATGAATCCGAGAAGCGCCGCCAGGCCGAGCGCAAGAGGATGGACAACGCGGACCGCAAGGACCCGCTCATCCTTAACCGGTTCGAGAAGATCCTGTCCTTCGCCGACATGGTCAACGTCAACCGCGGCGCCGACGATCCCGATGAGGAAGAGGCCAAGAAGGCCGCCGAGGAAATGGACAAGATCACCTTGTCCAAGCACGGCAAGAAGGCGGCGACCAAGCTCAAGTTCGACCTCGATCTGCCGCCCAGCGCCACCGACACCACCAGGCTGACCGGCACGCTGCTTTATCCCGAGTGGGACTACCGCTCGAAGATGTACCACCAGGACCATTGCTCGGTGCTGACCGCCATCGCGTCCGAGGACGGCGAGAACTGGGTGCCGGACGAGCAGGCCCGGCGCCGCATCCGTCAGGTCAAGCGCCAGTTCGAGGCGTTGCGCACCAAGGCGCAGATCCTGCGCGCCCAGGTCGACGGCAGTGAGCTCGATACCGAGGCGGTGGTGCGGGCCCGCTCCGACCTGGTCGCCTCCGGGGTGTGCTCCGACCGGGTGTACATGCAGCGCCGCCCCATGGAGCGTGACCTTGCCGTCGCTGTGCTGATCGACGCCTCGCTGTCCACCGACGCCTGGGTCGAGAACCGCCGCGTGCTCGACGTCGAGAAGGAGGCCCTGGCGGTGTTTTCGCATGGCCTCGCCGCCTGCGGCGACGACTTCGCCATCATGGCCTTCAGCTCGCGCAAGCGCGCCTGGGTCAAGGTGGACACGGTCAAGGCCTTCGCCGAGCCGTTCGGCCCCACGGTGATGAAGCGCATCGGCGCCCTCAAGCCCGGCTACTACACCCGTATCGGCACCGCGGTGCGCCACACCGCCAAGATGCTGGAGGAGCGCCCCAACCGGCACAAGCTGCTGCTGGTCATCACCGACGGCAAACCCAACGACGTCGACCATTACGAGGGCCGTTACGGCGTCGAGGACACCCGCAAGGCGATCCAGGAGGCCCGCGCCAAGGGGATGGCGGTGTTCGGCGTGACCATCGACAAGAAGGCGCAGGCCTACTTCCCGCACCTGTTCGGGCGCGGCTCCTTCGCCATCGTCCATCACCTTGCCCAGCTGTCGGCGGCCCTGCCGAAAATCTACCGGCATCTGGTGGGGTGAGAAATTACCGCTTATCGGCATGGCCGGGCTTGACCCGGCCATCCACCCCGCGTGCCCGCTCCACCAGCCCGGCCAGCGTTTCCGCGTCATTGATCACCCGTGGGACCTTGTTCTGGCCGCCCAAGCGCCCGCGCGATTTCATCCATTCGGTGAAGAACCCGGGCGGCACCGCGAGCACCTCCGGCGGGTCCAGCCCGAGGTCGCCGGCCCGCCGTTCGCGGTAATCCAGGCTGGCAGCGCTCAGGGCGCGGTCCAGCGCCGGCGCGAAGCCGGCGGGCGCGGCGGCGGTTTCCACCACGAACACATGCCGGCCCCGGGACGAGCCTTCGGGAAAGATGGCCCCGGCCGCGTATTCGCCCACCGTCCGTCCCGCGGCGGCGGCCAGCACCGCATGCTCGATCTGCTCGCCCGACAAGTGCTCGCCGAAGACGTTCAGCATGTAGGACAGCCGTCCGGTCACCACCAGCCGGGGCGGATCGCGGCTCACCAGTCGCACGGTGTCGCCAAGGACGTAGGACCACAGACCGGCGCAGGAGGAGAGGACCATCGCGTATTCCGTCCCGGTCGCGACGTCGGCGATCCAGGCCCGGGCCGGCGCGGCGGCGTCGACCTCGTCCACCGGAACGAACTCGAAGAACAGGCCGTTGTCGAGCAGCAGGCGCATGCCGTCGGAGGGCGTACGGTCGGCCACCGCGATGAAGCCTTCCGACGCGGCGTAGACCTCCCGCGTCTCGGCAGGGCAGCCGGCGAGCAGGCCGGCAAATCGGGCGCGGTACGGGCCGAAGGCGACGCCGCCGTGGATGTAGAGCTCCAGTTGGGGAAATAGCATGGCTGGCGGCTGGCCGGCGATCTGCCCGGCGCGCTCCAGGAACAGCATCACCCATCCCGGGGTGCCGCTGATGGAGCGGATTGCATGCCCCGGTGCCGCGCGCGCCAGGCGGTCGATCTTCCCCTCCCAGTCGGCCTCCAATGCCAGCGCCGGCGGCGGAAAGGTCCAGGGCCGCGCCCACGCCGGGACCTCCCAGGCGGCGATCCCCGACAGGTCGCCCTGCCGCGCCCCGCCCTCCATCGTCCTTAGGTCGGTGCTGCCGCCCAGGATCAAAGCGGGACCGGCCAGGACACGGCTGCGTGCACGGTTGGCGACATGGTGGACCAGCACGTCGAGGGCCGCCCGCCGGTTGGCTGCGACCATGGCCTTCGACACCGGGATGTGCTTCGAAGACCCCGCGCTGGTTCCCGAGGTGAAGGCGAAATAGGGCATCCTGCCCGCCCAGGTCACGTCGGTGAGGACCGGAAAGGCCTTGCTCCAGTAGCCCTTCCAGAAATCGGCGTAGCGGCGCAGCGGCACCCGGGCCTGGTAATCGGCGACCGTGCGGATGCCGGCGAAGTCGTGGTCGCGGCCGAACTGCGTGTGGGCGGCGCCGCTGACCAAGTCCAGCAGGGTGCGTTGCTGCGCCGTCGCCGGGTCCTGCGCCCGCAGCCTGGCGAGGCGGGAGCGGGCGTAGAGGCGCAGCAGCGGCGTCGCGTCGATCATGGCCTGAGGACGGTGCGATAGGAAAAGCGGGCGCGGACCGTCTCGGGGCGCAGGGGAAGCTCCAGGCTCTCTCCCTCCCGCCAGGGGGCGAGCTGGTCGAGGTAGGTGGTGCTGGTCGGCCAGCCGTCCTGGCCGCCCAGCAGGACGATCCGTGTGGCGTCGGGATCGGCGAGATCGGCGAGGAAGCGGGCGTTGGCGCCGAATTGTACCGCGTGGCGGCGGTCGCCGGCCAAGCCGTGGGCCGTCTTGTGGACGGTGTCGTTTCCCCCGGGGACCGGCAGGTCGGCCACCAGGCCCAGCCGGGCCAGCCCGGGCAGCCGGCCCAGGAAATGGCTGATCCTGAGGCGGTGGATGTCGCCCCAGGCAGGGCGGCCGGCGCCAAGCTCGTCGGCCGCCCACCGGACCAGCCGGCCGCTGGCGGCGTCATCGAGGGAGGCAAGGCGGCGACGCATCAGCGCGGTGGGGTTCCAGGTCGCCCAGTAGGTGTCCAACTCGTTGCCGTGGCTGAAGCGGTAAAGCCGGTCGAGCAGATGCTCGAAGGCCGCTGGGGTCGCCGAGGCGGCATCATAGGCGCCGTCCCAGCGCCGCAATTCCTCGGCTATGGGGTGACCATCGAGCCGGGCGGCGATCCAGTCCTTCAACTCCGCTGCCTCCCGGGAATGCACATCCAATTGCACCTCGGCCAGATGGTCGAGGTCGATGGCTCGGCGCCCGCCCACGAGATCGAGCAGTCGATGGAACCGGTCGCCGGTGGGGAAGAATTGGCCGATGGCGACCGGAGCATGCTCCGGCCGCTCGTTGGCCGACGCGACGATCCCGTCGGGCGGATCGACCACGCTCGGGAGATCGCGCGAGGTGACGAAGGATTGCCACGCCGCCGCGTATGCGGGCGGCAGCACTAGATCGGGGGCGGGGTGCGGGGGACGCCTGGGCAGGCGTACGGCCATCAGTTTGCCGATGCTCCCCGACCGGCTTGCCCACACTAGGTTCTGGCCCGGCACCGCCATGCGGTCGGCGGCGGCGCGGAAGGCCGGCCAGGTGGTGGCGCGGGCCACGTCGAGCCAGGCCGTCAGCTCGTCGCTGGGATCATGCCCGACCCACCTGAGCGCCAACGCCCCGCTGGAGGGGACCAGGGGACAGTCGGAGATCAACGGTCCCAAGGGGGTGGTGCGCAATTCCATGTCGGCCTTGCGCGACCATCGGGGCGCCAGGCGGTCGGCCCGGGTGGCGGTCGGCAGGCCGGTTGCGTCGAAGAGGTCGGACGAGGCCGCCTGCAGGCTGGTGCCGGCCCAGGCGGCGTCCGGATTGCGGCCGATGGCGATGAAGGGCAGTCCCGGGATCATCAGCCCCGCGGCATGCAGGGATGGGCACTTCACTCCGGCGATCAGCCAGAGGTTGGGCAGGGTGATGGACAAATGGGGGTCGGCGGCAAGCAAGGCAGCCCCGCTGCGGCTGCGCCGGCCGGCCACCGCTATGGCGTTGCTGCCCGGGCGGCTCACCGCGGTCGCCGCGACCCCGAGGGGATTTTCGCCGGCCGTCGATGGGCGATTGGCTTTCCCGTCGTCGCCGGTCAGTTCGGCCCACAGGGACGGCCAATCGGCGCGGCTGCGCAGTTTCAGGATGTTGAAGAGGATCAACCAGTTCACGTCGGCGGAGGCGAGCCGGCCGACGGCCAGCACATCGAGGATGGTCCACGGTTCGGGTTTCAATCCCAGCCAGGCGAATTCCGGAGGAGGAGCTGCATGGCGCGCCAAGTGGGTCACGCCAGCCGCGAAGGCCTCGGCCCACGCTCGGGACGAGGGCGGCAGGATCTCGGCGATGCGGCGGGCGGCCGGTGCGAAGCCCAGCAGCCGCAACCCCTGGTCCAGGGGAACGGCGGCCGGACCGGCGATCTCCGCCACCCGTCCGAGCGCCAGGCGACGCATGATCTCCATCTGCGCCAGCCGCAGGTGGGCGTGGACGAGGCCGAGGGCGAAGGCGGCATCACCATCGGTGTCGGCGAATACGAAGGGGATGTGGTGCTCGTCCCACCGGATGGTCACGGGGGCGGTCAGATAGGGGGCCCGCGCGGGAATGTCGGCAAGGCGGGCGTCCATGTCGGTGCGGGGCCGCAGGCGCAAGGCGGCGAGACCAACTGCCACCCGGGCTCCGACCGTCGCCGCAATGACCTTGTCTGCCAGGCTCATCCAGAGGTGAACAAGCCGTCGCCGAAGAGCGTTCCCCGGGAACCAGCCGTCTCACCTCCTGTTCAACCGGGTGAGCCCCCCCCATGGAAGGACGACCGATGCCTGAGCGTCCCAGTTCACGTGCCGAAGGCTTGCGCCAAGCCCAGCGTCCCCACCAGAGCGCGCAGATCGACATCAATCGCGCCGCCCTGCGGACCTTGTCCGAAATCGAGGGCATCGGCCCGACGCGTGCGGAGCGGATCGTGGACCATCGCGCCCGGTTCGGCCCCTTTCTCAGCGTCGACGAACTGTCCAACCTCCCCCAGTTCGACCAGGACCTGGTGGGGCGGCTGCGTGACCGCCTGAAGGTCTAGGCCCCATGGAAAGAGCCCCCGGTCGGCAAACCGGGGGCTCTGCGGTTCGGCTCCGGGATTGGGGGGGAGGGAGCCGCACCAGACCGAATTTTCAGCGCGCCAGCGCCAGCGTCAAGCGAGGGTCGGTGCGCCAGAGTGCCAGCCACTCCACTGCGGTGGCGGCCCGCTCGCGGCCGCTGGTCAGGCGGACCCGAAGTGAACCGTTCGACAGGACCCGATAGGCGACAATGTCCTTCATGGCCGCTCTCCCTGCTTAGGTGGATCCAGCCTAGATGAGTCGGGGGAAGAAGCCAAGCAGAATTATCGGGTATTGTGATTATACGATGGTTTCTTGGGTCTCTAATACCAGAGCTCTGCGGTAGAATTAGAGGTTTTGCTGTATCGCGTGTTTCATCAACAGGACGGACAATCGCGGAGCGCATGGCATCCCGGCGAGGTCGGCTGGGGAGAACCATCCCGCCTCGGCCGCGTCGTCTCCCGCAGTGGGCTCCCCTGCCAGCCACCGACATTGGACGGCGATCAGCACGTAGTGGTAACGCACCCGGCCCTCGCCGTCCCGCGTCACCGCATCGAACACGTCGACGATGGCGCCGGCCTCGGCCTCCACCCCGGTTTCCTCGCGCAGTTCCCGTACGGCCGCTTCGGGGATGCCCTCACCCAGGTCGACGAGCCCGCCGGGCAGGCCCCAGATGCCGGCATTCGGTTCGCGGCCGCGGCGGACCAGCAGCACCTTGCCGTCGCGCACCACCATGGCGAGGACGGCGGGAAGGGGATGGGCGGGATATTCACGGGGCATAGCGGCTCCTTAAGCCATCACCCGGGGGCCAAGTCTTGCCGCCGGCGACGCCCGGCCGTATCGTCGACTGAACGTGCCGGGAGAGGGGTGGTTGATCAGGTTCGTCAATTCGCGGCTGTCCTACAAGGTCGCGGTGGCCGCTTCGGCGTTGACCCTGTCGTTCGTCCTCGTCATGGGCGGCGCGGCGTGGATGGTCATGTCGTCGCTCACCCGCAATCAGGTCGACGACCTGCTGCGCAGCGAGGCGGGCCTGCGCGCGGAAAAGGTCGCCGACCTGGTGGAAGGGATCACCGCCAGCCTGCACACCCTGGCCAACAACCCCGCCGTCGCCGGTGCCATCGCCGGCGGGCGCAGCAACGACCCGTTCCTCGTCTCGCTGCTGGCCGGTGCTGCCGAACTCAACGGGGTGCCGACCTTCGTCACCGCCTTGGACGAACGGGGCCGCGTGATGGCGGGGGTCGCCCCTGCCGGGGATGGCGGCTGGATCGACGAGGCGCTGGCGCTCGGGCGGGCGCGGGCACGCTTCGTCAACGGCCCCCGTGGTCCGGCACTGACGGTGGCCCAGCCCGTCGTCATGAGATTGGCGGGGCGCGTGGTGGGCGCGTTGCTCTACCAGGTGGCGCTCGGCGACCTTGCTCGCCGGGCCTCTTCCCTGTCGGGGGGAGCCGGGGAACTCGTGCTGTTCGACGGCGCGCTTCGCCACACGGTCGACCTCGGGCTGCGTCTCGACGACCACTATCCGCTGGTGGCCGAGGCGGCGGTGCGGCTGCCCAAGGAATTGCAGCCCTTCCGCCTGATGGTGCGGGTGGGGGCGGAAAAGGCGGTGCTGGAGGCCTCGCTCCAGCGCCTGACCAGCCTGTTCCTGTTGATCGGCGCCGCCTCCGTCTTCCTGGTGGTGGTGGTGGCGGTGCTGATGGGCGAGCGTCTGACTGTGGCGCTCAGCCGCCTGTCGGATGCCGCGACCAATTATGCGTTCGGGCACGGCGACCGCGCCGCCTTCCGCATCGGCGGCAAGGACGAGATCGCGCGCCTGGGATCGGCCTTCGAGGGCATGGTCGAGCGCCTCGACCGCGCCTACCAGGACCTGGAGCGGCGCAGCCAGACCCTGTTGTCCAACGCCGAGCGCGTCGCCCAGGTCGGCAGCGCCGTGTGGGACCTGAGGAGCGGCCGCCAGGTGTGGTCCGATCAGTTCCACGCCATCCTCGGATTGGTGCCGGACGACGTGCACGCCGGGCGCGAGCCCTTCTTCGACCGTGTCCATCCCGATGACCGCCAGCGCGTCGCCGGCGCGATCGAGGACGCGGTGAAGGGGGAGGGCCGGGTCGAGGAGGACTTTCGGATCGTGCGTGCCGACGGCGACGAGCGGGTCGCCCAGATGCGCGGCGAAGTGGCGCGGGACGAGGCCGGCAAAGCCCTGCGCATCGACCTCACCCTGCAGGACATCACCGAGCGCAAGCACATGGAGGACAAGCTGGACGGTCTCGTGCGCGACCTCCGGCGGTCCAACGAGGAACTGGAGCAGTTCGCCTATGTCGCCTCGCACGACTTGCGGCAGCCGCTCCGGGTGGTCGGCAGCTACGTCACCCTGATCGAGGAGGCGATCGAGGACAAGCTGGACGGCGAAACCCGCGAGTTCATGGACTTCATCCGCGACGGCGTTCGCCGCATGGACCTGCTGATCACCGACCTGCTGGCCTATTCCCGCGTCGGCCGCACCAGCAAGGACGGGCCGGTGGACACCGGCCGCGCCATGGACCTCGCCCTGATCGACCTTCAGGTGGAGATCGACGGATCGGGAGCGCGGATCCGCCAGGATGGCCGCATGCCGGTGGTGCGCGGCGACACCTCGGAGATGACGCGCCTGTTCCAGAACCTGATCGGCAACGCCGTCAAGTATCGCGCCGTCGACCGCCCGTCCGAGGTGATCGTGGGGTGTGCGGACAAGGGGCCGCTCTGGGAATTCCACGTCGCCGACAACGGTATCGGCATCCCGGCGGAACACATGCAGCGGGTGTTCGGCATCTTCCAGCGCCTGCACGCCCGCGACGAGTACGAGGGCACCGGCATCGGCCTCGCCATCTGCAAGAAGGTGGTCGAGCGCCACGGCGGCCGCATCTGGGCCGAACCGAGCCCGGGCGGCGGCACCACGTTCCGCTTCACCTGGCCGAAGATGAAGCGGATGCCGGAAACGGCCGGCGTCGACTGAAACGCTCTTTGGCCTTGAGAACGCCAATATTTTGGTGGAGTCTTATCGACCGACATGGCGAGGGCGACGTGAGGGAACGCAAGTCTAGATTCGACATCCTCCTGGTCGAGGACGATCTCGGGGACGCCGGGCTCGTCAAGATCGCCGTGCGCCGCGGCACCTATCCCGTCGAGATCCATCATGTGAAGGACGGCGACGAGGCCCTGGGGTTCGTGCGGCGCATCGGCCAGGCCTTTGTTCGCGCGCCGCGTCCCGACCTGATCCTTCTCGACCTCAACCTTCCCGGCCGCTCGGGCCATGAAATCCTCGAAGAGATCAAGGCCGACCCGGATCTGCGCAAGATCCCGGTGGTCGTCCTGTCCACCTCGGAAGCCGAGCGCGACGTCATGCGCGCCTACCAGCTCGGCGCCAACAGCTTCGTGTCCAAGCCGATGGACGTCGAGGACTTCACCCACGCGATCCACTCCATCGAGAACTACTGGTTCGAGGTGGCCCAGTTGCCGGTCTGACCCCCCTTGGCCGGTTCCATCCGCCTGCTGTTGATCGAGGACGATCCCGCCGACGCGCGGCTGGTCGAACTTATGCTGCGCAGGCTGCCCGACCGCCGTTTCGAGGTCGTCATCGCCGGTCGTCTCGGTGAGGCGCTGAAGCGCCTGTCCGAGGACAGCTTCGCCGTCGTCCTGGCCGACCTGTCGCTGCCGGATTCGGCCGGATTGGCCACCCTGACCGCGGTGAGCGAGGCGGCGCCCCGCCTGCCGGTGGTGGTGCTGACCGGCAACGACGACGACACCCTGGCGCTGGAGGCGCTCAAGCACGGCGCCCAGGACTACGTGGTCAAGGGCCAGGGCGACGGCATCATGCTGTCGCGGGTCATCCGCTATGCCATCGAGCGCAAGAGCGCTGAATTGGCCCTCAAGGAAGCGCGCGACCGGGCCGAGGCGGCGGTGCGCGCCAAATCGGTCTTCCTCGCCATGGTCGGCCACGAGATCCGCACTCCGCTCAACGGCATCCTGGGGATGTCGCGCCTGCTGCTCGACAGCCCCCTGGACCAGCGCCAGCGGGCCTTCGCCGAGACGGTGATCTCCTCGGGCGAATTGCTGCTGGGGCTGGTCAACGACATCCTCGACTTCTCCCGCCTGGAGGCGGAAGGCCTGACGCTGGAGGAGGTTCCTTTCGCGGTCGGCGACACGGTCGAGGAATTGTGCCTGATGCTCGCCCCGCGCGCTCACGAGCAGGGGCTGACCCTGGCCTGCCGGCTGTCGCCCGATGCGGTTCCCCTGGTGCGGGGCGACCCGCTTCGGCTGCGCCAGGTGCTGCTGAACCTCATCGGCAACGCCATCAAGTTCACCGACAAGGGCGGGGTCGTGGTGGCGGTCACCCCTGCCGGCGACGAGCCCGACGGGCGGCTGCGCCTGCGGTTCACCGTCTCCGATACCGGCATCGGCATATCCGAGGACGCCCGCGCCGATCTCTTCACCGAGTTCGCCCAGGGTGACAGCTCCACCGCCCGCCGCTTCGGCGGCGCCGGCCTCGGGCTGGCCATCTGCCGCCGCCTGGTGTCGCTCATGGGCGGCTCGATCGGTTTCGACAGCACGCCGGGCGAGGGAAGCACCTTCTGGTTCGAGGTCGCCCTTGCGCCTGCGGGCGACCTGCTGCCCCAGGCTGATGCGCCGGTGGCGGCGAGCCTCTCGCCCAGCCGGGTACTGCTGGTGGACGACAACGCGGTCAACCGCGAGGTGGCGGCCGGCCTGCTGGAGCGCCACGGCCACACCGTGGTTCCGGCGCCGGACGGGGCTGCGGCGGTCGCGGCGATGGCGGCGGGCGCCGAGGTCGACCTGGTGTTGCTCGACATGCACATGCCGGGGATGGACGGCATCGAGACGGCACGCCGGATCCGCGCCTTGGGCGGTCGGGCCGCCTCGGTTCGCCTCTACCTGCTGACCGCGAACCCGGTGGAACAGGACGCCCGGTGCTGGCGGGATGCCGGCATCGATGGCTGTCTCGCCAAGCCGTTCCGGGTCGAGGAGATGGTGCGTCTTCTGGCGCTGCCCGGTGCCGGCGCCGTGGCGCGGGATACCGGCCCCGAGGCCCCCCTGCTGTCGCTGCCCGACTTCCTGGCCGATCTGCGCGATCTCGGCCGCGAGCGCATGCAGAACCTGGTCGGTCTGTTCCGCCGCACCTCGGGCGAGGATCTGGAGCGGCTGATGGACCTGGCGAGCGCGGAACCGCCGGCCCTGGCGGCGCTCGCGCATCGGATGGCCAGCGCCGCCCTCAGCATGCACCTGCTCGCCCTGGCGGACCGATGCCGCGCCATCGAGGCGGCGGGACGGCGCGAAGACCCGTCGGCCGGCGCCCTGGCGGTGGGCCTGCCCGATCTATGGGAACGATCGCTGAAAGCCCTGGAGGAAGTCGCCGCCTGAGGGCGGCGCCGAGAAAGCCCTGGAGGACGTGGCCGCCCGAAGGCGGCGACGGGTCAGCTCGCGATCAGGCGGTAGCCGATGCCGTGCACCGTCACGATGATCGACGGACGCTTGGGGTCGGCCTCGATCTTGCGGCGCAGGCGGCCGATCAGCACGTCGATGGTGCGATCGATCACCGCCTCGCCGTCGTGCTGCGTGAGGTCGAGCAACTGGTCGCGGCTGAGCGCGCGGCCGGGGTTGCGGGCCAGGGCGGCCAGCACGTCGAACTCGCCGCGGGTCAGCCGCACCGCCTCGCCGCGCGGCGAGGTCAATTGGCGCGCGTCGCAATCCAGGCGCCACCCGGCGAAGGAGTGGACCCCGCTCGCCGACCGTTCCGCCGCCATGGACGGGGCCACGCGGCGGATCAGGTTGCGTACCCGCACCGCCAGCTCCCGCGGATTGAAGGGCTTGGTGATGTAGTCGTCGGCGCCCAGTTCCAGGCCGACGATGCGGTCGGTCTCGTCCTGGCGCGCGGTGACCAGGATGATGCCCACCGAGGACTTTGCCCTCAGGTCGCGCGCGAGGATCAGGCCGCTCTCGTCGGGGAGGTTGATGTCCAAGAGGACCACGTCGGGAACGGTCTTGGAGACGATGGTGCGCATGTCGCGGGCATCTGCGGCTTCGCTGACCATGAACCCTTCGCTGGTCAGGTGCGCGGCCAGCTTGGATCGAGTGACCGGCTCATCCTCGACAATGAGCACATGCGCCTTCGACGTATTGGTCACCAAGCACTCCTTGCGTATTCACAAATCATTTACATGGCGTTGCAGTGCAATTCAATCACAGCCGCAATTCCATTGAAAGGGAGCAGATATAAATTTCTCCCAGGTTAGGGAGTTAACAAGTGTCCGCTTGGACCATTTTCTCGAAGACTGCCGCTGAGACGGCCGCCGCCATGCAGGGATGGGTTCCGGTCCGACTTTCTGGAAAGCGGATCGGGCTGGCGGCGGCCTCCTTGCGGGCGGGCTGGGCACCATGACGACGCACGAGGGGCGGCGCAAGGCGGGGAAGGCCGGCTGGCTGGTGGTCGGCTTCGGCGTGGCGGTGATCTGCCTGCTGTGGGCCGGCATCGCCTGGGACCTGCGCAAGGAGCGCGCCCGCGTCGTCGAGGCCGCCCAGGCCGACACCGCCAATCTGGCGCGCGCCTTCGAGGAGCACATCCAGCGCACCGTCGCCGGCCTGGACCAGACGCTGGTCTATCTCAAGGCGGAATACGAGCGGGCGCCCGAGCGCTTCAGCATCAACAAGTCGATCGCCAACAACGTCATCCTCGGCAAGGTGGCGGTCCAGGTCGCCCGCATCGGCGCCGACGGGGTGCTGGCCGACAGCAATGTGGCCGGCTTCACCCGCTTCGACCTCTCCGACCGCAACCATTTCCGGGTTCATCGCGACCCCAAGGCCGTGCAGCCGTTCATCAGCCGGCCGGTGCTGGGACGCGCCTCGGGCAGGTGGTCGATCCAACTGACCCGGCGTCTCGAGCGCAACGGCGCCTTCGACGGCGTGGTGGTGATCTCGCTCGATCCCCATTACCTGTCGGATTTCTATTCCTCGATCGACATCGGCGCGCAGGGCAGCGTCCTGCTGGTCGGCCACGACGGCATCGTCCGCGCCGCCTCGGAGACGGGGGCGCCGCAAATCGGCGAGAGCATCGGCGACAGCCGGCTGATCGATCGCGTCTTCAGCGCCGGCGGCGGCAGCGAGGTGCTGGACGGCCCCCTCGACGGCATCCGCCGCATCACCAGCTTCCGGGCACTGTCCAAGCTGCCGCTGGCGGTGATGGTGGGACGGTCCGAACATGAGGTGATGGCGGCCCATCGCGGCACCGAGATCGCCTACTGCCTGGTCGGCGTCGCCTTGACCGTGGTGCTGGGGGGCGCCGTCGCCCTCCTGTTCCAGATGGTGCGTCGCCAGGAGATCATCGCCCGCGACCTGACGGTGAAGAAGGCCGAACTGGTGGAAAGCCGCGAGCGGCTCAAGCGCTATGTCGCCGACCTGGAACGCATCGCCGAGGTGTCCGCCCACGACCTTCAGGAGCCGTTGCGGCGGGTCGTCGCCTATGCCCAACTGCTGGCCAAGCATGCCGAGGACGTCCTCGACGAAGAGGGACGCGGCTACGTCGCCCAGGTGGTGCAAGGGGCGCAGCGCATCCGCAAGCTGGTACAGGATCTGGAATCCTTCGTCGCCGTCGACCATCTGCCGCCGGCCGACCATGTGGTGTCGGCGGAGGAGGCCGCCTCGGTCGCCGTCGAGCGCCTGGCCGAGGATATCGGCCTCACCTCCGCGACGGTGATCGTCGATGCGCTGCCCGAGGTGGCGGCGGAGCCGCGAAGCCTCGCCGAGATCTTCACCCAGCTGCTCGACAACGGCCTGCGTTACCGGGCCGAGGACCGGCGCCCCATCATACACTTGAGCGGTCGGACCGAGGACGGAGTGGCGGTCTTTGTCGTGCGCGACAACGGCATCGGCATCGAGCGCCGCCATTTCTCGCGCATCTTCGAGATCTTCCACCGTCTGCACGGCGTCGACGAGCGCCCCGGCACCGGCATGGGCCTGGCCATCGCGCGGCGCATGATCGAGCGCATGGGCGGGCGGATCTGGGTGGAGTCCGAGGTCGGGGTCGGCACCACCTTCACCTTCACTCTGCCGCTGCAGGCGCAAGCCCTCGCTGATCCGGAGGCCGACGCCGCCTAGGAGGTTCTTCTTTTCCCCGTGGCCGTCCCCGAACCCCAGTGCCGCGGGGGAAAAGCGGGAGGAGGGCGCCCCCAAAGCCCTCCTCCCCACTCAGACAGCTTGGGGTGCTTCCGCCGTTCGTCCCCGAACCCAGCACTGCGGAAGCATCCCTCCGAGGGGGAGCGGCCCCCAAACGCTCCCCCTCAATCCCTATATCCACGCGCGGCCGTCCCCGAACCCCAGTGCCGCGGGTGGATGTAAGAGGGGGGAGCGGCCCCCAAACGCTCCCCCCTCGCATCCTTTCCGCCGGTCTGGCCGTGACCGGGTGTCATCCTGAGGAGCGGGGCGATGAAGGATCTCGGATGGCTCGGCATGAGATCCTTCGCTCCGCCCAGGATGACATCCGGTGGGGCCGTGCCGTCGTCCACCCGCTGATCCGCTATGGCCAAAAAAAGAGGCCGGCAGCTTGTGGCTGCCGGCCAGGTGTGGCTCCCCCGTCATCCCATGAGAGACCTACGGTCTTCCATGATCCGACGGAGGATCGGGGTAAGGATGAGTTCCATGGCCAGGCCCATCTTGCCGCCAGGAACCACGATGGTGTTGCGTCGGCTCATCCACGAATCCTTGATCATCTGCAGCAGGAACGGGAAGTCGACGCGGAAGCGGTCGGGTTTGCGGAAGCGGATCACCACCAGGCTCTCGTCGGGGGTGGGGATGTCGCGCGCGATGATCGGGTCGGAGGTGTCGACGATCGGCACCCGCTGGAAGTTGATGTCGGTCAGCTTGAACTGCGGCACGATGTAGTGGACGTAGTCGTGCATGCGGCGAAGGATGGTGTCCATCACCGCCTCTTCCGAATAGCCCCGCATCTTGGTGTCGCGGTGGATCTTCTGGATCCATTCAAGGTTGATCACCGGCACCACGCCGATCTTGAGGTCGGCATGCTGGGCGACGTTGCATTCCTTGGTGGCGACGGCGCCGTGCAGGCCCTCGTAGAACAGCAGGTCGGTGTTCTCCGGCAGGTCCTCCCACGGGGTGAACTCGCCGGACTTGACGTTGTAATGGGAGAAGCGATTGGCTTCTTCGTCATTGTGGATGTAATAGCGCCGGCGGCCGCAGCCGGTGGCGGCGTACTGGGCGAACAGCTCGGCCAGCTCGCCGAACAGGTTGGCCTCGGCGCCGAAGTGCGAGAAGTGCCGGTTGCCGGCAACCTCGGCTTCCGCCATCGCCTTCTTCATGTCGACGCGGTTGTAGCGGTGAAAGCTGTCGCCCTCGATGACCGCCGGGGTGATGCCCTCGCGGCGGAACATGTGCTCGAAGGCTTCCTTGACGGTGCTGGTGCCCGCTCCGGACGACCCGGTGACGGCGATGATCGGATGCTTCCTCGACACGGCCTTCCTCTCCTCTTTCGGGAGGCTCGGGAGGCGGGCTTGTGGCCGCCCGCTCTCCAAATCCCCATCCACTATCCTCGGTGCACGGCTCAGCGCACCTTCAGCTTCTCGCGCCAGCCCGGGTAGAGCTTGTCGGCGTCGGCCGGGAAGCTTTCGAAGGCGCCCTTCAGCGCCGGATGCTCCATGGCGTAGTCGACCAGGTTGACCTTGCGCACCCAGGCCTCGTGGGCCAGCCGCAGCGACTTGGCGCCCACCGTGCCGCCGTCCTTGTGGCCGAAGGCGCCGCCGCCCGAGGTCTGGATGACGTTCGAGTGGCCGAGGTTGTCGAAGAAGCCCGGCAGGCGCAGCGCATTCATGCCGCCCGAGATGATCGGGGTGGTCGGCTTCATGCCGTGCCAGTCCTGGCGGTAGTATACGCCGTCGGCGACGTCCCGCTCCAGCATGTAGGCGACCATCTTCTCGTTCTTGTCGCCTTCCATCTTGCCGTAGCCCATGGTGCCGGTGTGGATGCCCGAGGCACCCTGCAGGCGGGCCATCTTCATGTGGGTGAGCACGTTGTAGCCGCGCTTGGACTGCTTGGAGGTCACGGCGCCGTGGCCGGCGCGGTGGTAGTGCAGGAACTGGTTGGGGAAGTAGCGCCGGCACAGCGTGATGGCCGAGGGGCCGCCGACATAGCCGTCGACCAGGAAGGCGACGTGGCTGGCGTTGGCGCCGAAGATCTCGAGGATGAGTTCGCCGCGGCGGATCATCTCGAAGGGGTCGTCGGCGGTGATGTTGGCCGAGAAGATCTTGGCCTCGCCGGTCTCGTCCTGGGCCCGCTTCATGGCGTCGGCGACCAGGGTGATGGTGTCCTTCAGGGGCGCGAATACCTGGTTGCCCTGGGGCTCGTCGTTCTTGATGAAGTCGCCGCCCAGCCAGAACTGGTAGCAGGCGTCGGCGAACGGCTTGGGACGCAGGCCCAGCTTCGGCTTGATGATGGTGCCGACCACCATGCCGCCGTTCTCCTGCGGCCGGCCGAGCACGCGCCACATGTCCTTGATGTTCATGGCCGGGCCATCGAACAGCTGCAGCATTTCGCGCGGCACGTAGAAGTCGTGCATCTTGGCGTATTCGACGTCCGACATGCCCTGGTTGTTGCCGATGGTCAGCGTCAGGAACGACACGATCATGGCGCGGCCGTCGATGACGTTGCGGTCGAACAGCTCGTTGGGATAGGCGATCTTCATCAGGTAGTCGCCGTTGCCCTGGTCGCTGACTTCGTAGACCAGGGCGTCGACGCCGCGGGTGAAGTCGTCGGTGGTGCAGACTTCCACGTTCGTGCCGGTCGAGGACTCGGCGGCGAAGTGCGCGGCGGTCGACACCGGCTCGTAGCCGGCCTTGGGCTTGATGATGTAGGCGCACAGAACGTGCCGCCCGGCGGCGATCAGTTCGTCTTCCCTGAGGTTCAGGTTCACGTAGCGCTTGGACTGATCCATTTGGTCCTTCCCTACTTTCGTCGGTCTTCTATTGGGCCGTCTGCCGCCGTTTGCCGGCTCACCCGGTTCGAGTGTCCCCACTTTGCCCAAGGAAATGTCGCGCCGGAACACCCGGGTGGGGTGGAGGGGAGAATTTGATGGGTGGCGACAGTGCCGCCCGGCGGGGTGGGAAACGGGCAGTGTGCGGTGCAGCAACTCCAGGGCGGGTGGGGGCTCGCCACCCCGGGCGTACCGGTTCCCCGGTCGATCGCCGCCGTCAAAATAGTTGCCATACCTTCGATGAAATTGCGTGACGGATTAGAATTCTCTAAAGTGTGACAAATCCGGATTATCTTAGGCGTCCCAGGAGGAGGCATGTTGTTGCGTATGGAGGCGCCCGCCCGTGCGGCGTGGCTGAACAAGCTCTTCCCCTTCCTCTCCTGGCTGCCCAACGTCAACCGAAACACCCTGACCGCCGACCTGACCGCCGGCCTGACCGGCGCCGTGGTGGTGCTGCCCCAGGGCGTGGCCTTCGCCACCATCGCCGGCATGCCCCCCGAATACGGCCTCTACGCCGGCATGGTGCCGGCGATCATCGCCGCCCTGTTCGGATCGTCCTGGCACCTGGTTTCCGGCCCGACCACCGCGGCGTCGCTGGTGCTGTTCTCGTCGCTCAGCGCCCTGGCCGAACCGGCCTCGCAGCAATACGTCGTCCTGGCCCTGACGCTGGCGGTGATGGTCGGCCTCATCGAGCTGACCATGGGCCTGTTCCGCCTCGGCTCGCTGGTCAACTTCATCTCGCATTCGGTGGTGATCGGCTTCACGGCCGGGGCCGGCGTCCTCATCGGCGTCAACCAGATCAAGAACTTCTTCGGCCTGCCCATCCCGCGCGGCGCCCACTTCCACGAGATCCTGTCCTATTTCTTCACCCATCTCGGCCAGATCTCGCTGCCGATCATGGCCGTCGCCACCGCGACGCTGGCCACCGGCATCCTGATGCGCCGGTTTTTCCCCAAGATCCCGTACATGATCGTGGCGATCCTGGGCGGCAGCTTGGTGTCCCTCGTCCTCAACGGGTTCGGTCCGACCGGCCCGGTGCCGACGGTGGGCGCGCTGCCCGCCAGCCTGCCGCCGCTGTCGGCGCCGAGCTTCGATCCCGAGGTGTGGCGCAAGCTGGCGCAGACCGCGGTGGCGGTGACCCTGTTCGCCTTGACCGAGGCGCTGTCGATTTCGCGGGCGCTGGCGGTGCGCAGCGGCCAGCACATCGACGGCAACCAGGAATTCATCGGCCAGGGCCTCTCCAACATCGCCGGCGCTTTCTTCTCCGGCTATGTCGCCACCGGCTCCTTCAACCGCAGCGGCGTCAACTACGAGGCCGGGGCCAAGACCCCGATCGCCGCCGTGGCCGCCGGCGCCTTCCTCGGCGTCATCGTCGTGCTGGTGGCGCCCTATGCCGCCTACCTGCCCAACGCGGCCATGGCCGGCGTGCTGTTCCTGGTCGCCTATGGCCTGATCGACAAGCACCACATCCACCAGATCATCACCACCAGCCGGCAGGAAACCGCGATCCTGGCGGTGACCTTCCTGTCGACGCTGTTCCTCGAGCTCGAGCTGGCGATCTTCGCGGGCGTCATCCTGTCGCTGCTGCTCTACCTCAACCGGACGTCGCGGCCGAAGATCCTGGTGCGCGTGCCCGATCCCAACAGCCCGACCCGCAAGTTCACCACCGACGCCAGCCTGCCGGAATGCCCGCAGGTCCGCATCGCGCGCATCGACGGCTCGCTGTTCTTCGGCGCCGTCAACTACCTGCAGGAGACGGTGCGGGGCTGGGAGAAGGAAAACCCCGGCATCAAGCACCTGATCATCGTGATGTCGGGGGTGAACTTCCTCGACATCGCCGGTGCCGAGGCGCTGGCGCAGGAGGCGCGGCGCTGGCGCGCCCGCGGTGGCGCCCTGTACCTCATCCGGGTCAAGGAAGACGTGTGCGCCATGCTGCGCAAGGGCGGCTACATCGACGACATCGGCGAGGCCAACATCTTCCAGTCCAAGACGCAGGCGCTGCGCGTGGTCTACGGCCGCATCGACCATGACATGTGCCGCGGCTGTACCCGCAACGTGTTCGTCGAGTGTGCCCGCCGCGGCAAGCTGGAACCGACCGGCGACGAGGAAGAACAGGCCGCTCCGGCGGCGTAGAGCCGCTCTCCGGGAAGGGTATTTTCCCATCGACGGATAATGTCACATCGTCATGGCCGGGCTTGACCCGGCCATCCATGGCCCCCCGGGTCAAGCCCGGGGGTGACGATTTGGAGACGCCTACACCGCCTTGGAGTGCCGCTGCTCGCCCTGCTTGAGGTAGCGGTCGAAGGCGGCGCAGGCCGCGCGGACCAGGGTGCGGCCGTCCTCGGTGACGACGATGCGGCGGCCCTCGACCACCAGCAGGCCGTCCGCCTGCATGGGAGCGAGCGACGCCAGTTCCGGCGCGAACTGGGCACCGTCCTGGCCGAAGCGCGCCGCCACCTTGTCGAGGTCGACTTCGAGATCGCACATCAGCCGCTCGATGATGGCGCGGCGCAGGCGGTCGTCATCGCTGATGGCGACGCCGCGGGCGGTGGTCAGCCGGCCTTCGCGGATGGCCTGCTGGTAGAAGTGGATCTCGCCGACATTGGCGACGTAGCCCTGCGGCAGCGAGCCGATGCCGCTGGCGCCGAAGCCGATCAGCGTCGAGGCGACATCGGTGGTGTAGCCCTGGAAGTTGCGGTGCAGCCGCTTCGCCTTGAGGGCGATGGCCATTTCGTCATCCGGGGCGGCGAAGTGGTCGAGGCCGATCTGGACGTAGCCGTGGGTCTCGGTCAGGCGCTTGCAGCCTTCCTCGTACTGCCGCCAGCGCATCTCGGTGTCGGGCAGCGACTCGTCGGGGATGAGGCGCTGGTGCTTCTTCATCCACGGCACGTGGGCGTAGCCGAACAGGGCGATGCGCTTGGGGCCGAATTCCACCGCGCGGTCGATGGTGTCGAGCAGGCCGTCGAGCGTCTGGTAGGGCAGGCCGTAGACCAGGTCGATGTTGATCTCGGGGACGCCGTACTTCCTCAGCCAGCCGATGACGTCGGCGGTGACCTCGTAGGGCTGGATGCGGTTGATCGCCTTCTGGACCTGCGGATCGAAATCCTGCACCCCGATGGAGGCGCGCGTCACGCCAGCCCCGGCCATCGCCTTGACGTAGTCCTCGTCGGCGGTGCGGGGGTCGAGCTCCACCGCGATTTCGGCGTTGTCTTTGACCTTGAAGCGGGTGCGCAGCAGGTCGATGGTCTTGACGAAGTCCTCGGACGACAGGATCGTCGGGCTGCCGCCGCCAAAATGGATGTGCCGCGCGGTCATGCGGGTGGGCAGCCGGTCGGCGACCATGGCCACCTCGCCCCACAGCGCGTCCATGTAGGCGGCTACCGGGGCGTAGCGCTTGGTGATCTTGGTGTGGCAGCCGCAGAACCAGCACATCTCGGCGCAATAGGCGATGTGCAGATAGAGCGACAATTCGTCGGCCGGGTCGAGTTCGCCCAGCCAGCGGCCATACGTATCCGGGCCGATGCCGGGATGGAAATGCGGGGCCGTCGGGTACGAAGTGTAGCGGGGGACCCTGAGGTCATACTTCGCCGCCAGATCGGATTTCATCCACGCCCTCGCGTTATCGGGAATCAAGGCTCGAACCCTACTCCGACCGGCGGGGGCTTTCAACCACGCCTGGCCTAAGGTCTTGTCTCCCTGCGGATTACCCCGTCTGCGCATCGTGCCTCACCCCAAGAATCCGCCGCGCTCCGTCCTTCGGGTCGTACCCTCGCGCGATCGAGGGATTGCCAGGAGGACAGCATGGTCTTCAGGCAGGAAAGCCGTCAGACCGTCCGCACCCTGCTGCTGGCCGGCGTTCTGGCCCTGGGATTCGCCCTGGTCGCCGCCCTGTTCACCGCCCGGCCGAGCCGGGCCGAGCCCACGCAGGTCGTCTCGATCAAGGAATTGGTGGCGCAGGCCGAGGCGGACAATGCGGACGCGCAGGTGCTTCTGGCGACCCTCTATCTGAGCCGGGAAGGCGATACCGCGCGGGCCTGGCGGCTGCTCGACCGCGCTGCCGCCAAAGGCAACGCCGCCGCCAAGCGCCGGCTCGCCGCCCTGGCGCTGGAGGGCAAGCGGCCGGACCCCGAGAGGGCGGTCCGCCTCCTGCGCGAGGCGGCCGCCGCCGGCGACGGCGCTGCCGCCGTCAGCCTCGCCCGGATGATGGCCGAGGGAATCGGCACCGACCGCGACGAGGTGGGGGCGGTCCGGGTGCTCGAAGAGGCGGCCGCCGGCGGTTCGGCCGAGGCCATGGCCTCGCTGTCGGGTTTCCTCGCCGCCGGGCGCGGGGTGCCGCCCGATCCCGAGCGCGCCCGTGCGCTGATGGTGGCGGCGGCCGGCCGGGGCCTGGCGTCGGCCCAGCACGAGGTCGCCATGGCCTACCTCAAGGGCGACGGGGTGGAGCCGGACAGCGTGCTGGCCGCCGGATGGATGCGGCGGGCGGCCGAGGCCGGCCATCCGCCCTCCCAATACAATCTGGGGGTCATGCTGCTGATGGGACACGGCCTCGCCCAGGATCCGGTCGAGGCCGTCAAATGGCTGAGTCTGGCCGGCCAGGGCGGCGACAACGCCATGCACGCCCGTGTCGATACCCAGTTGCGGCTGGCCACCGAAACCTTCGGGCGGGCGATCGTCGCCGATGGCGTGCGGGCGGCCGAACGGTGGTCCAAGACGCACGGTTCGTCCTAGGGCCACTGGCCGGGATTGTGAGGCGGCGGGCGAGGACAAACCTACCCCCAGGTCATCAGCAAATCAGGTGGCCGTTCCCGTGATGAAGCCGTGGATCCGCATCCTCCTATGCGTTCTGCCGGCGATGGTGTGTGCCCCGGTCCTGGGAGCGCCGGGCGACAAGGCGGCGGGCGCGTCGTTCTCGCTTCCGGCCCCGCCGCCCCTGACGGGGATCGCTCCCCCCAGGCCCGACCTCACCCCTTACGTCGCCAACCACGACGCCCTGGTGGTCCTCGGCAAGGCGCTGTTCTGGGACCGGGAATTGCGTGGTCGCGGCGTGGCCTGTGCCACCTGCCACTTCCGTGCCGGTGCCGGCGACGCCCTGCTGCCCGCCGAGGCCTGCGGGCTGAAGGCGCCGCTGCGCGACGCGCCCAGCGTCATCAATGCCGTCTTCTTCCGGCGCGGCTTCTGGGATGGACGCGCCGACGACGTGTTCAACGGGCGCAATCCCTGGGGCCGGCGCGACCCCGACGCCATTGTGCTCAAGCACGCCGGCCAGGGGTGGAGCCGGGAGCGGGTGGCGATCGCCAACCTCGCCCTGGCGTCGCTGTCGACCGATCCCGTCATGTTGTGCTCGGACCGGCCGCTCGCCGACCTCGGCCGGGTCGTGCTGCCGCGCCGGCCGCTGGCCGCCCAGAAGGTCAATCCCCGCGACAGCGTGCTGGGGCCCTATCTCGACGGCAGCGGCGTCGGGCTGATCGGCCGCTATGCCGATTGGGTGCGCAAGGCCTTCCGCCCGGAATGGTGGAGCGGCGGCGTCGTCCCCGACGGCTGGCCGCAGGGCGGCCGCGACCATATGGAGGCCAATTTCCCGCTGTTCTGGGGGATTGCCTTGGCGGCCTATCAGGCCACCCTGGTCTCCGACGATTCCCGCTACGACCGTGCCTCGCGCCGCCAGGCCGGCGCGGTGTTCTCCCGCCAGGAATGGCTGGGCTTCCAGCTGTTCCGCTCGTCCTCGACCGGCTGCATCACCTGCCATGGCGGGCCGCTGTTCTCCGGGGCGGCGCTGACTGACCATTGGGTCGACCGCATCCCCTCGGGCGAGGGACCCCGGCTGGTGGATGGCGGCTTCTTCAACCTCGGCCTGGACCGCTACGGCGATCCCGGGGTCGGGGCCCGCGACCCGTGGGGACGGCCGCTCTCGCTGGCGCGCCGGTGGCTGGACGGCTTCACCGAGCCGGCGGTGGATGGCTGCCGCTTCCTGGTGCCCCTGACCGGAGACGCCGGCAGCGGATGCCGGCCGAAGCCCTTCACCGCCCCGGCGCTGGCGGTGGACGGCGCCTTCAAGACCCCCAGCCTGCGCAACGTCGCCCTGACCCCTCCGTACTTCCATTCCGGCGAGATCCCCACCCTCGACGAGGCGATCGCGGTGTTCCGTAAGGGCGGCGAGAAACTCCCGGCGCTGGCGCTGTCCTTCGCCGACCAGGCGGCCCTCGTTGCCTTCCTCAAGACGCTGACCGACGACCGCGTCCGGTGCGAAGGGGCGCCGTTTGACCATCCGGCTTTGACCGTGGTCCGGGGGGGTGGCGCGTCCGCGCTGGAGCTTCCGGCGGTGGGAGCGGACGGCCTGCCGGGCCTGCACCGCGCCTGCCTCGATTGACCGGAGGTCCGAGCCGATGCCCCTCTACCGCTGGCGTGCCGTGGACGAGACCGGTGAGATCGCCGAGGGCGAGATGGAGGCGATCGACCAGGCGCACGTGGTGGAACGCCTGCGTGCCGAGGGACGCCTCCTGCTGACCGCCGAGGCGGTGGGAACGCATCTGCTGCCGCCGGGCCTGAAAGGCCTGCTTCCCGCCGGGCTGTTCGCCCGCCGGCGTCTGTCCGACCGCGCCGCCGCCTCCATGTTCCGCCAATTGTCGGTGCTGCTGCGCTGCGGGCTGACCCTGGAGCGGGCGTTGGAAACTGTCGCCGCGCTCGATGGGCCGGAACGAACCGGGCATCTGGCGGGCAAGCTGCTCGGCCGGGTGCGCGCGGGCACTCCGCTGGCCGACGCCATGGAAGCGGAGCCGAACGCCTTCCAGGGATTTTCGGTCGGCATGGTTCGGGCCGGCGAGTCCGCGGGGGCCCTGCCGATCGCCGTCAACCGCGTCGCCGAATGCTTCGAGCGGGCGCTGGAGATGCGCGAAGGCCTGGCGGCGCTGGTGTTCTATCCGACGGCGCTGTTCGGGGTGGTCTTCGTTTCGGCCATGGTGCTGGCCCTCGCCGACCTGCCGCGCATTCTCCGGCTGGTCCAGGGCGAGGGGGTGGATCTCTCCCAGCTTGCCGTCGTCGCCGGCGGCGGCGGGCCGCTCGCCTGGTGGCTGCCGCCGGTGGTGTGGGCGATGACCATCCTGGTGGTGCTGCGTCGCCGTGGCGATCCGGTGTTCCGGCTGACCGTCGACAGCCGTCTGCTCGACCTGCCGTGGGTCGGCCGGCGTCTGGCGCATCGCGATGCCGTCCGCTTCCTCCGGGGCCTGTCCACGCTGCTGGCCTGCGGGGTGCCGGTTGGTCCGGCGATGCAGTTGTTGCGCGACACCGTCGCCAATGCCGCGGCTGCCGCCACCATCGGGGTGGCGGCTGAAAACCTGCGCTACGGCCGCCCCCTGGTCCAGCCCCTGGCCGCCGCGCCTTGGTTCCCCGCCGATGCGGCCCGGATACTCCAGCAGGGCGAGGAGACGGGCAGGTTTTCCCAAGCGGCACGGGAGGCGGCCGCGTCGTTGGCGGCACCGTCCCGCTTCCGCATGGCCGGCGAGACCGAGGCGCTGATCCTCGCGCTCGGCTTGCTGGCGGCCGCGCTGGTTGCGGCGCTCCTTTTTCTCTTCCAGGCATGAAGGGCATCGAGATGCGTCTACGCGTGCTCATCAAAGTCGGGCTGGCGGTCCTAGGTCTTGGCGGGATGGCGGTCGCCCTGCCACCCTATGTGGCGGCGGCTTTGTCGGCGGGCGATGCGGATGGCGCATCGGACGCCGTCGCCTCGGCGCTGTCCGAGGGGCGCGACCAGGCCATGCGGCTGGGCCGACCGGTGGAGGTGCTGTTCGACGCCAGCCAGCGCAGTATCGAGGTTCAGGGCGGGCGGTGGCGCAAGCTTCAGGGCAGCGCCACCATGTCGGCCCCCGCCGCCGGGCAGGACGGCCGCTCGGTGGTCAACTTCTTCCCCGACGGCAGTTCGTCGGGCGGCCAGGTGGTGGTGTTCGCCGGCGGCCAGGCGTGGTGGCTGATGGTCGACGGTCCGACCGGCGGGGTGCGGCGCATCCATGCGGTGGCGCGATGAGGAGCACGGCATGATGCGGCACTCGCTGTGCGCGGCCTCAGGGATGGCGCTGCTGCTCCTGGGGACGCCCGCCCTGGCCGATAGCCTGCCGCCGGACGCCGAGCTGTACATACAGCGCCGCACCGAGTGCAACCACTGGGCCGGGGAAGATGCATACGACAGCGATCGCGCCCGCACCATCGCCAAGGCGGTGCACCGGCTGCGCTGCGACCGCCTGGACCAGGAAGAGGAGCAGTTGCGCCGCCGCCATTCCGCCGATCCGGCGGTGATCAAGGCTCTGGACGACCTGCGTGAAAAATTCTTCTGACAGCCGTCAGGCCGGCTGGCGGACCCGCTCGGCGGGGAAGGTGAGGGTGACCGCGGTGCCCGAGCCGGGACGGCTGGCCAGCGTCAGGGTGCCGCCGTGCAGTTCCATCAGCTTGCGCGACAGCGGCAGGCCGAGGCCCGATCCCTCGTACCGCCGCGCCAGGCTGGAATCCGCTTGGCCGAACGGGGCCATGATCTTGCCGATGTCCTCGGCGGCGATGCCGATGCCGGTGTCGCGGACGACGATCTCCATCTCGCCGGTGGGGCGGAACGCCACCCGCGCATCGACCATTCCGCCGGCGGGGGTGAACTTCACGCCGTTGCCGAGAAGGTTGACGAGGATCTGTTTCAAGCGGCGCTCATCGCCCAACAGCAGGGGGAGGTCGTCCGGAATGTCGGTCGACAGCGCCACCGACTTCGCTTCCGCGCGCTCGCGCACCATCTTGACCGCGGCCCGCAGGACGGCGCCGGCATCCACTTCGCCCTCGCGCAGCTCGACGCGGCCGACCTCGATGCGGGCGACGTCGAGGATGTCGTTGATCAGCTGCAGCAGGTGGCGGCCGGAATCGTTGATGTCCTTGGCGTACTCGACGTACTGCTGCTGACCGACCGGTCCCAGCAGCTCGCCTTCGATGATCTCGGAAAAGCCGATGATGGCGTTGAGGGGGGTGCGCAACTCGTGGCTCATGGTCGCCAGGAACTCGCTCTTGGCCCGGTTGGCGATCTCGGCGGCCTCGCGCGCGGTCCTCAGCGCCTCCTCGGCCTGCTTGCGCACCGTGATGTCATGGAACACCTGCAGCAGGGACCGGCCGCCATCGGCACTGACAACCGGGGTGCTGGTGAGTTCGTACGTCTTGCCCGTCGCCTCGCTGCGCCATTCCTCGCGTGAGGTCTCGTCCAGCCGGTCCGACCGGCAGGAGGGGCAGGCGTTGGCGGACGAGCCGAAGTATTCGGCGCAGTCGCGGCCGTCGGTGGGGCCGAACTCGGCGACCAGGGCGGGATTGGCGTATTCGAAGCGCCCCTCTTCGTCGATCAGGGCGATGGCGTCGTGGGTCGAGGTCAGGATGCGCTGGATGGTGGCATGCTCGCGCTCCAGGGCCAGGCGAAGGGTGCGGACCTCGGTGACGTCCTCCTTCAAGGCGATGTAGTTGATGACGCGGCCGTCGGCCGCCTTGACCGGGGCGATGGTCATCTGCTCCCAGTAGACGCTGCCGTCGCGGCGCTTGTTGACGATCTCGCCGCGCCATTCCTGGCCGGACCGGATGGTCTGCCACATGTCCTGGTAGACCGTGCGCGGCGTCTGCTCCGAGCGCAGCAGGCGGGGGTTGCGGCCGGTCACCTCGTCCCGCGAGAACCCGGTCATGCGGGCGAAGGCGGGGTTCACGTATTCGACGGTGCCGGTGGGATCGGTGATCATCACCGACACCGGGCTCTGCTCGACGGCACGGAAGAGCTTGCGCGCCTCCTCCTCGGCGACCGTGGCCCGACGCTCGCTGCGGCGAAGGGTCTCCAGCGAGAAGAGGACGAGGATCACCACCACGAACACCACGACGTAGAAGGTGAGCTTGGCGTTGGTCAGGCTGGCGTTGATCTCGCGCTCCATCTCGGCCGAGAGGCGTTCCTCGGCCACGACGATGAGATTGGACAGCGCGACGTGGGTCCGGTTCCAGGCCTCGGTGTCGCTGGCCTTGAGTTTGCCGGCCAGGGCGAGGGCATGCAGGCGCTCGATCTCGTCGAGCAGCGGCCCCTGCACCACCTCGTCGAAGATCTTGATCTGGGCGGCAGAGGCATGGCCGCGGAAGGACTCGATGAAGGCTTTCTTCTCCGCGTGGGCCTCGGCGAACAGTGCCAGCAGGTCCCGGTCGACCCGGCCGCGCTGCTGCCAGGACAGCCCGATCGAGCGTTCCCGTGCAATCCGGTCCTTGACGTTGCCAAGGTCCATGTACGCGGCGACGAGGTTGGAGAGGTTCTGGCGGTTGACGCGGGACGACGAACTGATCAGCGCGCCGATGACCTCGTTGTATCGGCCCATGACCTCCTTGATATCGCCGTCTCCGTCGACGCCGGCCCGCGCCGCGTCCAACTGACCGAGCACCTGGTCGGGACGGCTGTCGCCGAACAGGCTGATGGCCTTGGGACTGAGGAGTTCCGCGCGGAAGTCCACCAGCCGCTGGTCGGTGGCGTCGCGCTGGTCGTCCAGCTCCTCCCGGTCGGCATTGCGGCTGGAACTGATGTAGACGGCGGACAGGGCGCGTTCGGATTGCAGGTCCCGGGCAAGCGCGTGGGCGGACCGGGAGATCTGGGCGGCCGTGAGCAGGTCGGCGCTGTCACGGTAGAGGTCCAGCTTCTCCTGCACCACGTATCCGGAGAACGCCATCAGGGCCAGCACCGGCGCCAGGACAGCCAGCAGCACGCGATGCCCGGAAAGGGCACTCGTCAGCCGACCGAAAAGGGGGGCGGTGGGGTCCGCGGCCATGGATCGTCGGTTACTCCGTCACCGGGTGGGTGCTGCCAGGGCGGGCCGGACTCGACCGTCGGCGCATCCTTTGGACGAGCCATTTCTACAGGTTCGGCCAGCCATCCGTCCAGAGCGGGTGTAGTCGCCCGGTTGCCGGCTCGTCAAAACCGGTCATACCTGTGTACGCTAAGTCCTCATTTTTCTAAATCAAGTGCATGGGAGCCATGACGATCCAAGCATTGACCACCCCCCTGCAACCAATGAATGATAACGCGGCTTATCACCGGATAATTCAGTAGGCGGCATGCGTCTGACCCTGCACACCGATTACGCCCTGCGCGTCCTGGTCCATGTTGGCCTCAGGGGCGGCGATCTGGTCACCATCAACGAGATCGCCGAATGCTACGGCATCTCGAAGAATCACCTCACCAAGGTCGTTCACCAGCTCGGACGCAACGGCTATCTGGAGACCGTGCGCGGCAAGTACGGCGGCGTCCGCCTGATGAAGGCGCCCGAGGACATCCGCCTGGGCGAGTTCATCCGCACCACCGAAGAAGACTTCGCGCTGACCCGCTGCATGCGCGGCGGCGAAGAGGGGGCCTGCCGGCTGGACGCGGGCTGTGTCGCCCGCCATGCGCTCGGCGATGCGCTCGAGCAGTTCTTCCAGTCGCTCGATCGCCACACCCTGGCCGACATGCTGGCGGCGGAACGCAACAGCCAGCCGAAGCTGGTGGCGGCCTGCGGCTGAAAACGGTCGTTTCTCTATTGCCCGTATTGGTGTATCCCTGAGCGCCAGAAGATTTGGGGGCGCACATGGCAATCGATACTTCCGACAACGAGAACGAACGTCGCGTCATCAGCGAGTTCATGGACGAGCTGCGCGATACCGCCAGCGCGTTGCAGGTGCTGCTCGGCAACCTGCGGTCCAAGAGCGTGCCCGCCGCCGAAGGCCTGGAGAAGCTGCGCCGCGACGCGGGCAATCTGCGCAACCAGGCGCAGGCGCTGGCGCTGCCCCTCATCAAGCTGGTCACCCACCGCCTCGAGGAATACGTCGCCGAGCTGAAGTCGGTCGGCGCCGAGCAGCTCGACGCCATCCAGATCTTCGTCGACAAGATCGAGAAGCTGGCCGACGGCGAACCGGTCAGCGAGGCCGACGCCCCCGCCGTGGTTCGCGCCCTGCCGGCCAAGCGCACGGCCGACATCGATTTCGGCGACATCGAGCAGAAGAACATCGAAGTCCTGCTGTGTGTCCCGGAAAAGGCGATGTCGCGCATCGTCGAGCGCGAGCTCGCCGCCTGCGGCTACCGGACCTCGGTGGTGCGCAACCCGTTCGAGGCCATCGAGATGGTGGTCCACACCAAGCCCGACATGGTCATCGCCTCCATGGAGCTGGGGGCATTGACCGGCGTCGATCTCGGCTGCGCGCTGTCGGCGATGCCGGCGACCCAGTCGGTGCCTTTCGCGGTGCTGACCAGCTACGAGTGGGGCCACGCCAAGCTGCGCGGCCTGCCGCCCCGGGCGGCGCTGATCCGCAAGGGCGGCCAGTTCGGCGACGACCTCGCCGAGACCTTCGCCCGCTTCGGGATCACCTGAGCCTCGTCGGCCCACGGCGCCTCAGCGCTCGTGGAACGCTTCGTGGCGGAGCTTCATCACCGGCTTGACCAGATAGTGGAGCACGGTGCGGGTGCCGGTGTGGATCTCGACCGTGGCTTCCATGCCGGCGGTGATGCCGTAGCGCTGGGTCTCGTCCCCCAGCCAGCTGCGGTCGGTCTGAACCACCACGCGGTAATAGGGGTGGTTGTCCTGGCCGGTGGTGGTGTCGGGGGCCACCAGGGTGACCTCGCCTTCCAGGCCGCCATAGGTCGTGTAATCGTACGCGCTGATCTTGACCGTGGCGCGCTGGCCGGCCTGCACGTAGCCGCGGTCGGTCGGTGACAGCTTGGCATCGATCTGCAGGCGCTCGTTGAGCGGCACGATCTCCATGATCGGGTCACCCGGCTTGACCACGCCGCCGATGGTGTTGGCGCGCAGGTTCTTGACGATGCCGTCGATCGGCGAGGTGACCTGGGTGCGCCGCTGCTGGTCGGATGCCTGGGTCAGCAGCTCGCGGGTCCGCGCGATGTTCAGCTCGGCTTCCGACAGCTCGTTCTGGGCGGTGCGCACGAAGCGCGCCTGCTCCTCCTCGATGCGGCTCTTGGCTTCCGCCTGCGCCGCCTGGGCGCGCGGGATCGAGGCGCGCAGTGTCTGGAGCGAGCCTTCCAACTCCTCGGTCTGGCCCTGGAGCTGCACGTGCTCCATGCGGGACGTCAGGCCGGACTTGGCCAGCTCCTTCGACATCTCGTAGCGTTCGCGCGACAGCCGCAGGTTGGCGGACAGCGCCCGCTGCTTGGCCTCCAGTTCCTGCAGTTCGCCGGTCTTCTGGCGATGCTGGTCCTGCAGCACCGCGATGCTGGCGCGCAGCGCCTGGCGCCGGGCCTCGAAATTGCGCGCCTCGGACTCGACCAGGGCGGGCTGGCGCTTCGCCTCCACCTCGGGGAACGACAGCGGCGTCCCCTCCAGTTCCGCCTGCAGGCGGGCGCGCTGCAGCATCAGGCCGTCGAGGCGGACCTGCATCTCCTCGCGGTTCATGCTGCTGACCGGGAGGTCGAGCTGGATCAGGGGCTCGCCTTCCTTCACCACCGCGCCGTCCTGGGTGTAGATGTCGCGGATGACGCCGCCTTCGAGGTGCTGGATCACCTTGACCTTGCCCTCGGGCACCACTTCGCCGGAGGCCACCGCCACCTCGTCGAGGTCGGCCAGCGCCGCCCACAGGACGAACAGCGTCACCAGCGCCATGGCGAGGCGGGCCATCGGCTTCCAGGTGGGAAGCGGGTAGGATTCGCCCAGCTGGCGCAAGGGGCCGGCCGCCGTGCCAGGGGAGGTCTCGCCGGGGGTGGCGACCGCAGGCGTGAGCTTGCGGGGCCCCAGCCACAGGGTGGCGACCGCCAGCAGATGGCCGGCAGCCCGCAGCGCGGCCACAAGCCGTACCAGCCACTCCCGTGACGGCGGCGGTGGCACGGCCGGGGGCATGCCCGGCGGCATGGTCGGGGGCATGGCTGGGGGCGGGGCCGAAGCGGTCATGGCGCGGGCACCGGGGCGGGAGCGGGTTGGGCCGACACCGCCGGGGCGGCCGGTGCAGGGGGCTGGGCGTCTGGCTGGCGTCCGAACAGGCGCGGCAGGATGTCCGAGGCCGGGCCGGCCGCCGCCACCTGGCCGTGGTCGAGGACGACGACGTCACGGCAGGCGGGCAGCAGGATGGGGCTGTGGGTGACGACGACCACGGTCCGGTTGCGCGCCAGTTCCGCCAGGGTCGCGCGCAGATCCTCCTCGGCCTGCCGGTCGAGGCTGGCCGAGGGCTCGTCGAGCAGCAGCACCGGCGGATCGGCCACCAGGGCGCGGGCGATGGCGATGCGCTGGCGCTGCCCGGCCGACAACTGCGAGCCGGCCTCGCCCAGCATGGTGCCGTAGCCGTTGGGCATGTCGACGACGGTGGCGTGGACGCCGGCCGCCCTCGCCGCGGCCAGGATGCGCTCGTCGCCGGCGTCGGGGGCGCCTTGGGCGATGTTGTCGCGCACCGAGGCGTTGAACAGCACGGTCTCCTGCGGCACATAGCCGATCCATCCGGCCAACTCGGCGCGGCTGAACTGCGCGATGTCGGCGTCGTCCAGCAGCACCCGGCCTTCGCCGGGCGGGTAAAGCCCCATGATGGTCTTCAGCAGCGTGGTCTTGCCGCTGCCGTTGCGCCCGAGGATGGCGGTGATGCCGCCCGGGCGGATGTCCAGCTTGGTGATCGCCAAGGTCGGCTTGGCCTTGGGATCATAGTGGAACACCACCTTCTCCAGCGCGATGCGGCCCGACGGGCGGTCCATGCGGATGGCGCTGGTCCGCCGGTCCTCGGGCATGGCGAACACCTCGCCGAGGCGGTCGACGGCCTGGCGGAAGGCGCCGAAGCTGCGCCAGGCGCCCACCAGCTGGTTGATGGGCCCATAGAGCCGGCTCGACAGCATGTTGCAGGCGACCAGCGCCCCCATGCTGAGCTCGTGGTCCATGATGTAGATGGCGCCGACCACGGTGAGCGTGGTGCTGGCCAAGAGGGTCAGCTCGGTGCCCAGGTTGACGTAGCCGTCGGCGGCGGCGCCCCGCTGGATCGACTGCTCGATGGCGGCGGCCTGGTTGGTCTCCCACAAGGGCCGCAGGGCGCGGTCCAGGGACACCGCCTTGACCGTGCCGCGGGCGGCGATGATCTCGGCGATGAGGGCGTCGCGGGTCGCGGTGACGTTCTTTTCCTTCATCCCCGATCTGTTGATCGCCCGCGCCGAACGCCAGGCCAGCACCATGAACACCAGGAAGGCGATCAGGAACACCAGCGCCAGGGGCCGGCCCAGCACGAAGACGATGGCCAGGAAGATGAAGACGAACGGCAGGTCGGCCAGCAGGACGGCGGTCGCGCCCGACAGCGTGTTGCGGATGGTGTCGACGTCGCGGAACAACTGCTGCCAGAACGACGAGGGGCGGGTCTCGAGGATGCGCAGCGGCAAGGCCACCAGCTTGTCGAACAGGCGCTGTCCGACCTCGACGTCCAGCTTCAGCGCCACCGTCTGCATGATGCGGGAGCGGGACTGCTTGAGGATGAAGTCGAAGGCCAGCACCAGCAGGATGCCGATGAACAGTCCCTTCAGCGTCTCGATGCTGTTGTGGCCGATGACCCGGTCATAGACCTGCATCACGAAGATGGGGGCGGCCAGGGCCAAAAGATTGACGAACAGCGAGGCCGCCAGGGTCTCGCGCACCACCGGGCGGAGCGGTTCGAGGATGGGGCGCAGCCACTCGCGTTTTTCGGCACTCATCGGGCGATTCTCGCGGGACTACGGTTAAGGCCGCGTGACCGGAGGCGGTGAGGCGATCACCGCCGATAGCGGCCGGGGTTGATGCCGGGAGCCAGGGTTTCCGCCGCCGCCGCGTCCGCCATGGCCTGGAGCGACGATTTGTCCCAGGGGGCCGGCGTGTAGGTGGTCTTGCCGCCGGTCTTGCCGTCGCCCAGGCGGGGAGCGGGGGGGGAGCCCACGACGTTGCCCACTTCCAGCCGCCCCATGGAATTCAGCAGTTCATAGGCATGCTGGATCATGTCGAAATAGGCGACGGTGTAGTTGATGCGGGCGTCGTTGATGCGGGTCTCCTCGTCCAGAACCTCCTGGACGGTGGCCTTGCCGGCTTCGCGCTGCTTCTTGCGCGCTTCCCACACCTCTTCCGCCAGGATTGCGGCGTTGTCGAGCAGGGCGGTGCGGTCGCGGGCGACCTTCAGCTGATGCCAAGAGCGCCGGACCTGTTCGGCCACCTTGCGGCCGGTGAAGTTCTGGTTGTCCTTGCTGGCGGCGTGATCGTAGCTCGCCTGCGCCACCGTGGCGTCGGTCTTGAACCCCGAGAACAGCTCCCAGTTGGCGGTCAGCAGCAGCGACCAGTCGCGACGCACGCCGGTCAGGGCGTTCTTGTCGTTTTCATAGTCGGCGCGACCGATGAGGTCGATGGTCGGATAGTAGCCGGACTCGGCGCCGCGCTTCTTCTCGGCGGTCAGGTCGACGGTGCGCGCGGCGGTCTCGACGCTGGGATTCTCCTTCTCCGCCACGCCCAGCGCCTCGTCCAGGCTCTTGGGCAGGACGGAATCGGGGAAGGGCGGGTCGGTGAGGGCGGCAATCTCGGGGGCGTGCCCGAAGACCTGCGTATAGGCCGCCGCCGCCTCTTGGAAGTTGCCTTCGAACTGGACGCGCCGTTCCTTGGCGATCTGCAGGCGCTGCTTGGCGGCCAACACGTCGGACGCGATGCCCGCACCCTTCTGGACGCGCTCGTCTTCGAGATTGAGCTGTTCCTGGACCTTGCGCTCGTTCTCGCGCGACAGCTGGATCAGCCGGGTGTAGCGCTGCACGTTGATGTAGGCGATGGCGCCTTCGAGCAGGGTGCTTTGGCGGGTGGCGCGCAGATCCGCGTGCGAAATCTCGCGGCTGACCTTGGCGGCGTCGACCGAGGAATCGGTGAGGAAGCCGTCGAACAGATGCTGGGTCACCACCACGGCGGCGGTCTCGCGGCCCTTGTAATAGGGCTCGCCGTTGGTCTGGCGGCGGGTGGGGTTGTCGACGTATTCGGGACCGGAATCGGCGGTGGTGCGCACCGAGGGCAGATAGCCGGCGCGGGCCGAGCGGATGCCTTGCTCCGCCGACAGGGTCGCCTTGTGCTTCGATTGGATCTGCGGGTGGGTCTCCTGGAGCCCCCGAAGCTCGTCAACCAAAGATTGCGCAGGCGCGGGGTTGGTGTACAGGAAGAATGCGGCCGTGATGCAGCCAGCAGAACCCAACAGTCGCTCGATGCGGGTCAAAGCCCCCCCCTTTTGAACCACCCAGCCCAGGCCACCTAGTCCATCGAGCACTTATATCGAAACAATAAACCGAAATCCACTTGGGACTGCTCACATTTTTGATTTGACACGGCTCGCCCGTCGGGGCCTCCGCCTTGGGTACGGGGATTGGGCACGCCGCACGCTTGAGGGGAGTCTCTGTCAATTAGGCTGAACCGGACTGGCGTCGATTTCGCTGCGGTACTACCCAGAAGGGAAAAACAGTGCTATAGATGCCACCAAACACCATGGGATGGCGGTGCGATGCTTCAGGATCGGGTGGCGGGAGGCAAGTCGAGGATTACCCGTGCGGAAAGAGTCCGCGTCATATTGATCGAAGAGATACTTGCCGGCCGGCTGGAGCCGGGGACCCACATCAACGAGATGGAGCTTGCGGCTCGGCTGGGGGTGTCGCGGACGCCGGTCCGCGAGGCGTTCCGCCAATTGGCCGCCTGCGGGCTGGTGGTCACCCGGCCCCATTGCGGGGTCGAGGTCACCCCGCCGTCGCGCCGGCTGATCGAGGATCTGTTCGAGGCCTACGCCGAGATCCTGGAATTGTGCCTGCGCAAGGTCGAACGGATGACGCCGGTGGAAAGGAGGGCGCTCCGCGCCGCGGAGGGGGGATCGGCCATCGGCCTGCTGGCCGCGGGATCGGCCAATCGCGTCCTCGGCGACCAGTTGCGGGCGGTGTGGCAACGGGTGCGGCCGTTCCTGCGTGACGATTCCATCGCCCTGGGCGCGGTGCATCTTGCCGCCAGCGGCGACCAGGCCGGGGCCTGCGCGCTGGTCCGAATTGCGTGCGCAAGAGCCCGCGACGAAGCGATATCGGGTGAGCTCAGAGGCTCTGGGCCATCGCGAGCAGCGGCTTCGAGCCGTCCCAGATCATCGACAGGGCGACGTACAGGATGATCAGCAACCCGACGTAGGCGATCCACCGGAAGCGGCTCAGCAGCTTGGCGATCAGGTTGGCCGCCAGGCCCATCAGAGCCACCGACAGGGACAGGCCGGCGATCAGGACCACCGCGTGGTCGCGGGCGGCGCCGGCGACGGCCAGCACGTTGTCCAGCGACATGGAGACGTCGGCGGCGACGATCTGGATGACCGCTTCCCGGAAGGTCTTGCGTGGGGCTGCCCTTCCGCCGTCCGTCTCGGTGTCCGCCTGCTCGTGCTGATGGAGCTCCCGCCACATCTTCCAGGCCACCCACAGCAGCAGCAGGCCACCGGCAACCATCAGCCCGACGATCTGGAGGAGCTGGATGGTGAAGATGGCGAAGACGATGCGCAGCACTGCGGCGGCGGCGATGCCGACCACGATCGCCGGCCGGCGATGGCGGTCCTCCAGACCGGCGGCGGCCATGCCGACCACGATGGCGTTGTCGCCGGCCAGCGCGACGTCAATCGCCACCACCTGCAGCATGGCGGTCAGCGCGTCCAAGGTGGGTAGTTCGATCATGGCCGGGACAATAGCCGTGGGTTACGGGAACAGC
Organism: Solirubrobacterales bacterium; assembly: GCA_050260775.1. Taxonomy (GTDB): domain Bacteria; phylum Pseudomonadota; class Alphaproteobacteria; order Rhodospirillales; family Magnetospirillaceae; genus CALABS01. Next base: position 133,679 of record JBLNCP010000036.1, on the reverse strand, counting down.
AACCGGCAGGCCGCCACCGCCGCGACCAGTCCCGCGACGTCGGCGATCAGGCCGGCGGCCAGGGCGTGGCGGATGCGGCGGATGCCGATCGCGCCGAAATAGACCGCGATGACGTAGAAGGTGGTTTCGCTCGACCCGTAGATCGACCCCAGCAGGACGCCCGAATAGCCGTCGATGGCGATGGCGGGGTCCTTCAGGTAGGAGGCGAGCAGGCCGAACGAGCCCGATCCCGACAGCGAGCGCATCGCCGCCATGGCCAGCGCCTCGGACGGGATGCCGAGCGGCGCGGTGAGGCGGCCGAGCGGCGCCAGAGCCAGTTCCATGGCGCCGCTGGCCCGCAGCATGCCGATCGCCACCAGGATGGCCACCAGATAGGGGATGATCCGCACCCCGACGGCGAAGCCTTCCTTGGCGCCCTCAACGAATACCTCGTAGACGGCGACGCGGCGAAGGATGCCGAAGCCCAGCAGGCCGACCACCAGGCCGGGGATGATCCAGTGCCCGATGGCCGCGCCCTTGACCACCATCAGCGGGATCAGCGCCGCCACGCCCACCAGCGCGAGCAAGGCCGCCCAGGCCGGATAGGCGGGCAGGGGGGCGGTGTCCGGGGCGGTGTCCGGCCCCGCTTGGGTCGTTTGCAGGGGCGCCGGCCCGGCCGCCGAAGAGACGGGGAAGGCGCGCTGAAGGCCGCGGGCCGCGAGGATTGCGACGATGGTGGAGACCAGGGTGGCGAACAGGGTCGGGGCAATGACCGCCGCCGGGTTGGCCGAGCCCAGCCCGGCCCGCAGCGCGATGACGCTGGTGGGCAGGATGGTCACCCCGGCGGTATTGATGGCCAGGAACAGCACCTGGGCGTTGGTGGCCGCTCCCTTGTGCCGGTTCAGCGTCTCCAGGTGCTCCATTGCCCGGATGCCGAACGGGGTGGCGGCATTGCCGAGACCGAGCACGTTGGCGGCCACGTTCATGACCATGGCCCCCATGGCGGGATGGTCGGCGGGAACCTCTGGGAACAGCCGGCGCAAGAGCGGCGCCAGCAGGCGGGCGGTGGCGACCAGCAATCCCCCGGCCTCGGCCACCTTCATCAGGCCCAGGAACAACGCCATCACTCCCACCAGGCCCAGGGCCAGCGGCACCGCGCCTTCGGCGGCCGACAGCGTGGCGCCGGCCAGCGCCTCCATGGCGCCCGCCGTGCCGGTCAGCTCCTTGGCGGCGGCGACGGCGAAGGCGGCGAAGGTCAGCAGGAAGAAGACGATGTTCACGGCGCAAGGATACCGGTTGCTGGACAAGTCGACCCTAACAGAAGCGGCAACCCGGCGCACCCTTGCCGCGATGGGCAAGGGGTTGTTAAGGTCTTTCCCAGGTCTTGTCTTCTGGGGGTGGATCATGGGGGGTGGCTTGAAGGGAACCGTGGCGGTGCTGGCCGCGCTCGCCCTGTCGGTTCCTGCCTTGTCGGCTCCCGCCGTGGCAGCCGATGGCGTGCCGGCCCGGCTCGACGCCGCCCGTGCCGCCTACGGACGCGGCGACGTCGCCCGTACCGTCCATGAGCTCGAGGGCGCGCTCGTCGAGTTGCAGGCCCGGCTGGGCAAGAGCCTGGCCGAGTGTTTGCCGCCCGCGCTCGGCGGCTGGCAGGCCGATCCCGCGGAGATCGAGGGGCTGGAATCCTCGGGCGGCGGCCTGGCGGTGACCCGGGCCTATTCGCGCAACGACGCTACCATGAACGCGGTGCTCAACCTGGACAGCCCGGCGGTCGAGGCGGCTGTCGCCTTGCTCGCCAATCCGGCCGCCACCGCGGCGCAGGTGAACCTGCGCCGGGTCAAGGTGGGCGCCGAGGATGCGCTGATGCGGTGGGACAGCGCCACCAAGACCGGCGAGATCACCATGGTGCTCGGCAACCGCGTGCTGCTGGAGATCCGCGGCGACAACCTGCAGAGCGGCGACGTCCTGCTCGACGCCGCCAAGGGCTGGAACCTGGCGGCCATCCGCAAGACCGCCGGCATCTGAGCCCGGCGGATCAGCCGGGCAGCAGGCCGATCAGCAACGGCACCAGCACCGCCGTCGCCACCCCGTTCAATCCCATCGCCAGCCCGGAGAAGGCTCCCGCCACCTCGCCCAGTTGCAGGGCGCGCGCGGTGCCGATGCCGTGCGACGCCACCCCCATGGCGAAGCCCTGGGCCTGGGGATTGCCGACCCGCACCACGGCCAGCAGCCAGGGGCCGGCGACGGCGCCGACGATGCCGGTCAGGATGACCAGCACGGCGGTCAGCGACGGCAGGCCGCCGATCTTCTCGGCGATGCCCATGGCGATCGGCGAGGTCACCGATTTGGGCGCCAGCGACAGGATGGTGTCGCGCGATGCCCCCAGCGCCCAGGCGATGGCGACCGCGCTGGCCGCCGCGGTGACCGAGCCCGCCACCAGGGCCGCCGCGACGGCCAGCGCCGAGCGGCGCAGGGCGTCGATTTGGCGGTAGAGCGGGATGGCGAGGGCGACGGTGGCGGGGCCGAGCAGGAAATGGACGAACTGCGCCCCCTCGAAATAGGTGCGGTACTCGGTCCCGGTGGCGGTGAGGAAGCTCGCCAGCACGACGATCGACAACAGGACGGGATTGAGGAGCGGCGTCTGCCCGCATCGCCGCCACAGCGCCGTGGCCAGCTGGTAGGCGACCAGGGTGGCGGTCAGGCCGAGCAGCGGCGAGGCGGCAAGGTAGACCCAGATGCTCTGGAGGTCGGCGTTCATCGGCTCTTCCCCAAGGCCTTCATCACCAGGCCGGTGACCGCGATGGTGGCCAGCGTGCTCACGATCAGCGCCGCCGAGATCGGCAGCCATTCATGGGCGATCAGCCGCAGGTGGACCATCACGCCGACGCCGGCCGGCACGAACAGCAGCGATAGGTTCGACAGCAGGCCGCGGGCGACGCGGTCGAGGTCCTCGGGCACCCGTCCCCTGACCACCAGGCCGAGGAACAGGATCAGCATGCCCACGACCGGTCCCGGCACCGGCAGGCCCAGCAGCCGCGCGACCACCTCTCCGGCAAGCTGGCAGACCAGGAGAACCGTGATATAGAACAGCACCCTTGCATCCTCCGATGGGAACCCCGTCATGCCGGCCGCCACGCTGATCGACGTCATCGGGACCCTGGCCGGCACGCTCACCACCGTCGCCTTCGTGCCCCAGGTGGTCAAGACCTGGCGTACGCGCTCGACCCGCGACATCTCCCTCGCCATGTGGCTGAGCTTCTGGGTCGGGGTGGCGCTGTGGCTGGTCTACGGTCTCATGCTCGATGCCTGGCCGGTGGTGATCGCCAATCTCTTCACCCTGGTGCTGGCCGGCATCGTGCTGGCGGTCAAGCTGGGCAACCGCGGCAAAGAATAGCGGCGCCGGCCTTCGCCCGCCGGGGTTTTCACGCTTGGCCGGCCATGTCCTATGGCATATTCACTAAGGGGTGGATACGGCCAGGTGAGGCAATGGATCAACTCGAGGTCTTCCAACGGCTGGGCCTGGCCCTCGCCATCGGGCTGCTGATGGGCATCGAACGCGGCTGGCAGACCCGCGCGGCGCCCGAGGGGACGCGGGTGGCCGGCATCCGCACCTTCGCCCTGCTCGGCCTGCTGGGCGGGGTTTGGGGCGTCTCGGCCGTCGTGCTCGGCGGCGCGGTGCTGGCGGCGGCCTTCGTCGCGCTCGCCGCCCTGGTCGTCACCTCGCACGTCGTCCGGCTCAAGCGGGGCGTCACCGACCTCGGCATCACCACCGAAGTGGCGCAGCTCATCGCCTTCGCGCTCGGCGGCCTTGCCGCCATGGGCGAGATGGCCGCCGCCGCCGCCGGCGGGGTGGTGGCCACCGCGCTCTTGGGCTCCAAGGAGATGCTGCACGGCTGGCTGATGCGGATCGAACAGCTGGAGCTTCGGGCCGCCATCAAGCTTCTGGTCATCTCGGTGGTGCTGCTGCCGATCCTGCCCGACCGCGGCTATGGGCCCGAGGCGGCGCTCAATCCGTTCAAGCTGTGGCTGCTGGTGGTGCTGGTGGCCGCCATCTCGTTCCTCGGTTATTTCGCCATCAAGATCGCCGGGCCCCGCATCGGCAGCCTGCTGACGGCGGTGTTCGGCGGGCTGGCTTCCAGCACCGCCCTGACCGTCAGTTTCGCCCGCATGGGCAAGGCCAGTCCCGGGATGCAGCCGCTGCTGGCCGCCGGGGTGGCGCTCGCCAACACCACCATGTACGCGCGCCTGTGGGCCATCGTCATCCTGCTCAACCCCGCCGTCGGCATGCGCCTGCTGCCCGGCCTGGGGGCCATGGCGCTGGCGGGGCTGCTGGTGACCTGGCTGTTGTGGCGCGGGCGCGCCGATGACGGCCGCGCCGAGGCCACCGCCCTCTCCAATCCGTTCGAGCTGGGGGTGGCGATCAAGTTCGCATTGCTGCTGACCCTGGTGCTGTTGGCCTCCAAGCTCCTGCAGATGTGGGTCGGCGAGCGGGCGCTGTATCCCCTGGCCGCCATCGCCGGTCTGGCCGATGTCGACGCCATCGCCCTGTCCATGGCCCAGATGGGCGGCCACGAGGTGCGGGTGGTGGTGGCGGCGACGGCCATCATGATCGCGGCGTTCGTCAACACCGGCGTCAAGGTGGCCCTGGTCGGCGGGATGTGCGGCGGCGTCATGCTCCGGCGCACGGCGCTGGCCATGACCGGCGTGGGGGTGGCCGGTGCGGCGGCCATGGCCGCCCATGTCGGCGGCTGGTTCTAGCCGCGGACTACTTCTTTTCCAGGATGGTGTTGCCGGTGCCTTCGGCGCCCAGGTAGACCGCCAGGATCTTCACCGGAATGGTGCCCAGGTTCATGCCGCGATGGGTGGTGTCCATGGCTTCCATGAACGCTTCGCCCGGCTTGTAGACCCGCTTGCCCTTGGCGCCGTAATCCACGGTCAGTTCCCCTTCCAGCAGGTAGGCGAACAGGGGGGCGCCGTGCCGGTGGAAGGCGGTCTCGGCATTGGGAAGGATGGTCACGATGCTGGCGGTGACGTGGGCCGGGCCGGTGGTCGGGTAGCGGATGTCCTCGCCCACCACGGTCTTGCCGGTCGACAGGATGTCGACGGTCGGATAGGCATTCTCGGCCTGCGCCCAGCCCGGCGCGACCGCGAGGAGTGCCACCAGTGCCGCGCCGACCGACCGCATAACGCGACGCCTTACGAAAAGGCCTTGTAGGCGATGATGGTGAAGGTGTCCTTGACGCCGTCGAGCTTCTGCAGGACGTCGACCACGAATTCGCCGATGTCCTGGCCGGCCTCAAGATAGCACTTGAGCATGAGGTCGTACTGGCCGGAGATGGAATGGACCTCGGACACCTGCTCGATGTCCACCGCCTCGTCGGCGACCTCGTAGGCCCGTCCCAGCTCGCACTTCACCATGACGAAGATGGTCTGCATGTCAGTCCTCGTCCTTGGCCTTGCTCTTGGGGATTACCGGAACCGCGCGCAGGATGAAGTCGGGGACGTGCTCGCCGAACCCGACGACGTCGTTGGCATGGGTCATCTCGCCGATGCCGAGGTCGTCGACCCGGCCGCGGCGCGGGCCACGGTCGCGGTCGCCCCTGCGGCCGCCACGCTCACCGCGCTCGCCACGCTCACCGCGCTCGCCACGTTCACCACGTTCACCACGGTCGCTACGCTCAGTGCGGTCACCGCGTTCGCTCCGCTCCCCGCGCTCACCACGCTCCCCGCGCTCGCTACGCTCACGATCGGGCCGGCGCTCGCCGCCCTTGCGGTCGCGGCCGCCACGACGGTCCTCGCGGCGCTCCTCCCGGGGCTCGGGGGCGGCGACGGTGGCTTCCTCGATGGCGGGCTGCTCGGCCTCCTCGGTGGTGCTCGGCGCGCGTTCGGCCCGGGGCTTGCGCTCGCCGCGCTCGCGCCGGGGCTCGGCCTTGGCGCCGCCACGGCCGCCGCGGCCACGCTTCTTGGGCTCCATGTCCAGGTCGAGCGCCGGAACGCCCTCGACGGCCAGACGCGGGATCTCCTTGCCGATCAGCTTCTCGATGGCGGCGACGAAGCGGCCGTCGTCGGGAGTGGCGATGGTGTAGGCGTGGCCGGCCTCACCGGCGCGGCCGGTACGGCCGATGCGGTGGACGTAGTCCTCGGAGTGGATCGGGACGTCGAAGTTGAAGACGTGGCTGACCGCCTTGATGTCGATGCCGCGGGCGGCGACGTCCGAGCACACCATCAGGCGCGCCTCACCGGATTTGAACTTGCCGAGCGCCTCCATGCGGGCCGGCTGGGTCATGTCGCCGTGCAGTTGGACGATCTCGAAGCCGTGCTTCTTCAGGCTGCGGTACAGCACGTCGACGTCGCGCTTGCGATTGCAGAAGATGAAGGCGTTCTTGACGTTCTCGACGCGGATGATGTGACGCAGGGTCTCGCGCTTGTCGATCTCGTCGACCACCGCCAGCCACTGCTCGACCGTGGTGGCGGTCGAGGAGGGGGCGGAGACCGAGATCTCCTTCGGGTTCATCAGGAACTCGTCGGCCAGCTTCTTGATCTCGGGGCCGATGGTGGCCGAGAAGAACAGGGTCTGGCGGATCTTGGGCAGCAGCGAGACGATGCGCTGGACGTCGGGGATGAAGCCCATGTCCAGCATGCGGTCGGCCTCGTCGATGACCAGAACCTTCACGTCGTTGAGCAGGATGCGCCCGCGGTCGAACATGTCGAGCAGACGGCCCGGCGTGGCGATCAGCACGTCGACGCCGCGGTCCAGCAGCGCCACCTGGTCGCCCATGGATTCGCCGCCGATGATCAGCGCCTTGTTCAGCTTGTGGTACTTGCCGTACTTGTCGAAATTCTCGGCGACCTGGGCCGCCAGTTCGCGGGTCGGGCACAGGATCAGCGAGCGCGGCATGCGCGCCTTGGCCCGGCCGGCGGCCAGGATCTCGATCATTGGCAGGGTGAACGAAGCCGTCTTGCCGGTACCGGTCTGGGCGCAGCCCAAAACGTCCCGCCCCATCAAGACGACGGGGATGGCTTGTTCTTGGATCGGGGTGGGCTTGGTGTAGCCGGATTCGTCAACTGCTTTGAGAATCTCGGGGCCCAGGCCCAGGTCGGCGAAGTTTGTGTCGGTCATTATGCGGCCGGATAATAGAAGTTCACGCGGCGCTGTCAACGCCGGAACCCCTTGACTCCCTTCGGTGTTGGCGGACTGTTGCCCGTCGGATACGATTTCGCGGCCAAGCGGTGGAGGAAACCAAATGTTGTTGGACGCCAAACGGTCTTGCCTGCTGATCGTCGATGTTCAGGAAGGGCTGGCGCCGGTGATGGCCGACACGCGAGCCGTCCTGCGCCATTGCGGCCTGCTGTTGCGCGGCGCCGACCGGCTGGCGATCCCCGTGCTGATCAGCGAGCAGTATCCGAAGGGGCTTGGTCCCACCCTCGGGGAATTGCGGGAGCTGGCCCCCGCCGACGCCGTGGTCGAGAAGCTGCACTTCGCCTGTTCGGCCGAGCCGGCCCTGCGGGGGCGCATCGACGCCCTGGGCCGGCCCCAGGTGGTGGTGGCGGGCATCGAGGCGCATGTCTGCGTGCTGCAGACGGCTTTAGGGCTGAAGGCCGCCGGCTACGAGGTGGCGGTAGTGGCCGACGCCTGCTCGTCGCGGACCGCGGCCAACCACGCCGCCGCCCTGGAGCGGCTGCGCGCGAACGGCGTCGAGGTCGTGACCACCGAGATGGTGCTGTTCGAATGGCTCCATTGCGCCGGCACCCCGGAATTCAAGGATCTGGTGCGGCTGATCAAGTAGGGGGACGACCATGCCCGACACCACGCTCATCCTGTTGGCCGGCCTGCTCAACGACGAGCGCCTGTGGGCGCACCAGCGCGCCGGCCTCGCGGAACTGGCGGACGTGCGGGTGGCCGACCTCACCCAGGACGATTCGCTGGCCGGCATGGCCGAGCGGGTGCTGGCGAACGCGCCGACGACCTTCGCCTTGGCCGGCCTCTCCATGGGCGGGTACGTGGCCATGGAGATCATGCGCCGCGCCCCCGAGCGGGTCGAGCGGCTGGCACTGCTGGACACCACCGCGCGGCCCGACGCTCCCGAGCAGACCCAGCGGCGCAAGGACGCGGTGGCCATCGCCGAAAGCGGCGGCTTCGAGCGCATCATGCCCGGCATGCTGCCCCTGCTCGTGCATCCCGACCACCTGGCGCTGGAGCGGGTCGGCGGCCTGGCCAAGGACATGGCGTCCGCCGTGGGGAAGGATGCCTTCGTGCGCCAGCAGACTGCGATCATGCGCCGGCCCGATTCCCGACCCGCCCTCAACCGGATCGCCTGTCCGACCCTGGTGCTGGTCGGGCGCGACGACAATCCGACCCCGCTCGACCGCGCCGAGGAGATGGCGGACCTGATCCCCGCCGCCCGGCTGGTGGTGGTCGAGCAATGCGGCCACCTGTCGGCCATCGAACAGCCGCACGCCGTGACCGCGGTGATGCGTTACTGGCTGCAGGATTGACGTCATAAAGTAAAAGCCGCCAAGGCTTTAAAAAAGCGCCCGTGCCCCGTATATTGTTTGTGAACTGCCAAGGGAACCAGGGCGCATGGGCACGCGCGGGCCGAAATTTCTTCGCCGGACGACCAACCATGTCTTGGATGCTCTGATCCAGGCCGCCGACGGGGCTTACCGCGACCATCCGCCGGGAATGAACGCCATCCGCGATATCGTCGAAGCTCTCAAGGTTTCACCGGGCTTAGATGATTTCTACCGGCGGGCCTACCGCGAGATGATGGAGATCGTGGAGGCCGAGAAGCTCGAGCAGAAGCGGAACAACGCCTTCGGCCGGCTGGTGGTCCATCCCTTGAGCGAACTGTTCGACACCGGCGTGCTGGATCGCGAGATCCTGCCCAACGTCTTTTCGTTCATCCATCTGGTGCTGGGCGACGAGGGCGAGATCTATGGCGAGCAATGCCAGATGATCCTGCGCGACCTCCGCGAACGGCTGGAAGACGAGTTCACCTGGGACGCCGTCTACTCGGACATGCGGGCCAAGCGCATCCTGTGGCACACCCTGGTGCGCATCGCGGCGTCGTTCAAACGCTGGGACATCCGCAAGGACTGGTTCATCAAGCTGATGCAGTACACCCCGACCACGGTCAGCCTGGGGCAGTCCGCCTTCGTGGTGAAGGAGCACGATTCCCATGACGAGCCGCGGGTGTTCGGCGAGCATCAGTTCTGCGCCTTCTTCCAGGCGCTCTTCCGCCCGCTGACGGAAATCACCCCCGAGGACGAGGCGATCTTCCTCAAGGAGTTCGGCTCGGACCCGCACCATCACATCGGCCAGTTCCTAGTCCACCTGGCGGCGTGCGGGCTTTAGTTTATTGCTGTCATCCTGATGAGCGCAGCGACCGAAGGATCTCGTGCATCTGCGGTACGAGATCCCTCGCTGCGCTCGGGACGACAGATTGTTACTCGCCGCGGCCGCCGTGCAGCTTGGACCACTGCACCGGGTCGTGCAGGAAGCTGCGGACCTCGTCGATGGTGCGCTTGTCGAACAGGCCGTCCTGCTCGGCCACTTCCAGCACGTCCCACCAGTTGCACAGGTAGCCGAGGCCGACGCCGCTTTCATGCAGGGTCTTCAGGGCTCCGGGGAACACGCCGTAGAAGAACACCACGAAGGTGTGGTTGATGACCGCGCCGGCCTCGCGGATGGCGTTGACGAAGTTGACCTTCGAGGCGCCGTCGGAGGCCAGGTCCTCCACCAGCACGATGCGGTCGCCGGCCTTGAAGTCGCCTTCGATCTGGGCGTTGCGGCCGAAGCCCTTGGGCTTCTTGCGGACGTAGAGCATCGGCAGCATCAGCTTGTCCGAGATCCACGCGGCATAGGGGATGCCCGCAGTCTCGCCGCCGGCGATGGCGTCGACCGACTCGTAGCCGACCTCGCGCAGGATGGCCTTGGCGCACAGCTCCGAGATCTTGGCGCGGGCGCGCGGGAACGAGATGACCTTGCGGCAGTCGACATAGACCGGGCTCGCCCAGCCGGAGGTCAGGGTGTAGGGCTCCTCGGGGCGGAAATTGACCGCCTTGATCTCCAGCAGGATGCGGGCGGTGGTCAGGGCCGCCTGTTTCTGTTCCGGGGTTCTGGAAGCGGTTTGCATGGGTCTGCCCTACGTTGCGAGGTTGATGATCGCCGATCCGTCCGATGCCCGGATGGGGCCCCAGGGCATCGACTGACAGTTCGGTTGCCGGCTCCCGGGGGTATAGGCACAATCGCCGTTTCCTGCAAGACGAACAAGAAAGGGGTCGCATGTCGAACGTCATCGAGGTCAAACAGGACGGCGCAATCGCCACCGTGGTGCTGAACCGGCCGGAGCGCATGAACGCGCTCAATCTTCCCATGTGGCAGGGGCTGGCGCAGGCTTTCGACCGTCTCTCGGCCGATCCGTCGGTCAACGTGGTGATCCTCAGGGGCGCCGGCACCAAGGCCTTCGCCCCGGGCGCCGACATCGACGAGTTCGACACCCTGCGTGCCGACGCCGACCAGGCCAAGGCCTACGATTCGGTGATGCGCCGGGCGCTGGATGCGGTGCGCGACTGCCCCAAGCCGGTCGTCGCCCTGATCTTCGGCCCCTGCGTCGGCGGCGGGCTGGAACTCGCCTGCTGCTGCGACATCCGCATCTCGGCCAAGTCCGGCAAGTTCGGCGTTCCCATCAACAAGATCTCGGTGGTGATGGCGTACCCGGAGCTGGCGGCGATCGCCCGCGTCGCCGGTCCGGCCGTGGCGACCGAGATCCTGCTGGAAGCCCGGGTGTTCGACGCCGACGAGGCGTTCCAGAAGCGGCTCCTCAACCGCGTGGTCGAGGACGAGGTGGCCGAGGAAGAGGCACTCAAGACCGCCGGCCGCATCGCCGCCGGGGCGCCGCTCGCCAACCGCTGGCACAAGCGCTTCCTGCGGCGGCTGGACGATGCCGCCCCGGTGACCGAGGCCGAGCTCGACGAGTGCTACGACTTCCTGTCGACGGCCGACTACCGCGAGGGCCTGGCGGCCTTCCGCGAGAAGCGCCGGCCCATCTTCAAGGGGGAATAGCCGGCGGTCCTATTGGGCCGTGTCGTCGTACCAGTCCGGTTCGTCCTCCTTCAGGATCTCGCACAGGCGGGAGACGATGGATGGACGGATCGGCAGGTCGTCGGGGACGGTGCGGACGTAGCCGGCAATCCAGCGCTTGGCTTCCAGCAGCTCGGGTTGCGAGGCGTTGGTATCCAGGATCTCGGCGATCTTGAGGTCGTCGAGCCGTCCCATGACCTCTTCCACCTGCTGGCGGGTGATCTTCACGTTCGGCGTCATCGAGGCCCTCCCTCGCTCGAAGCCGGGCGCACGGCCCGTGTTCCATAGTGATGATACCGCCGCCGGCCCGCGTCACCTGCGCGAAAGCGGAAGGCGGCCATGGCCCGGCCGGTGGGCAGGGTTGCAAAAATCTTCACTTTGCCCGAGCCTGCGGCAAGCCGGCCGGACGGCCAAGCCGTGGGAAACAGGAATATGCGCAACGATAAGGACGGACCCGTTTGGGTGCTGGCGGACGACCGCACCGGCAATGTCGCCCAGTGCGTCGGCGTCGCCGAGGCGCTCGGTTGGCCGTTCGAGCTCAAGGACATCCGCTACGACCGCCTCGGGTCGCTGCCCAACCTGCTGCGCGGGGCCACCCTGCTCGGGGTGGGGGGCGAGAGCCGGGCCTCGCTGGCCCCGCCGTGGCCGCGGGTGGTGATCGCCGCCGGCCGGCGCACCGCCCCGGTGGCGCGCTGGATCAAGCGCAAGTGCGGCGCCTTTCTGGCACAGATCATGGATCCCGGGCCGGGGGGACGCGACGAATTCGACCTGATCGTCATCCCCAACCACGACGGCGAACTTGCGCCGTCGCCCAACCTGCTCCGCGTCACCGGCGCCCCGCATCGGGTGACCGCCGCCCGCCTGGCCGCGGCCGTCGACGAATGGCGGCCGAAATTCGAGCACCTGCCGCGGCCGTGGGTCGGCCTGTCGGTCGGGGGCACCACCCGTAAGCGAGTGTTCACTCCGGAGATGGCCGCCGACCTTGGCCGCCGTGTCGCCCGTCTGGCCGCCGAGAACGGCGGTGCGGTGCTGGTCACCACCAGCCGCCGCACCGGCGCGGCCGCCGAGGCCGCCTTGCTGGACGCCATTCCCGAGCCCCGCTTCGTCCATCGCTGGGGCGGGCCGGGGGCCAATCCCTATTTCGGCTTCCTCGCCTGCGCCGACATCCTCGTCGTCACCGGCGATTCGACCTCCATGGCCTGCGAGGCCTGCGCCGCCCCCGCGCCGGTGTTCATCTACGCCCCCGATGGGTTCGTGGTCCCCAAGCATGCCCGCCTGCACGAGGAACTGTACGGGATGGGGCTGGCCCGGCCGCTGCCCGACGACGGCCAACTCGGCGACCGGTGGGACCACCCCCCCATCAACGCCGCCGGGACCATCGCCGAGGCCATCCGCGAGCGCCTGGCGTGAGGACCCTTCTGGTCGTAGCCGCGCTGCTCGCCGCCCATCCCGCCCAGGCGGAGGGGCTGAAGGGCATCAAGGGGGCCGATGACCGGGTGACCGTTTCGGCGTCCGAGTACCCGTGGAGCGCCGTCGGGCGGCTCAACAACGGGCAGGGGGCCCATTGCTCCGGGGTCCTGATCGCCCCCGACCTCGCGGTGACCGCCGCCCACTGCCTGTGGAACAAGAAGACGCGGCGGCCGATGCCGCCGGGGGCCCTTCACTTCGTGGCCGGGTACGAACGGGGCCAGTACATCGCCACGGCGACGGTCGCCTCGGTCGTCGTCAGCCCGGCATGGCGCTTCGATCTTCCCTATTCGCCGGACTTGGCCGCGGCCGACTGGGCGCTGCTCAAGCTCGCCGAGCCGCTGGGCGACCGTGCCGGCTGGATCGCCCTGGGCACGGGGCTATCGGCCGGGCAGACGGTGACCACAGTCGGCTACGGGCAGGACCGCAAGCACGTGCCCACCGCCCATGTCGGTTGCACCATCCAGGGGCGGGTCGGCCCGACGTGGGCGCATGATTGCGGCGCCGTGCACGGCGATTCCGGGGGGCCGGTGATCGTCTGGCAGGACGGCTCGCCCCGGCTGGTGGGCATCCACGTCGCCACGTTCGAGCGGGCGGGCCAGCCGGCGCTGGGCGGCGCCGTCGACGCCGCCGCCTTCCAGGCGGAGGCCCGGCACCTGGGCGCCCTGGCGGGCAGCCGGGCCGGGGCGCATTCGAAGGGCCTCGATCCGGCGATGAAGGCCCGTCTGGACGGCCGCTGATCCGTTGTCGTCATCCTGAGCGAAGCGCCCGCGCCTTGCTCGTCATCCTGAGCGAAGCGAAGGATCTGTCGGCCGCCGGGAGATCCTTCGGCGCTGACGCGCCTCAGGATGACAACTGGTCTCAGGCGGCGGCACCCATCCTGCTGCGGATGGCCTCGGCGAGGCGCGGGGCGCCGTCCCAGCCGCTGCGCAGCATGACGCGGGTGATGCCCTTGTCCTGGCTGGCCACCGAGATGGGGATGTCCATCTCGTTCCACGACAGCGTCCCGATCATGCCGACCATCAAGGTCGGCATGGCGTCGATCCGCGCCGCGATGGGCGACAGGTCGAGCAGGGTGCCCGGCATCGGGAAGCCGTCCACCGTCAGCATGACGGGCTCCCTGGGGGTGATGCGCAGCCGGTTGCGGCGGTCGACGTCGGGGGTGGCGGTGCGCACCACCGCGGTCAGCACGTGCGAGAGCTGGGCGACCTGGGCGGCCATGGCGTCCAGCAGCGTGCGGACCTCCCCGGCGCTCTCGCCGGTGACGCTGGCTTCGGCGGCGACGGCGGCGATGCGCTCGGAGACCTCGATGGCGGCCTCGGAGGTTTCGGCCACGTTGCGGGCGATGTCCTGGGTGGCGCTGTCCTGCTGGCTCACCGCCTGGCCGATGGTGCCGGCGATGGTGTGCACCTCGCGCATGGCGGTCTCGACCTCGCCGAAGGCGCCGGCGGCCGATCCGGCGATGGCCTGCAGGTCGGCGATGCGGCGGGTGATCTCTTCGGTCTGGCTTGCGGTGACGTTAGCCAGGCGCTTGACCTCGTTGGCGACCACGGCGAAGCCCTTGCCGGCGTCGCCGGCGCGTTGCGCTTCGATCGAGGCGTTGAGGGCCAACAGGTTGGTCTGGCCGGCGATCTCGGCGATCATCGCCACCACCTCGTCAATCTGGCCGGCGGCGTGCACCATGCGCCGCATGATCTCCGTCGAGCGCTGGGTCGCCTCGACGGCCCGCTCGATCACCGTGCCGGAATGGTCCATTTCCGAGGCGATGGCGCGGATGGAGTGCGACAGCTGGGCCGCCGCCTCGGCCACCACCTGCACGTTGGCCAGCGCGTGGCGGGCGGCTTCGGCGACGCCCTGGCTGTTGTCGCCGACCGTGGTGGCCGAGCCGGCCATGCGGGTGGCCATCTCGCGCACCCTCTCGCTCTCGGCGGCCACCTTGGCGACCACGGCGCCGGTCTCGCTCTCCACCTTGTCGGCCATTTCGCGCAGCGAGCGGCGGCGGGTCTCCTCTGCCTGATCCTCCAGGCGCTGCTGCTCCGCCTGCATCGCCACCATGGCCAGGGCGTTGTCCTTGAAGACCTGCAGGGCGCGCGCCATCTCGCCCACCTCGTCGGCGCGGCCGGTCTCGGGCACGGGGACACTGGTGTTGCCGGCCGACAGGAGGCGCATCACCTCGGCCATGCGGGCCAGCGGGCCGGTCAGGCCGCGCACCAGCGCGATCACCACGATGCCGCCCAGCACGGCGGCACCCACCATCGCCAGGTTGAAGGTCCAGGCCTCGCCGCGGATCTCGTCGGAGCGCTGGTCGGCCAATTCGGTCAGATCGTGGACGACCTTGGCAGCCGTCGCCTGAAGGGCCTCGCGGCGGCCCGGCCCGACCGTGGAGGGGGCCGAATCGAGGGCGCGGGCCTGGGATGGGGTGGCATGCAGGCGGAAGGCGGCCAGCCACATGGATTGTTCCGACGGCAGGCCGGTGGCATCGGAGCCCCTGGCGATCAGGGCATGCTCGCGGGCGGCGCGCTCCTTGGCCTGCTCGATGGCGACCAGCGAGGTCATCATGGCGAGCGCCTGAGGGTCGGCCGGCATGCGGGCCGCCGCTTCCCCGACCGCAAGCAGCGCGGTGATCGGCGCCGCGTAGGCCTCGACCGCCTCGGCCGCCGGCGCCTTGCGGGCCTCGGGGAGGCGGGCGAGCGCCGAGCGCGCGGAGGACAGGGAGGCGTCGAGGCGGGGGTCGAGCGGCAGGCCGGACAGCGACGACGAGAAGTCGGCCAGAACCTGGTCCGTCACCCTGGCCTGCGCCTCCAGTCCGCTGGCGGTGGCGGCGGCGGTGCGCTCCTTCTCGATTTCATGGGCCAATGCCCCGACGCGCCCCACCACCAGGGCAAGGGTCTTCACCCGGGCCATCTCCTGCACCCGGCCGTATTCACCCACGTTGTAGATCGCGATGCACGCCCACAGCGTGAGGATGGGGACGGCCGGCGCCATCCACATCCGCACGGCGAGCCGACCCGGCACCAGTCGCACCATGGCCATCCCCCTCAAACAAGTCCCCCTGGGGGAACCCTATACAAAAAATTGAAGAAGAGGAATGGGGGCAGGGCGGTTAGCTGCGGCCGAGGGCGTAGAGGTGGAGGTCGGCGCCGACTTCATCGAAGCAGCAGAAGGTGACGCGGTCGAAGCGGCCGGCGATGGCGTCCGACACGGTGGCCACCGCGATGGCGGCGGCGCGGTCCTTGGGAAAGCCGTAAACCCCGGTGGAGATGGAGGGGAAGGCGATCGTGCGCGCGCCCAGCCCGGCGGCCACGTCGAGCGAGCGGCGATAGCACGAGGCCAGCAGGCGATCCTCGTCGGCGCCGCCGCCCCGCCACACCGGCCCGACGGTGTGGATCACCCAGCGGGCCGGCAGCCGATATCCGCGCGTCGCCTTGGCATCCCCGGTGGGACAGCCCCCAAGGGTGCGGCATTCCTCCAGCAGTTCCGGGCCGGCGGCACGGTGGATGGCCCCGTCGACGCCGCCGCCGCCCAGCAAGGACGGATTGGCGGCGTTGACGATGGCGTCGACGGCGAGGGTGGTGATGTCGGCGACGATGACTGCAAGCGTCCCGACCATTCGCGCCTCACTTCGGAAGGTTCTGGAAGAAATCGACCAGAAGCGGGGCCTTGGCCATGCGTTCGCGCTCGGACCGGCCCAGGGTCTGGATCATGGTGCGCAGATACAGCCGGTCGACCTTGGGGAAGTCGTAATGCGTGCGGATGGCCAACTGGTCGCCGAGGTGATGGGGCAGGCGTTCGATCCATTTGATGACGCCGTCGCGGAAGGCGCCGGGCCGGGCCTGCTCCGACTTGTTCTTGGGGGCGAATTCCTGCTGGTACAACTGCGAGATCTCGCGCCAAGCGTCGCCGATGTCGTCGGCGATCCAGCGGATGATGCCCTTGAGCACGGGGATGTCGTACTCGGTCGGCGGGATGTAGCCGTGCTTCTCGGCATGCGCCTGGAATACCGGCCAGGGGTTGTCCTCGGGCTTGGGCTCCTTGACCTTGCTGCCGGCGCGCTCGGCGTGGAAGGATTCCCAGCGCATGTCCCACTGGTGCAGCACCGGATTGTTGGAATCGCCGCCCTTCTGGATGATCTCGATCAGCTTGCCGGCACCGACCTTGGACCAGTCGTGCTTGGCGCCGAGCGACTTGATCTTCTTGGTCGCCCGCATGGTGGGCAGCACGAATTCCCGCAGGACCTGCTCGTAGCAGGCGGGGAATTTGGGCGCCATGATGAAGGGCGTCATCACGTCGTTGCGCCGGCCCAGCGCCCCCAGCGGCTTCAGCGCGGCGCGGGTATAGGCGCAGATGGTCGAGTCGAACAGCGTACCGAAATCGGCGGCGGCACTGGCGTCCAGGGAGTCGAGGCCCGGCTCCTCCTCCTCGGCGGGCGGCTGCCAGCCTTCGAGCATCGGGTCGACCAGGCGCGAGAGGATGGCCTTGTTTTCTTCGAGTCCCTCGAAGCCAGGGGGCAGCAGGGGAGCGTAGGAGGCCTGGCGGGCGGCATAGAGCGCCTCGTTACCGAGCCTTTCCAGCGCGGTGTTCAGGATCACGTCGAACACCACGTTGAGCTGCTTGTCGTTGGCCCACTTGAGGGCCTCCGGATCGGTCAGCGTCAACCGTCGCACAACCAGGGTCTGCGGCACGTCGAGGCGGCGCGTTACCGCGATCAGCTCCGCGACCTTGGACTCGAACGCCTTGTTCATTTCCCCGGTCTCTCACCCTGCCATTCTGGCTTCTTGTCCCCTATGGGCATACAGGACAAGGCGCGAACAAGCAAGGGACAGCAGGAAAGGCTAGTCGGTGAGGTTTTGCGCGAACTCGACCAGATAGGGCGCGTTGCGGCGGCGCTCGGTGTCGTTGCGACCGAAATTGTTGATCTGCCGACGCACGAACTGGCCATCGATGCGGGCGAATTCGAAATAGGCGCGGATGACGAAGAACTCGCCGATGTGGTCGGGCAGCTTGCTCGCCCACTTCATCAATCCGTCGCGCAGCGCACCCTCGCGGGCCTGCTCCTGGCGGGCGTTGGGCGAGAATTCCTGCTCGTAGAGCTGCGAAATCTCCCGCCACGCCTTGGCGATGGCATCCACCTCCTGGCGCACGAGATCCTGCAGCAGCTGGATGTCGTCCTCGGTCGGCGGGATGTAGTTGTTGCGTGTGGCATCCTCGGCGAACAGCGGCCAGGGATTGTCCTCGGGCTTGGGCTTCTTGACCTTGCCCGCGCTCTTGGTCGAGCGGAACGCCGCCCAGCGGGTGTCCCAATTGTGGAGCACCGGGTTGTTGACCTCGCCGCCCTGGATGATGTCGATCAGCTTGCCGCCGCCGACCTCGACCCAGTTGTAATTGCTGCCCAACGTCTGGATGTGGCGCGAGGCCCGCATCTGCGGCAGCACGAAGCGGCGCAGCACGTCCTCGTAGCAGGCGGCGAATTCCGGCGCGGCTACGAAGGGCACCCGCATCGCCTTGCGCGGCCCCTGGACCTGCAGCAGCGCCAGCACCTTGCGGGTGAAGCCGCAGATGGTGTCGTCGAACAGGGTGTTGAAGTCGGTGAAGGACTCGTCCTCGACCTCGACCGCCTGGCCGGCGGTCAGGCCGGCCCTGGCCTTGACGTTGAAGGAGCGCTCGGCCTCGGGCCCCAGCTGGGCGGCGAACAGGGGCGGCGGTTCCTTGATGGGCGCCTGCTGCCGCGTCATGCGCGGCTTCGGCGCGGCGGGACCCAGCGCCAGCAGCCGTTCGAACAGCGCCTGGGTGCTTTCCGCCTCGCTGGGGGCCGCGCCCAGCATCTGGGTGGCCAGCTCGGTCAGGACCCGCGTGTCCTCGTCGCGCGCGGCCGGGCTGCCGCCCGCCAGCAGTCCTTCGAACCCGCGGGCGCGGGCCTCCTTGAACTGGTCGATGCCAAAGCGCTCGATGGCCTTGGTCAGGATGACGTTGAAGACGACGCCCAACTGCTTCTGATTGGCCCACTTCAGGCTTTCGGGGTCGTTCAGGGTCAGGCGGCGCAGGACCAGGATCTGGCTGATCTCGAGGTGGCGCGTGGCCGCGATAAGGTTCGTGACCTTGGCCTCGAATGTCTTGTTGTCCTGCGGATTGGAATTCATCCCGCCCTCGTGCCCGCTCTGGGCTCGTCCCACCGGCGAAGAGAAGACTTCGCCGAGACCGCACGGGACGGCCGATACCCCGATCCGGGATACAGGACTAGCCGCCGGTGCGCAAGTCTCGGCTCGGTACTTACGGCAACTTCGGAAAGCGTCCGATCAGCGGACGGAGACCACCTGGCCGTTCTGGTTGAAGGTTTCACTCGCCAACTCGACGAATACGTCGGTGATGTCCTCGGGCTGCCGCAGGGTGGCGGGATCCTCGCCGGGGAAGGCCTGAGAGCGCATGCGGGTGGCGACGATGCCGGGGTCGATCAGGTTGACCCGCAGCTTGGTGATGTTCTCCACCTCGGCCGCCCAGGTGCGGACCAGGGCCTCGAGCGCCGCCTTGCTGGCGGCGTAGGCGCCCCAATAGGGGAAGACCCCCTGGGTGATCCCCGAGGTCACGAACATGGCGCGCCCGGCGGGCGCCAGGCGCAGCAGCGGGTCGAAGGCGCGGACCAGGCGGTAGTTGGCGATGACGTTGAGGTCCATCGCCTCCTGGAAGTGCTTCGGCTCGTAATGGCCGACCGGCGACAGACCGCCGCCCAGCGTGCCGGCGTTGCCCACCAGGACATCGAGGCGTCCGAAGCGCTCATAGATGGCGGCCGCCACCTGGTCGATCTTTTCGTACTCGCGCAGGTTCAGCGGGCACAGCACCGCCTTGCCGCCGGCCGCCGCGATCTCGTCGTCCAGTTCCTCCAGCGCGCCCTGGGTGCGGGCGATGCACACCACCTCGGCCCCCTCGGCGGCGAAGCGCTTGGCCACCGCGCGGCCGATGCCGCGCGAGGCCCCGGTGACCAGGGCGAGCTTGCCTGACAGGCGAGCCATCACGCCGGCTCCTCGGTCAGCAGCGACAGCTGCTTGCCGGCCTTCATGCCCTCTTCGTAGTCGGTCGGCGCCACCGGGTAGTCGCCGGTGAAGCAGGCGTCGCAGAACTGCGGCGATTTGGCGTTGCGGCCCGGCTCGCCGACCGCCTTGTAGAGGCCGTCGATGGAGATGAAGGCCAGGGAGTCGACCCCGATCAGCTTGGCCATGCCCTCGACGTCGTAGCGGGCGGCCAGCAGCTTCTCGCGCTCGGGGGTGTCGATGCCGAAGTAGCAGGAATGCGTGGTCGGCGGCGACGAGATGCGCATGTGCACCTCCTTGGCCCCGGCCTGACGCACCATCTCGACGATCTTGCGCGAGGTGGTGCCGCGCACGATGGAATCGTCGACCAGGATGACGCGCTTGCCTTCCAGGTAGGCCCGGTTGGCGTTGTGCTTCATCTTCACGCCGGTGTGGCGGGTGCTGTCGGTCGGCTGGATGAAGGTGCGCCCGACATAGTGGTTGCGGATGATCCCCAGCTCGAAGGGGATGCCGGCTTCGGCGGCGAAACCCAGCGCGGCGGGCACGCCCGAATCGGGGACGGGGACTACCACGTCGGCCTCGACGTGGCTTTCCTTGGCCAGTTCGGCGCCGATGCGCTTGCGGGCGTCGTAGACGCTGGTGCCCTCGACCACCGAATCCGGGCGGGCGAAATAGATGTACTCGAAGATGCAGAAGCGGCGCTGACGGTCGCCCCAGGGCTTGATCGAGCGGATGCCCTCGTCGGTGAGGACGACGATCTCGCCCGGCTCGACGTCGCGCACGAACTCGGCGCCGATGATGTCGAGCGCGCAGGTCTCCGACGCCAGGCACCACGCGCCGTCCAGCTTGCCGAGCACCAGCGGGCGGATCCCCAGCGGATCGCGCACGCCCAGCACGGCCTCCTTGGTCAGGCACACCAGCGAATAGGCACCCTCGATCTGCCGCAGCGCGTCGATCAGCCGGTCCTCGACGGTGGAATAGAGGCTGATGGCGATCAGGTGGATGATCACCTCGGTGTCGGTGGTCGACTGGAACAGGCAGCCGCGCTTGACCAGGGTGCGGCGCAGGGCGGCCGCGTTGGTCAGATTGCCGTTGTGGCCGAGCGCGAGGCCGCCGAACTCCATCTCGGCGAACAGCGGCTGCACGTTGCGCAGCAGGGTCTCGCCGGTGGTCGAATAGCGGACGTGGCCGACGGCGCTGGCGCCCTTCAGCTTGCGGATGACCGACTCGCTGCCGAAGCAATCCTCGACGTGGCCGAGGTCGCGGTGGTTGTGGAAGGCCTGGCCGTCATAGGTGACGATGCCGGCCGCCTCCTGCCCGCGATGCTGAAGGGCGTGCAGGCCAAGGGCAACCAGGGCCGCCGCGTCGGGATGGCCGTGGATCCCGAAGACGCCGCATTCCTCGCGCAGATGGTCGTCGTCGAAAGGGTTCGTGGTCAGCATGCCGCTCTCGTTGCTGGGGGTAAGGGGGCTGGGGGTCATCTTTACTGGTTCGTTTGGAACAGGCGGTCCATCTGGCCGCGGCTGTCCTTGTCGTAGCCCTGTGCCGGCGGCTTGCCGCCGCTTCCGGCCCCGTCCGGCTGGGCCGGTTGCGGGGCGACGAACTTGCGGAAGGTGCGTTCGGCCTCGATGACCTCGCGCGCCTCGCCGGAGGCGGCGCGGGTGGTCTCCTCGGCCGCGCCGAAGCTGGACGGGGCCAGTCCCTTCAACAGGGTGGCCCCTCGTTCGAGCCAGGGCTTGGTACGGGCTTGGGCGATCCAGTCCGGCTGCTGGTCGGGCTTAAACAACCAGGCTACCACCATATAGGCAAGGCACAGCAGGACTGCACCCCTCACCAGGCCAAAAACGAACCCCAGTGACGAATCGACGCTGTTGAGTGCACTGTTGCGCACGCGGTTGGCCACCGCCTTGGTGGCGATCGACAGCACCAGCAGGCTCACCAGGAACAGGGACGCCCCTGCGGCGGCGTCGGCGGCCCAGGCGGCGCCGATGTGCTGGCGGAAGAACGGCTGCACCGTGTGGAAGCCGTAGAGGGCGGCGAAGCCGGCGCCCACCCAGGCCAGGATCGAGAGGACCTCGTGAACGAAGCCGCGCAGGAACGCGAATCCGGCGGAGCCCAGCAGCACCACGGCCACCACGACGTCAACGAAGGTGAAGTTTCCCATTCGAGACCGGCCCGTCCATTCCGCTCAATGCGTGGCGTTCAGCAACAAAATCCTGGGTCACTCACGCCCGCCGGAACAGCCCCAGCATATCCTGCAGGTGGCCGATGGGCCGGATGGCGAGCGGCCCGCCCGCAGGCGGCGCCTTTCCCTTGCGCGGGCTCGCCGGCACCAGTGCCTGCGCGAACCCCAGCTTGGCGGCCTCCTTGAGGCGCGCGTCAGCCTGGCTGACCGCACGCACCTCGCCGGACAGTCCGATTTCGCCGAAGACCACCATGTCGGCGGGAACCGGGGTGTCGGTGGCGGAGGAAACGAGCGCGGCGGCGACGGCGAGGTCGGCCGCAGGCTCGGCGATCCTCAAGCCGCCGGCGACGTTCAAATAAACGTCATTGCCGGACAAAGCAAGCCCGCAACGGGCGTCGAGCACCGCAAGCACCATGCTGAGACGGCTGGAATCCCAGCCGACTACCGCACGGCGCGGACTGGACAGCGTCGAGGGCGCGACCAGGGCCTGGATCTCGCCCAGCATGGGGCGGGTGCCCTCCATGCCGGCAAAGACGCAGCTGCCCGAGACGTTGCCGCGGCGCTCGGCCAGGAACAGCGCCGAGGGGTTGGCGACCTCGGAGAGGCCGGCATCGGTCATCTCGAACACGCCAATCTCGTCGGTGGCGCCGAAGCGGTTCTTGACGGCGCGCAGGATGCGGAACTGGTGGCCGCGGTCGCCTTCGAAATAGAGCACGGTGTCGACCATATGCTCCATCACCCGCGGGCCGGCGATGGTGCCCTCCTTGGTGACGTGGCCGACCAGGAACAGCACGAAGCCGCGGCGCTTGGCGAGGCGGATGAGTTCGTGGGCGCAGGCGCGCACCTGGGCGACCGAGCCCGGTGCCGATTCGACGTTGTCGGCGTAGACGGTCTGGATCGAGTCGATCACCACCACCTTGGGCGCTTCCGCGCCGTCGAGGCTGGCGACGATGTCGCGCAGGCTGGTGGCCGAGGCGAGCGCCACCCGGGCCCGCGCCAAACCCAGCCTTTGCGCGCGCATGCGCACCTGGTCGACCGCCTCTTCGCCCGAGATGTAGGCCACCGGCGCATGGGCCGACAGGGCCGCCGTCGCCTGCAGCAGCAGGGTCGACTTGCCGATGCCGGGATCGCCGCCGACCAGGAGGGCCGAGCCCGGCACCAGGCCGCCGCCGGCCACCCGGTCGAGTTCGGCGATGCCGGTGACCAGACGGGGCAGGGGGGCGGCGGTGCCTTCGAGGCCGACGAACTCAATCTTCTTGCCCGGCCTGCCGGTCAGGCCCTTGGGCACCTCGTCGCGGGCCGCCTCCTCGACGATGGAATTCCAGGCGCCGCAGGAATCGCACTTGCCCGCCCACTTGGTGGTGACGGCGCCGCATTCCTGGCAGACGAAACGGGAGGAGGGTTTGGCCATGGGCAGAAGTTACAGCATCGCAAGAGGTGGTGCCACACGCTGGCGTCCTGAGCGCGGCGAAGGATCTTCTTCCGCACCCCACTCCACAAAGATCCTTCGGCGCAACGCGCCTCAGGATGACGTGCAAAGATGCTACGCCCGGAGTTCCATGCGGATCGGGCCTTCGGCGCGGCCGTGGATGAACTGGTCGACGAACTCGTTGCCGGAGTGGTCGATGTCCTTGGCCGGGCCGACCCAGATCAGCTTGCCCTTGTAGAGCATGGCGATGCGGTCGGCGATCTTGCGGGCGCTGGCCATGTCGTGGGTGATGGACAGGGCGGTGGCGCCCAGTTCCTTGGTGCACTTGACGATCAGGTCGTTGATGACGTCGGCCATGATCGGATCGAGGCCGGTGGTCGGCTCGTCGAAGAAGATGATTTCCGGCGTGGTGGCGATGGCGCGGGCCAGGGCGACGCGCTTCTGCATGCCGCCCGACAGTTCGGCGGGAAACAGCTCGCCGGCAGACGCGGCAAGGCCGACCTGCGCCAGCTTGTCCATGGCGATGTCCTTGGCGGTCGCGCGGTCCATCTTGCGGCCCTGGATCAGGCCGAAGGCCACGTTCTCCCACACCTTGAGGGAGTCGAACAGGGCGCCGCCCTGGAACAGCATGCCAAACTTCTTCATCACCTCTTCGCGCTCGCGCGCCGAGATGCCGACCACGTTCTGGCCGTCGATGGCGATGGAGCCCTTCTCGGGGCGCATCAGGCCGAGGACGCACTTCAGCATCACCGACTTGCCGGTGCCCGAGCCGCCGATGACCACCAGCGACTCGCCCTTGCCCACCGACAAATCAATGCCGTCCAGCACCGTCTTAGGGCCGAACGACTTATGGACGTTGGAGAGCTCGATCTTGGGGGTCATTGGCCGAAATACAGCGCGGTGATGACGTAGTTGAAGATCAGGATCATGATCGCCGCCGACACCACCGAGTTGGTGGTCGCGGCGCCGACGCCCTGCGCGCCGCCCTTGGAATAGTAGCCGTTGTAGCAGCCCATCAGCGAGATCAGGAAGCCGAAGACGGCGGCCTTGGTCAGGCCGGAAATCACGTCGATGGGCTCGAGGTATTCCCAGGTGCGGTTGATGTAGCTCGACGGGTTGAAGCCCAGCTTGTAGACGCCGACGATGTAGCCGCCGAACACGCCGATCACGTCGGCGACCAGCACCAGGAACGGCACCATCAACAGGCCTGCCAGCAGGCGCGGCGCCACCAGGTACTTGAACGGATTGGTGGACAGGGTGTTGAGCGCGTCGATCTGCTCGGTGACGCGCATGGTGCCGATCTCGGCGGCCATGGACGCGCCGATGCGGCCGGCGACCATCAGGCCCGCCAGCACGGGCGCCAGTTCGCGGGTGACCGACAGCACCACGACCGTGGCCACCGCGCCCTCGGCCGAGAAGCGGGCGAAGCCGGAATAGCTTTGCAGCGCCAGCACCATGCCGGTGAACACGGCGGTCAGGCCGACCACCGGCAGCGAGAAGTAACCGATCTCGATCATGGCGCGCATGGTCAGGCGCGGGTAGAAGGGCGGCCGAACCATGTGCGAGACGGCCGTGCCGGTGAAGGCCGACAGCCGCCCGGTATGGGCCAGGAAGCTCAGGAAGATGCGGCCGACGGTGGCGAGGAGGTCCATCAGCCGCCCTCGTACACGCGGTGGAAGCGCCGGCCCAGCGCGGTCAGCATCTCGTAGCCGATGGTGTTCGCCTCGGCGGCCAGGGCGTCGATGTCGTGGTCCGGGCCGAGGATGTCGATGAACGCGCCCGGCTGCGCCAGCGCCTCGGGAACGGCACTGACGTCGAAGGTGGTCAGATCCATGGATATGCGGCCCACCACCGGCACCCGTTCCCCCCCGATCATTCCGAAGCCGCGGTTCCCCAGCGACCGGAACAGGCCATCGGCATAGCCCACCGCCACGGTCGCCACGCGCCCCTTGGCGGTCACGCGGTGGGAGGCACCATAGCCAACGGTCATAGGCGAGTCAACGTCGCGCACCTGAAGGATTCTGCCCCTCAGGCCGACCACGGGACGCACCGGATTGGGCTTTCCCGGCATCGGATTGCCGCCGTAGAGGGCGAGGCCCGGCCGCACCAGGTCGAAATGGTAATCGGACCCGAGATAGATGGTGGAGGATGCCGCCAGGCTGCGCGGGCACCCGCCCGGCAGCAGCGCCTGCAGGGCCCGGAAGGCGTCCAACTGTTCGCGGTTCTTGGGGTGCGGGTCCTCGTCGGCGCACGCCATGTGGCTCATCACCACGACGGGACGGATGCCGCCCCGCAGGCCTGGGTCCTCGGCCAGGCGGCGGACGTTGGCCGGTTCGATCCCCAGCCGCGACATGCCGGTGTCCAGGTGCAGGGTCACCTGGGGCGGCCCGCCGCGCTCGACGAAGGCGCGCCATTGGGCGACCTGCTCCATGCTGTTGAGGACCGGCGTCAGCCTATGGGCGGCGAATTCGCCGTCACTGCCGGGCAGCGGTCCGCCCAGCACGTGAATGGCGCCCGCCTCGGGCAGGATGGCCCGAAGCTCGATGCCTTCATCGATGGTGGCGACGAAGAAGCTGCGGCAGCCGGCGCCGGCCAGCGCCCGCGCCACCGGCGCGACACCCAAGCCGTAGGCATCGGCCTTGACCACGCCGGCGACCTCGGCGCCGGGGGCGGCGGCCTGTACGGTGCGGTAGTTGGCGACGACGGCCGCGAGGTCGATCGTCAGGATGGCGGGGGCGCGGTCTTGCAGGGTCATGTCCGTCGGGGGTCCACTTGTCTCGTCACTCCCGCGGAAGCGGGAGTCCATGTGTGCCGCCCACTGGATCCCCGCCTTCGCGGGGATGACGGCTGTCGTTCATCGTGCCATCTCTTCGTAAAGATCGCGCCAATCCGGATTGGTGCGTTCGATCAACGCGAGCTTCCAGGTGCGGTTCCATTTCTTCATCTGCTTCTCGCGCAGGATGGCGGCTTCCATGGTGTCGTGGAATTCGGCGTACACCAGGGTGTGGACGTGATAGCGCGCGGTGAAGCCCTCGGCCACCGCGTTTTTATGTTCCCAGACCCGCTTAACGACATCGCTGGTGACGCCGATGTACAGGGTGCCGTTGCGGGCGCGGGCCATGACGTAGACGCAGGGGCGTTTCAATTCCTCGCTCATTGGTCATTCCCGCACCCTTTTTCGTCATTCCCGCGAAAGCGGGAATCCAGCGGGCACGCGACACAAACGACAGCGCAAGGATCCGGGCACTGGATCCCCGCCTTCGCGGGGATGACGGGGATGACTAAGGACGAGACAGCGCCCGAGGGCGCCTGACACATGGACCCCGGATCTGCGCTTCGCTAGTCCGGGGCGACGCCCAATAGAACCCGATCCTAGAACCCCGGCTCCTCGTAATGGTCGGAGGAGATCAGGTTGCCGAACTTGGTGAACTCGCCCTGGAACGACAGCCGCACGGTGCCGACGGGGCCGTGACGCTGCTTGGCGATGATCACCTCGGCGGTGTTGACGACCTCCATCAGCCGCTTGTGCCAGCTGTCGTAGCGGTCGTTGAACTTCTCCTCGGATTCCTCGGGGCGGCGGCCGGGCTCGGCGCGTTCCAGGTAGTACTGCTCGCGGAACACGAACATCACCACGTCGGCGTCCTGCTCGATCGAGCCCGACTCGCGGAGGTCGGCCAGCTGCGGGCGCTTGTCCTCGCGCTGCTCGACGGCGCGCGACAGCTGCGACAGCGCGATGACCGGAACCTCGAGCTCCTTGGCCAGCGCCTTGAGGCCGCGGGTGATTTCCGACACCTCCTGGACGCGGCTCTCGCTGTGGGCCGCCGAACCGCGCAGCAGCTGCAGGTAGTCGACGACGATGAGGCCAAGGCCGTGCTGGCGCTTGAGCCGGCGGGCGCGGGTGCGCACCGCCGAGATCGACAGGGCCGGGGTGTCGTCGATGAACAGCGGCAGGCGGTGGAGCTCCTGCGCCGCCACCACCAGGCGCTCGAACTCTTCGTTCGTCATCTCGCCCTGGCGGATCTTGTGGCTGGAGATTTCGGCCTGCTCCGCCAGGATACGGGCGGCCAGCTGCTCGGCCGACATTTCCAGCGAGAAGAACGCCACCTTGGCGCCGTCGACCGCCTTCTTGTGGCCGAGGGCGTCGACCTCCTCGCGGTAGGCCTTGGCGGCGTTGAAGGCGATGTTGGTGGCCAGCGAGGTCTTGCCCATGGAGGGGCGCCCGGCCAGGATCAGCAGGTCCGAGGAATGCAGGCCGCCCAGGCGGCTGTCCATGTCCACCAGGCCGGTGGGCACGCCCGACAGCTTGCCCTGGCGCTTGTGGGCGGCTTCGGCCTGCTTGACCGCCTCGATCAGCACGGTGCCGAACGCCTCGAATCCGCCCTCGGTCTGGCCGGTGGTGGCGAGGTCGTAAAGCTTCGCCTCGGCGCCGCCGATCTGGTCCATGGCGGAGCGCTCGATGGAGGGCTCGAAGGCCTCGTTGACCAGTTCCTCGCCCAGCGCGATCAGTTCGCGCCGCAGGTGGAGGTCGTGGATCAGCTTGCCGTAATCCTCGGCGTTGATGATCGACACCACCGCGTTGGCGAGCTGACCGAGATAAGCGGTGCCGCCGATCTCGGCGAGGCCGCCGTCCTGCTCGAAATAGGTCTTGAGCGTCACCGGGTTGGCGATCTGCCCGCGTTCGATCAGCTTGCCGCACGCCTCGAAGATGCGGCCGTGGGTCGGTTCGGCGAAGTGCTCGGCCCGCAGGAATTCCGACACCTTCTCGAAGGCGCGGTTGTTGAGCAGGATCGCGCCCAGCAGCGCCTGCTCGGCCTCGTAATTGTGGGGCGGCGTGCGGAAGCCCAGTCCCTCGGGGGAGCCGGCGACGGGGTGCAGGGGCGCGACGGAGGTCATACCCCCAATGCTAACAGATCTGCTAGCAGATCGGCGAGCGGCGACCGACCTGTGGATAATGGGGATAATGGGTGTAACCGTACATGTAGTCGCGCGTCACCGGCACGGCGTCGCCGTCCCGGGCCAGTTGCATCTGGAACACCATGTGGCCCTGGTAGCGGAAGGCCATCTCGCTGCCCAGCAGATAGAACTCCCACATGCGGCAGAAGCGCTCGTCAAGCAGTTCGGTGATTTCGGCGCGATTGGCCTGGAAGCGCCGGTGCCATTCCGCGAGGGTGCGGGCGTAGTGCTCGCGCAGGATCTCGACGTCGGTTACCACCAGGCCTGAGGATTCCACCGCCGGCAGCACCTCGGACAGGGCCGGGGAATAGCCGCCGGGGAAGATGTACTTGCGGATCCAGGGATTGGTCGCGTCGGGGCCGTTGCTGCGGCCGATCGAATGCAGCAGGGCGATGCCGCCTGGCGCCAGGAGGCGGCGGACCTGGCGGAAGAAACTGCGGTAGTGGTGGACCCCCACGTGCTCGAACATGCCGACCGAGACCAGGCGGTCGAAGCTGCCCTCGACCTCCCGGTAATCCATCAGCGCGAAACGCACTCGGTCCTCCAGGCCGGCCTCGGCCACCCGTCGCCGCGCGGCGGTCAACTGCTCCTGCGACAGGGTGATGCCAAGCACCTCGACGTCGGCGCTGCGCGCCAGATGCAGCGCGAGGCCGCCCCAGCCGCACCCCACGTCGAGCACCCGGTGGCCCGGCTCCAGCAGCAGCTTGGCGGCGATGTGGTGTTTCTTGGCCCACTGGGCCTGGTCCAGGGTGGCGTCGGCGGCCGGAAAATAGGCGCAGGAGTACTGGCGGTCGCCGTCCAGGAACAGCTCATAGAGGCGGTCGGGAAGGTCGTAATGATGGGCGACGTTGCGCCGAGCCCGCTTGGGGGGATTGAGCTGATGCTTGAGGTGCGACCAGCGGCCCCCTGCGCGAGTGCCGATGTTGAGGCAGGCAAGGGCGAGGAAATCGCGCAGGCTGCCCTGCTCGAGGGTCAGGCGGCCGTCCATGTAGGCCTCACCGGCGATCAGCCGCGGGCGGAGCGCCAATTGCCACGGCAGCCGGTGGTCGTGCAGGCGGATGGTGACGGGCGCGATGCCCGGTACGGGCGGGCCGCCGAAACGATGGCGCCGGCCGTCCGCGTCGACCACCGTCAGGTCACCGCGGCGAAACAGGCGGGTCAGGACGAGGGCGAGCAGGTGCATGGGCGTGAACCTCCCCGTTGAATATGGGGAAAGGCAACATCACGCCCCAGCCCGCCTTTCGGCCAGCTGACGTGCGTCCCGAAGCACCCTAGCCGCGGTGCACGCGTCGGCCCCACCCCCGGCCGAGCCGGGGGAGGGGGCGGTGCTTGGCGCGGGGGCGACAGCGGCGCCGCACCTCCCCCAGCGTGGCTGGGGGAGGGAAGGTGGGGGCTGCCAGGGCGTGAGAGACGTCCGCCGCGTTCGCTTGGCGCGTCGGCCCCCATCCCAACCCTCCCCCGGCGTGGCCGGGGAAGGGGGGCCCATTTCAGACAAGCACAAGGCGACGAGCGGTTTCCCGCTCGTCGCCTGGGCATCAATCGGTCCCGAACGCCGGGCCGGCGCGAGCCGGCCGCGGCGAAAGAGGAGGATCGTAAGAAGGCTTTACGCCTCGGTCGCCTCTTCGGCTTCCGGAGCGGCTTCGGTCGCCTCGGCCTCGACCTCGGCCGGAGCCGCGGCGGCCTGGGCGGCGCGCTCCGCCTCTTCCTGCGAACGGGCGATGGTGACGTTGACGGTCACCGCGACCTCGGGATGCAGGGTCAGGCGGATCGGGTAGCTGCCCAGCGTCTTGATCGGCTGGTCCAGGTTGACCTGGCGCCGCTCGACGGTGAAGCCCGCCTCCTTGATGGCGTCGGCCAAGTCGCGGCCGGACACCGAACCGTACAGCTGGCCACCCTCGCCGGCCTGACGGATCATCAGGACCTTGAGGCCGTCCATCTTCTCGGCGACGGCCTGGGCCTCTTCACGGCGCTTCAGGTTGAGCGCCTCGAGCTGGACGCGCTGCTTCTCGAAATAGGCCAGGTTGTCCTTGTTGGCGCGCAGAGCCTTCTTCTGCGGCAACAGGAAATTGCGGGCGTAGCCAGGCTTGACCTTGACCACTTCGCCCATCTGACCGAGCTTCTCGATCCTCTCGAGCAGAATGACTTCCATTTTATTCCTCCTCACCGCCGCCGCTTCGGCCGCGACGGAACCTCATCGACCAGAACCTCACCACCCCCAGCCCGGCGACGGCCATCGCCGCCCATGCCTGGGCCAGGACCAGCAACCCGTACGTCACTGCGAGGGCCAGCCTCGCATGCGGCCTGCCTGCCGCCCAGCGGTGCACCCCGGCCAGCCCGAGCAGGCTGAAGGGGACCAGCACCACCGCCGTCAGGTTGGCGGCCACATAGCCCGGGTCGCCCTGGGCCAGAACCGCCGTCGCCGCACTTGCCGCCAGAACCACGCCCAGCCAGTCGGGAAGCCACAGCTCCCGGTAGGCCGGCGTTGGCCGGCGGGCATGGCCCATGCGGACCAGCAGCGCCTGCGCCGCGGTGGCGTTGACCACCGCCATCACCTGCCATGATGCGAGCACCATGGCCGGAAACAGCGGCGTCCACCACTCGACCGCCATCTGCCGTCGCTCGGGCGTGACCTCGGGGGCCATCATCTCGAGCGTGCGGCCGATGAGCTCGGCCACCCAGCCGCGCACCCCGTCGGGGTGGTCGGATACCAGCGCCGTCCCGATCAGGATCAGCGCCAGTCCGGCGGCGGTCAGCCTCGCCAGCACCAGACCCGGGGGAAACCATTCCTGGCTGCCATCGGGCAAGGTGCGCCACAGCAGGGCCCGTTCGGTGACCAGCATCGCCGGGAGCGCCACCGCGATGGCGTAGGGCAGGACGGAAGCTCCGCCTGCCGCCAGCGCCACGCCGCCCGCTCCGGCCGCCCCTGCGATCACCGCCGGTCCGATGCCCAGCCCCAGGCCCGCCATGAACAGCGGCAGGGGGGCGACATAGGACAGCAGGATCCCGAGGGCGATGCCCTTCGCCACCGACAGGAACAGGAGTGCCGAAAGCAGACCTGCCGCCAGGGGAAGGGCGATGAACCGGGTCACCGGATGCCTTGGGCCGTCCTTACTTCACCACGTACGGCAGCAGGCCCAGGAAGCGGGCGCGCTTGATGGCCTGGGCCAGTTCACGCTGCTTCTTGGCCGACACCGCGGTGATGCGCGACGGGACGATCTTGCCGCGCTCCGAGATGAAGCGGGAGAGCAGCTTGATGTCCTTGTAGTCGATCTTCGGCGCGTTGGCGCCGGAGAACGGGCAGGTCTTGCGACGCCGGAAGAACGGACGGCGCGGGGCCGCACCGGCGGCGGCGCGGGGACGCTCGTTGGTCTTGCCGTCGGTCATCACTCACCTCCCTCGGAACGGCGCGGACGATCGTCGCGGCCACCTTCGCGGAAGCCTTCACGGCCGCCTTCGCGACGGGGACGATCCTCACGGCTGGACTTGGCTTGCATCATGGCCGACGGGCCCTCTTCCAGTTCCTCGACGCGGATGGTCAGGACGCGGATGATGTCCTCGTTCAGGCCCAACTGGCGCTCCATCTCCTTCACGGGAGCGGAAGCCGAGTCGATGTTCAACAGGACGTAGTGGGCCTTCCGGTTCTTCTTCATCCGGTAGGCCAGGTTGCGCAGGCCCCAGTACTCCTTCTTGGAGACCGAGCCGCCGCCCTGGGTGATGACATTGGCCATCTCGTCGACCAGGGTCTCCACCTGCGGGGCGGAAACTTCCTGGCGCGCGAGAATCACGCATTCATACAAAGCCATACAATGACCCCTTCTGGCTTTTCTCTTCCCCGTTCCCACCACGGAAACAGGGCATAGCCGAATGCCTCGCGACACCGGCAAGGGTTTGGAAGCGCGGGACTATACACGAAACACCCGCCGATGCAAGCTCGTGCTGGCTTCGGGGGCATTGGCGCTTGACAGGACCCCGCCCGCTCTGTTCCTTCTCGCCAAATTTTTCGCAACAGGTCTTTCGCAGGGGGTCCGCCGATGTCGCGTGCTTTCGTCTTTCCGGGCCAGGGGTCGCAGGCCGTCGGCATGGGCCGCGAATTGGCCGAGGCTTTCCCGGCCGCCCGCGCCGTGTTCGAGGAAGTCGATGAGGCGCTGAAGCAGAAGCTGACCACGCTGATGTTCGAAGGCCCCGAGGACGAGCTGACGCTGACCGAGAACGCCCAGCCGGCCCTGATGGCGGTGTCGATGGCGGTGGTGCGCGTGCTGGAGGCCGAAGGCAAGCTCGACCTCGCCGAGGCGGCCTCGTTCGTGGCCGGCCACTCGCTGGGTGAATACTCGGCGCTGGCCGCCGCCGGCACCTTCTCGCTGGCCGACACGGCGCGGCTGCTGAAGATCCGCGGCCGGGCCATGCAGAAGGCGGTGCCGGTGGGCGTCGGCGCCATGGCTGCGCTGCTGGGCGCCGAGTACGAGCAGGCCAAGGCCATCGCCGCCGAGGCCGCCCAGGGCGAGGTGTGCGAGGCCGCCAACGACAACGCGCCGGGGCAGGTGGTGGTGTCGGGCCATAAGAGCGCCGTCGAGCGCGCCATGAAGATCGCCGCCGACAAGGGCATCAAGCGGGCCGTGATGCTGCCGGTGTCCGCCCCCTTTCATTGCGCCCTGATGCAGCCGGCCGCCGACGCCATGGCCGAGGCGCTGGCCGGCGTGGCGATGAATGCGCCGCGTCTGCCGCTGGTCGCCAATGTCATCGCCGCGAAGGTGAGCGACCCCGCCGAGATCCGCGACCTGCTGGTCAGGCAGGTGACGGGAACCGTGCGCTGGCGCGAGGGCGTCCTTTATATGAAGGAGCAGGGCGTCACCACCCTGGTCGAGCTGGGTGCCGGCAAGGTGCTGGGCGGCCTGGCCAAGCGCATCGACAAGGAGATTGCCGGCACCTCCATCGGCACGCCGGCCGACATCGAGGCGTTCCTCAACAGCCTTTAACCCTTGCCGCAATCCGTCAGGCCCGGGCGTGGCCCCCGGGCATGGCGAAGCGACCGCACACTCTATTATTGGGGGATTTTCCATGTTCGATCTGACCGGCAAGACCGCGCTGGTGACCGGAGCCTCGGGCGGCATCGGCGGCGCCATCGCCAAGGCCCTGCACGCGGCCGGCGCCACCGTTGCCATCCACGGTACCCGCCGCGAGGCGCTCGACGTCCTTGCCGGCGAGCTGAAGGAGCGCGTGCATGTGCTCACCGCCAACCTCGGCAAGGCCGAGGAGGTTGAGCAGCTGGCCAAGGACGCCGAGGCCGCCATGGGCTCGCTCGACATCCTGGTCAACAATGCCGGCCTGACGCGGGACACCCTGGTGCTGCGCATGAAGGACGAGGATTGGGACACCGTCCTCAACATCAACCTGACCGCCGCCTTCCGCCTGTGCCGCGCCGCGGTCAAGGGCATGATGAAGCGGCGCGCCGGGCGCATCGTCAACATCACCTCCATCGTCGGCGTCACCGGCAATCCCGGCCAGGTCAATTATTGCGCCTCCAAGGCCGGCATGATCGGCATGTCGAAGGCGCTGGCCCAGGAGGTCGCCAGCCGCGGCGTCACCGTCAACTGCGTCGCCCCGGGCTTCATCGCCACCCCCATGACCGACGAGCTGAACGACGACCAGAAGGCCCGCGTCATGGGCGCCATTCCCCAGGGCCGCATGGGCACGCCCGAGGACATCGCCGCGGCGGTGCTCTATCTGGCGAGCGACGGCGGCGCCTACGTCACCGGCCAGACTCTGCATGTCAACGGCGGCATGGCGATGCCCTGAGGGCGAGGCCCCGAACGGACCTCAACACTTGGTATTGCCGTGCTGGTCAAGGCGCGAAAAGTGTGTTAGGAACGGGCCACTTTCCGCCGGACGGGGGGCTGCGCCGCCCAGGGCCGAAACCGAAAATTCTTAGACTTTCGAGGGATAGAAAATGAGCGACGTCGCCGAGCGGGTTAAGAAGATTGTCGTCGAGCACCTGGGCGTGGAAGAGTCCAAGGTGACCGAGAACGCAAGCTTCATCGACGACCTGGGCGCCGACAGCCTCGACACCGTCGAGCTGGTGATGGCTTTCGAGGAAGAGTTCGGCTGCGAGATCCCCGATGACGCGGCCGAGAAGATCCTCACCGTCAAGGACGCCATCGAGTTCATCTCGAAGAACAGCTAATGCTGCGCGGGGCGTCGTTCCCGAACGGGGGCGGCGCCCTTATTCTGGGTACAGGAACGGAACAATTCCGATGAGACGTGTCGTCGTTACCGGCATGGGCCTGGTCACGCCGTTGGGCTGTGGGGTCAACACCAACTGGCAGCGCCTCACCGCTTCGCAATCCGGCATTCGGGTCATCGATCATTTCGACGTCTCCGATCTGGCGGCCAAGATCGCCGGCGTGGTGCCCCGTGGCACCGGCGAGGGCGAGTTCGACGCCGACAAGGTCGCACCGGCCAAGGATCGTCGCCGCATGGACGATTTCATCGTCTTCGGCATGGCCGCGGCCATGGAGGCGGTGGAAGATTCCGGCTGGATGCCCGAGGACGAGGACGCGCGCGAGCGCACCGGCGTGATGATCGGTTCCGGTATCGGCGGTCTGCCCAACATCCATGACGGGTCGATCACCCTGAAGGAATCCGGCCCCCGTCGCATCAGCCCGTTCTTCATTCCCGCCGCGCTGATTAACCTGGTCTCCGGCCACGTCTCGATCAAATACGGCTTCAAGGGCCCCAATCACGCGGTGGTGACCGCCTGCGCCACCGGCGCCCATGCCATCGGCGATGCCGCCCGGCTGATCATGTTCGGCGATGCCGACGTGATGGTGGCCGGTGGTGCCGAGGCCGCGGTGTGCCGCCTGGGCATCGCCGGCTTTGCCGCCGCCAAGGCCCTGTGCACCAGCTACAACGACCGTCCGACCGAGGCCTCGCGCCCGTGGGACCGTGACCGTGATGGCTTCGTCATGGGTGAGGGTGCCGGCGTCGTCGTGCTCGAGGAACTCGAGCACGCCAAGGCCCGCGGCGCCAAGATCTATGGCGAAGTGATCGGCTACGGCATGTCGGGCGACGCCTATCACATCACCGCTCCGGCCGAGGACGGCAACGGCGCCTTCCGCGCCATGAAGGCGGCGCTCAACCGCGCCGGCCTCAAGCCCGAGGATATCGACTACGTCAACGCCCACGGCACCGCCACCATGGGCGACCTGATCGAGCTGACCGCGGTCAAGCGGCTGTTCGGCGATCACTCCTACAAGCTGTCGATGAGCTCGACCAAGTCGGCGATCGGCCACCTGCTGGGGGCCGCCGGCGCGGTCGAAGGGATCTATTCGCTGCTGGCCATCCGCGACCAGTTGGCTCCGCCGACCCTCAACCTGGAGAACCCGGACGAGGGCTGCGACATCGACCTGGTCGCCAAGGTGGCCAAGAAGCGTCCGATCACGTTCGCCATGTCGAACTCGTTCGGCTTTGGCGGCACCAACGCCTCGCTGATCTTCACCGGCGCGCCGTAATCCCATCCTGCACCGTCACCCCCGCGAAAGCGGGGGGCCAGTGCCGGCGGCACCATGGATGCCCGCTTTCGCAGGCATGACGGGGGTGCGAATGAAGAAAGCCATTCTCCTCATCGTTCTTGTCGTCGCCCTGGCTGTGGCCGGGCTGGCGATCGACGGCCATCGCCGTTTCACCGGCCCCGGACCGCTGCCGGAGCCGACCACCGTGGTTGTGCCGAAGGGGGCGGGAACCCAGGCGGTCGGAGCCCTGCTGGAAAAGGCCGGGGTGGTCGACAGCGGCCTGGTGTTGACCATCGGCGCCAAGCTGCGCCGGGTGACGCTGAAGGCCGGCGAGTACGCCTTTCCCGCGCACGTCAGTCCCGAGGAGGCTATGCGCCTGATGGCCGAGGGGCGCACCGTCGTCCACAAGCTGACCGTGGCCGAGGGCCTGACCGTGAAGCAAGTGCTCGATCTGGTGCGCGAGGCCGATTATCTCGCCGGCGACGTGGGGACCAAGCCGGCCGAGGGCAGCCTGCTGCCCGAGACCTGGCACCTGTCGCGTGACGACGCCCGCGACGAGGTCATCGCCCGCATGCAGAAGTCCATGACCCAGGCGCTGGACGGCTTGTGGGCCAGCCGTGCCCAGGGTTTGCCGCTCAAGACCAAGCAGGAGGCGCTGGTGCTGGCCTCCATCGTCGAGCGCGAGACCGCCCTGACCGCCGAGCGCCCGCAGGTCGCGGCGGTGTTCCTGAACCGCCTCAGCCTCGGCATGAAGCTGCAATCCGATCCGACGGTGATCTACGGCCTGTCCGACGGGCTGGGCGTCCTCGACCGGCCCTTGAGCCGGGCCGACCTCGCCAACCCGCATCGCTGGAATACCTACGTCATCGACGGCCTGCCGCCGACCCCCATCGCCAACCCGGGACGGGCCAGCCTGGAGGCGGTGTTGCATCCGGCCGACAGCGATGCCCTCTACTTCGTCGCCGACGGCTCGGGCGGCCACGTGTTCGCCCGCTCGCTCGACGACCACAACCGCAACGTCGCCAACTGGCGCAAGGTCGAGCGCCAGCGCCGCGGCGAACCTGAACCGGCCCCGGAGCCCGCGCCGGTCAAGAAGGCGGTGAAGAAGGGGCGCTGAGGGGGCTGTGATCCCCCGAAGGCGGACGAGCGGACGAGGTCCCTCGTCGCCGGCGCTCCTCGGGATGACAATGCGCTGTCATCCCCCGAAGGACCTCGTGCGTTTCTTGCGGACGAGGTCCCTCGTCGCGGCACTCCTCGGGATGACAGCCGAACTACCCCTCCAGTTTCTTCAGCATGTCCGCCGTCACCAGGGTGATGCCCTTGTCGGTGCGGTAGAAGCGGCTGGCGTCCAGGTCCGGGTCCTCGCCGACCACCAGGCCGGGGGGAATGACGCAGCCCTGGTCGACGATGCACTTCATCAGGCGGGCGTGGCGGCCGATGTCGCAATCGGGCAGCACAACCGAATCCTCGACCAGGCAATAGGAATTGACCCGGACGTTGGAGAACAGCAACGAGCGGCGCACCACCGCGCCCGAGATGATGCAGCCGCCGGACACCATGGAATCCACCGCCATGCCGCGCCGGTTCTCGGAATCGAAGACGAACTTGGCGGGCGGCAGCTGGGCCTGGTAGGTCCAGATCGGCCAGTTGGTGTCGTAAAGGTTCAGCGCCGGGGTGACGGTGGTGAGGTCGATATTGGCTTCCCAGTAGGCGTCGAGCGTGCCGACGTCGCGCCAGTAATGCTCCTTGGCGCCCTCGTGCATGACGCAGGATTGCTGGAAGCGGTGCGCCACCAGCTTGCGGGTGCCGACCAGGGCCGGGATCACGTCCTTGCCGAAATCGTGGTCGGTCTCGGTCAGGGTGGCGTCGTGGGTGAGGCGCTCGTACAGGAACTGGGCGTTGAAGATGTAGATGCCCATGCTGGCCAGCGCCACGTCGGGGCGGCCCGGGATTGGCTGCGGGTTGTCGGGCTTTTCGTCGAAGCGAACGATGTTGTCGCGCTCGTCGACCGCCATCACCCCGAAGCCCTTAGCATCCTCGAGGGGCACTTCCAGGCAGGCGACGGTGACGTCGGCGCCCTCGGCGATGTGCTGGGCCAGCATCTTGCCGTAGTCCATCTTGTAGACGTGGTCGCCGGCCAGGACGAGGACGTATTCGGGGTTGTGCTGGCGGATGATGTCGAGGTTCTGGAACACCGCGTCGGCGGTGCCCTTGTACCAGTTCTCGTTCTCGGTGCGCTGCTGCGCCGGCAGCAGCTCGATGAACTCGTTGAACTCGCCCCTGAGGAAGCCCCAGCCGCGCTGGATGTGCTGGATCAGGGAGTGCGCCTTGTACTGCGTCAGCACACCGACGCGGCGGATGCCGGAATTGATGCAGTTCGACAGGGTGAAATCGACGATGCGGAACTTGCCGGCGAAGGGCACGCCCGGCTTGGCATGCCAGTCGGTGAGCTGCTTGAGCCGCGAGCCGCGGCCGCCGGCCAGGACCAGCGCCAGGGTGCGCCGCAGCTTGTTGGTCACTTCGAGATCAAGATTGCTCACCCGATCGGCCTCCCTCATCCCTCACCTCTGCAATCCATAGTGCGAGCGGTGGACCTGCCCCCTGGCCCTCCTGCGACCGTGCCACATTCCGCCTGCCCGCACAACACGGCCGGCGGCGGAAAAGAGTCGGTTTCACAAAGGGGTAACTCAGCCGTTTAGCGCCTTCCGCGTTCGACGCCCTTAGGCTAGGCTATCGCCATTGCCAGGATCTGGGAACCGGCTGGGGGAGAGCCATGCGCGTGCTGTTTGCTTCGTCGGAGGTCTATCCGCTGGTCAAGACGGGTGGGCTGGCCGACGTCTCCGGCGCGCTGCCCGCGGCGCTGATCGCGGCCGGAATCGACGTGAAGGTGCTGATGCCGGCCTATCCCGAGGCCCTGGCCAAGGTCGAGAACAAGCGGCAGGTCGGCGTGCTCGGTGATCCGTTCGGACTCGGCGAGGCGCGCCTGATTTCCGGCAAGATCCCCGGCACCGGGGTGCCCGTATGGCTGGTCGACTGTCCGCCGCTCTACGAGCGCGACGGCGGACCGTACCAGGATGCCGCCGGGCACGATTGGGCCGACAACGCGCTGAGGTTCGGCCTGTTGTCGTGGGCCGCCGCCCACCTGTGCACCGACGGCAGCCCGGTCAAGTGGCGCCCGCACGTGCTCCATGCCAATGATTGGCAGACCGGCCTGGCCGCCGCCTATCTCGAGGCCTGGGGCGTGACGCCGCGGCCGGCGACCATGTTCACCATCCACAACATGGCCTACCAGGGCCTGTTCCCGGCCGATGCCCTGGCCCGGCTGGGGCTGCCGGCCGCGCTCTTCCACATGGACGGGCTGGAATACTGGGGCACCCTGTCGTTCATGAAGGGCGGGCTGGTCTACAGCGACGCGCTGACCACGGTGTCGCCCCGCTATGCCAAGGAAATCCAGTCCGGCCCCCATGGCTGCGGCCTGGAAGGGTTGCTGGTGCACCGTTCGGCGGCGCTTTCGGGCATCCTCAATGGCGCCGATTACGCGGTGTGGACCCCGGCCGAGGACCCCCACCTGTCCGCACGCTACCAGCCGGCCGACTTCGTCGACGGCAAGGCGGCCAACAAGGCTGCGCTGCAGCGCGAACTCGGCCTGGCCGAGGATCCCGACGCTCCCCTCATGGTCATCGTCAGCCGGCTGAACGAGCTCAAGGGCATGGACATGGTGCTGGCCGTCGTGCCGGCGCTTCTGCGCCATGGCGCCCAGCTTGCGGTGGTGGGGACCGGCGACCGCGCCCTGGAGGACGGCTTCCGCGCCGCGGCGGCCGGCAATCCGCAGCAGATCGCCGTCAACATCGGCTATTCCGAGCCGCTGGCGCACCGGCTGATGGCGGGTGGCGACATGATGCTGATGCCGTCGCGCTTCGAACCCTGCGGCCTGACCCAGTTCTACGCCTTCCGCTACGGGACAGTGCCGGTCGTGCACACCACCGGCGGGCTGGCCGACACGGTCAGCGACACCACCTTCGACAGCCTGATGACCGGCGCCGCCACCGGCTTCGTGTTCGAGCACGCCAATGTCGGCGCCTTCCAATGGTGCATCGAGCGCGCGGTCGGCCTGTTCCGCCAGAAGGAGCAGTGGCGCAAGATCCAGTCGGCCTGCGTCCGCCAGGATTTCAGCTGGGAGCGCTCGGCCGCCAAATACATCGAGCACTACAAGGCGCTCACCGACAAACCCACGTGATGGCCATGACCGCTCCCGCCCTGATCGCCGACATCGGCGGCACCAACGTCCGCTTCGCCCTGGTCCGGCCCGGCACCGCGCCGTCCGACGTGATGGCCATGCGCTGCGCCGACTACCCCGGTCCGGCCGAGGCCGCCAAGGCCTACCTCGCGCTGGTCGGCGGCGAGGCCCCGCAGCGGGCCGCCCTCGCCGTGGCCTCGCCGGTGACCGGCGACCGCATCGACCTCACCAACTCGGCCTGGAACTTTTCGGTCGACGCGGTGCGGCGGGATCTGGGGCTGGAGCGCCTCGACGTGGTCAACGATTTCACCGCGGTGGCCTTGTCGGTGCGCCATCTCGTCGGGGCCGACCTGATGCCCCTGGGCGGCGGCCTGCCGGCGGCGGACGCGCCGATCGCGGTGCTGGGGCCGGGAACCGGACTGGGCGTCTCGGCGCTGGTGCCGACGCCGGCAGGAAACTGGATCGCGGTGGCGACCGAGGGCGGTCACGCCACCATGGCGCCGGTGGACGACCGCGAGAGCGCCATCCTGGCATTCCTGCGCCACCGCTTCGGCCATGTCTCGGCCGAGCGCGTGCTGTCGGGGCCGGGCCTCGTCAATCTTTACGAGGCGGTGGCCGCCGTTGCCGGCCAGGAACCGGTCTACACCACGCCCGATGCCATCTCCCAGCGGGGACAGGACGGCACCTGCCCGCTGTGTCGCGAGGCGCTCGACACCTTCTTCGCCATGCTGGGAACGGTGGCCGGCAACCTGGCGCTGTCCCTGGGAGCGCGCGGCGGCGTGTTCGTCGCCGGCGGCATCCTGCCGCGCATGCGCGATGCGCTGGCGGCCTCGCAGTTCCGCGAGCGGTTCGAGGCCAAGGGACGCTTCAAGGCCTATCTCGGCCCCATTCCCTGCTGGCTGGTGGTGCACCCGCAACCGGCCTTCGCCGGCTTGGCGGCGCTGGCAACCGAACTCTAGGCCTTTCAGCCCTCCATGGCCCCCCGGTCGAGCCCGGGTGACGGCTATTTTAGCGCTCCGTTGCCATGGCCGGGCTTGATCCGGCCATCCGCGCCTTCACTCTAGAACAGGGCAGGCGCCCAGGCCGCGGCCACGGCGGCGGTGCCGGCGAAACCCGGCAGCATGGCGAGCCAGCGCCGCGAGGGCGGCAGGCCCTGGGCCTTCAGGATGCGGTCGGCCAGCCACAGGCTCCACAGGCAGCCCAGCCCGAACAGCGCCAGTTTGAGTGCCTGGGCGCCGGGCTTGGGCAGGCCGAGGGCGACCAGGGCGGTGAACAGGCCGCCGCCCAGGCCGATGACCAGCGAGACCATCGCCACCGGCGCATACTGGTAGCCGAGTTCGAGGAAGCGTGCCTTCAGCGTGCGCGCCCCGCCCAGCCTGCCGGCGATCCAGGCGGCGGCCAGCGTGGTCACCGACAGGCCGGCGGCGAAGGCCAGCATGGTGGCCGCCATGAAGCCGGTGATCATGGCGAAGTCCAGCCACAGGAACACCTCACGGCGTTCGGGATGCACGCTCATCAGCCACGCCGGACCGGCTTCCAGCAGCCACATCCAGTCATGCTCGATCGCCCATTCGCCGATGGCATCGCGCACGCGGGTGAAGGCGTCGAGGACGCCCCACAGGAAGCCGCCCAGCGCCACGCCGCCGCCCAGGTACAGGAACAGCAGCTCGGACAGGTTGGGATTGCGCCGCGCGATGTCCTCGACCTCGGCGCCGGGGCGGCGCAGCTTGAGATACAGACCGCCGGGGGCCGGCGGGCTGACGCAGCGGAAGCACTCGATGCAATGGCGGCTTTCGGTCTTGTGCCGGAGGTCGATCATGGTCGGGCAGGCGCCGCGGTCGGTCCAGCGGTCGCCGCCCGGCTCGGGCCGCTTGGGGGCGAACTCGACGGCGCCGAGGCGCGAGAACACGCCGAGCAGCAGGCCGATGGGGCAGGCATGCCGGCACCACGGGCGCTTGCCCGGCGCGAACAGCCAGCCCAGCAGGATGGCGGCCGCCATGGTGCCGCCGAACACCTCCGCGGCCGCTTCCGGGTGGGTGCGCACGCCGGTGGTCTGGCCGAGGATGGTGACCACCACGAAGGACAGGACCGGGGTCCCCGGCCAGGTCAGCCAGCGCGGCGGCGCCAGCCGCAACCCCCGCCGGCTGGCGAATTCCGACGCCGCGCCCATCGGGCACAGCAGGCCGCACCAGCTGCGCCCGGTCGCCAGCACCGACAGCAGCACCAGCGGGAACCAGGCGCCCCACAGGGCGACGTTGGCGAACACGGTCAGGCTGTCGAACACGCCCGCGTCCTCGGCGGGATCGGGCAGGAAGGCGGGCACGAAGATGATGACGCAGAATCCCACGAACATCGCGCCGTGCACCCAGGGCAGCCAGCGGATGTTGCGCACGAAGAAGGCCTCGATGGGGGTGGCGAGGCGGCTCGATGGCCGCCGCTGCTCCGCCAGCGGGATCTGGCGCGGGATCATGGGGCGGTCCGCAGGCGGCGCACCGCCCACAGGCCGACCATCGGCACGAGGATGCCCAGCAGCACGGCCTGGGCGGCCAGCGTTTCGGCGGTCGGGAACAGGCCGAGGGCGGGAATGCGCGGGAACCCGGCCAGCG
Source organism: Solirubrobacterales bacterium (assembly GCA_050260775.1). Lineage (GTDB taxonomy): Bacteria > Pseudomonadota > Alphaproteobacteria > Rhodospirillales > Magnetospirillaceae > CALABS01. Next base: position 91,216 of record JBLNCP010000036.1, on the reverse strand, counting down.
GCGTGATCGACGCCCACCGCGCCTCCTGCAGTTCCAGCACGCCCTGGCCGGCGAACACCACAGCCAGCGCGTAGAGCAGCACGGCGGTGCCGGCGAAGAACGGCTTGAGGGGGATTCGCATGGACGCGCTGCGGATCGCCCAGTAGATCGCCACCAGGCCGGTGCAGGCGGTGGCGAAGCCGGCGACGATGGCGCCGCCCTCGCCGGGCGCCGAGGAGACCAGCGCCTGGTAGAACAGCACGGTCTCGGCCCCTTCGCGGTAGACGGCGAGGAAGGCGGCGAATCCGAGCGAGAACACCTCGCCGCCGGACAGGGCCTTCTCGACCTGGCTCTTGATGTAGCCCTGCCACTTCTGAGCCTCGCGCCGGGCGAACAGCCAATGGCTGACATAGGCGAGCACCAGGGCGGCGACCAGCATGGTGGCGCCCTCGACCGCCTCGCGGCCGGTGCCGGCGACGGTCATCAGGCTGTTCAGCGCCCAGGCGGTGGCCGCCGACATGATCAGGGCGACGATCACCGCGTTCCACACCACCTTGAGCTTGTCGCGGGCGTCGAGCTTCTTCAGGTAGGCGACCAGGGCGCCGACCACCAGGATGGCCTCGAAGCCCTCGCGCAGCAGGATCAGCAGCGATTGCAGGAACGCGCTCGCCCATCCCGATCCGGCATCGGCGCGGGCGTCTGCGACCGCCGTCAGACGGGAGTGCAGGCTGGCCCAGGCGGCGTTCAGCTTGTCCTTGGGGGCGCCGTCGGTGGCCTGCCCGATCAGGGCGGCGAACAGCGATTCCAGTTCGACCTTGGCGGAGGGATCGGCGGCGCCGATGTCGGCCTCCAGTCCCGATTCCTCGAAGACCGAGAAATAGAGGTCGGAAAAGCCGTCGGCGGTGTCGATGCCGCGGGCGGGGTCGTAGGCGGCGACCAGCGCATCGCCCTTGGCGACGATGGTTGCCGCGACGGCGCGGTGGTCGAGATTGTCGGCGGCGCGGGCGGGCAGGGCCACCAGCAGCAGGGCGGCGAGCGCGAAGGCGAGGCGCGCGATCGTCGGGCGGGCGATCATTGGTTCACCTCGAAGACGGCGGGGGACACGTTGGCGTCGTCCAGCACCTTGCCGACCTCCGCGACCGCCGTGCGCAGGGTCTGCGCCGCCGTCTTCAGGGCGGCGGCGTCGCTGCCGCCGGCCGCCTTGCGCATGGCGTCGAACATGCGCTCGATCTCGGCCGCCCGCTTGGCGCTGATCGCCTTGCGGATGGCCGCCTCCATCTTCGAATCCTCGAAGCGCTTGAAATAGGCCTCAAGCACGGCCCGACGCGCGCTGTCGGTGTCGCCCTTGGCATGGGCGGCCTCGCCGCGGTCGACCGCTTCGATGACCGTTTTGGCCACTCCTTGCCAGTATCCCTCGGCGGCGAGCGAGGGGAACGCGAGGAGCGTGAGGCAGGCTGCGAGGAGGAACCGGGCGAAAGCCATGGCCGGACCTGACCGATGTCGTGGGAGGGTTATCCCAATAACCATAAACATCTTACGCGATCAAGTGCGAATCGTTCTCGCTATCATTCGCGATAGGCGCTCATGAAAAAGCCCCGTGCCGAACGGCGCGGGGCTCAATCCGTTTGCAGGCGGGGCTTTGGCGTCAGCGGGAGGAGTGAACCCGCGTCGGCGCCTCGGCGGCCGCGATCTTGCCGTTGTCACCCACCGGATGCAGGGTGACCAGGCCGAACTGCGGCGAAAAGGCGATGGCGAAGGCGATGGCGGCCACGTACACGGTGCCCAGCACGATGCAGCGGAGCGAGGCCTCGGTACGGTCCGAGCCGCGCGATTCACAGAAATCCTTCATTCCGAACCCTTATCCGAAAGGATAGTTCCCCCTTACCCCGCCGTATAAGAAAACATGCCGCTCGCGTCAAGGTTTTCTTGGCGGGAAACGGCAGAACCTGCCCGTATGGGTGGGATGCGCCTGCCTCATGGCGGGCGGGGAGATCGGGTAATACCCCGAGGCGGCCCGCCAGGCAAGCATCGGATGGGGTACAACCATCAATACAAGGTGTTGATGAGCACAGGCCAAACACCTAGCATGTTCGGGAGGGGACGAGCGGGGACAGGGATGCGATCTCTACGAAAGATCGAGGTAACGCCGGGCGTCTGGTGGGTCGAGGCGCCGGCGGCGGATCTCAGGATTCTTTGCGGCTGCCCGGCGGACGCGGTCAAGCACCTGATGAAGCGCGGATTGATCGCGCCGACCGAGCGCAACGGCGTGACCTTCGAGACCGGCCCCAACGCCATCCTGCTGTCGGACATCATGGTGCAGAACGGCAGCTTCGCCAATCTAGGCGAGTTTCCGGTCCTCCAGATGCTCTACCGTCAGGGCATGATCCTGCCCAACCACCCCGGCAACACCGGAATCAAGCCGCTGATCATCGGATCGGCGGAGCAGGTGCGCGCCCAGCTGCAGTACATCTATCGCGGCAATTACGGCCTGGTGACCGAGGCCGAGCTGGTCGAGGCGGGGGCGACGCGCGAGCATGCGCGCGAGCTCATGCGCCTCAAGCTCAAATTCGCCTTCGGCCGCATCCGCCATCCCGGCGACCTCATCGACAGCCGCGCGGTCGATGCCGACCCGGTCGAGGTGCGCAACGGCGTCTTCGTGCGCCGCGTCCGACTGAACGTCTTCGAATTCAGCTACGGGGACGAGGTCCTCAGGGTCGACCTCAACCTGCCGCCGTTCGAGACCTACGAATGCCCCTATCCCCTCGGCTTCTACCAGATGCCGCGCGAGTATTTCGCGGTGGTCCATTCGGGCGAGGGTGACGGCTGGGACATCAACCGGCCCAGCATGGGCAGCATCCTGATGTTCCAGGGCCGCGTCTATCTCATCGACGCCGGGCCCAACATCGTGCACACGCTCGATGCCCTGGGCATCGGCGTCAACGAGATCGAGGGTATCTTCCATACCCACTCGCACGACGACCATTTCGCCGGGCTGACCACGCTGATCCGCTCGGACCACCGCATCAAGTACTACGCCGCGCCGCTGGTGCGGGCTTCGGTCGCCAAGAAGCTGGGAGCGCTGCTGTCCATCGAGGACGCCGCCTTCTCCGACTACTTCGAGGTCCACGACCTCGTGTCGGATCGGTGGAATGAAATCGAGGGCCTGGAGGTCAAGCCGGTGTTCTCGCCCCACCCGGTCGAGACCACCGTGTTCTATTTCCGCGCCATGTGGGAGGGCGGCTGGCGCACCTACGCCCATCTGGCCGACATCTGCCGCCTCGAAGTGCTGCAGGGCTTCGTGACCAGCAACGACGCCGATCCCGGCATCACCCCCGAGCTCTACCAGTGCATCGCCGACGAGTACCGGGTTCCCGTCGATGTGAAGAAGGTCGATGTCGGCGGCGGCCTGATCCACGGCGACGCCTACGATTTCCGTGAGGACACCTCGGGCAAGATCATCCTGGCGCACACGGCCCAGAAGCACACGCTGGCCCAGAAGGCGATCGGCTCGACCGCCTCGTTCGGCACCGTCGACGTGCTGATCCCCTCCAACCACGACTTCATCTGGCGGGCGGCGTTCGAGTTCCTCAACGCCTACTTCCCCGACATCGCCCACAGCCAGCTGCGCATCCTCCTCAACAACCCGGTGGTGACGTTCAATCCCGGCACCATCCTGGTCAAGGAGCGCCACACCACCTCCTACATCTACCTGCTGCTGTCGGGCAGCGTCGAATCTCTGCCGCTCGAGAGCGGCGGCCGTAGCGTGCTGTCGGCGGGGGCGATGATCGGCGAGCTGCCCGGCCTGTTCGGCTCCACCGCGGTGGAGACCTACCGGGCGGTGGGCTTCGTTAAGGCGCTGCAGATCCCGAGCGTGCTGTACGGCGAGTTCGTCCGCCGCAACGACGCGTTCGGCGCCATCGCGCGCATCCTGGAGCACCGCGAATTCCTGCAGCGCACCTGGCTGTTCGGCGAGGTGGTGTCCACCAAGACGCTGAACCGCATCGCCAAGGAGATGACCATCGCCAGTTACGGCGAGGGTGAGCCCATCGACCCCGGCCCCGAGACGGTGGGCCTGGTGGCGCGCGGGCGCATCGGCCGCTTCCTGGGCGACCACAAGGTCGAGACGCTGGAGGCCGGCGACTTCTTCGGCGAGGAAATGGCGATCTTCTGGACGCCCAGCATGTTCCGCCTGCGGACCCTGGCGTCCACCGACGTCTTCCTGATCCCGGCCGGCCTGGTCGCCGACATCCCTTCGGTGCGGTGGAAGCTGTTCGAGACTTCCGGCAAGCGCATGACCGCCATCGTCGAGAGCGACCACGAGCGCTCGGTGGTGCTGAACTGGCGCGAGGATTACCGGGTCGACATCCTGAGAATCGACAACCAGCACCGGCGGCTGTTCGAGCAGGCCAACGCCATCCTCGACGCGGTCGACGGTGGCCGCAGCAGCGAGGAAACGGTCAGCCTGTTCGATGCCATGGCCGAGTACGCCCGCTACCACTTCGGCGAGGAGGAGGCGATGATGGCGCGCCACTCCTACCCCGAGATCGAGCCGCACCGGACCATGCACGCCCGCCTGATGGAGCGCCTGGAAGCGTTCCGCAACGCCCTGGCCGACGGGGTGATGGCCCAGAAACAAGTGGTTGCGGACTTTCTTCAGACATGGCTAATAGATCATATTCTGAATGAAGACCGTACCTACGCGCCCTACATGAACGAGCGAGGAGTGTACTGATGATGATGCGTATCATCGCCGCCGCGCTGTTTACCGTGGTGGCCGCGTTTCCGGCGCTGGCGGCAAGCCCGCTGGTCGACGTGAATTGGCTCAAGGCCAACCTCGGCCACGAGGGCCTCGTCGTCCTCGACGTGCGGGCGCCGCAGGAGTACCAGGCCGGGCACATCCCCGGCGCCGTCAACACCGACTACGTCAAGGGCGGCTGGCGCGTCGACCGCGAGATCGACAAGGTCCCCGAGATGCTGCCGGCCGATCTCACCCCGCTGGCCCGCCATGTGGGCGAGCTCGGCATCGGCGACGGGACGCACGTCGTCCTCGTCCATTCCGGCCGCTCTCCCGCCGAGGTGGGCAACGCCACCCGCGTCTACTGGACCCTCAAGGTCATGGGCCACGACGAGCTGTCGATCCTCGACGGCGGCATGGCGGCGTGGATGAAGGACAAGGCGAATCCGGTGGAGGCCGCCCGGGTCGAGGCCAAGGCCCGCACCTTCACCCTGCGCCCGCGCGCCGACCTGCTGGCCAGCGAGGACGACGTGGCCAAGGCGGCCGCGTCCGGCGTCGAGCTGGTCGACAGCCGCAGCGAGGACAATTTCGTCGGCATCAACAAGAGTCCGAAGAGCAAGGAGGCCGGCACCGTGCCGGGCGCCGTCAACCTGCCCTTCACCTGGCTGGTCGACGGCGGCACCTTCCGCACCAAGGCGCAGATCGAGGCGCTGGCCGCCTATGCCAAGGTGTCCCTGACCCGTCCGCAGATCGAGTTCTGCAACACCGGCCATCTCGGCTCGATCGGCTGGTTCGTCGCTTCCGAGCTGATGGGCAACAAGGCGGCGCGTCTTTATGACGGATCGATGACCGAGTGGACCATCCACGGCCGCCCGGTCGAGCAGCGGGTCAAGCTGCCCTAAGCCAACGCGCGGCGCCCTGACCGGCCGCCCGGCCCAGCGCCAGGCAGCCGGTCAGGAGGTAGCCGCCGGTGGGGGCTTCCCAATCCAGCATCTCGCCGGCGGCGAACACGCCGGGCAGGCGTCGCAGCATCAAGCCATCGTCCAATTCCTCGAACGGGATGCCGCCGGCCGAGCTGATCGCCTCGGCGATCGGCCGCGGTGCCGCCAGCGGCACCGGCACGGCCTTGAGCGCCGCCGCCAGCCGCTGCGGGTCGGCCAGCACCTCGGGCGAGACGAGCTCGCGCACGAGCCCGGCGGCGGCCCCCTTCAGTCCGATGGTGCGTTCCAGGTGGGTCGACAGCGACCGGCTGCCGCGCGGCGCCGCCAGCGCCGCCGCCAGCCGCGCCTGGTCCCAGTCGGGCTTCAGGTCGAGCAGGGGGCCTGCCTTGCCGTCCCGCTCGATGGCGTCGCGCAGGGCCGCCGACAGGGCATAGACCAGGCCGCCCTCGATGCCGGTGTCGGTGAGCATGATCTCGCCCCGGCGCACCTGCCCGCCGAAGGACAGCACTACCGGCTTCAACGGGTGGCCGGCGAACCGCGATCGGAAGTGCTCGGACCAGCCGACGTCGAAGCCGCAATTGGCCGGCCGCAGCGGCGCCACCGTCACCCCGCGGCCAGCCACCAGCGGTACCCAAGCGGCGTCCGAGCCCAGTTGCGGCCAACTGGCGCCTCCCAGCGCCAGGAGGGTGGCGGCCGGCGTGACGACGTCATCGCCCTCGGGCGTGGCGAAGCGCAGGGCGCCCGTCCCGTCCCAGCCGAGCCAGCGATGGCGGGCATGCAGACGGACTCCGGCCGCCTTCAACTGGCGCAGCCAGGCACGCAGCAGCGGGGCGGCCTTGAAATCGGTGGGGAAGATGCGCCCCGACGTACCGACGAAGGTTTCGATCCCCAGGCCGGCGGCCCAGGCGCGCACCCCGGCGGGACCGAACTCGGCGAGCAGGGGCGCGAAGCGGTCGGCGCGGTCGCCGTAGCGGCCGATGAAGGCCTCCAAAGGCTCGGAATGGGTGAGGTTGAGGCCGCCCTTGCCGGCGAGCAGGAACTTCCGTGCGGGCGACGGCATGGCGTCGAACACCTGGACGGAGATCCCCTGTCGGCACAGGGTCTCGGCCGCCATCAGGCCTGCCGGGCCGGCGCCGATCACGGCGACAAAGGGGGAAGTCTGGTCAACCACGGCACCAGTGGTTAGAGCGTGCCGGCGCCCTTGTCAAACGTCAGCTCAGAACCGCATGGTGAAGGTCAGGCTGATGGTCGGCAGGAATTCGCGCTTGCCGTCGCCGAAGGCTCCCGGCAGGTCGGGCATTGCCGCCGACGGGGCTGCGCCCAGGCGCACATCCGGGCGTCCATCGTACAGCGCGCCGAGGTCGAGGCCGATGAGCACTTGGCCGGCGCTGCCCTGCCAGCCGATGCCGAGGTAGGGCAGCAGCTTGCCGTGACCGGGCTGGGAGGCGGTCAGCCGGGGCGTGTCGCCGGGCCGGGGCGTGAAGCCGCCGGTCACGCGCAATCCGCCCAATCCGGGATACCAGTCGAGCACGGCTCCGGCCCGGCCGCGATCCTGCTCGGCGAAGGCGGCCGGTTCCTGCGCGGGCGCCATCGGGCGGACGGCCAGGGCCACGACCAGCGGCCGGTCCGGCCCCTCGGTCGGGGCGACATCCCAGGCATAGGTCTCGGCGTGGGCGGCGGCGGGAATGCTTAGTGCCAGGAGCAACGGTAGACGGCGCATGGCAGCCTCCGGCGGGGCGACATGCTCCGGTTATAGCCCCACACCCCGCCCTCGGTGAGTGCGATTGCGGATAGCACGCTCTATCGATTGGTCAGGTCATCCGAACAGCCCATAGACGACCGGTAGCCAGGCCAGCGCGATCAGGGTGCTGGCCGCCACCGCCACCGCCGCCCGGTCGGGGTGGATGTTCTGCAGGGTGGCGTGCACCACGGTGACCGCGGCCATGGGGGTCAGGCTCTCGATCAGCAGCACCTTGTGCGCCACCGCTCCGAAGGTGTGCAGCCAGGCCCGGTCCGCCAGGATGAAGACGATGGCGATGGCCGGCCAGGCGAGGAACTTCCAGAGGAAGGCGTAGGCGGTGAAGCCCAGGTCAATGCGCAGGCGGACCACCTGCGCCAGGCCGAGGCCGACGATCATCATGCCCACGGCCGAGAACCCGCCCGCCAGCAGGTCGACGGTCTGCGGCAGCCAGGCCGGCAGGTGGAGGTGGCCGAGGTTGACGGCCAGACCCAGCCAGCAGGCGTGCAGGCCGGGGTAGCGCAGCACCCGCCCCAGGGCGCCGGCGACGGTGGCTTGGCTGCGGGCGACTACGAAATAGCCAACCGAGTTCTCGTAGAGGGTGGCGCCGAACGACACCAGGACGACGTAGGGGAGCGCCTCGGGTCCGACCAGGGCGAGGCAGGCCGGGATGCCGAAGAAGCCAGTGTTGCCGGTGGCGGCGGTGAAGCCGGCGATGCGCTCGCGGCCGTCGCGCCACAGCCGCGCCGCTACCGTGAGCGCCACCATGGCGACCAGCGAGGCTGCCGCGAAGACGGCGAAGGGGAGTGCCAGCAGAGGCCCGGTCAGGTGGGCGCCGGCGAAGCCCTTGAACACCACCGCCGGCGACAGGACGTAGAGCGCAAGCTTGCCGATCTCCTGGCTGCGGACGTTGATGAAGCGGCCGAGAACGAAGCCGATGGCGACGAGGAGGGCGAGGGGAACAAGCTTGGCGGCAAGGATCATTCCACCAAGATAGCGCGGAAATCGTTCACGTTCGTCAAGGTCGGACCGGTGTCGACCAGGTCGCCGAGCGCCTCGAAGAAGCGGAATGCGTTGTTGTCGGCCAGCAACGCCTTGGGATCGAGCCCCAGCGCCACCGCCCGCTCGAACGAATTGGGGGCGAGGCGGGCGCCGGCATTGTCCTCGGATCCGTCGATGCCGTCGGTGTCGCAGGCGATGGCGTGGACGCCTTGGCCGCCCTGCAGGGCCACCGCCAGCGCCAGCAGGAATTCGGTGTTGCGGCCGCCGCGGCCGTGGCCGCGCACGCTGACGGTGGTCTCTCCTCCCGAGATGATGACGGCGGGCGGCGGCACCGGCTGGTGGTGGCGCCGGATCGAGCGGACGATTCCCGCCATGACGCGGGCCACCTCGCGCGCCTCGCCCTCGATCGCGTCTCCCAGGACCAGCGGCAGCCAGCCATGCGCGATGGCGACCATCGCCGCCGCTTCAAGCGATTCCTGGGCGGTGGCCACCAACTCGGCATGGGCATGCGCAAGCCGCGCATCCCCGGGCTTGGGGGTCTCATCGGCGGCCGCGGCCAGCCGCGCGGCGACCGCCGGTGGCGGGGTGATACCGTACTTGTCCAGCACCGCACGGGCGTCGGCAAAGGTCGACGCGTCGGCGACCGTGGGCCCCGATGCGATCACCGACAGGTCGTCGCCCGGCACGTCCGAGATGGCGAGGGTGAGCACGCGGGCCGGGGCAGCCGCCGCGGCCAGCCGGCCGCCCTTGATGGCCGACAGGTGCTTGCGGACGGCGTTGATCTCGTGGATCGTCGCCCCCGAGATCAACAGCGCGGCGGTGACGGCCTGCTTGTCCTCGAGGCTGATCCCGGGGGCCGGAAGGGTGAGCAGGGCCGAACCGCCGCCCGACACCAGGCACAGCACCAGATCGTCGCGCGACAGCCCCCGCACCAGGTCGAGGATGCGTTCGGCGGCACGGCGGCCGGCCTCGTCGGGGACCGGGTGGGCCGCCTCGATCACCTCGATGTTGGCGCAGGGGACCGCATGGCCGTAGCGGGTGACCACCAGGCCCGAGATCGGGCCGCTCCAGTGGTCCTCGACCGCGCGCGCCATCGCCGCCGCCGCCTTGCCCGCCCCGACCACCACGGTCCGGCCATGCGGCCGCGACGGCAGGTGCGCTGGAACGCAGACGTCCGGCGACGCGGCCGCGACCGCGGCTTCGAACATGCGCTGGAGCACGTGGCGCGGCATTGTCGTCCTCCTCGATGATCTCAACGCTGTATTGAAATATTGGGTCGGATGGACCCACTTGTGAGATCGCTCGGTCGCCCGTCGCAAGCCTGGGCAGGGCCAAGCGGATGGTCTAGGGTGGGTACCTGTAATATGGTGACTCCGACAGAGGGCGAGGGCAATGACCGGCAAGGCCAGCGACCAACGTATGCGGGGGGTGATCGCCCCGGTGCTGACGCCGTATGGCGCCAACCTGGCGCCCGATCCCGTCCGCTTCGTGGGTTTCTGCCGGGTTCTCAACGGCCTGGGCATCGGGCTGGCGCCGTTCGGGACGACCGGTGAAGGCCCGTCGCTGTCGGTGGACGAGCGCATCAAGCTGCTCGACGCCCTGGTCTCGGCCGGCCTGCCCATGGACCGCGTCATGCCCGGCACCGGCTGTACCGCGCTCACCGATACCGTGCGCCTGTCGGCCCATGCCGCCAAGCTCGGCTGCGCCGGCGTGCTCATGCTGCCGCCGTTCTATTTCAAGGGCGTGTCCGATGACGGGCTGTTCCGGGCCTATGCCGAGGCGATCGAGCGGGTCGGCGATGCGCGGCTCAAGGTCTACCTTTATCACTTCCCCCGCCATGCGCAGGTGCCCCTGTCGCATGCGCTGATCGGGCGTCTCGCCGCCGCCTATCCGGGGACCATCGTGGGCATCAAGGACAGCTCGGGCGATCTCGCCCATACCGAGGGGCTGTGCCACGCCTTTCCCAAGCTCGACGTGTTCAGCGGCTCCGAGGCGCATTTGCTGAAGGTGCTGCGGGCCGGCGGCGCCGGCACCATCAACACCAATGCCAACGTCAACGGTGCCGTCATGGTCGAACTGTGCCGCAACTGGCAGGACGACAGTGCCGACATCCTGCAGGACGCCATCGCGGCGTTCCGCCAGGCGCTGCGCGACGTCCCGCTGATCCCCGCCGTCAAGGCCCTGGTGGCCTTGGCCAGCGGTGACGACCTGTGGCGCCTGACGCGTCCGCCGCTGATCGACCTGTCGCGCGAGGACGAGGCCTTGATGCTGCGCCGGCTCGCCGACGCCGGCTTCCCGGTCGGGTGATTATCGTCGGCTGACTATTCCGCGGCGGCGAGCAGTCCCATGTCGCGGGCTTTCGACGCCGCCTGGGCGGTGGTGGTGGCCCCCAGCTTCTCGCGCGCATTGCGCAACGCCTGGGCGACGTCCGATTCCGGGCGGCGGGTCGAGGCCGAGATCTGCCACAGGGTCTGCCCCTCGGCGGCAAACGACAGGCATTGCCGCTCGACCGAGGACAGCATCTCGTCGGCGAGCCCGGTCGCCAGCAGGCGCTCCACCGCGTTGTGATAATAGATGGCCAGCAGTCGCAGCTTGCTGGAGCCGCCCACCACCTCCCGCATCCGCTCGGTCGATCCGAAGGCGAAGCTCATGGTGGCGCTGCAGCCGGCGATGCTGTGGAAGGGGATGGTGTAGCCGTCGCGGATGCCGTGCTCGGCCGCCTCGCCGAACAGCCCCTGCTGCTCGGGCGTCAGGCCGCCTGCGCGTTGGAGCGCGTACCGCCAGGCGAAGGGCAGGTGGGTGCGCCGGCTCTCGATCACCACTGGGTCGATCAGTTGGTAATTGTTGCTGAGATAGCGGTCCACCCACGCCGCCGGATAGGTGGTGTCCACGTACCCCAGTTCGACGCCTCGCCGGAAATTGCCGTAGGCGTACATCTCCACCCCTGCGGCGGTCACGCCGCGGCGGAACGCCGCGCGAGCCGAGGGTAGATCCTCGGCCCACAGAATGGCGTTCGCGTGTTCGGTCAACACCCCCATCGCGACCTTCTCCCCCCCTAGGTCGTGCGAACGGGAACGATCCTAAACCTCAAAATCACCTACGTCATCCTAGGGAATCCCCCAGGGCTTTCCAGCCGACCGTCAGGCGTCCAATCCACCCATGCAGACGTACTTCACTTCAAGGAAGTCTTCCATGCCGTGGTATGAGCCCTCGCGGCCGATGCCGGATTCCTTGACGCCGCCGAACGGAGCCACTTCCGTCGAGATGATGCCCTCGTTGACGCCGACGATGCCGTATTCCAGGGCGCGGGCGACGCGGAAGCAGCGGCCGACGTCGCGCGAGTAGAAATAGGCGGCGAGCCCGAACTCGGTGTCGTTGGCCATGCGCACCGCGTCCTCCTCGCTCTCGAACCGCACCAGCGGCGCCACCGGGCCGAAGGTCTCCTCGCGGGTGCACAGCATGTCGGGGGTGACGCCGGTGAGGATGGTGGGCTCGAAGAAGGTGCCGCCCAGCGCATGGCGTTTGCCGCCCATCAGCACCTTGGCGCCCTTGGACAGCGCATCGGCGATGTGGCGCTCCACTTTCTCGACGGCGTGGGCGTTGATCAGCGGGCCCTGCTGGGTGTTGCCGCCCAGTCCGGGTCCGACCTTCAGGCCGCCCACCGCCTCGGCCAGCTTGGCGGCGAACGCGTCGTAGATGCCGGCCTGCACCAGCATTCGGTTGGCGCAGACGCAGGTCTGTCCGGTGTTGCGATACTTGGAGGCCAGCGCCCCGGCCACCGCCGCATCGAGGTCGGCGTCGTCGAACACGATGAAGGGCGCGTTGCCGCCCAGTTCGAAGCTCACCTTCTTCATGGTTTGGGCGCTCTGCTTCATCAACAGCTTCCCGATCTCGGTGGAGCCGGTGAAGGAGAGCTTGCGCACCAGCGGGTTGACGGTCAGTTCGTGGCCGATCACCGCGGGGTCGTCGCCGGTCACCACATTTAACACGCCCGCCGGGATGCCGGCGCGCTCGGCCAGTTCGGCCAGCGCCAGCGCCGACAGCGGCGTGTCCTCGGCCGGCTTGACCACCACGGTGCAGCCGGCGGCCAGCGCCGGGGCGCACTTGCGCGTGATCATGGCGACGGGGAAGTTCCAGGGCGTGATGGCGGCGACGACGCCGACGGGCTCCTTGGTCACCAGGATGCGGCGTCCCGCGGTGTTTTCGGGAATGACGTCGCCGTAGACCCGCTTTGCCTCCTCGGCGAACCACTCGACGAAGGCGGCGCCATAGGTGACCTCGCCCCGGGCCTCGGCCAGCGGCTTGCCCTGCTCGGCCGTCATCAGCACCGCCAGATCCTCGGTGGCGGCGATGATCAGGTCGAACCACTTGCGCAGGACGGCGGCGCGTTCCTTGGCGGTCTTGGATTTCCAAGGTCCCCAGGCCCGGTCGGCGGCCTCGATGGCACGACGGGTCTCGGCGGTGCCGAGGGCGGCGACCCGCCCGATCTCGCGGCCGTCGGCCGGGTCGGTCACCGCGAAGGTCTTGCCGGAATCGGCGTCGATCCAGCGGCCGTCCACATAGGCCTGCGAGCGGAGGAGGGCGGTGTCGGCGAGCTTCATGGCATCCATCCAGGGGGGCGGGAAAAATGGGAATGACCAGATATACTCGTGCCGCCCGCCAACTGAAAGGCCCGCTCCATGGCGAAACCGCGCTCTCTCTACCTCACCGTCTCGGGGCACGAGATCCATGTCACCGAATGGGGCGAGGCCGAGGCGCCCGCGATCGTGATGTGGCACGGCCTCGCGCGCACCGGGCGCGACTTCGACACCATCGCGGCGCGGCTGTCGTCGCGCTACCGGGTCATCTGCCCGGATACCATCGGCCGCGGCCTCTCGTCCTGGTCGGAAAATCCCGAGGCGGACTACACCCTGGCCGCCTATGCCGGCCACGCCGTCGCGATGCTCGAGGCCCTGGGTATCGGCACCTGCCGCTGGGTCGGGACCTCGATGGGGGGCGCGCTCGGCATGATCATGGCGGCGGGGCCGCTCAAGGGGCGGATCGAGCGGCTGGTCATCAACGACATCGGGCCGGCGCTGAACCCCGAGGCGGTGGAGCGGATCCGCCAGTACGTCACCGCCGTCCCAGATTTCGCGTCGATCACCGAGTTCGAAAAGTTTTTGCGCCTGGTCTACGTCAGCTATGGCCGCCTGACCGACGAGGAATGGCGGCGCATGGCCGAGACCTCGGCCCGCCGGCGCGGCGACGGCCGCATCACCGTGCACTACGATCCCCAGGTGATGCAGGTGTTCGCCCGCCACGCCGACGCCTATGAGATGTGGCCGGTCTACGACGCCATCGACTGCCCGGTGCTGACGCTGCGCGGCGCCAACTCGGACCTGCTGCTGCCTGCGACCGCCGAGGCGATGACCACCCGCGGTCCCCGTTCCCGCCTCGTCACCGTGCCGGGCTGCGGTCACGCGCCGGCCCTCAACACCGAGGAGCAGATAACGGTGGTTGAAGACTTCCTCATGTAAATGTGTTTTATACGCACAGCCTGAGCCAAAGTATTGGGCTTGCCCGGTCGGCCACTGGCAAAATATTCCGCAATTAAGGTGCCTGCCCGATTTCGCTCGTGCGAGAAAAGCGGCATCCTCCGTCCATCGAACGCCATGGATCGAGGGCCTGATGCTGATTTCGTGGGATGCGGAGCGCTCGCTCGGGTGGGACCGGGTCGATCATGGCCAGCAGATCGTCATCGAGATGATCAATCAGCTGAACCGGGCCGACCGCGACGATGGCGTCGCCGCCGCCGCCTTTGCGGTGCTCGACCGGTACCTGGTCGAGCAGTTCGCGGCCGAGGAGAGCCTGCTGGCGGCCCGTCGCAGCCCGGCCCTTGCCGCCCATGCCGACGAGCATGCGGCGCTGTGGTCCCAGCTTGCCGAATTGCGCCAGGCCGCTTCCGCCGGCACGGACGTGCGGTCGAGCCTGCTGATCGCCTTGGTTGCCTTCCTCGGCGTACACTTGCGGGGGACCGACCTGCGCGACCTGGCCTATGATGTTCCCGAGGTGATGGCGGCATAGCGCCGCCCCGGGGCTCAATGCTCGTTCAGGACCGCTTCCGGCTGGGTCAGGCGGGCAAACTCGTCCATCTCGTGCGCGTCGGCGGCGGTGCGGCGGCGCAGGTGGTAGACGGTCTGCTTGCCGAAATCCTTGGCGAGCGACAGCACGCCCACGTATTCGCAGACGAACTTTTCTTCGAATTCCTCGCCGTTGTTCATGGCCTCGGAGCGCAACGCCGACTGCTCGGCGGTGAGCACCGCGACGAATTGCTGCGTGGCGTAGACGTGGCCGATGACCGTCACCGGCTCGAGGCGGGCGGCACGGTTGATGTGGCTGCCGTAGAAATTGACGTTGCCGCGGATGGGGTCGATGGCCTCGAACACCGGTCCCGCATGCAGCGAGATGCGCAGATTGAGCGGATTGGGCAGCACATCCCGCATCTCTTCGCCCAGGCGGGCCACCACCTCCTGCAGGGTCATGGCGTATTCGGCCATGGGCGTGGCCTTGTCCATCACCGCGAAGATGGCGTCGCCCCAGGTGTTGATGGAGAGCGGGTCGATGCCGGCGGCGGCAACCCCATCCTTGAGGCGGTTGAGGAAGTCGAGGAAGGCCGGGATGTGCTCTTCCTTCAGCTTGGAATAGCCGGCGATGTCGCAGAACAGCATCGAACGGATGACGCGTCCTTCGCCTTCCTCGTCGTTGTCGCCGAAATCGAGGTTGGGCATGGCGGGCCCGTCCTCGCCGGCCAGCTCGGGATGCTGCTGCAGCAGCCCGTCCAGGTCGATCATGCGCAGCCGGGTGATGTCTTCCCACTGGTCGATGAAGTCGCCGGCGCCGCCGACCAGCGAGCCGGGCATCATGTCCCACACCGCCAGCAGATAGGGCGAGGTCTTGAGGAAGCCCGCCCTCAGCGTCGCCAGGCCGTGCAGGCACTGGTTGGCGAAGCGGTAGAGCATGTTGTGGCCGAGGAAGCGCTCCTCGGTGGCATAGGTCACCGATGCCGCCAGCTTGAGCGCGTTCTTGAAGCGCATCTCCCAGCGCGGTCCCGCATAGCGGAGGTCCGAGGCGACGAAGTCGTCGAGTGCGAACGGCATCATGATGTTGACCTCGGCGCCGCGCTCGAGCATGGCCTCGATGAACAGCAGGTCCGAGCCGCAGGCGGCCATGGAATAGCCGATCTGGGCGTCCAGCTCGTCCAGCGAGCGGACGATCTCGGCGCGCACGGCGGCTTCCAGCCCGGGCGGGAAGTGGGGCCCCTCGCCGGGGCGGTCGAGCGGGTGCCCGGTGAACACCACCACCGTCGGCGGCTTGATGATGTCGGTGATCTCGTCGGGAACCTGGATGCCGCCATCGCGCAGCAGCTCGATCTGCTTGAGGGCGGCGACGATGGTGCCGTAGTGCACGCCCTCGAGCGCGCGCGCCCACTGGTAGGCGGCGATGGCGCCGTCGCCGTCGCCGACCAGCAGCTGCGCCTCGCCCATGGTGGCGAGCATGCGGTAGCGGTCGTCGACGGGGAGCGAGGGGTCGGTCTCGCCGCCGGCCATCTGGTCGGCGACCGAGCGGGCCAGGGAGCGGGCGAGGTCGTGGTGCCCGAGCAACCACGACATGGTGGCGGCGTCGACGCCGTCGCGGGGGTCCTGGCCGATGTCGTAGGCACGGGCGAACAGCTCGCGGCAGTGTTCGAGGTCGCGGCGCTCGCCCGACGACAGCCAGGCTTCACGGAAGACGCGCGCCAGGGCGGTGTAGGTCTCGGCGTCGGCGGTGGCGACCAGCTTCTTGCCGCGCACCAGCTCGATGGATTCGGCGAGGCCGGCCATGGCCTCCAGCGAGCCCTCGGTCTCGGCGTCGATGCAGTCGAGGGCCTTCTTGAGGCTGGCCTGCAGGCGGCGGAACGGCCCTTCGTCGATCAGGATGACGTCGAGCACCGGGGCCAGCAGCTTGCGGGCCTCGTCGACCGCGCCGGTCTGCGACAGCGCGATGGCGCCGTAGATGGCGAGCTTGAAGCTGTTGGGATGGACCCTCAGGCCGTCGCGGCAGACGTCGTGGGCCAGGAAGTTCTGACCCTCGTCCAGCAATTCGCGCGCATGACGTTCCCACTCGTCCTGGCTGCGGCTGGTCGCCGCGGAAATGGAAGTCGCTTCACCCACGAACCGGTCCCCTCAGCATCCGGCTTGTCCCGCGTCTGTTTACCACGCCGGCCTCCCCTTGGGCGAGGGGTTCCGCGCCAAGTGGTAGCTCGTTTGATGGCGCGAGCCTTCCATGCCATAAGGATGGTCCGTTCAACCGCAGATCATACTCTGGGTCGCCTGCCGACCTGAGCCTGCATTCATGCTCCGGGGACAAATGATGACCGATCTTGGCACCCTGGCCACGGCCACCAAGGTCATGGCCAACCTGATGGTGGCGTTCGGTGTGCCGGTCGGTATTTACAAATACTCGATGGAGCTCAAGCGCCAGGAGAGAGAGCGGGAAGACATGATCTTCCGGGAGGCCGACGACGCCTTTACCAAGCTCCATCAACTCTTGGCCGAACAGCCCGACATCCCGGTATCCATCTACCATACCGGGGTGAGTGCGGACTCACTCACCGGTGACGGCCTCGTGCGGGCCTACCTCACCTGCGACCGGATCGCCTCCGTGCTGGAGAAAATCTATGTCCTCTTCAACAGGCACACGCCCTCGCAGATCAAGCGGACGCAGTGGAAGGGGTGGCAGGCCTACATGCGGCTCCAGGTCAGGAACCCCGTGTTCCGGAAATGGTGGGAGGCGGGACGAGCCCGTGGTGCCGACGGCTATGGCTACGACCGCGACTTCACCGCTTTCATCGACGACCTGATCGCGGAAGGGCCGGGGGCGCCTCAGCCGTATAGGCCCTCCAGCGCCGCACCGTAGGCCTCGCGGATCACATGGCGGCGGATCTTCAGGGTGGGCGTCAGCATGCCGTTGCCGGTGGTGAAGGGGTCCGCGACCAGCGCGAAGCGCCGCACCTTCTCGATGGTGGACAGGGCGTGGTTGACGCGCTCCACCGCCTCGGCCATCGCCTTGCGGAACTCCGCATCCTCCACGAGCTCCGCCAGGCTGGCCGGCTTTTGGTGCGCCTTCGCCCACGTTTCCGCCCACTCGACCGAGGGCACGATCAGGGCCACCAGGTGGGGGCGGCGGTCGCCGTGGACCATGGCCTGGGCGATCTCGGGCTGCAGGGTCAGGAACCCCTCGACCCGCTGCGGCGCGATGTTGTCGCCGCCCGAGTTGACGATGATGTCCTTCTTGCGGTCGGTGATGCGGATGTAGCCGTCGCTATCGATTTCGCCGATGTCGCCGGTGTGGAGCCAGCCGTCGGCCGCGATGGCCCGCGCGGTGGCCTCGGGATCGTTCCAGTAGCCCTGCATGACCACCTCGCCGCGCACCATGATCTCGCCGTCGGGGGCGATGCGCACCTCGATGCCGGCGAGCGGCGGCCCCACCGTGTCGATCTTGACCTTGGACGGCGGGCTGCACGAGACGGCCGGGCCAGATTCGGTCTGGCCGTAGCCCTGCAGGATCCGCACGCCCAGCGCGGTGAAGAACAGGCCGACCTCGTAGGCCAGCGGGGCGCCACCGGATACCATCGCCTTCAGGCGGCCGCCGAAGCGGGCGCGCACCTTGTCGCGGACCACGCGATCGAGGACGCGGTTGCCGATCCGCTCCATCGGGCCCAGCCGCCCCTTGTTCTGGTAGCGCTTCGCGCCAAGGGCGAGGGCGCGCATGAACAGCCGCTCGCGGAAGCCGCCCTGCCGGTGGATGGCGCGCAGGATGCGGCCGCGCATCATCTCGTAGAGGCGCGGCACCGCGGTCATGATGGTCGGGTGCACCTCCATCATGTTGGCGGCCAGCGCGTCGATGCCCTCGGCGTAGTAGATCTGGGCGCCGATGGTCAGCGGGAACATCAGCCCGACCGTGTGCTCGTAGGAATGCGACAGCGGCAGGAACGACAGGAACACCTCGTCGCCCAGCCCGAGGTCGGTCAGCAGGATGCGCGCGCCGGCGCAATCGGCCAGCAAGGCCCCATGCGACAGCATCACGCCCTTGGGCGCGCCGCCGGTGCCCGAGGTGTAGATGAGGCAGGCGGTGTCCTGGCGCCGGGTGGCGGCGACGGTGGCGGCCACGCGGTCCTCGAGCCCCGTCCCGGCGCCTGCCACGTCCTCCCACGACAGCACGTTGACGCCGGCCGGCGCCTGGGTGAGGCGGGGCGGTTCCAGGCAGATGACGTCGGGGGGGCGGTCGGCCTGCCAGGCGGCGGCCAGCACCTTCTCGGCCAGGTCCGCGGTCGACACGATCACCATGCGCGCGCCGGAATTGTTGAGGATGTGGAGATGGTCGGCGGCGGTGTTGGTGATGTAGGCGGGAACCGTGATGGCGCCGGCCGCCATGATGGCGAGGTCGGCGATCGCCCATTCCGGGCGGTTCTCCGACACCAGCGCCACGCGGTCGCCCCGTTCGATGCCGAGCGCCATCAGCCCTGCGGCAAAGCGGGTAGCCCGCTCGGCGGTCTGCGCCCAGGACAGCGGCGTCCAGGCGCCGCCCCGCTTGGCCCACAGCAGCGGGCGGTCGCCGAAGCGCGCCGCCTGGGCGAAGGCCATGGCGGTCAGGCTGGGCATCGCGGTGACGTCCGACATGCGCGTCCTCCCCATGCACGAGGGCCCCTTGCCAGTGCCGGGACCATCCTCTTATATGCCGGTTCTTGGCCGGCCCGGCCCCCATACCCATATCCCGACCGGGACAAGGAGTCACTGGATGACCAACGCGAGCAACCTCGGCACCCTGCCCGAGTGGGACCTTTCCGACCTCTATCCGTCGCCGGACTCCCCCAGGCTCAGCCAAGACCTCGATGCCGCGGACGAAGCCGCCAAGGCCTTCCATGAGCGCTATAACGCACGTCTGGCCGCGCTGTCGGGCGACCAGTTGGGCGAGGCCATCGCCGAATACGAGCGCATCAGCGAGATCCTGTACCGGGCGCTCTCCTATGCCCAGTTGTGGTACGCCGCCGACCAGTCCGATCCCGAGCGCGGCCGCTTCTACCAGGGCGTCCAGGAGCGGGTGACCGACATCTCCACCCATACCCTGTTTTTCACGCTGGAGATCAACCGCCTGGACGACAAGGTCCTGGCCGAGAAGCTGACCGCCGAAAAGGCGCGCCACTATGCCCCCTGGCTGAGGGACGTGCGTGTCTATCGTCCGCACCAGCTGTCGGACGAGCTGGAACGTCTGCTGCACGAGAAGTCGGTGGCGGGGCGGGCGGCCTGGAACCGCCTGTTCGACGAGACCATGGCGCGGCTGCGCTTTCCGCTGGACGGCAAGGAGCTGACCTCGGCCGAAGTGCTGCACCTGATGAGCGACCGCGACGCCGCCGTGCGCAAGGCGGCGGCCAAGTCGCTGGGCAAGGTGCTGGGCGAGCAGAGCCCGCTGTTCGCGCTGATCACCAACACCCTGGCCAAGGACAAGGAGATCGAGGACAAGTGGCGCAACTACCCGCGCCCGCACTCGGCCCGCAACCTGGCCAACCAGGTCGAGGACGAGGTGGTGGACGCCCTGGTGGCGGCGGTCAAGGGCTGCTACGCCCAGCTCAGCCATCGCTATTACGCGCTGAAGGCCAAGTGGTTCGGCGTCACCCAGCTCGATTACTGGGACCGCAATGCGCCGCTGCCGGATTCCGACGAGCGCAGCTTCACCTGGGAGAGCGCCCGCGATACCGTGCTGGCGGCGTACGAGCGCTTCAGCCCCGAGCTGGCGGCCCATGGCCGCCGCTTTTTCGACGCGGCCTGGATCGACGCGCCGGTGCGGCCGGGCAAGTCGCCCGGCGCCTTCGCCCATCCGACCGTGCCGTCGGCCCACCCCTACCTGCTGGTCAACTTCCTGGGCAAGACCCGCGACGTGATGACGCTGGCGCACGAGCTCGGGCACGGCGTCCACCAGGTGCTGGCGGCGGGGCAGGGGGCGCTGATGTCGGACACCCCGCTGACCCTGGCCGAGACCGCCTCGGTGTTCGGCGAAATGCTGACCTTCCAGGCCATGCTGGCCGCCGAGATCGAGCCGAAGCGGCGCAAGGCCATGCTGGCGGGCAAGGTTGAGGACATGCTGAACACGGTGGTGCGCCAGATCGCCTTCTACGAGTTCGAGCGCATGGTCCACGAGGAACGCCGCCGGGGCGAGCTGTCGCCCGACCGCATCGGCGAGATCTGGATGCAGGTGCAGATCGAAAGCCTGGGGCCGGCGCTGCGCTTCCACGACGAGTACAAGGCGTTCTGGACCTACATCCCCCACTTCATCCACTCGCCCTTCTACGTCTACGCCTACGCGTTCGGCGACTGCCTGGTGAACTCGCTGTACTCGGTCTACAGCGCGGGCGCCCCCGACTTCGAGCACAAGTACCTGGAGATGCTGCGGGCCGGCGGCACGCTCCGCCACAAGGAGCTGCTCGCCCCGTTCGGCCTCGACGCCAGCGACCCGGCGTTCTGGCGCAAGGGGCTGGAGGTGGTGGTCGGCTTCATCGACGAGCTGGAAAAGATGTGAGGCGAAGCCCCCTCCCGGCCAGGGAGGGGGCATCATGAAAGGACCCGATGGCCGAAGAGCAGAACTCGCTGGCAGGACGTGTCCGCCGCTACGCCCAGGTGGGGCGGGCGGTCGGCGGATTGGCGGCCCGGATGGGGGCCGAACGCATGCTCGGGGTCAAGCTCGACCGCACCCGGCATGCCGAGGAAATGAAGGCGGCGTTGGGCGGGCTCAAAGGCCCGCTGATGAAGGTGGCGCAGATCCTGTCCACCATCCCGGACGCGCTGCCGCAGGAATACACCCAGGAACTGGCGCAATTGCAGGCCAACGCGCCGCACATGGGCTGGCCGTTCGTCAAGCGGCGCATGGCGGCGGAACTGGGGCCCGACTGGCAAGGCCGCTTCGCCAGCTTCGAGCACGAGGCGGCGTCGGCCGCCTCGCTGGGGCAGGTGCACCGGGCCGTCGGCCATGATGGCCGCCGCCTCGCCTGCAAGCTGCAATATCCCGACATGGCCAGCGTGGTCGAGGCCGACCTGCGCCAGCTCAAGGTGATTTTCGGGCTCTACGCCGCCTACGACCGCGCCATCGACACCTCCAACATCCACGCCGAGATCGCCGAGCGCCTGCGCGAGGAACTGGATTACGAGCGGGAATCCCGTCACATGCGCCTCTACCGCCTGATGCTGGACAAGGAGACGGGCGTCCATGTGCCCGAGGTGGTGCCGGACCTGACCACCCGGCGCCTGCTGACCATGACTTGGCTGGACGGCGACCGCATCCTGACCGTGGTCGACCGCCCCATCGAGGTGCGCAACCGGGTGGCAATGAACATGTTCCGGGCCTGGTACGTGCCCTTCTACGAATACGGTGTGATCCACGGCGATCCCCATCTCGGCAACTACACCGTCCGCCCCGCCGACAATTCCATCAACCTGCTCGACTTCGGATCGATCCGGGTGTTCCGGCCGCAATTGGTGCAAGGGGTGATCGACCTCTATCACGCCATCGACCGGGGTGACCGCGCCCTGGCGGTGCACGCCTACGAGAGCTGGGGCTTCCGCAACCTGTCCAAGGAGGCGGTGGAGGTGCTCAACATCTGGGCCGAGTTCGTCTACGCGCCGCTGATGGAGAACCGCGAGCGCGCCATCGACGAAAGCGGTGCCGGCATGTACGGCCGCGACGTCGCCGAGAAGGTCCATGGCGAGTTGAAGCGGGTGGGGGGGGTGACGCCGCCCAGGGAATTCGTGCTGATGGACCGCGCCGCCATCGGCCTCGGCTCGGTGTTCCTGCACCTCAAGGCGCAGGTCAACTGGCACAAGCTGTTCCACGAGCTGGTGATGGATTTCGACGTCAAGACCATGGGCAAGCGCCAGCAGAAGGCGCTCGCCGAGGTGGGGCTGGGCGAGGTGGGCGTGGCCTGATGCGCCTACCGCAGGCTGGCCGACTGCCAGGATGAGGACAGGCAGGCGGGCTGCAGGCAGCGCGCCACCACGTTGATCACCGCGGCGGCCCCGAAGTTCTCGCTGCGGATGCGCAGCGGCAGCAGCGTCGCCGGGTCGAGTTCGGCGGTGAATACCGCGTCCTTCCACAGGTCCATCTGGCGGGCGTTGAAGCCGGCCAGCGGCGTGACCGACAGACGCACCACCACGGCGTCGAACCTCCGTTCGCGGATGACCACGCTCTCGACCCCCTTCACCTCCGCCGCCAGATCATAGCGCCGCTTGCCGTCGAAGGACTTGAGCACGAAGCGATTGGGCCCGGTCCCCGACATCGCCGCGTCCACCTGCTCCCCCAGCAGCACCAGGTTCGACAGGGGATCGACCGCCCCGGCCCGCATCTCGGGCGGAACCTTGTCGCCGGGCGGGTCGTCGGCGGTGTCCTTGCCCCTGAGGGTACGTTCGATGGCGTCGCCGATCCCGGTGAAAGGGTCGAAGGCCATCGACAGTTCCTTGTCCTCGTCCTCGCCGTGGAACTGGGTGCGGTAGCGGTCGGCCTTCACGGCGGTGGCGCCCTGCTGGCGGCCTTCCGCCTCGGCGGAGAAGCGGGCGGGCGCCAGGCGGTCGGTCAGGCCGGCGGTCACCAATTGCAGCTCGGCGCGGTAGCGCTCGGTGCCGAGGCCGCGTGTCAGCGCCGCTTCCGCGGCCCGGATCCCGCCCCAGCTCACCTCGTAGCGATATTCGACGGCGTCGGAGCGCCCTGTGGCGAGGGCGGGGGCGGCCAGCATGACGACGGCGAGGGCGGCGGGCAGCAAAGCTCGGGGCATGGCGGCATCCTTCCGGGAGGTCCGCCCTCAATATGGCGTGACGCTCCCGGGCCTGCCGTCGCTAAAACGGGGTGCCTACCCCTCTGGGCGGGGGTGGGCAGCCCTTGTCAACTACCCAGAAGTCATAATTCATAAGACGCGCTCGCATCCGCTGATGATGTGGTGTAAGGCAGGAAAGCTAGATGGTGCGCTGCACAATGGCCGTTTGCGCCTGGCCGGCCGATGCGGGGCATCCCTGCTCACGAAAGATAAGGACGCGACGGGGGTTGTTTAGAGGTGTAAAGTTTCACGGACGGGCCTCTTGGCAACAGGGCGGCGCCTCGTGCATTCTTGCTACCTAATATAAGCAGCCCGTCTCTCGATCAGGGGAAACGAATAATGAAGATAGCAGTACCGAAGGAACGGCGAGCCGGCGAAGCGCGCGTCGCCGCTTCGCCCGATACGGTGAAGAAGTACGTCCAGATGGGCTTCGACGTGGTGGTCGAGACCGGCGCCGGCGAAGGCGCCTCCATTGCGGACCAGCTTTACCAGGACGCCGGCGCGACCATCGCCCCGGACGCCAAGGCGGCCTTCGATGCCGATGTGGTCCTCAAGGTGCAGCGTCCCACCGATGACGAAGTGGCGATGCTCAAGGAGGGCTCGACCCTGATCGCCAGCCTGTCGGCGCTGACCAACAAGGACTTGGTGCAGAAGCTGGCCGGCCGCAAGGTCACCGCCTTCGCCATGGAGCTGGTGCCGCGCATCACCCGCGCCCAGTCCATGGACATCCTGTCGTCGCAGGCCAATCTCGCCGGCTACAAGGCGGTGCTCGACGCCGCCTACGAGTTCACCCGCGGCATCCCGATGATGATGACCGCCGCCGGCACCATCGCGCCGGCGCGCTTCCTCATCCTGGGCGCCGGCGTCGCCGGCCTGCAGGCCATCGCCACCGCCAAGCGCATGGGCGGCGTGGTCTATGCCTTCGACGTCCGTCCGGCGGTGAAGGAACAGGTCGAGTCGCTGGGCGGCAAGTTCGTCGAGGTCGATCCCGAGGCGACCAAGGACGCCGAGACCTCCGGCGGCTACGCCAAGGAGATGAGCGAGGACTACAAGCGCAAGCAGGCCGACAAGATCGCCGAGACGCTGAGGAAGACCGACATCGCCATCTGCACTGCCCTGATCCCCGGCAAGCCCGCCCCGGTGCTGATCACCGAGGAGATGGTCAAGGGCATGCGCCCCGGCTCGGTGATCGTCGACCTGGCGGTCGAGGCCGGCGGCAACTGCCCGCTGTCCGAGCTGGACAAGGTGGTGGTCAAGCACGGCGTCACCCTGGTCGGCTACGGCAACGTGCCGGCCCGCCTGGCGGTCGATGCCTCGGCGCTGTTCGCCAAGAACCTGCTCAACTTCATCACGCCGCTGGTGGACAAGGAGACCAAGTCTCTGAAGTTCAACTGGGACGACGAGATCCTCAAGGGATCCTGCGTCACCCGTGACGGCCAGATCGTCCACCCCGGGCTCGCCGGCTAAGGAGGCAGAGACAATGGACCCCAAGGATCTCGTCGATAGCGCCGCCAAGCTGGCCACCGACTCCCAGGCCCTGGCGCAGAAGGCCGCCGTCCTGGCGCAACAGACTACCCAACTCGCGGTTCAGACCGACGTCCACGGCATGGGCTTCATGTCCCTGTTCACCGTGTTCGTCCTGGCCTGCTTCGTCGGCTATTACGTGGTGTGGCGGGTGACCCCGGCGCTCCACTCCCCCCTGATGGCCGTCACCAATGCGGTGTCCTCGGTCATCATCGTTGGCGCGCTGATCGCCGCCTCCACCGATGTGGTGGCGTCGAAGGCGCTGGGTTTCTTCGCGGTGATTCTCGCCTCGGTCAACATCTTCGGCGGATTCCTCGTGACCCAGCGCATGCTGTCCATGTTCAAGAAGAAGCAGAAGTAAGGGGGCGGCCGTGGCTGGAAATCTCACACAATTCGCATATCTCGTCGCGGGCGTCTGCTTCATCATGGCGCTGCGCGGGCTGTCGAGCCCGGAGACCGCGCGTCAGGGCAACACCTGGGGCATGGTCGGCATGGCGATCGCCATCGTCACCGCCGTCATCACCCCGACCCCGGCCTATCTGCTGATCCCGCTGGGGCTCGCCATCGGCGGCTCGGCCGGCTACGTGGTGGCCAAGAAGATCCAGATGACGGCCCTGCCGCAGCTGGTGGCGGCCTTCCACTCGCTGGTCGGCCTGGCGGCGGTGTTCGTGGCCGGTGCGGCGCTGTCGGCGCCGTCGGCCTACGGCATCGTCGACCCCGAGGGCGGCATCAAGATGGCCTCGCTGATCGAGATGAGCCTGGGCGTGGCCATCGGCGCCATCACCTTCACCGGCTCGCTGGTCGCCTTCTCCAAGCTGCAGGGCCTGGTCAGCGGCAAGCCGCTGGTGTTCCCCATGCAGCACCCGCTGAACGCCGGCCTCGGCATCCTGATGGTGGTGCTGATCGCCGCCTTCGCGGTGTCGGGCGGCTCGCTCACCCTGTTCCTGATGATCACCCTGATCGCGCTGGCGCTCGGCTTCCTGCTGATCCTGCCGATCGGCGGCGCCGACATGCCGGTGGTGGTCTCGATGCTCAACTCGTATTCGGGCTGGGCGGCGGCCGGCATCGGCTTCACCCTGGGCAACCCGCTGCTGATCATCACCGGCGCGCTGGTGGGCAGCTCGGGCGCGATCCTGTCCTACATCATGTGCAAGGGCATGAACCGCTCGATCTTCAACGTCATCCTCGGCGGCTTCGGCGGCGAGGTGGCGGGTCCGGCTGGCGGTGCCGCCGCCGGCGACCGGGCGGTCAAGGCCGGTTCGGCCGACGACGCCGCCTTCATCATGAAGAACGCGTCCAAGGTCATCATCGTCCCCGGCTACGGCATGGCGGTGGCGCAGGCGCAGCATGCGCTCCGCGAGATGGCCGACACCCTCAAGGCCGAGGGCGTCGACGTCCGCTACGCCATCCACCCGGTGGCGGGGCGCATGCCCGGCCACATGAACGTGCTGCTGGCCGAGGCCAACGTGCCCTATGACGAGGTGTTCGAGCTCGACGAGATCAACCACGAATTCGGCACCGCCGACGTGGCCTTCGTCATCGGCGCCAACGACGTCACCAACCCGGCGGCCAAGACCGACCCGAGCTCGGCGATCTACGGCATGCCGATCCTCGACGTCGAGAAGGCCAAGACCGTGCTGTTCATCAAGCGCTCGATGGCGTCCGGCTATGCCGGCGTCGAGAACGAGCTGTTCTTCCGTCCCAACACCATGATGCTGTTCGGCGACGCCAAGAAGATGACCGAGGAGATCGTGGGCGCCCTCAACGGCGGCCACTGAGATCCGAGGCCGGTAAACGGGAAGGGCGGGGTCCGCGAGGGCCCCGCCCTTTCCTTGTTCGTGGGCGCAAGGAACCCCCGCCGCGTGTGGTGGGGGCGGGGGTTCGAGGAGAAACGGCTCGCGAAGGCGAAGGACCGTCCCGCTTACTGCTCCGACTGGCCGAGGCCTTTGAAGACGTCGGCCATGCTGGTGTACTGCTCGTCCGGCATGGAATTGAGCGCGTCGATCAGTTCCTTCGACGCGTTCTTGCCCTGGGCGTACTGCACGATCTTGTTCTTGTCGGCGGGGAAGTCGATGCCGGCCAGGGTCTGGGCGGCGTCATGCGGAGTCGACTGTCTGGCGAGAGGCATCTCCCGTCCTCCTCTTGATGATTGGAACCTGACCGCCAAACAGATGGAGGACGAAACCTGTTCGCGTGCTCAGCCTGATGCGCCGCGGTCCTACCTCTTCAGCGAGGACCGGGGCACGCGGGTGAACACGGTCTCGAGGCGCTTGCGGGCCTGGGTGACGCGGCCGACATCGGCGAGGCGGCGGCGCACGAAGCCCCAGGTGTCGGCCAGATCCTCGGAGCCGTCGTCCAGCCAATAGAGCACGCTGGCGGAATAGACCGCGGCCAGGGTGGCGCGCTTGGTGTACCACGAGAAGTCGTGGGCGGAATCGCCGGCGGCGTGCCACATGGCGTCCACCGTCTTGAAAGTGGCGCGGGCCGCCACGCCGGCGTTCTGCGGCAGCGCCATCAGCGCCAGCGCCCGGCGGATCGCCTCGCGGTGATGGGCCCAGCGCTCCAGCCGCAGGCGGATCGCCGTAAAGATGCGGTCGGGGACGCGCCGGCTGGCGAGGTCCTCGGCGGCGAGGTCGGCCAGCATGACGCGGTCGGCCATGTCGGCGAAGTGCTCGACCGCGTCGATGGGGCCGCCGGGGAAGGCGCGGTCGGGGATGGTGGCGTCCAGCCCCTCGTCGCGCGCCGCCTCGGCCAAGGCGCGGCGCGACCAGCCGTCGAACACCACATGCGGCAGCGCCGCCATGACGAGACGGTCGCGGACCTCCCGGAAATCCTTGCTCATTCCTCCTCCTCCAGGGCCTTGCGGACCTCCTCGACGAAGCCGAAGGTGGCGAGCTCCCGCATCCGCATGGGATAAAGCAGCCCGTCCAGGTGGTCGCACTCGTGCTGGACCACGCGGGCGTGGAAGCCTTCCGCCTCCCGCTCCACCGGTTCGCCGTGGCGGCCGAGCCCACGGTAGCGGACCTTGCGGAACCGCGGCACCTCGCCGGTCATTCCCGGCACCGACAGGCAGCCTTCGTACCCCAGTTGGAGGCCATCGTCGAGGGTCTCCACCGAGGGGTTGATGAGGACGGTGAGGGGAATCGCGTCGCCGTCGTTCCTGAGGGCCGGGGCATGGAAGATCACCACCCGCAGGCCGACATGGACCTGGGGCGCGGCGAGGCCGGCGCCACCGGCGTCCACCATGGTCTCGATCATGTCGTCGATCAGGCGCTGGATCTCGGGCGCCGTCGGGTCGGCGACCGGCGCGGCCGGACGGCGGAGGACGGGGTGGCCCATGCGGGCGATCTTGAGGATGGCCATGGGGGTCTGCCGCGTGGTTTCGACCGAATGAAACACCCCCGGCGGCCTCTTCACAAGCGCCGCCGGATGTGCTATCAACCCGCTTCCCGGACGGCACCCGTGCCGTACGACGGGTGTTTATTCAGCGTAGAGGAGCTGTGACGAAACGTGCAAGTTCTCGTTCGTGACAACAATGTCGACCAGGCACTGAAGGCGCTCAAGAAGAAGATGCAGCGCGAGGGTGTCTTCCGCGAGATGAAGCTGCGCCGCAACTACGAGAAGCCCTCGGAGAAGCGCGCCCGCGAGAAGGCCGAGGCGGTTCGCCGCGCGCGCAAGCTTGAGCGCAAGCGCCTGGAGCGCGAGGGCTTCTAACGGCCTGCCGGGGCGATTGACCTGGCAACCCTTGAAGCCTCCTCTACCCCCTTTCGTCCGGGACGCCGCGACGAAAGGGCGCAAGAGCTGACCAAAGTCAATTGCACACGGGCGCCGCGATGTAATAGTCGCGGCGCTCTTGGCGTTCGCCTACTCGGTTGTCGGGATCTCCCCCTGTCCCCCGTCCCCCGATGCCGCAGGCGGACGCCAAGGCAAACTGCCCCCCGGTTCCGGAGGATCCCATGCTGGCGTTCCTCGAGGATATGCCTATCGGCCGGCGCATCGCGCTGGCCTTTGTGCTGCCTGTCCTTGGTCTGATCGCGTTTTCCGGTTACGTGATCGTCGAGCGCTGGCTCGTCGTTTCCGACACCCGCAACCTCATCACCCTCGCCGGCCTCGCCTCCGAAGTCGGCAGCGTGGTGCACGAGCTCCAGAAGGAGCGCGGCGCCTCGTCGCTCTATCTCGCCAGCAAGGGCAGCCAGTTCGGCGATCGTCTCGCCGACCAGCGCAAGCTCACCGACAAGGCGGCGGCCCGGCTCGCCGACGCCATGGAAGAGGCGCATGTGGGCGTGGGCGCCCTGCAGGGGGCCCTGGCCGAGGCGCGCAAGTCGGTCGAGGGGCGGTCCGCCACCCGCAAGCGGGTGGACGACCAGGCCATCGACAGCAAGACCGCGATGGGCGAGTACACCGGCATCATCAAGACCATGCTCGACCTCGTGGCCCGGGTGGCGCTGGCCACGCCGGAAAAGAGCACGGCGGAACTGGCCTCCTCCTATCTTTCCTTCATCGAGGGCAAGGAGAGGGCCGGCCAGGAGCGCGCCACCGGTTCCGCCGGGTTCGCCGGCGGCTTCGATCCGGCGCTCTATCGCCGCTTCATTTCGCTGCAGGCCCAGCAGGAGACCCTGTTCGGGCAATTCGCGCGCCAAGCGCCGGCCCAGCTGGCCTCGCTGTTCCAGCAGAAATCGGCGGAGGCCCCCTTCGCCGAGGTGGCGGGCATGCGCGAGGCGGCGGTCGCCAAGGTGTCCGGCAGCGGTGAGGGCGTGCCGGCCTCGGCCTGGTTCGACGCCACCACCCGCCGCATCAACCTGCTGAAGGAGGTCGAGGATGCGGTCACCGCCCAGCTGTCGGCGACCGCGACCGGGGTGTACGAGCGGGCCCGCCTGCTGCTGACGCTGCAGATCGTGGCGGTCATCTTCGGCCTCGGCATCACCTTCCTGGTGGCGGTGGTGGTCGCCCGTGGCCTCAACCGGCCCATCGTGCGCATGACCGAGACCATGACCCGCCTGGCCGGCGGCGACACCAGCCTGCAGATCCATGGCCTCACCCTGCAGAACGAGTTCGGCGACATGGCGCGCGCGGTCGAGGTCTTCCGCTCGAACCGCCTGGAAGCCGACCGCCTGGGTGCCGCCGAGCATGCCAACGAGGCCGCGAAGGAGCGCCGCCGCCTGGTGGTGGAGGAGCTCACCCGCGCCTTCGAGCGCGAGGCCTCGGCGGCGCTGGCCGCGGTCGGCACCGCCTCGGAGGAGCTCAAGAAGACCGCGCTGCAGCTCGACAGCGGCGCCAAGCGCATGGCCGACCATTCCAATGCGGTGTCGGTGGCGGCCAGCGAGACTTCGTCCAACGTCCAGTCGGTGGCGTCGGCCGCCGAGGAATTGGCGGCCTCCATCGCCGAGATCGGCCGCCGTGCCGCCGAGTCCGCCAACGTGTCGCGCGAGGCGGTCGACGAA
This sequence comes from Solirubrobacterales bacterium, assembly GCA_050260775.1. Classification (GTDB taxonomy): domain Bacteria; phylum Pseudomonadota; class Alphaproteobacteria; order Rhodospirillales; family Magnetospirillaceae; genus CALABS01. Next base: position 60,984 of record JBLNCP010000036.1, on the reverse strand, counting down.
GCCCATCGCACCAATACCCTGGTGTCCGGGCTGGCGGATGCCGCCCACAGCATCGGCGAGGTGGTCGAGCTCATCAGCTCGATCGCCAGCCAGACCAACCTGCTGGCGCTGAACGCCACCATCGAGGCGGCGCGCGCCGGCGACGCCGGCAAGGGCTTTGCCGTGGTGGCCAACGAGGTCAAGAGCCTGGCCAACGAGACCGCCAAGGCCACCGACCAGATCTCCAGCCAGGTGGGGACGGTCCAGCAGGCCACCCGCGAGGCGGTCCAGGCCATCGAGGGCATCGGCGTGACCATCGCCCGCATCAGCGAGATCGCCTCGGCGATCGCCGCCGCGGTCGAGCAGCAGGACGCCACCACCCGCGATATCGCCCGCAACGCCCAGGAGGCTGCGGGGGGAACCGTCGAGGTGTCCCGCCACGTGCACGACGTCACCGGTGAGGCCGCCGAGACCGGCACCACCGCCGACCGCGTGCTCAGGGCGGCGGACGGGCTGGCCGACCAGTCGGCGAGCCTGCGGACGTCGGTGGAGAAGTTCCTGCGCGGGGTCGAGGTGGCCTGATCAAAAAGTAGGCGATCAAGCCTGCTTCTATGGCATGCCTAAAACACGGGCATCCATGCCCCTTCGGCAATGGTGCGCCGGGCGGGCATTTGCAAACCTGTATGCCTAAGTCCATTAGCATACGGGAGAGCCCATCATGGCGTCCGTCGAACACCTCCTCGAAATCACCGGTACGGTCGCGGCCCTCACCGACGAGAAGATCGCGCGTATCCATGGGATCACCCGGCGTTCGCGCATGCTGGCGCTGAACGCCACCATCGAGGCCAACCGGGTCGGCCATCTCGGTCGTGGCTTTGCCGTGGTCGCCGAGGAGGTGAAGTCGATCTCGTCCGAGATCGCCACCCTGACCGATTCGCTCCGCAGCGAGCTCAAGGGGCGGCTGGAGACGCTGTCCCATTTCGGACGGTCCATGGCCGACGAGGTGCGCCGCGTCCACGGCGAGCGCCTCGCCGACCTCGCCCACAACGCCGTCGAAATCGCCGACCGCAACCTCTATGAGCGTTCCTGCGACGTCCGCTGGTGGGCCACCGACACCGCGGTGGTCGACTGCCTGAGCTCGCCGTCCGACGAGACCCGGCGCTTCGCATCAAGGCGACTGGGCGTCATCCTCGATTCCTACACCGTCTATCTCGACCTGTGGATCGCCGACGCCGACGGCAACGTCGTCGCCACCGGCCGGCCCGAGCGCTATCGCGACGCGGTGGGCCGCAACGTCGCCGACCAGCGCTGGTTCCGTGACGCCATGGCCACCGTCAACGGCGGCGAGTTCGCGGTGGCCGACATCACCCGTGAAGCCGGGCTGGGCGGGGCGGTGGTCGCCACCTACGCCACCGCCATCCGGGCCGGCGGCGAGATCAACGGTCGGCCCATCGGCGCGCTGGGGATCTTCTTCGACTGGGAGGCGCAGGGGCAGACCATCGTCGAGAACGTGCGGCTGTCGGCGGCCGAGAAGGCCAAGAGCCGCTGCCTGCTGCTCGATTCCCGGCATCGGGTCATCGCCGCCTCGGACGGCGAGGGGCTGCTGTGCGAAACCTTCCCCCTGCGCACCGAGCGGGGCGAGCGCGGCTTCTACTCGGACGGCGGCGGCAATCTCGTCGGCTATGCCCTGACCCCCGGCTACGAGACCTATGCCGGCCTGGGCTGGTACGGGGTGATCGTGCAGCGGGAGTAGCGGCGCTAGTCCCCCGAGGCGGTCTCGGGCACCTTGGGGGTGGTGCAGATGCCGTCCTGGGCTTCGGTGGCCTCGATGCCGCGCAGCTTCCGCTTCTGGCTGAGATAGCCCCAGGCGCCGACGCAGGCGGCCAGCGCGACGAAGCCGCCCAGCATGTACCACTTGTTCTCGCCCAGCCATTCCGCCAGGGCCACGCCCAGCCAATAGCCGCCCCAGGCGAAGCTGTGGGCCCAGATCTGCGCCGCGATGAAGTTGAGGACGAAATACCGCGCCCGCGACACCCCCGAGATGCCGATCACGAACGGGGCGATGTTGCGGATGCCGTAGATGAAGCGGAAGGACAGGATGAACAGGGTCGGGCGGGTCTTGACCAGGCGGAAGGCCCAGTCGATCTTCTTGCCCAGCGTCGGCCAGCGGGCGAGCAGCGGCGTGCCGTAGCGCCGGCCGATGTAGTAGTAGATCTGGTCGCCGCAGAAGCTGCCGGCGAAGGCGAACAGCGCCAGCAACTCGACGTTGATGTTGGTGCTGCCCTCGGAGGCGATGGCGCCGGTGATGATCACCACCGTCTCGCCCTCGATGAACGTCCACACCAGGATAACCGGGTAGAGCAGGAATCCGTACTGGGTGAGGATGGTTTGGAGGATCTCTTCCAAGGCGCGACCCGGTGGATTCCTAGTGGATGTGCCTGCCAAAATCCCCCGTCCGGCTTGGGGGCGTCAATGGCGAAATTCGGACTTCACCAAACCGTCAGTGCCGTTCGGGCAGGCGGGCTCAGTGCCGCGGGCGGATGCGGTTGACGTGACCCATCTTTCGGCCGGAGCGCGCCTCGGCCTTTCCGTAGAGGTGCAGCTTGGCCCCGGGGTCGCTCAGGATCGCCAGCCAGTCGTTCACGTCGTCGCCGATCAGGTTCTTCATCACCGCGTCGGAATGGCGTTCGGGGCTGCCCAACGGCAGGCCGGCGACGGCGCGGATGAATTGCTCGAACTGGTCGGTGACGCAGGCGTCCATGGTCCAGTGCCCCGAATTGTGGGGACGGGGCGCCATCTCGTTAACGAGGATGCGGCCGTCGCGAGTGACGAACATCTCGACCGCCAGCAGCCCGACCAGCTCCAGCTCCTCGGCCGCCCGGTGGGCGACCCGGATCGCCTCCTGGGCGGTGGCCGCGTCGATGGGGGCGGGGACCGTGGTGGTGTCGAGGATATGGTTGGTGTGGACGTTCCAGGCGGGGTCGAACGCCGCCCAGCCGCCGTCGAGGCCGCGGGCGACGATCACCGACACCTCGCCGGCGAAGTCGACGAAGCCCTCGAGCACGCCGACGGCGTTGCCCATGGAGGCCCAGGCCGCCGCCAGGTCGGTGCCGGCGGTGATCTTGACCTGGCCCTTGCCGTCGTAGCCGAGCCGGGTGGTCTTGAGGATCGAGGGGCGGCCGATGTCGGCGACCGCGGCCTCCAGCCCGGCGAGGCTGGTGACCTCGCGCCAGGGCGCGGTGGCGATGCCGATGTCGTTGAAGAAGCGCTTCTCGTGCACGCGATCCTGGGCGACCTCCAGCACGCGCCAGGACGGCCGCACCGGCACCAGCTCGGACAGCAGCTTGACGCTGTCGGCGGGCACGTTCTCGAACTCGAAGGTGACGACGTCCACCGCCTTGGCGAAGGCGGTCAGCGCCTCGCGGTCGGTATAGGCGGCCACCGTCGCCGCCGCGGCCACCTGCTCGGCCGGGCTGTCGGCCTCGGGGCCGAAGACGTGGATGCGGTAGCCCAGCTTGGCGGCCGCCAGCGCCGCCATGCGGCCGAGCTGGCCGCTGCCGATGATGCCGATGGTGCTGCCCGGCGGCAGCGGGGCGGGGATTGCGGTCACGGACGGATCAGGTCGGGATTGTCGGCATCGACGGGCGCCGCGGCCACCGAGGCCGTCTGACGCTCGCGCCAGGCTTCCAGCCTGTCGGCCAGCGCCGGGTCCATCAGCGCGATCACCGAGGCGGCCAGCAGGCCGGCATTGGTGGCGCCGGCCTTGCCGATGGCCAGGGTCCCGACCGGAATGCCGCCCGGCATCTGCACGATCGACAGCAGGGAATCCTTCCCCTTCAGCGCCTTGCTCTCCACCGGCACGCCGAACACCGGCAGGGTGGTCATGGCGGCGGTCATGCCGGGAAGGTGGGCGGCGCCGCCGGCACCGGCGATCACCACCTTGAGGCCGCGGGACTTGGCCGAGACGGCGTATTCATAGAGGCGCTGCGGCGTTCGGTGCGCCGACACCACGCGGGTCTCGTAGGGGACGCCCAGTTCGGCGAGAACCTGCGCGGCATGGCGCATGGTGTCCCAGTCGGACTGGCTGCCCATGATGATTCCGACCAGCGGGGCGGTGGACGTCTCGGCCATTCGCGGCGCACTCCCGGACCAGGGGTCATCGAAAGGAAAGCGGGGATTATAGAAATAGCCGTCCGCCGCGCAAGGCCAACCTTTCGCCGGGGGAGTGGCGGCCCCCGAATCGTGGTACCATGCCTTTTGTCCGGGCAGGTCCGGGGATGCCATGACCAACGATTACCGCACCGCACCGATCATTCCCGCCACCGTCATCCAGGAATTCGCGCACGAGCACGAGACGGCGCGCCGCCACCCCCATGGCTATCCCCACCAATCCGCCGCGCCGCACGGCGACGGCGACGTGGCCTCGCTGCTCGGCCTGCCGGTCTCCGAGGTTCCCGCGACGGTGGTCGCGGCGCTGCTGCCGGTGCTGGCTGAACTCGAGCAATTGCGCTGGCAGGCCGCCCATGCCGACCGGCGCGAGGCCGAGATCGAGCGTCACGCCGACCGCCACCCGGTGGTGGCCTGCCTGCACCGCCGCGCCTTCGTGCGCGAGGTCGACGGACTCCTCCACGCCGGGGTGAGCAACGCCAACCTGACCGTACTTCATGTCGAGGGGATCGAAGCGGCGCGTGCCGTCCATGGCATGGCGGCCGGCGACGGCCTGCTGCGCCACGTGGTGGGCGCGGTCATCGGCGCCTTGCGGGCCACCGACCTGGTCGGCCTGCTCGACGACAACGACGTGGCGGTGCTGATGGCCGATTGCCCGATCGCCGAGGCGCGGGAGAAGCTGGTGGAGATCGGCCGCCGCATCCAGGATTCGCCCTTCCTGTGGATGGGGCAGCCGCTGCATTGCGAGGTGCGGACTGGGCTTCGCCGCCTTTCCGCCGGCGAGAGCGCCGAGCAGGCCATCGCCGCCGCCGACCGGGATCGCCGCGGCGCCGAGGGGTGAGGTGGCTCTATGTAAACGCCGCTAGGCGATGATGTCGGGGATGAGCTGGTTTTCCAGCTGGGCGATCTGGTCCTTGAGGGCCAGCTTGCGCTTCTTCAGCCGCTGCATCATCAGCTGGTCGACATGGGAGGAATCCCCCATCCGCGCGATAACCTCGTCCAGGTCGCGGTGCTCGGTCATCACCTCCGCAAGGCGGCGGCGGATCTCTTCGATGTTCTCGTCGATCATGGCGGATGGCGGAAAAACCGGGCCGGAGGCAGAGGTTGACAGTAGCAGAACTCGGAACGAAACGGTATGGCTAAGGCGTAACGGTCCAGAGGAGAAACTCATGGCGGAAAAGCGTATCGGCATCCTCACCAGTGGGGGCGATTGCGCCGGCCTCAATGCCGCGCTGAGGGCCGTGGTCCATCGCGCCATCCGCGGCTACGGCTGGCGGGTGTTCGGGATCCGCGACGGCAGCCTGGGTCTGATGCGGCGGCCGGTCGATTTCTGCGAATTCGACCTGTCGGTGGCATCGGGCGAGATGCTGCGCATGGGCGGCACCATCCTGGGGACCATCAACAAGGGCGACCCCTTCGCCTATCCGATGCCGGACGGCACGGTGCGCGACCGCTCGGGAGATTTCGTCGACGGCTACAAGGAACTGGGGCTCGACGCGCTGGTGGTGATCGGCGGCGACGGCTCCATGCGCATCCTCAACAAGCTGTGCCGCCAGGGGGGCGTTCCCATGGTCGGCATTCCCAAGACCATCGACAACGACGTGGCCCATACCGATTACGCCATCGGCTACGTCACCGCCCTGGCGGTGGCCTGCGAGGCCATCGACCGTCTGGCCCCCACCGCGGCCAGCCACCACCGGGTGATGATCCTGGAGGTGATGGGGCGCGACGTCGGGCACATCGCCCTGTCGGCGGGCATCGCCGGCGGTGCCGACGTCATCCTCATCCCGGAGATCGGTTACACCCTGGACGGCATCGCCCAGAAGATCGCCGCCGTGCGCGCCGAGGGGCGCAACCATGCCCTGGTGGTGGTGGCGGAAGGCTGCAAGACCGAGACCGGCCAGCCGGTCACCCAGGTCCATTGCGGCAACGAGGCGCGCTATGGCGGCATCGGCCAGTACCTTGCCGACAAGCTGTCCACCCAGGTGGAAGCCGAGACCCGCGTCACCGTGCTCGGCCACGTCCAGCGCGGCGGCACCCCGGGCATGCGCGACCGCCTGATCGCCTCGGCCTTCGGCGTGCACGCCGTCGACCTGATCGCCCAGGGCAAGCTCGACCGCATGGTGGCGTGGCAGCACGGGCAGGTGGTCGACGTGCCGATCGCCGAAGTGGCCGGCATCACCCGCGCCGTCGATCCCTACGGCACCCTGGCCCATACCGCCCGCGGCTTGGGCATCTATCTTGGCGAGGTCGGGGGCTGCTCGGCCGGGTGAGGGGCGGCTACTCGCCCCAGCGGTTGATCGTGCCGCAATCGAGCCCGAACAGGTCGAGCATGCGGCCCACCGTGTGTTCGACCATGGCGTCGAGGCTGTCGGGGCGGGCGTAGAACGCGGGCACCGGCGGCGCGACCACCGCCCCCATTTCCGACAATTGCAGCATGGTGCGCAGATGGCCGGTGTGCAGCGGCGTCTCGCGCACCATCAGCACCAGGCGGCGGCGTTCCTTGAGCGTCACGTCGGCGGCGCGCGTGAGCAGCGAGGTGGTCACGCCGGTGGCGATCTCGCTCATGGTGCGGATCGAGCACGGCGCCACGATCATTCCCAGGGTGCGGAACGAGCCCGACGCCGGCGCGCCGCCGATGTCCTCGGGCTTGTACCAGTAATCGGCCAGCGCGCGGACCTCGGCCAGCTTGCGCGACGTCTCGTGCGCCAGAGTCACCTCGGCGGCCTTGGACATCACCAGGTGCGATTCGATTTTGAGGCGGCGCAGCAGTTCGAGGGTGCGGATGCCGTAGATCACCCCGGAGGCGCCGCTGATGCCCACGACCAACCTTCCGTGGATGCCTCCGACGGGTATTTCATCCTGCATTGTGCGATAACCTTAAGAAAGTGGGTTGATTCGCCTCTCGGATTGAGGCATACACACGCATTTTCCCTGCTGACAACACCGTCGTTCACGGCTTACACTTTGATCCTCACCCAATGTTAGGGAGGATAGTAATGAGCCTTCTGGACCGGATCGAGTCTTTGAAAGCCCGGCACGCTGCGCTTGAATCGGCGATCGAGGTGGAAACCCGCCGCCCGCAGCCCGACGACTCCCAGATCGCCGACCTCAAGCGCCAGAAATTGCGCATCAAGGACGAGCTGAGCCGCATCGGACAGTCCACGCACTAGCCATCAGTCCAGAGGAGCGGATTGCAACGCCGGCTTCGGGGAGGGCGAGAACCGCAAGCGAGGCCGGCTTCCCTCCTTCTCCCACCCTAAGGGGTGGCATAAAGCACCGCTGAAATGAATATACCCTACGGCACGGCACCGCGAAGCCTTGCTGCGCGTGCCGATTCGGGGCTTTCAAAAAATTTCGTCATGCGGCATCCTGCCCCCCTCGAATGGAGGGGCATAAGTCCCCTCATGGGAGTCGTGAATAGAGGGATCCGTCCACCATGACCAACGCCTACGAACTGGCTTACGAGAAGTCGCTCAAGGACCCTGAGGGCTTCTGGGGTGAGGCCGCCAAGGACCTTCATTGGTACAAGACCTGGGACAAGGTCCTCGACGATTCCAAGGCGCCGATCTACCGCTGGTTCCGGGGCGGCGAGGTCAACACCTGCTACAACGCCGTCGACATCCATGTCGAGCAGGGCCGCGGCAGCCAGAACGCCATCATCTACGACAGCCCGGTCACCAACACCGTCCGCCACATCACCTATGCCGAGCTGAAGGACCTGGTGTCGCGCTTCGCCGGCGTGCTGGCCGACCAGGGCGTCGAAAAGGGCGACCGCGTCATCGTCTACATGCCGATGGTGCCCGAGGCGCTGATCGCCATGCTCGCCTGCGCCCGTCTCGGCGCGGTGCACTCGGTGGTGTTCGGCGGCTTCGCCTCCAACGAGCTCGCCACCCGCATCAACGACGCCAAGCCGAAGGTCATCGTCTCGGCCTCGTGCGGCATCGAGGGCTCCCGCGTTATCGCCTACAAGCCGCTCTTGGACCATGCCATCGAGCTGGCCGAGCACAAGCCCGGCAAGACCGTCATCCTGCAGCGTCCGCAGGCCGCCGCCACCCTGATCGCCGGCCGCGACGTCGACTGGAGCGAGGCCATCGCCAAGGCCGCCCCGCGCGATTGCGTCAAGGTCGCCGCCACCGATCCCCTCTACATCCTCTACACCTCCGGCACCACCGGCCAGCCCAAGGGCGTCGTGCGCGACAACGGCGGCCACATGGTGGCGCTGAAGTGGACGATGAAGAACATCTACAACGTCAAGCCCGGCGAGGTTTACTGGGCCGCCTCCGACGTGGGCTGGGTGGTCGGCCACTCCTACATCGTCTACGCGCCGCTGCTGAACGGCAACACCACCATCGTGTACGAGGGCAAGCCGGTCGGCACCCCCGACGCCGGCGCCTTCTGGCGCGTCATCAGCCAGCACAAGGTGTCGACGCTGTTCACCGCGCCGACCGCCTTCCGCGCCATCAAGCGCGAGGACCCGAACGCCGAGCTGCTGAAGAAGTACGACCTCGGCTCGCTGCGCGCCCTGTTCCTGGCCGGCGAACGCTCGGACCCCGAGACCATCAAGTGGGCACAGTCGAACCTCAAGGTTCCGGTGGTCGACCACTGGTGGCAGACCGAGACCGGCTGGGCGATTGCCGCCAACTGCCTGGGCCTGCATGAATTCCCGGTCAAGCCCGGCTCGCCGACCAAGGCCGCCCCGGGCTGGGACCTGCAGGTCCTCGACGAGGGCCATCACCAGTGCAAGCCCGGCCAGACCGGCTCGCTGGTGGTCAAGCTGCCGCTGCCTCCCGGCACCTTCTACACCCTGTGGAACGCCGAGCAGCGCTTCTTCGACAGCTACCTCGCCGAGTTCCCGGGCTACTACAAGACCGCCGACGCCGGCATGATCGACGAGGACGGCTACGCCTACGTGATGAGCCGCACCGACGACATCATCAACGTTGCCGGCCACCGTCTGTCCACCGGCCAGATGGAAGAGGTGCTGGCCAGCCACCCCGACGTCGCCGAGTGCGCCGTGATCGGCGTCGCCGACCAACTCAAGGGCCAGCTGCCCCTGGGCTTCATCTGCCTCAAGGCCGGTGTCACCAAGCCGGACGAGCAGGTGATCGCCGAGGTGGTCAAGCTGGTGCGCGAGACCATCGGCCCGGTGGCGGCGTTCAAGACCTGCACCGTGGTCAAGCGCCTGCCCAAGACCCGCTCGGGCAAGATCCTGCGCGGCACCATGCAGAAGATCGCCGACAACCAGGACTTCAAGATGCCGGCGACCATCGACGATCCCGAGATCCTCACCGAAATCGAGCAGTCGCTCGAGACGGTGGGCTACGCCAAGGCCCGCAAGGAGCCGGCGGAGTAAGGATCGTTCGATCCGAGTAGCGACAGGCCCCGGGGCGCAAGCTCCGGGGCTTTTCGTTTGGGCGGCAAGCCCCCACCCCAACCCTCCCCCGCGCGGAGCGTGGGGGAGGAGGCAATATCGTATTCATCACCCTCCCCCGCGCGGAGCGTGGGGGAGGGCAGGGCGGGGGCTTTGCCGGGAACGCTCCCCCGCACGCGGTGTTCCCCCGGGCATGGCCGAAGACGCCCGCCCCTTCCTGCCGCCCGAGCGCGACCTGCCGTCCCTGCGCGCCGCCGCCGCCGGCTGCACCGCCTGTCCCCTGCATCTCACCGGAACTCGCACGGTCTTCGGCGAAGGTCGTCCCGACTCGCTGGTCGTGCTGGTGGGCGAGCAGCCCGGCGACGCCGAGGACCAGACCGGCCGTACCTTCGTCGGTCCTGCGGGCCGCCTGCTCGATCGGGCGCTGGCCGATGCCGGCATCGACCGCGACCGCGCCTACGTCACCAATGCGGTCAAGCACTTCAAGTGGGAGCCCCGCGGCAAGAAGCGCATCCACGCCAAGCCGTCGAGCCGTGAGGTCGCGGCCTGTCATCCCTGGCTGGAGGCCGAGCTCGCGGCGATTGAGCCGCGTCTGGTGGTGGCGCTGGGGGCGACCGCCGCCCAGGCGCTGCTCGGCAAGGCGTTCCGGGTGACCCGTGAGCGGGGCAGGGTGCTGCGGGCGGGCGGCCGGGCGGTGCTGGCCACCATCCATCCCTCGGCGGTGCTGCGCATGACCGACCCCGACCGCGAGCCGGCCTATGCGGGACTGGTGGCGGATCTCAGGGTGGCGGCCGGGTTCCTCGCTGCCGCCGGCTGAGGCTCACTTCTGCCAGAACCCCTTGCGCACTTCCTGCTCGGCCTCGCCGCGGCCGATGCCGAGATCGGCCAGGGCGCGGTCGTCCAGCGCGGCCAGTTGGCCGCGTTCGCGCGAGCGCTCGATCCATCCCAGCAGAGAGTCGGCCAGGCGGATGGCGGTTGCCGAAATTGAATGGGTGCAATTTGCCAATTCCATGGTGCAATCCTCTCAAGGCACCGGAATTGACTCATTCATTGACGCGGGAATGGAGTCAATGCCAACATTGACACCATGTCAAACTGGCTTCCCGACCTCTCCGCCCGCTCCGGCCCGCGCTACCGGGCCATCGTCGACGCCCTGGCCGCCGACATGGCCGCCGGCCGGTTGATTCCGGGCACCCGGCTGCCGACCCACCGCGATCTTGCCTGGCGCCTGAAGGTGACGGTGGGCACGGTGGCGCGCGCCTATGCCGAGGCCGAACGCCAAGGGCTGGTGTCCGGCGAGGTGGGACGCGGCACCTTCGTGCGCGATCCCGCGAAGGACCAGGAACCCGCCATCTCCCAGTATCTCGGCGCCGATGTGGCGGCGCGCAGCGGTGCCATCAACATGGCGCTCAACCGTCCCACCTGGGACCAGGGGGCCTCCATCATCGGTCCGGCCCTGGAAGCGCTGGCGCGGCGGCCCGACCTGCCGTCGCTGCTCGCCTACAATCTGGAACCGGCCTTCACCCGCCATCGCATCGCCGCCGCCAAGTGGCTGGCGTGGGAGGAGGTGGACGCCCATCCCGACCGCATCGTCATCGGCGTCGGAAGCCAGCAATGCCTGATCGCGGCGCTGGCCGCCACCACCCATCCCGGCGACACCGTGCTGGTCGAGGACTTCACCTATCCTGGGATCAAGTCGGCGGCCAGCCTGCTCGGGCGCCAGTTGGTGCCGTTGCCCACCGACGAGGGCGGCCTGATCCCCGAGGAGGTCGAGCGGGCCTTCGCCGAGCATCGCGGCCGCGTGCTCTACACCATCGCCACCGTCCACAATCCCCTCAACGTCACCCTGTCGGCCGAGCGCCGGCGCGCCATCGCCGAGGCGGCGCGGCGCCACCATGCCTATGTCATCGAGGACGGCATCCACCGTTTCCTCCACCCCGAGGCGCCGCCGGCCATCCATTCCTTCGCCCCCGACAACACCCTCTATGTCTCGGCCCTGGCCAAGAGCGTGTCGCCCGGCCTGCGGGTCGGCTTCCTGGCCCTGCCGCCTGAGCTGAAGGGCCGGGCCGAGGCCGCCGTGGGGGCGACGACGCTGACGCTCGCCACCCCGCTGCTCGAGGTTGCGGCCATGCTGATCGAGTCCGGCGCGGCCTTTGCCCAGGCCGAGCGCCAGCGGGCCGAATCGGCGGCGCGCATCGCGCTCGCCGTCCAGCATCTGGGCGAGGCGGTGCGGCCGTCCTCGGCATCCTTCAATGTGTGGCTGCCCCTGGCCCTGCCGTGGCGCAGCTCGGCCTTCGTCGCCGAGGCCGGCCGGCGCGGCGTGGCGGTGGCTCCGACCGAATCCTTCGCGATTGGTCGGCCCAGCCGGGACGGCGTCCGCGTGTCGATCACCGCCCCCGTCGACCGCGAGGAACTGGAACGTGGCCTTGCCGTTCTCGCCGGCCTGCTGGCCGAACCCCCGACCTCGCCGGGCCTGACCGTCTAGGGCGGCATTGACGCAAGGCGGGTGCGGGCCAAAGTAGTTCCGGAGAACCCGGGCACGCAGACGCCCGGCCAGGCGGCCGACGCCCAAGCGCTGCGGTTCAACCTCTCGCATGAGGAATGCCGCGCCGTGGATGCAGAACAATCGGTTTCCGCTGGCCCTCCGTCCTTCGCCGAGACCTTCCGCGTCTTCTTGAAGATCGGCCTGCTGTCCTTCGGCGGGCCGGCCGGGCAGATCGCCACCATGCACCGCATCCTCGTCGACGAGCGCAAGTGGATCGGCGAGGAGCGTTTCCTGCACGCCCTCAACTACTGCATGCTCCTGCCCGGTCCCGAGGCGCAGCAGCTCGCCACCTATGTCGGCTGGGCGCTCCACCGGGTGCCGGGCGGCCTCATCGCCGGCACCCTGTTCGTGCTGCCCGGCTTCCTGGTGATGATGGGGCTGGCCGGCCTCTATGCCGGCTTCCATGACGTCGGCATCGTCGCGGCACTGCTGGTCGGCCTCAAGCCGGCCGTGCTGGCGGTGGTGGTGGAAGCGGTGCTGCGCATCGGCCGGCGGGCGCTGAAATCGCGCGCCCTGGTGGCGCTGGCGGTCGGCGCCTTCGTCGGCATCTTCGTGTTCGGCGTGCCGTTTCCCCTCATCGTGCTGGCCGCCGGCCTGATCGGGCTGGCGATGCCGGCGGCAGCCGACAGCAAGGGCGGCGAGGGGGTGGTCGATCGGGCGATCCTGGCGAAGGAGCGGCCGGACCTGGCGTCGTTGGCCGTGACCGCCGCCGTCCTGCTGACGCTGTGGTTCGCCCCGGTAGTGGTCGCGATCGAGGTTTCCGGCGCCTTCGCGGGGATTGGCCTGTTCTTCAGCAAGATGGCGGTGGTGACCTTCGGCGGCGCCTACGCGGTGCTGGCCTACGTGGCGCAGCAGGCGGTCGGCGTCTATGGCTGGCTGTCTCCGGGCGAGATGATGGACGGATTGGGCCTCGCCGAGACCACCCCCGGCCCCCTCATCCTGGTCAACCAGTTCGTCGGTTTTCTCGCCGGGTTCCGCCAGCCGGGGGCGCTGGGACCCTGGGCCGGCGGCATCGTCGGCGCGGTGCTGACCGTGTGGGTGACCTTCATGCCCAGCTTCCTGTGGATCTTCATCGGCGCGCCCTACCTGGAAACCATCCGCGGCAACCGCGCCCTGGCCGGGGCGCTGCGGGCGATCACTGCCGCCGTGGTCGGCGTGGTGATGAATCTCGCGGTGTGGTTCGGTCTCCACGTGGTCTTCGCGCGGGTGGGGCCGGGGCCGCTGAACCTGCCGTTGCCGGAGTGGAGTTCCATCGAGCCGGCCTCGGTGGTCCTCGCCGTCGCGGCCATGATCGCCATGCTGCGCTTCCATCTCGGCATGATCGCCACCCTGGCGGCCTCCGCGGTGCTGGGAGCCGCGTGGGTGATGCTGCGCTAGAGGATCTTGGCGCCGTCCCAGCGCCGCATCACGGCCCACGCCAGGCCGGTGGCCGCCAGCGAAAAGCCGGCCATCACCAGGAAGGCCGAGCCGCCCAGGCCCTGGAACAGCCAGCCGGTGAACGGGCTCATCAGCCCGGGCACGATGCCGGTGGCGACGGTGGCGTAGAGGGTCTGGGCGCGCGCCGACAGGCCGGTGGGAATGGCTCGCTGCAGGAAGTGCATGGCGCCCAGATGGGCGCAGCCGAAGGTGGCGGCATGCAGCAATTGCGCCCCGACCAGCAGCGGCAGCGCGGTCGAGGACCCTAGCACCAGCCAGCGCAGCACCCCTCCCAGGCCGGCCGTCACCAGCAGGCCGCCCGGTCCCAGCCGGCGCACTGCCGCGCCGGAGAAGGCGAACAGCACGATCTCGGCCAGCACGCCCTCGGACCACAACAGGCCGATGGTGTCGTCGGCCACCCCGGCCGCCTTCCAGTGCAGGGTGGCAAAGGCGTAGTAGACGGTGTGGGCGGCCTGGTTGAGGGCGGCGGCGGCGACGAACAGCAGGTAGGGGCGGCTGGACAGCAGCGGCCGCAGCGGCGCCGGAGGAGTGCCCTTGCGGCTGTCGATGCGCAGGTCGGGCAGTCCGACGCAGGCCAGCGCCATGACGCCGAGGCCGCCGGCCACCAGCCCCATCAGGACGGACGGCGGGGCATCCACCAGCAGGCGCCCGACCAGGGTGGCGGCGACGATGAAGGACAGCGACCCCCACAGGCGAATGCGGCCGTAATCCAGGCGGAAGCGGGCGACGGCCATCATCGCCAAGCTGTCGCCGATGGGCATGACCCCGCCCCACAGGCCGAGGGCGAGCATGGTCACCCCCAGGATGGGCCAGAAGCCGTCGGTGACGGCGAACAGCAGGAAGCACAGGGTGGCGCCGCCGGCCAAGGCCAGCATGGGCAGGCGGCGGTCGCCGCGCCGGTCGACGACGTGGCCGACCACCGGATTGACGGTGACCTTGGCCAGGTAGGTGGCGGCGGCCAGCCAGCCCATCTCGGCGGGGGTGAGGCCCTTGGCGGCCAGCCACACCGGCCAGAACGGCAGGTGCACGCCGACGGCGGCGAACAGGGCCGCGTAATAGACCGACAGCCGGAAGGCCGCGCCCCCGGCACTCATGCGGTGACGCTCATGCGAACAGGCGGGCGAAGGTCAATCCGCGCTCGGCCAGCGAGGCGGCGCAGGCGTCGGACGCCAGGAACCGGTACTCGACCTCGCGCTGGCCGGTGAGCGTGTCGGCGGCCCGCAGCGGTTCGTCGACGATGCCGGGATGCACCATCATCAGGGTGCGCCCGTGCGGACGGTCGGTGAAGGCGCGGAACAGGCGGTCGAACGGGACCTTGCCGGAGAAGTCGTAGACGCCGCGGAACGAGGTGTTGTGGGGCACGCCTTCCCGACGCAGCCGGCGGCCGAAGCCGCGGCCCAGTTCGGAGATGATGAGGGCACGGCCCGTCGAGACGCCCCGCTTCAGGATGGCGGTTGGCGCCTCGAAGCACAGGCGGATCCAGCCCTTGCCGCCCATGCGGCGACGCCACAGCTCGATCACCACCTCGTTGACGATCGGCAACTGGTGGATGTGGTGGTGGCCGTCGAGGAAGTCGGGGGCGCGGCCGAACTCACGCTCGAAATTGTCAACCTGCCGCTCCAGCTCGGCGGCGATCTCGGCCTTGTCCAGGCGGCGGGCGAGGGCGCGCTTGAGCAGCTCCGGCAGCGGCGGCAGCCGTCCGCCCGGGGCGAGGTCCGGCATCGGGCCGGTGGGCACCTGGTCGGTCAGGGTCAGGTGGACGCCGATGTCCGCCTGGCCGTCCTGCGGCTTCAGCAACTGCGCCTCGGCGGGCCAGAACGGGCTTCCCGTCATGCATCCGGTGGCCTGCAGCCTCCCGCGGGCGATCAGGTCGCGAATGGCGGTACCGACGCCGGGCGCCAGTCCGTAATCGTCGGCGCACAGGGTGATCGCGGAGCGGGTGGGTGTCGCAGTCATGGGGCTGGTTCAACCGATATCGTGGGTGGGCCGGCGTTGACCGGCCGCGGGGATTTCTTCACACTCTGGCCGATGTTTGTCCCCGGCGCAAAAGGGGGTGCCGGGTTTTCGGAAAAGGCTCGTTTCATGTCCGTGATCGTGCAAGAGGCTGTCGCCGAGCGTGCCTCCGCCCTGACCCGTCCGGTGCTGTCGCTGGTCATCCCGATGTTCAACGAATCGGGCAACGTCGACCGGCTGTTCGAGCGGCTCGAGGTCGTGCTCAAGGACATCGGCGTGCCGTACGAGATCGTCTGCGTCGACGACGGCAGCCGCGACGACACCGTGGCCCGCGTGGTCGAGCATAACCGCCGCGACGCGAGGATAAAGATCGTCGAGCTGTCGCGCAACTTCGGCAAGGAACTGGCGCTGACGGCCGGGCTGCAGCACACCAGCGGCGAGGCGGTGGTGATGATCGACGCCGACCTCCAGCACCCGCCCGAGATGATCAAGGACATGCTGGCCAAGTGGCGCGACGGCTATGAGATGGTCATCGCCGTGCGCCGCGACCGCGAGAACGAAAGCGCCATCAAGCGCCTGTTCGCCCAGTCCTTCTACTGGCTGTTCGAGCGCATCTCCGAGATCCGGCTGCCGCCGGGCGCCGGCGACTTCCGTCTGCTCGACCGCAAGGTGGTCGACGTGCTCAACGCCATGCCCGAGCACACCCGCTTCATGAAGGGGCTGTACGCCTGGGTCGGGTTCAAGCAGGTCACCATGCCCTACGACGTGGCGCCGCGCGCCGCCGGCGAGACCAAGTTCAACCTGCTGCGGTTGTGGCGCCTTGCCATCGACGGCATCACCTCCTTCACGGCGGTGCCGCTCAAGGTGTGGACCTTCGTCGGCATGCTGGCCGCCTTCTTCGGCCTGTTCTACGGCCTGGTCATCATCGCCAAGACCCTGGTGCTCGGCATCGACGTGCCCGGCTACGCCTCGCTGATGGTGGCGGTGCTGTTCTTCGGCGGCATCCAGCTCATCAGCCTCGGCGTCATCGGCGAGTACCTCGGCCGCGTGTTCTCCGAGGTCAAGCAGCGCCCGCTCTACGTCGTGCGCAACGCCATCGGCTTCGTCGAGCCGCCCAAGGGCTGACGTCTTACGGCCTTTCCCTCGCCGTCATGCCCGCGCTTGACGCGGGCATCCACGTGGATCGCCGGGCATGCCCGGCGATGACGGAAGAAAGTGGTCAGGTCTACAGCCGGAACGGCGCCGCCAGTTCCTCGGGCGCGACCGAGACCGTCCGCTCGGGCGCGTAGGGCGGCCGCGTCCCCTTGAACACCACCCCCATGGACATGCCGTCGTCGGTCATCAGCCGGCGGGCGGCCTCGGCGGGGTCGTCGGTGGCGGGCAGGGGCGTGGGGCGGGCCGTCAGCTTCCACTCGCGCTGTTCCTCGCGGAAGGTCACGCACGGGCTCATCACCACCACCAGCGAGAAGCCGGGGTGGGCGATGGCTTCGGCGATCAGCGCCGCGGTCCGGTTGGGGTCGCCCGAGAAGGCGCGGGCGATGAAGTTGGCCCCGGCCGACAAGGCGACGGCCAGCGGGTTGAAGGGGGCGATGCCGGTCCCCTCGGGGGCCATGGCCGAGTGGTCCCAGTCGGCTTCTGTGGTGGGCGACGGCTGGCCCTTGGTCATGCCGTAGACGCGGTTGTCCATCACCACGTACGTCATGTCCACGTTGCGCCGGCAGGCGTGCAGGAAGTGATTGCCGCCGATGGAGAAGCCGTCGCCGTCGCCGCCGGTGGCGACCACGGTGAGGTCGGGCCGCGCCAGCTTGAGGCCGGTGGCGGTCGGCAGGGCGCGGCCGTGGATGCCATGCAGCCCGTAGCAGGCGGTGTAGGCGGGGATGCGCGACGAGCAGCCGATGCCCGACACCACCGCCACCTCGTGCGGCTCGAGCCCGAGATCGGCGAAGGCCTTGCCGAAGGCGGCCAGCACGCCGTAATCGCCGCAGCCCGGGCACCACACCGGTTTGACCTCTGACCTGAAATCCATCGCGGAGCAGCCGGTCATGGTCACCTCCCCAGCATCAGCAGGCGGTCGAGGATCTCGCCCGGGCGGATGGGCAGCGGGCCGGGGCGGGCGAGGCTCTCGACCGTGCCCGGCAGGTCCATCTCGGCGCGCAGATGGCGCAGGAACTGCCGGCCGTGGCTCTGCTCGACCACCAGCACCGTCTCTGCCCCCTCCAGCGCCTTGGCCACGCCCTGGGCGTTCAGCGGCGACAGCAGGCGCAGGCTGACCAAGCGGACCGCCATGCCGCGGCGGCGGGCGCGGGCGATGGCCTCGCGGGCCGCGCCCGTGGTCGAGCCCCAGGTGAGAACCGCGACCCGACCCTCGCCCTCGACGGTGGCCCAGGTCTCGCCGTAATCGTGGCGCAGCAGCTTGTCGCGGCGCTTGTCCAACTGCGCCAGATGGTCGGCGGCCTGGCTGGACGGCGTGCCGGACGGTCCGTGTTCCAGGCCGTCGGCGGTGTACTGGCCGCCGGCGGTGCCGGGCAGGGCCATGGGGGAGACACCGCTGTCGGTTAATTCGTAGCGGCGGTAGTCCTCGGGGCTGTCGGCCACCAGCCGCCGCGCAGGGGTATCGGGCAGGGGCGGGGCGTCGATCACCGCGCGGGTCTGGCCCAGCGACTGGTCGGACAGGACGATGCAGGGGGTCTGCAGCGCCTCAGCCAGGGTGACGGCCCATTGGGTGGTGAACAGGCAATCGGCCACCGATTGCGGTGCCACCACCAGATGCGGCGCGTCGCCGTGCAGGCCGTGCAGCGCGATGTCGAGATCCGCCTGCTCGGACTTCGTGGGGATGCCGGTCGACGGTCCGGCGCGCTGGACATCGACCACCACCAGCGGGGTCTCGGACGCCACCGCAAGCCCCAGCCCCTCGATCATCAGCGACAGGCCGGGGCCGGAGGTCGCGGTCAGCGAGGGCGTGCCGCCGAAGCTGGCGCCGATGCACATGTTAATGGAGGCCAGCTCGTCCTCGGCCTGGACGAAGACGCCACCCACCTTGGGCAGGGCGCCCGACAGCCACTCCAGCGCCTCGGTGGCGGGGGTGATGGGGTAGGCGGCACAGAAGCGCACCCCGCCCAGGATGGCGCCCAGGCCGGCCGCCTGGTTGCCGGTGATGGCCCAGCGCCCGGCGGGATCGCCATGGGCGGTGCCCAGGCGCTTGGTCCGTGCGAGTCCGGCGGCCGCCTCGGCGCCCAGGCGCACGCCCTCGGCGGAGGCCTCGAAGGCGTCGGCATGCTTGCGCTTGAGGCTCTTGCCCAGCACCTCCACCGCCGCGCCCACCGGCAGGCCGATCAGGGCGCAGGCGGCGCCGAGCGCCACCATGTTGGCGCGGCCGTCGGGGATGGTCTTGGCGACCTGCCTCATGGGCAGGTTGACGACTTGGGCGCCGGAACGGGCCAGCGCCGGCGGGATCTCGCCCGCGGCGGGATCGGCCACGATCAGGCTGGAGGGTCCGAGAGCCAGCTCGGCGGCGAAGCGTTCGGCGTTCTGCCAATCGATGGCGATCAGGATGTCGGTGAGATCGTCGACCGAGGCCAAGGGCAGGGCCGACAGGCGGACGAAGGCGGCGGCCTCGCCGCCGCGGATCTGCGGGCCGGACGAGCGGCCGAACAGGGCGTAGAAGCCGGCGGCGGAAGCGGCGTCGACCAGCATGTTGGCCGCCGTCATCACGCCGGAACCGCCACTGCCGCACAAAGCCAGGGACACGGATTCGGTGGTCATCGGACCTCCTCTGCCAGCGCTACAGCTTAACAGAATATGATCATGTTCAGCCCTGTGCGGACAGATTAGCTCCCTTGCATGAGGAAAACGTGAAATTTAGTTGTCAAAACCCCCTGGCTTTGGATATACGCGCTGTCCATCGAGGCCCCTCTTACGGGGTGCCGCCCTGCGCATGCGGGCGAGCATGGCGGGGTCTCGGGGGAAACGGAGAGGAACCACCATGTCGCTCAAGATTACCGACGACTGCACCAGCTGCGACGCCTGCGTCGCCGCCTGCCCCAACGAAGCCATTTCCGCCGGCGACGTCATCTACCTGATCGACGAGGCCCGCTGCACCGAGTGCGTCGGCGCCGAGGACAGCCCGCAGTGCCAGCTGGTGTGCCCGGCCGACTGCATCATCCAGAGCGTCACCGAGACCCACGACCAGCTGATGGCCAAATACCAGGCCCTGCACGGCTGAGTTCGCGCTCGCGCAAGGAAAACCCCCGGCAGCCGTGGGCGCCGGGGGTTTTTGTTTGGGCCATTGTCATTCCGAGCGCCAGCGAGGAACCTCGTACCCGGCCGTGCGTCGGTGGCGGACGAGGTCCCTCGCATTCGCTCGGGACGACGGTTAACGCTTACACCACCCGCACGTTCTTGAACTGCCAGGGGTCGTCGCGGTCGATGTCCTCGGGGAACAGGCGGCCGCGGTCGGCCAGCGGGGTCCAGTCGGTGTAGCGGCCCACCACCGGCCCGAGATAGGGCATGCAGATGTCCAGGCAGCGGCGGTAGTCCATGTCCTCGGGCTCGACGACGCCGGCCTCGGGGTTCTCGATCGCCCACACCATGCCGGCCAGCACGGCGACGGTCACCTGCAGGCTGGTGGCGTTGTTGTGCGGGCACAGGCGGCGCGCCTCGTCGATCGACAGCTGCGAGCCGTACCAGTACGCGTTCCTGGCGTGGCCGGCCAGCAAGACGCCGAGTTCGTCGACGCCCGAGGTGATCTCCTCGACCATCAGCCGCTTCTCGGGCTGCATGTGCCAGTTCTTGCCGGCCACTTCGTGCACCGACAGCACCGCGTCGTCGCAGGGGTGGTAGGAATAGTGGACGGTGGGACGGTAGCGGACGTTGCCGTTGTCCTTGACCGTGAAATAGTCGGCCAGCGAGATCGCCTCGCTGTGGGTGATCAGGAAGCCGTGGAAATGGCCTTCGGTGGGGGTCCAGGTGCGCACGCGCACGCTGGCGCCGGGGCGCATCAGGTAGATGGCGCTGCCGGGGCCGAAATCGTGGCGCATGGCGTCGTTGGGCCAGTGGCGCTCGTGGCTGCCCCAGCCGAGCTCGGCGGGCTGGCAGCCTTCGCCGACGAAGCCGTCGACCGACCAGGTGTTGACGAACTCGCCGACCCGCTTGGGCCGGTGCTCCGACACCTGGGTGTCGCGCTCGGCGATGTGCACCACCTTGATCCCCAGCTTTTCGGCCAGCGCCGCCCAGTCCTCGCGGCTGGCGGGCTCGCTGGCGGGAACGCCGGTGTCACGGGCGATGTCCAGCATCGCCTTCTTGACGAAATGGCTGACCAGTCCGGGATTGGCGCCGTGGGTCAGCACCGCTGTCGGGGCCTTGCCGTCGGTCTTGAGCGCCATGGCGGTTTCGCGCAGCGCGTAGTTGGACCGCCGCGACGGCGACAGCGAGGTGTCGGTGTAGCCGCCGGCCCAGGGCTCGATGCAGGTGTCGAGATACAGCGCGCCGCGCTCGCGGGCGAACTGGACGAGCGCCACCGAGGAGACGTCCACCGACACGTTGAGGATGAAGTCGCCCTCGCCCACCAGGGGCGTCAGCACGTCGCGGTAATTCTCGGGGGTGAGGGCGTGGTTGATGAAGCGGATCGAGTATTCATCGGCCTCGTCGTGGCCGCGTTCCTCGGCGGTGACAATGGTGATCCGCGAGGGATCGACCTCGATGTGGCGCAGGATCAGCGGCAGGACGCCCTGGCCGATGCTCCCGAACCCGATAAAGACAATTCTGCCAGGAAACGCGACATGCTTGCTCATTGTTGATTATCCCCTCTTATCTTTTTTGTGCGTAGTCTGGTCAGGCCGCCCGGATCGCGGCGGGCGGCCGGGCGACCGGCTCGATCAGCGGCCGGTCGGCCACCTCGATCAGCGATGCCTGGTCGAATCCGTTGAAGCCGGTACGCAGGCAGGTGCCGTAGGCCCCCAACTGGCCGATCTCGATCCAATCGCCCTCGCGGATGTCCTCGGGCAGCAGGAACGGCCCCGCCATGCGGTCGGCGGAATCGCAGGTCGGGCCATAGAAGGCGAACGGCGCCAGCGTCGTCGAGGGGGCATCCCCCTCAATCCGGATCAGGCGGCAGGGAAAGCGGAAGCCCAGCGGCCCCGCGTCCGACAGGCTGCCGTAGATGCCGTCGCTGATGAACAGCTCGTTGTCGCGGCGGGCCTGGACCTGGACCACCAGGGACTGGCCGGGCGCCGCCAGCGCGCGGCCCGGCTCGCACCACAATTCCGTGTCGGGCGACAGGCCGATGGCTGCGGTGGCCTCGGTGATGGCCGCGACGAAATCCTCGATGGGCGGCGGAGTGACGTCGGGGTAGGCGACCGGGAAGCCGCCGCCGACGTCAAGCACGTCGAGCTTCACCCGCGCCTCGGCGACCACGCGCCCGGCCAGGGCGATCGCCCGGCGATAGGCATCGGGGTCCAGGCACTGGCTGCCGACGTGGAAGCTGAGGCCGACCCGGCGCGACACGGCGCGGGCGAGCCGCAGCAGGCGCACCGCTTCGGCGGCCTCGGCCCCGAACTTGCCCGACAGGTCGTAGACGGCGCCGCCCTTGGGCAGGGCCAGGCGCACCACCAGGCCGAGGTCGCGCAAGCCGGCCCCGGTCTCCTCCAGCACCTTGGCGATCTCGTCGGCCGAATCGACGACGAAATCGCGGACGCCGTGAACCTGCCAGCTCTCGCGGATGGCGGCGCGCGACTTGACCGGGTGCATGAAATGGATGGTGGCGTCGGGAAGCAGCGCCCGCACGAGGCGGACCTCCTGCGCCGAGGCGCAATCGAATTCGCGCACGCCGCCCAGCCACAGCGCGCGCAGCACCGCCGGCTCGGGGTTGCACTTCACCGCGTAGAGGACGCGGCCGGGGAACTGCGCCACGAACCGCTCGGCCTGCTCGGTCAGGGCGGCCGGACGCAGGCAATGCAGCGGCACCGCCGGCAGCTCGCGGCGGACGATGTCGTCGACGGTCGGCAATCCGGTCGCGATCCGTCCCGGCAGCGCCGCCCGAACGGGGCGGCGGGACGCCTGGAGGCGGCGGGCGACGGCGGCGGAGGAGTGGAAGAGCTGGCTCATGGAAATTCCCAAACGGCAGACGGCGACGACGCGCGAACCGGGTGGCCGCGCGGGCGAAGGCGAATGCTCGGCGGCGTCATTGCGGCAGGAAGAATGCCGCGACGGCCGCCGTCACATACTCGATGTCAGTCGGGGATTTCGGTCCTTCCCGCGGGCTACGACCATGTCCACCTCCCTTTCGGGTACCGGTCCACTGTATGACCGGCTCCTCAAAAAGGACGCGTCCGTCGTTGCTTGACCCCCGCGAGGGCCATGGGCACGTGCGTCAAGCGTCGGGGCCTATATACGCCCACCACCCATTGGCATCAAGCGAACAATGGAACGCTATTAGCAGGCCGAAAGCGGAACGAAGCGGCGTCCACCCTTGGAGATACCCGAAACGAGGTAGCGCGCGATCGTGCGCATAGGGGGACCCGACCGGATGCGTTCGCGTCACTCCACCAGCGACAGGTACTGCCAGGCCATGGTGGCGGCGGCCAGGGCGGTGATCTCGGACACGTCGTAGGGGGGCGAGACCTCGACCACGTCCATGCCGACCCAGGATAGTCCGTCGAGCCGGCGCAGGATGCCGAGCGCCTGCCAGGTGAACAAGCCGCCGACCTCGGGCGTCCCGGTTCCCGGCGCCTGCGACGGATCGAGGGCGTCGATGTCGAAGGACAGGTAGGCCGCACCCTTGCCGACGATGTCGCGAATGTGCTGGGCGATGGTCGCCGGGGTCGAGAGATGGACCTGCTCCGCGGTGATGACGGTGACGCCCCGCCCGGTGGTCCAGTCGTGGATGGATTTCTGCACCGGCGAGCGGATGCCGACCTGCACCGTCCGCTGCGGGTCGACCAGCCCCTCCTCGATGGCGTGCCAGAACACCGAGCCATGGGCCAGCGCCTGGCCGAAATTGTCGGGCCAGGTGTCGACATGGCCGTCGAAATGCACCAGGGCGACCGGTTTGCCGAGGCGGCGGGTCAGGGCCCGCAACAGGGCGAGGGTGACGGTGTGGTCGCCGCCCAGGGCGACGAGGTGGGGAATGGCGGCGGCCTGCTGCTCGATCAACTGGAGGCTGGCGGGAATGTCGCCCAGGGCCACCGCGAAATTGCCGATGTCGGAAATGTCCGAATGGCTGGGATCGCGCCAGTTGGCGGGATTGTCGCCGTCGACCAGCATGCGGCTGGCGGCCCGGATGGCGGCGGGGGCCAGGCGCGCCCCGGGGCGATTGGTGGTGCCGAGGTCGAAGGGGATGCCGGCGACGCAGAACCGCGCCGACGGCGTGGTGTTGCGGATTGCCAGGAAGCTGGGGGGCAGGGCGAAGGTGGGCG
Source organism: Solirubrobacterales bacterium (assembly GCA_050260775.1). Taxonomy (GTDB): domain Bacteria; phylum Pseudomonadota; class Alphaproteobacteria; order Rhodospirillales; family Magnetospirillaceae; genus CALABS01. The sequence goes on along the minus strand of JBLNCP010000036.1, from coordinate 37,118 downwards.
TGGTGGCCATGGCGGGCGGCTCCGTTGATGCCTCCCGCTCATATGGGGGCTGCCGCTGTGGCGACAGCCCTTTGCCGTCAGCCCTCTTTGCGCAGGTCGCGGACCCGCGTCGCTTTCCCCTGTGAACGCGGCAGCTCGCCCGGCAGCCGCACGATGACCTCGCACGACACGCCGACCATCGACTTGATGTGGTGGCGCACCTTGCTGCCCAGGTATTCCCGCTCGGTCTCGCCCATCGCCTTCTCGGATTCCACCTCGACGGTCAGGTGGTCGAGCGAGCCCTGGCGGCTGACCATCAGCTGGTAGTGGGGGGCGATGGCCGGGAAGCCGACCAGCACCGCCTCGATCTGGCTGGGATAGACGTTGACGCCGCGGATGATCAGCATGTCGTCGTTGCGCCCCGTCACCCTGAGGATGCGCAGGTGGGTGCGGCCGCAGGCGCAGGGCTCGTCGGTGAGGCGGGTGATGTCGCGGGTGCGGTAGCGCACCATCGGCAGGGCTTCCTTGGTCAGCGTGGTGATGACCAGTTCGCCCTCGGACCCCATGGGCAGCGGCTCCAGCGTCTCGGGGTCGACCACCTCGAACAGGAAGTGGTCCTCCCAGCCGTGCAGGCCGACGCGCAGGTGGCATTCCATGGCGACGCCGGGGCCGATGATCTCGGACAGGCCGTAGGAATCGACCGATTGGATGCCGAGCCGGCGGTCGAGCTCGTCGCGCATGGTCTCGGACCACGGCTCGGCCCCGAACACGCCGAGGCGCAGCTGCGACCCGGCCAGGTTGACGCCGGTCTTCTCCGCCACCTCGGCGACGTTGAGGGCGTAGGAAGGGGTGGAGACCAGCACGCTGGCGCCGAAATCCATCATCAGCACCGTCTGGCGCTCGGTCTGGCCGCCCGACATCGGGGTGACGGTGCAGCCGAGGCGCTCCGCCCCGTAATGGAAGCCGAGGCCGCCGGTGAACAGGCCGTAGCCCAGCGCGTTGTGAACGACGTCGCCGGGGCGCACCCCGGCGCAGGCCAGGGCGCGGGCCATGATGCCGGCCCAGGTGTCGATGTCCTTGGCGGTGTAGCCGACCACCGTGGGCTTGCCGGTGGTGCCGGAGCTGGCATGCAGGCGGACCACCTTCTCGCGCGGCACCGCGAACAGGCCGAAGGGATAATTGTCGCGCAGGTCGGTCTTGACCGTGAACGGGAAGCGCCGGAGGTCGTCCAGGCTCTTGAGGTCCTCGGGCTTGACCCCGGCTTCGTCGAAGCGCTGGCGGTAATGCGGCACATTGGCGTAGGCATGGGCCAGCGCCGTCTTGAGCCGTTCGAACTGCAGCCGCGCCAGCGCCGCGCGGTCCATGCGCTCGATCTCGGGCTGGAACATCCAGGTATCCGCCGCCAGTGCGGTCATAAGAGGCCTCCCTGCACCTTCGGATGGGCGGTTTAGCCCATTATCACGAATGGGGCAATCGGCAGTTCCACGGCCACCTTGTCCATCGTCAAGGCCCTTTCGGTCGCGCCCGCGTTGATGTTAGGTTCTAACCCCTTCGGTTGGGCGCCCCCACCCGAAAGACCGTTTTCCCTAAGGATGACGAGGAGTTCCCATGTCCGCTGCGGTCCAGGCCAAGGCCAACAGCCGCCTGCTTCTGTCCGGCAATGACGCCATCGCGCGCGGTGTCTGGGAGGCCGGCTGCAAGGTCGCCGCCGCCTATCCCGGCACGCCGTCCACCGAGATCCTGGAGAGCCTCTCGCTCTATCCCGACCTCTATTCGGAATGGTCGGTCAACGAGAAGGTGTCCATGGAGGTGGCGATCGGCGCCTCGATGTCGGGCGCGCGCGCCTTCTGCGCCATGAAGCACGTGGGCATGAACGTGGCCTCGGACGCCTTCATGACCCTGACGCTGGCCGGCGTGGTCGGCGGCCTGGTGGTGGCGGTGGCCGACGACGTCGGCCTGTCCTCGTCGCAGAACGAACAGGACTCGCGCTACTGGGGCCGCTTCGCCCACGTTCCGGTGCTGGAGCCCGCCGATTCCCAGGAAGCCTACGAGATGGCGCGCTTCGCCTTCTCGCTGTCCGAGGAGTTCAACACCCCGGTCATCATCCGCCTGACCACCCGCGTCTGCCACGTCAAGGCGATGGTGACGGTGGGCGAGCGCCTGCCCAAGGGCATCGAAGGCTTCCGCCTCGACGCCAAGCGCTGGGTGATGACGCCCTCCAACGCCAAGGGCATGCTGCCCCGCCAGATCGCCCGCGAGGATGCGCTGCGCAAGGCGGCCGAGGTCTCGCCGCTCAACCTCGTCGAGGACGGCAGCGACCGCCGCATCGGCTTCGTCACCTCCGGTCCGGCCTTCATGAGCGTGCGGGAATGCTTCCCCGACTCGCCGGTGATCAAGCTGGGCTTCACCTATCCGCTGCCGGTCGAGAAGATCCGCGCCTTCCGGGCCACCGTCGATCGCCTGGTGGTGGTCGAGGAGACCGAGCCCCTGGTCGAGACCGAGCTCAAGGCGGCCGGCCTGCTTGACATCCACGGCAAGGACATCCTGCCGCGGCTGGGCGAACTGTCGCCGTCGGTGCTGGTGCCGGCCATCTACGGCCTGCGCGGCGAGGAGCCGCCGCCGGCCAGCACCTACGCCAAGATCGACCCGTTCCCGCGGCCCCCGACCATGTGCCCGGCCTGCCCGCACATGGGCGTCTATTACTGCCTGTCGCGCCTGCGCAAGCGGATCCAGATCTCGGGCGACATCGGCTGCTACACGCTGGGCGCCGGCCATCCGTGGAACGCGCTCGACACCACCATCTCCATGGGCGCCTCCATGGGCATCGCCCTCGGCATGGACAAGGCGCGCTCGGAAGAGACCAAGGACAAGGCGGTCATCGGCGTCATCGGCGATTCGACCTTCCTGCACATGGGCATGCAGGGCATGCTCGACATCGTCTACAACCGCGGCAACGTCACCACCCTGCTGCTCGACAACCGCTCGACCGGCATGACCGGCGGCCAGCACCATGCCGGCACCGGCAAGGACCTGCACGGCGACGAGGCCCCGCGCGTCGATTTCGCCAAGCTGGTCGAGGCGCTGGGCGTCAAGCCCGAGCGCATCAAGACGGTCGACCCCTACAAGCTGCCGCTGCTGTTCAAGGCCATCAAGGACGAGATCGAGCAGCCCGAGCCGTCGGTGATCATCACCAACCAGCCGTGCGTGCTGTCCGAGTTCTACGCCAAGCAGAAGCCGTACCGGGTGATCGACGACGTCTGCAACGGCTGCGGCAACTGCATCAACGTCGGCTGCCCCGCCATCACCGTCAAGCGCACCGCCAAGGAGGTGCGCAAGACCGGCGTCGAGGCCGAGCTGAAGTTCATCCAGATCGACACCGCCATGTGCACCGGTTGCCACATGTGCGTCGATTCGTGCGGGCCCAAGGCCATCGTCCAGAACCAGCCCACGGTCGTGGCGTGATGGGGGGAACCATGAGCAGCGACAACGTCATCACCAACATCCTGGTGTGCGGCATCGGCGGCCAGGGCGTCATGACCGCCGCCGAGATCCTGGCCCAGCTGGCCATCGCCAAGGGCCTCGACGTCAAGAAGTCGGAAGTGGCCGGCATGGCGCAGCGCGGCGGCGTGGTGACCAGCCACGTGCGCTTCGGCAAGAAGGTGTGGTCGCCGGTGATCAGCCCCGGCACCGCCGACATCCTGGTCGCCTTCGAGGTGGCCGAGGCGGCGCGGTGGGCCGACCAGCTGCGCCCCGGCGGCGTCGCCATGGTCAACACCATCCGCCTGGTGCCGCCCATCGTGTCCACCGGCCTGTTCACCTATCCGGACGACCCGGTGGCCCAGATGCGGGCGGCGGGGGTCACCGTGTATGATTTCGACGCCGGCGAGATCGCCCGCAAGCTGGGCGACCTCAAGCTGGTCAACACCATCATGCTGGGCGCCATCGCCGATTACCTGCCCTTCCCGGCGGCCGACCTGGAGGATCAGGTGGTGGCCCGTTTCCGCGAGCGGAAGCCGGCGCTGGTCGAGGTCAACAAGCGGGCGTTCGCGGCCGGCCGCGAGGCCGCGCGCCAGCGGGCCGAGGGGGCGCCGCTGCTGGCCGCCAATCAGTAACCGGGACCGGCCGCGGGGACATGTGCGTAAAACGCGTGTTCGACCTCCCCCTTTTTCCCCTTCCCCCGTTCTGGTAGTGTCGTCCCAGGCTCGGCAAGGAGGGGATGCGATGCCTGACGCGGTTGATTTTTCGTCGCTCAAGATTCTGATCATCGACGATCAGGAATTTGTGCGCACGATCGTCAAGAAGATGCTGGCCCAGTTGGGCGTGGGCTCGGTGGTCGAAGCGTCGGATGGCAATTCCGGTATCGAAGCCGTGGTCCGCGAAACTCCCGATCTGGTGATCTGCGACATTCAGATGCGGCCGATGGACGGGTTCGGCTTCGTCAAGCTGCTGCGCGGCACCCCGGTGGTGGCGGGCACCCCGGTCATCATGCTCACCGCCCATACCGACGCATCGACGGTGGCGCGCGCCAAGGAACTGGACATCGGCGCCTTCCTGGCCAAACCGGTGCTGCCGCCGGCCCTGAAGGAAAAGATTTCCAGGGTCCTGGCCAAGGCCACAGTGTGAGTGAAAGGGAGGGGCGGGGTGTCCATTCGCATCGTCATCGCTGAAGACCAGCAGTTGGTGCGCCAGGGGTTGGCGGCACTGCTCAAGGCCGAGTCCGTGGAAATCGTCGGGGAGGCCGAGGACGGCGAGGCCGCGGTCAACATGGTGCGGGCCCTGCGCCCGGACATCGTGCTGATGGACCTGTCCATGCCGGTGCTCGACGGCGTCGAGGCCACGCGCCGGATCAAGCGCTCGTGGCCGCAGGTGCGCGTGCTGATCCTGACCGTGGCCAATTGCGAGCGCCGCGTCGCCGAGGCGGTGGCGGCCGGTGCCGACGGTTACGCCCTGAAGAAGCTCGGGCACGAGGAATTGATGGCGGCGATCGAGGCGGTCCGCGCCGGCCGCACCTACATCGGTCCCGGCCTCAACGAGGAACTGGTGCGCGAGCATCTCGACGGCGGCGAGACCGGCTCGGTCGCGCTGACGGGGCGCGAGCGCGAGGTCCTGCGGCTGATCGCCCAGGGGCTCAAGAACCGCGAGATCGCCGATTCGCTGGCGATCGCCATCAAGACCGTGGAAACGCACCGCACCAAGATCATGCAGAAGCTCGATCTCCACAACTCGGCCGAGCTCGCGACCTACGCGATCCGCCGCGGGCTGATCGACTGAGCACAGGGTCGGGCTGTTGCCCCGTTCCTCGTTCGAAAGAACTAGCCTATTCGTCCGATAGGCGCATCGACCCGCCGCCACCTCGTTCGACGGGTCAATTTTCATGAACGCGGCCTTGGGCGATCCTGGCACAGCGGCACGGAATGAATGCCGGAACGTCCAAGGCGTGAGGCCGGGGTGAACGAAGCGAAGAGTGCACAGAGGTGGGCAGGGCTGGAGACAGCCTCGTTCGCCGGATTGGGCTTGCTGATTCTTGTCCTGTTGGCGCTCGCGGCCTACAGCTTCATCGTCTTCCATACGGTCGCCGAGCTTTTCGCCGTCATCGTCGCCTTCACCGCGTTCGGGCTGGCTTGGTATTCCCGGCCGTGGATCGGCTCCAACTTCCTGCTCATGCTGGGCATCGGCCACTTGTTTGTGGCCGTGCTCGATCTCGCCCACATCCTCGCCTACAAGGGGATGGAGATCATCCCGGCGTCGGGCGTCAACATGGGTGCGCAATTCTGGATCGCGGGCCGCCTGATGGAGGCGGTGGCGTTCTCCATCGCCCTGACCCGCCCCCTGGCTGCGTTCCCTCCCGGGAAAGCCATCGCCGGGTTCTTCTCGGCCACGATCCTGGCGTGCGGGTTGATCGTCACCGGCGCCGCTCCGGACATGTACGTGGAGGGCTCGGGCCTTACTCCGCTCAAGATCTCGCTGGAATACGGCATCTCGCTGACCTACGTCGCCCTGCTGGCGCTGCTGATCCGGCGCCGCGACTTCGATCCGCGCATCCGCGAGTTCCTGGTGGTCAGCCTGTTCGCCAAGGTGGCGGCGGAGCTGGCGTTCACCCTGTACATGGATCCCTTCGGCGTCGCCAACTTCGTCGGCCATGTCTTCAAGATCGTCTCGTACTTCATGTTCCTGCGCGCCATCGTCGAGACCGGCGTGGTGCGGCCGCAGGCGCTGATCTTCGGGTCGTTGGAGCGCGAGAAGGTGCTGGTCGACCAGATCCGGCGCCACGCCGCCACCCTGGATGCGGTCTTGAACGCGTCGCTGGACGCCGTGGTGATGATCGATGCCGACGGTCGCTTCCACGTGGTCAGCAGCGCCGCGGAGAAGGTTTTCGGGCGCACCGTCCAGGAACTGAACGGGCGGACCTGGCGCGAGGCGGGCCTGCCCGATGCGGCCATGGCGGCCATCGACGCCATGCGTGTGCGCGTGCTCGACAGCGGCCAGCCGCAGACGACGGAGTACACGGTTTCCGCCCCCGGCGGCATTCGCTGCCTCGAGGCCCAGGTTTCCCCCATGCGCTCACCGGAAGGCGAGCCCTCGGCGGTGGTGGTGGTCATCCGCGACATCACCGCGCGCAAGGTCATGGAGGAGGAGCTGACCTCGTCGCTGCAGGACAACCGGGTGCTGATGACCGAGGTCCATCACCGGGTGAAGAACAACCTCCAGATCGTGTCCTCCATCCTGCAGATGCAGGGCTGGCGGGTCTCCGATCCGGCGGTCCGCGGTCAGTTCGAGGAAGCCTGCGGGCGCATCCTGTCGCTCGCGATGGTCCACGAGATGCTCTACAAGCAGGACAACGTCTCGTCGATCGACTTCGTCGGCTACGTCCGCAGCCTGTGCGACGAGCTGTTCCGGGTCTACGGCATCCGCAACGACTGGATCGACCTCAAGATCGCCGACGGCAGCCTGCCGCTGGCCTTGGACAAGGCGGTGCCGCTGGCGCTGATCGCCCACGAGCTGGTCACCGACGCGCTGAAGCAGGGCTTCTCCGACCAGGGGGGCGAATTGCGGATCAGCATGCGCCAGACCGGGCCGGACGAAGGTGTCCTCGACGTGGCCGAGGATGGCCGGGCCGCGTCTTCCCTCGACCTGGACGGGCCCACCGCGCCGCTCGGCATGCGGATGGTGGCGGTGCTGGTCAAGCAGATCCAGGGGACCATCAGCATGAGCCAGGGCGGCCCCGGCCTGCAGGTGACCATCCGCTTCCCGCTCTCGCACACCCCGGTCTTGGCCGAGGACGAGGTCACCCCCGCGCTGTGATCAGGCCGTCCGGCTGATCAGGCCTTCTGCAGCGCTTTGCGTCCGCTCATGCCGGCGACGATGGCGGTCTTCGCCGCCTCGGTGCGATTGGCCACGCCCAGCTTGCGGAACATGTTGCGCAGGTGCGCCTTGACCGTGACCTCCTGCAGGTTGAGCGCGCGGGCGATCACCTTGTTGGGGGCGCCGTCGACGATCATCTCGAGGATGTCGCGCTCGCGCGGCGTCAGGTGGGCGATGGGCGAATTGGGGTCGACCTTGGCGGCGACCTCCTGGGTCTCCTGGCCCAGGCTGTCGCGGGCTTCGAACAGGAACGGCGGGATGTAGCGTTCGCCCGACAGCACCAGACGGAGCACGCCGATGATGGTCTCGCCGCGCATGGTCTTCGGCACGTAGCCGTTGGCCCCGTGTTCGATCGCCTGGAACGCGTCGCTCGGCTTGGTCGAACCGGACAGGATGACGATCGGCAGGCTCGGGAACTCCGAGCGCATGGCGGTCAGCCCCGACAATCCCTCCATGCCCGGCATGTAGAGGTCGAGGATCGCCAGCCCCAGTTTACTGGAGCCGCGGGCCGCCTTCACCGCCTCGGGGAAGCTCGCCGCCTCGATCACCGAGGCGCCCGGCGTCAGACGCTCCAGGAAGGGCACCAGACCGTCGCGGACCATCGCATGGTCGTCGGCCAGCAGGATTTCCATGTTTCACTCCCCCATGATGAATTGCGCCGGAGCGGCTGCGGCATCCGCCTCGATGCGGGCGAGTTGTTGGCGCAGTTCCAGCAATTGGAAGGGTTTGGCGAGGACGGCGGCCACGTTGGCGCCGAGGTCGGCCTGCGTACCCTCCTTCAGGTGTCCGGTCACCACGATCACCGGCGTTCCCGGCTGCAGGTCCTCGAGCCGGCGGATCAGCTCGCGGCCGTCCATCCGGGGCATGCGGATGTCGGTGATCACCACGTCGTAGACGTCCTGTTCGAGCTTGCCGAGCGCCTCCACCCCGTCGTAGGCGGTGTCGACCCGGTAGCCCTGGCGCTCCAGGAACTCGGCGACCATCATCACCGACAGGGCCTCGTCATCGACCAGCAGGACGCGGCGGGTCTCGAAGGGCGAGACGTCGTCGTCCCGCGCGTCGGCGTCATGCTGGTCGCAGGCGTGATCCTCGCCGGGCCGCCCGGTGGCATCGCATGGCTGCGCAGGCGCCGACGGATCGGCCGGGACCGCCTCGGCGATGGGCAGGTCCAGGGTGAATTCGGCGCCGCGTTCGAGATTGCGGAACGTCAGCGCTCCCCCCATCTCGTGCGCGATGCCGTGACTGATCGACAGGCCGAGGCCGCAGCCCCGGTTCTCGTCCTTGGTGGTGACGAAGGGTTCGAACAGATGGGCGGCGACGTCGTCCGCCACGCCGGTGCCGTCGTCCGCCACCCGGATGAACAGGCGGCCGGTGGCGGCGTTGGTCTCGCAGGTCAGCGTGACGGTGCCGCCCTTGGCCCCCCCGGCGGCGGCGCGGTCGCGGACCGCGTCGCAGGCGTTGTTGAGCAGGTTGAGCAGAACCTGCTCCAGCCGCACCTGATGCCCGGCGACCAGCGCCGTGCCCAGCGAGCCGACGCGCTTCAGTTGTATGCCGTCCGCCTTCATCATCGGTTCGACCATGCGGGTGGCGGCGTCCAGCGACAACTGGGCGGGGAAGGTCCGCTTGGCGCCGCTGTCGCGGCGGCTGATCGAGCGCATCTGCATGACCATGTCGGTCAGCCGGTCCACCTGCGACAGGATGTTGTCGGCGCGCTTGGTGGCGCGCTCCACGTCGATGCGGCCGTCGTCGAGATCCATCCGCAACGCCTCGGACGACAGGCGGATGACGTGGAGGCACTGATTGAACTCGTGGGCGATGCTCGCCGACATTTCCCCCAGGGTGGCCAGCCGCGCTGAATGCATGAGTTGCAGATCGAGGGTGCGGCGCTGGGTGAGGTCGTTGACCATCAGCACGGTGCCCAGCCATTGGCCGGCCTCGTCGACCATGCGTGACAGGGTGACGGCGGCGGGGAAGCGCGTTCCCGCCCAGGTGATCCCTTCCGTCTCCAATTCGGCCTTCTCCGCCCCCAAGGCGGCAACTACGCCGCCGCCGAGCAGCTTGTCGACCGGGGTGCCGGGCAGGACCTGACCGGACCATTGGAACAGGGCCTGGGCGGCGCGGTTGCCATAGGCGACGCGGCCCGAGCGGTCGACAGCGAGGACGGCGTTGGTCACCTGGTCCAGCAGCGACGCCTGATAGCGGATCCGCTCCTCGGCCTCCCAGCGCGAGGTGACGTCCTCGACCGTGATCAGGGTCCGGCCTTCGCGCTCGCCCTCGGCATCGCGCACCGGCGTGAACCTGACCTGGCCGCGCACCGCCGTACCGTCGGCGGCGACGATGCGCTTGACCGCCGGCAGCCAGGGGGCGCCGCGGGGCGCGGCATCCTGCGCGTCGTCGGGATCGAGGATGGCGTTCCAGCCGAGATCCGCGAAGGTCTCCAGCGAATATCCCAGCGTCGTGGTGAAGGCCCGGTTGACGGCGATCGGCCGCTCGTCGCGGTCGAGCAGCAGCATCATCAGCGGGCTGGAGTCGAACGCGGTGCGGAACAGGGCGTCGCTGGCGCGTTGGGCCTCTTCGCGGCTGCGCAGTTCGGTCACGTCGGTGAAGATGCAGGCATGGCGGGAATCGCCCAGGGCGACGGTGCGGGCCTGGTAGACCCGGCCGTCGCGCATGCGCATCTCCCTCAGCCCCGGGATGGACCGGCGCATCAGGCACATTTCGGAGATCAGGCGCTCGACCGGCATTCCGTCGGGAATTGCCACATGGCCGCCGTGCACGAGCGCCTCGACCACCCGCACCGCCGAGGGGCGGTCCCATTGCGCCACCTCGGGCAGGTAGCGGCCGAGGAAGCCGGAATAGTCGACGAGGGTGTCGTCCTTGTCCCACAGCGCGTAGCCGTCGATCACATGCTCGTCCTTGAGCATGCGCCAGGCCAGCCGCGCGTCGCTCTCAACGCGCCGCAGGGACGCGGCGAGCTGGGCGTAATCGTCGTGGCGGGCGCGATCGAGGGCGTGCGCGTGCGCGGTCGCCCGCTTGAACCCCAGCCAGACCATCGCCACCAGGATGAGTGCCCCCGCCAGGGTGGCGGGAAGCGTCCACCCGGCCTGGGCGCTCCAATAGACGAGAAGGGCCAACAGCACGGAGGCGCCCAGGCACAGGCCGGCCGCCGCCACCGCCATCCGTCCGGACGCTTCCCGCGCTTCGCCCCGCCGGCTCCCTCCGACGCTGGTCATGCCTCATCCCCCCACTGACAGTGAGGGCATTATGCCAGGGCGCCACCGGGTTGGAATACCAATTGAGGTATGGGTCACAGCCCGCCGCCCTCGACCACGACGCGGATCGCCTGCAGTCGGTTGGAAACCCCAAGTTTACGGAAAACCTTGCTGAGGTGCGACTTTACGGTGACGTCGCTGACCGCCAGGCGATTCGCGATGGCCTTGTTGGCCAGCCCTTCGCCCAGAAGGCGCAGGACCTCGCGTTCCCGCGCGGTCAATTGACTGCCCATAACCCCATCCCCCTGTGAACCACCCGCATATTAGAAAAAACCACGTGCGAGATAAATACCTTTGGCCATCTGCCACCCTACCGATGGTCATAGGGGGACCTACCCGGCTCTTCCATCCGATGGAGGCCTACTCCGCCTTGGGGACAAATGATCGGGCCTCCCCGGGGCTGTATAGTTGCCACCACCGAGGGAGGAGGAAGAATGAAACCGATTATCAGGCAGCCGAAACAGCCGCCCATGTCCCTGGAATTGATTGGGGTTCTCGAACACCGGCGCTCCGAATTCGAGCGCAAGTTTGGCCGGGCGCCGCGTCCCGGCGAGCCCTTGTTCTTCGATCCCAATGCCAGCGAGCCGCGGCGACTGCCGCCGGAACATTGGAGCCAGGCCCAGGCGACGGTGGTGGCATTGACCGGCTTGCCCGAGAAGATGGCGGCCACGCTGGTGGCGCGCTGGTAGCTGCTACGGGGGGGATGCAATGAAGTTCCTGACGATCCGGGCGCCGCTACTCGCGGCGATGATGACAATCGCTCCAGCCTTGGCGTCCGAGGTCCATTGGTCCTACGAGGGGCATGGCGGGCCGGCCGAATGGGGCAAGGTGTCAAACGAGTTCGCGGCGTGTGAGACCGGCAGGGACCAGTCGCCGATCAACATTGTTCAAGCCATTCCAGCCGAGCTGGCGGACTTTCAGGTCCATTACCAGCCGCAGGCGCTGGCCGTGGTCAACAACGGCCACACCATTCAGGTGAATTTTAATCCCGGAAGTTTCATCCAGTTCGAGGGCGAGCGTTACGACCTGGTCCAATACCATTTCCACACACCCAGTGAGCACGCAGTCGCCGGCAAGCGGTCGCCCATGGAGGTCCATCTCGTGCACAAGGGCGCCACGTCGGGCAAGCTGACGGTCTTGGGGGTGATGATGGTCGCCGGCAAAGCCAATCCCACCATCGAAGCGGTCTGGGCGGCCATGCCGGCCGAGCCCGGCCCCGAACGGACGGTGGCAGAGGTCGTGTTGGATCCGGCCGCGCTGCTGCCCGCCGACCGTGGATACTTCCGCTACGAAGGCTCGCTGACCACTCCGCCCTGTTCGGAGGTCGTCCACTGGGTCAATCTCAAGCGGCCCATCGAGGTGACGCAGGCTCAGTTGGACCGCTTCCCGCAGTTGTTCCCGATGAACGCCCGACCGCTTCAGCCGGTGAACCGTCGGTTCATCCTGGAAACCACGGGCCGCTGACCGGAGCCCTCAGTAGCGCATGATGGCGGCCGCGGCCGCCCCGCCCGGGACGTGATCGCGGGCGACGACCCGCACTTCGCCGCCGTTCAACAGCGTCTGCTGCGCCGCCAGGTCGAGGAGGTCGTCGTCCAGCGGTGCCGGCTCCTTGTGGGTCTCGACCTGGTCGGCCTGCTCGTCGAAGTGCCCCCACACATGCTCGCCCTCGGCAAGGATCAGGGTGTCCATCTTGCCCCAGCGCGCCGCCCTGACGATCTCGGCGGGCTCGGTCGAGGCGCGCGGCGAGCCGTCCTGGTACAGGCTGTTGAAATGGTCGATGACCGCCGCGACGTCGCCGTCGGCCTTGGCCTTGACCAGGTCCCAGGCACGACGGTGCAACTCGGCCACATCGAGGGCCCCGGGATTGACGTCGAGGATCTCCGGCCACAGGTTGCCGGCCGAGGTCTGGGCGCGGAAATTGCCGGCTATCTCGGGCTGTGCCGCCAGCACCACCGGCCCCGAGAGGTTGCCGAAGCCCTTCTCGTAGGCGGCGGCCAGCTTGTTCAGGTATTGCAGCAGCTCGCTCTTGCGCTGTTCCTCCGGCGACGGCCCCAGGCTCTGGTCGGCCGGCATCGAACCCGGCATCCCGCTGGCGCCGGCGCGCCCCGAACGGTGGCCCGACATCGGGTTGGACTGGCTGGTCTGCTCGTAATCGGTTCGGGCGGCGACCGTGTCCTGGACGCTCTGGGGCAGGCCGGTGTCCCGGATCTCGCGCAGGCTCTCGCGGTCCCCCTTGTAGAGGCGGGCGGCCCTGGCGGTGATGGTCAGCACGAAGAACGCGCTCTCGCCCTCCGACTGGGGCAGCAGCGGCGCGATGTGGAAGCGGGTGCCGACGACGGTCAGCTGCTCCACCGGCGCCCGCAGGCGCCAGATGCGCGGCGCGACCGCCGGGGCGAGGAAGATGGCAAGGCCCGGGGTGCTGTTCTCCCAGAAGCGGTCGTCGCCCAGCAGGCGGCGCGCCGGGTCGAGCAGGGCCTCGCACTCCCGGTCACGCCACCCCATCTCGCGCAGCTTGCGTGCCGCCTCGTCGAGCTGATTGCCGAGACGGATGGCATCCTGGCGCATCGCCAGCGAGGGCAGGTTGGTGGGGGTGTAGAGGGTGACCGCCGGGCTGGCCTTGGTGTTGAGCAGGGCTTCCAGTTCGTCGCGGGTGATCATGCCGACTCCTTGCGCGGAGGTAACGCCGGTCCAACACGGGCGTGGAGGGGTTTGTTCCGTTGGGGGAGGCCGGTGGAATCGAGGGAAACCCTCGCCATTTGTTGCCTTCAGCAAGCGAGGCCCCATGCAGGAAATACCCGAAGAGCTGATCCGTGAGCGCGCGTACCATATCTGGCTGCGGGAAGGATGCCCCGACGGGCGCGCCGAGGACCATTGGCAGATGGCTCGAACCGAATTGGCCATCGAGATGACGCCGGGCGCGGCGAAGGAACCCAACCCCGCCAAGGACGGCGCGACTGCCCCGCGGGACGAGCCGGTGGAACCGCTGCTGGCGGTGGAGAACCAAGGCTCCTTCCCCGGTGTCACCGACCAGGACGAGGAACAGCAATATCCGGCGCCCCGCAAGCGGACGCGGCGGAAGACCTGACGGGCCTCAGCCGGCCTTGGGGAAGACGAGGCGCACCCGGAGGCCCGGCGCGTTGTCCTCGAGCGACAGGGCGGCGCCGTGCATGCGCGCCACCGCCGAGACCAGGGTGAGGCCGAGGCCGTTGCCCGGGGTCGAGCGGGTGGCGTCGAGGCGGACGAAACGCTGCAGCACCTTGTCGCGGTCACCGGGCGGGATGCCGGGGCCGGAATCGCCGACCACCACCTCGACGCCCGACGGGCGCGCCGCCACCGTCACGGTGACGCGGCCGCCCTCGGGCGTGTACTTGACGGCGTTGTCCACCAGGTTGGCCAGCGTCTGGAACAGCAGGTGGCGGTCGCCCTGCACCGCCAGCCCGGTCTCGACCTCGGCCGCCACCGCGACGCCCTTGTCCTCGGCCAGCGGCTCGTAAAGCTCGACCAGATCCTCGGCCAGCCGCGCCGGATCGACCGGTTCGAAGGTCTCGCTGCCGCGCGCTCCTTCCGCTTGGCTGATGGTCAACAGGGCATTGAAGGTGTTGAGGAGGTTGTCGGCCTCGGCGCGGGTTTCCTCGAGGACGCGCCGCAGCGCCTGGCAGTCGCTCTCGGAAAGCAGGGCCACGTCGATCCGTGAGCGCAGGCGGTTCAGCGGCGTGCGGAGATCGTGGGCCACGTTGTCGGTGACGGTGCGGATGCTGTCCACCAGGCGCTCGATCTGGTCCATCATCTCGTTGAAGCTTTGGGAGAGCTGGTCGAACTCGTCGCGCGCCCCCGTCAGCGGCATGCGGCTGGTCATGTCGCCGCCGACGATGCGCCGGGCGGTGCGGTTCAGCAACTCGACCCGCTGCAGCAGGTGGCGGCTGGTCATGAAGCCGCCGACGATGCCGAGAAGGATGGTCAGCGCCAGGCCCCAGCCCAGCGCGCGGTTGATGGCCGACTTGACGCGCTTGGCGTCGTGCAGGGAGCGGCCCACCAGCAGGCGGTAGTCGCCCGGCAGTTCGTAGGTGCGCGCCATCACCTCGCTGGCGAAGTGGCCTTCGCCGCTGTGTTCGATGCCGAAGCGGACCCAGCCGCCGAGGTCCTGCTCCTCGGTCGGCCAGCCGTAGAGGTTGCCGGCGATGCGCTTTCCGCTGGGGTCGATCAGCAGGTAGATCGAGCGCCGTTCCGGGTCCTGGGAGCGCTCGCCGATCACCTGGGCCAGGGCGGGGAAGCCGTTGGTGCGGTAGTGTTCGGACAGGCCGGTGGCCTCGGCCTCGACCGTCTCCTGCACCTGCCACTCGATGAAAATGGAGGTGCTCCACGACACCAGGCCCAGCAGCGCGATGGCCGAGACGGTGAACAGCGCCAGATAGGACAGCGCCAGCCGGAAGGTGGTGGCGTGCAGCAGATTGGGAAGCGACGGGAAGCTAGCGGGACGCACGGAGCGAATACCCGGCGCCGCGCACCGTCTGGATGAGGGGAAGATCGAAATCCTTGTCCACTTTCTGGCGCAGCCGGCTGATGTGCACGTCGATCAGGTTCGTCTGAGGGTCGAAATGGTATTCCCACACGTTTTCGAGAAGCATGGTGCGGGTCACCACCTGCCCGGCATGGCGCATCAGGTATTCCAGCAACCGGAATTCGCGGGGCTGCAGGTCGATCGGCCGGCCGGCCCGCGCCACCGTCCGCGACAGCAGATCCATCTCCAGGTCCTCGACCTTGAGCCGGGTCTCCGGCGGTGCGCCGCTGGAGCGGCGGCCCAGCGCCTCGACGCGGGCCTGCAGTTCGGCGAAGGCGTAGGGCTTGACCAGGTAGTCGTCGCCGCCCGCCTTCAGTCCCTTGACGCGGTCGTCGACCTTGCCCAGCGCCGACAGGATGAGGACGGGCGTGGCGTTGCCCGAGCTGCGCAGTGACTGGACGATCGCCAGGCCGTCCATGCCCGGCAGCATGCGGTCGACCACCATCACGTCCCAGCGCTCCGAGGTCGCCAGGAACAGGCCGTCGCTGCCGTTGGCGGCGTGGTCCACGGTGTGGCCGGCCTCGCGCAGGCCCTTGGCGAGGTACGAGGCCGCTTCCTGGTCGTCTTCGATCAGCAGGATACGCATGGAGGATTGATACTCCCGGGCAGGGGACAAAGAAAAGCCCCCGCAGCCAAGGGGGGGAAGCTGCGGGGGCCGTCACTCGCTGACTCGGCCGGGGGGTTCGGCCTTGTTTTCCCAGTCACGCACCCATCGGGGGAGGGGCACGGCGATCGGCGGGGGAGTTCGGTCCGCCTGGGGGGGAAGGGGGAGCGGGGAGCGCTTTCCGTCCGACCTTCCCTGACCCTGTTGAGGAGAGAATGCCATCCGCCACCTTACGGCAGGATTTCACCGGGATTACGGATTGGTAATGTTGTGTGCGCCGTTGACGACCTCTCGCCCCACCCTAAATCCATCAGCGGGAGTAAACCAATGCGCACACCCTATGAAATCCTGGGAGTACAGCCGAGCGCCAGCGAAGCCGACATTCGCAAGGCCTTCCGCAAGCTCGCCAAGAAATTCCACCCGGACATGAACCCGGGAAACACCGAGGCGGAGACCCGCTTCAAGGAAATCAACGCCGCCTACGACCTGTTGTCCGATTCGACCAAGCGGGCGCGCTACGACCGTGGCGAAATCGACGCCGAGGGCCGCGAGACGTTCGCCCAGGCCTATGCCAACGCCCACGGCGGCGCAGGCGGGCCCTTCGGAGCGGGCGGGCCGTTCGGAGCGGGGGGCCGCGGCGGGGCGTTCCGCTTCGAGGCCGGCGGCGAGGACCTCGGCGACGTCTTCTCCCATCTGTTCGGGGACCGCTTCGGCGGCGGCGGCCGGACCGCCGGCATGCACGGCGCCGACGTCCGCCACCCGCTCACCGTGGACTTCCTCGAGGCGGCCAACGGCGCCCGCAAGCGGCTGGCCATGACCGGCGGCCGCACCATCGACGTGACCATCCCCGCCGGGATCAAGGAGGGACAGACGCTGCGGCTGAAGGGCCAGGGGGCCGGCGGCGGCGATCTGCTGCTGGAAATCCACGTGACGCCGCACCGCCTGTTCCGGCGCGAGGGCGACGACATCCACGTCGAGCTGCCGGTGACGCTGGCCGAGGCGGTCAGGGGCGGCCGGGTCACGGTGCCGACCATCCATGGCCCGGTGGCGGTCACCGTGCCGGCCGGGTCGAACACCGGGACCACGCTCAGGCTGAAGGGCAAGGGGATCAAGGGCGGTTACCAGTACGTCGCCCTCAAGGTCACGCTGCCGGCCAAGCCCGATCCCGAGTTGGCCTCGCTGGTCGAGGAATGGGAACGCCGCCATCCCTACGACCCGCGCGCGGGCATGGCGTGAGCCATGGCCCGCCTCGACGCCGCCCGCCTGGCTGCCCAGCGCCGCCGCAATTGGCTGGTGTCGATGGCGGTGCTGGCGGCGATCGTCGGCTGGATGGTGCTGATCGCCTGGCTGGTGCTCGGCGAGCAGGCGGCGCTGTGGGCGGTGATGGTCAGCCCCATCGTCCTCGCTTTCCCGCCGGTCCGCTCGACCGCCGTCCTCAAAGCGCTCTACGGCGCCGTGCCGCTGGGGCCAGCCACCGCTCCCGGGCTGCTGAGGCTGGTGCGGGAACTGGCCGGCCGGGCCGACCTCGCGCGCATTCCGCCGCTCCTCTACATCCCGCGGCCCGAGGTGGTCGCCCTTTCGACCGGATGGGGGCGCGAGGCGACCCTGGCGGTGTCCGACGGCCTGTTGCGCCTGCTGCCACCGCGTGAGCTTGCCGCGGTGCTGGCGCACGAAGTGGCGCATCTGCAGGCGGGCGACCTCAAGATCCTGCGCCTTGCCGATGCCGCCGGGCGGCTGACGCGTCTGCTGTCCATGGTCGGCCTGCTGCTGGTGGCCATGACGCTGCCGACGGCGACGTTGGCCGGCCTTCCCATTCCCTGGCTGGCGATCCTGCTGCTGATGCTGGCGCCGGTGGGGAGCGACCTGATGGCCCTGGCGCTGTCGCGCACGCGCGAGTTCGCCGCCGATGCCGGCGCCGCCGGCCTGACCGGCGATCCGGCCGCGCTGATCCATGCGCTCGAGCGCATCGATACCGTCCAGTCGGGCGGCTGGGAGCGGCTGGTCCGCCTGCCGGGATGGCGATGGGTCAGCTGGATCCGCACCCACCCGACCACCGGGGAGAGGGTGACCCGCCTGAGCGCTCTCGCCCCCGAGCCCGAGCGTCACTGGATCCTGTTGCCCCACGCAATTCTGCCGCCGGACTTTCCCCCCCTGGGATTGAATCGTTGGGGGTGGCGGCGGTAGCCAAAAGAAGGAAGGAGAGAGGGATGCGCATGAAGGTGCTGCGGTCTCTGGCGGCCGCTGTCCTGTTGACGGTCAGTCTCCCGGCCGCCGCGGAGGCGCCTGCGACGTCGGCGGCGACGGTGGCTCCGATCGTCAAGCGGGTGACGCCGGCGGTGGTCAACATCTCGACCCGCACGGTCAATCCGCAGGCCGACAATCCGCTGCTCAACGACCCGGTCTTCCGCCATTTCTTCAATATCCCGCAGCAGCAGCGCGAGACCCGCGCCGCCGGATCGGGAGTGATTGTCGACGCCAAGCGCGGCCTCATCCTCACCAACAATCACGTGGTCGAGGGCGCCGACGTCATCGACGTCGTGCTCAAGGACAAGCGCACCTTCCGGGCCAAGCTGGTCGGGCGGGACGAAGCCACCGACATCGCCGTGCTGCGCATCCCCGCCTCGGACCTCACCGACATCCCGTTCGGGGAATCCCGCAAGGTCGAGGTCGGCGACTTCGTGCTGGCGGTCGGCAATCCGTTCGGGCTCGGCCAGACGGTCACCTCCGGCATCGTCTCGGCCATCGGGCGCTCGGGCCTGGGCATCGAGGGCTACGAGGACTTCATCCAGACCGACGCCTCCATCAACCCCGGCAATTCCGGCGGGGCGCTGGTCAACTTCAACGGCGAGCTGATCGGCATCAACACCGCCATCCTGGCCCCCGGCGGCGGCAACATCGGCATCGGCTTCGCGGTGCCCATCGACATGGCGCGCGCGGTGATGACCCAGTTGGTCGAGCATGGCGAGATCCGACGGGGCCGCGTCGGCATCGCCATCCAGGACCTCACCCCCGACCTGGCCTCGGCCCTGGGTGTGGGCAAGGTGCAGGGGGCCGCGGTGGTGGGGATCGACGCCAACTCGGCCGCCGCCCGCGCCGGCCTCAAGCAGGGCGACGTCATCACCGCGGTCGACGGCCAGCCCATCCAGAACGCCACCGAGCTCAGGAACCGCATCGGCCTGATGCGGGCCGGCGGCACCGCCAAACTGACCGTCCAGCGCGGCGGCAGGGAGCAGACCATCGACGTCAGAGTCGAGGAAGCCCGGGAGTGAGTGACGGCGGAGGGGCGGGCGGGGTGGCCGGGTGACAGAGGCGGCACCGCCCGCTATCATGCGCCGCCATGCACCGCCGCCTTCTCCTGCTTATCGCGCTCGCAGCCGCGACTCCCGCCCGGGCCGAACCGTGCCGCGGCCCCGAGGGGCTGGGCCAGCCCAGGGGCGAACCGGCGATGGTGGAGGGGGCCTTCCACCGCGCCGCCGGCCGCGGCCTGGCCTGCGTGCTGCCGGCCGAACACGGCCAGGCGATCGAGCGCGCGGAAAAGCCGGTGTCGTACCTTCCCTGCCTGAAGATCGGCACCGTGGCCATCGGCGATGAGCGCGGCAAGATCGAGGC
This sequence comes from Solirubrobacterales bacterium, assembly GCA_050260775.1. Classification (GTDB taxonomy): domain Bacteria; phylum Pseudomonadota; class Alphaproteobacteria; order Rhodospirillales; family Magnetospirillaceae; genus CALABS01. The sequence continues at coordinate 17,734 of JBLNCP010000036.1, read as the reverse complement.
GGTGCTCGGCCAGCCCGACCGGGTCATGCCCATGGCCGAGGACGTGGAGGCGCGGGCCTACTTCATCCCCCAGCGTTCGGTGGTGCGGCCCTATTACGTGGTGACGTATCTGCGCGAGCAGGCGGTCGCCGTCCAGCTGATCGGCCCGCCGACCGAGATGGCGCTGGCCTTTTCGTCGGTCCGCCTCGGCGACAATGAACAGCAGGTGGTGGATGCGCTGGGCCTGCCGGCCGGCCGCTGTCCGTCGCCGCGGGGCGAAACCTGGCTGTGGCCGCCGTTCCCCATCGGCGTCGAGATGAAGGACGGCGTGGTCGCCGCCATCCAGGTGAGCTGGCCGCGGCGGTAACCGGGCGCCTTCGTCAGTCCAGCAGGCTCCAGTCGCCGTTCTTGACCTCGACCATGTGGAAGGCGTCGAGGCCGAGGCCGAGATGGTCGGTCGGCGACATGGTGAAGGTGCCGCCGGTCCCGACGAAGCCCTTGGTCCGTTCGATCTCGTCGCGCACCCGTGCCTTGTCGGTGCCGCCCGCCCGCTCGATCGCCTGCATGAGGACCCAGTAGGCGTCGTAGGAGTGGCCGGCGAACCCGGCGACTTCTTCCTTCCAGCGCTCCTCGAACAGCTTCTTGAAGGCCATCACGACCGGCTTCTGGGGGTCGCCTTCCCGCAACTGGTCGGGGATGGCCATGCCGAAGGCGGGCAGGCGCATGCCGTCGGCGGCGCCGCCCACCAGCCGCAGGAAATCCTTCGAGACGACGCCGTGCGACTGATAGACGGGCATCGTCACCCCCAACTGGCGGATGTTGCGGGTGACCACCGCCGGGCCCTGGCCGGTGCCGAACACGAACAGGGCCTGAGCCCCGGCGGCCGAGCGGATCTTGGTCAGTTGCGGGGTGACGTCGGCATCCTTGGGGGCATAGGTCTCATCGGCGACGATCTCGATGCCGAACGACGGCGCCAGCCGCACCACCTGGTCGCGCCCCGACTTGCCGAAGCCCACGCTCTCCGACAGCAGGGCCATGCGGGTGACGCCGCGGCGCTGCATGTCGATGAGGACCTTTTCGGCCGCCATGCGGTCGGTGTGCGGGATCTTGAAGGCCCACCTGCGCACCGGCTCGACGATGCCGACGCCGCCGCCCAACGACAGATAGGGGATCTGGGCGCGCTCCACCTGGGGGAGCACCGCCATGCTGGTGGGCGTGCCGGAGCCGCCGATGATGACGTCGACGCGGTCGTTGTCGATCAGGCGCTTGACGGCGGTGACCGCCTTTTCGGGGTCGGAGCCGTCGTCGTACACGGTCAGGCGGACCGGGCGCCCCAGAATTCCGCCCTTGGCGTTGGTCTGCTCGACGAGAAGCTCCAGCGCCTTCTTTTCCGGGTCGCCCATCAGGCTCATCACCCCGGTGGAGGACAGGAAGGCCCCCAGGTGGATGTCCTCGGCCGCCCAGGCCGACCAAGGCGCCAAGAGACAAGCGAAGGCAAACCGGGCAAGACGTCCGAGCGACATGGTGATCCTCCGTGTTCCGCCGCTACGCATGGTAGCCCGAAGGGGGAGGGGGGCAAACCCGTAATTGGGTGCCGTCGATCCAGGTTTAATCCCGAAGCCTCTCTTCCGGCCGGGGAGGGCGCTCGCCATCAATGGAACGGCAGGAGGTGCGCATGCCGCTTCGTGTTCTCCGCCGCCGCTTCGCCGGCCGCTCGCTCGGGGTCGAGATCGGCGTCGCGCTGGCGCTGAAGGCCCTGGCGCTGGCGGCCATCGGCCTCATCCTTTTCGGGCCGCAGGACCGTCCCCGCCCGGCGCCCGAGCGCATCATCGGCGGAGGCTCACCATGACGGGTCCAGACGTCGTCGATCTGTCGCGGGCGCAATTCGCGCTGACCGCGCTCTATCACTTCCTGTTCGTGCCGCTGACCCTGGGCCTGTCGTGGATGCTCGCCATCATGGAAAGCATCTGGGTGATGACGGGCCGCGCGGTGTGGCGCGACATGGCGCGCTACTGGGGCAAGCTGTTCGGCATCAACTTCGCCATGGGGGTTGCCACCGGCATCACCATGGAATTCCAGTTCGGCACCAACTGGGCCTACTACTCCCACTTCGTCGGCGACATCTTCGGCGCCCCCCTGGCGCTGGAAGGCCTGATCGCCTTCTTCCTGGAATCGACCTTCGTCGGCCTGTTCTTCTTCGGCTGGGACAAGCTGCGGCCGACGGCGCACCTGGCGGTGACCTGGCTGGTGGCGCTGGGGTCGTCGCTGTCGGCCCTGTTCATCCTGGCGGCCAATGCCTGGATGCAGAACCCGGTGGGGGCCGGCTTCAATCCGGCGACCATGCGCATGGAGCTCACGTCGCTGTCCGAGGTCATCCTCAATCCGGTGGCCCAGGCCAAGTTCGTGCACACCGTCAGCGCCGGCTACGTCACCGGCGCCATGTTCGTGCTGTCGATCGCCGCGTGGTTCCTGCTCAAGGGCCGCTTCGTCCCCTTCGCCAAGCGCTCCTTCGCGGTGGCCTCCGCCTTCGGCATGGCCGCCTCCCTGTCGGCGGTGGTGCTGGGCGACGAGTCGGGCTATCTCGCCACCGAGCACCAGAAGATGAAGATCGCCGCCATGGAGGCGATGTGGGACACCGAGCCGCCGCCCGCCTCCTTCACCCTGTTCGGCATCCCCGACAGCGAGACCATGACCACCAAGGCCGAGATCCGCGTCCCCTGGATGCTGGGATTGATCGCCACCCGCTCGGTCGACGAGCCCCTGCCCGGAATCCGCGATCTGGTCGCGCATGCCGTCGAGCGCATCCATGCCGGTATCGTCGCCTATGACGCGCTGCAGACGCTGCGGGAGCGCCCGGGAGACCGGGGGGCGCGCGCCGTTCTCGAAGCCGAAGGCCGCAACCTTGGCTTCGCCCTGCTGCTGCGCCGCTATGTCGACGATCCGCGCACCGCCTCGCCCGAGCAGATCCGCCAGGCGGCCTGGGACACGGTGCCGCGGGTCGGGCCGCTGTTCTGGTCGTTCCGGGTGATGGTGGCGCTGGGGTTCTGGTTCATCCTGCTGTTCGCGCTCAGCCTGTGGGCGAGCACCGTGCGGGATTTCGGCAAGCGCTGGCTGCTGCGCCTGGCGCTGCTCTCGCTGCCGCTGCCCTGGATCGCCTGCGAGGTCGGCTGGTTCGTCGCCGAATACGGGCGCCAGCCGTGGACCATCAACGGGGTGCTGCCGACCTTCCTGTCGGCGTCGAGCGTCGGCACCGCCCAGGTGTGGACCAGCCTCGCCGCCTTCGTCGTCTTCTATACCGCCCTGCTGGTGATCGACCTGTTCCTGATGGTCAAGTACGCCCGCCAGGGCCCGCATGCCATGGCCGAACCGCCGGCGGCGGCGGGGCGGCGCGCCTCGGCCGAGGCGTTGGTCACCGAGGATTGAGGGAGGCGGCGATGCCCATCGACTATGAAGTGCTGCGCCTCGCCTGGTGGCTGCTGCTCGGCCTGGTGCTGATCGGCTTCGCGGTGATGGACGGCTTCGATCTCGGCGTGGCGATCCTGCTGCCGTGGGCGGCCCGGTCCGACGTCGAGCGCCGGGTGATGATCAATTCCATCGGTCCGGTCTGGGACGGCAACCAGGTGTGGCTGATCCTGGGCGGCGGTGCCGCCTTCGCCGCTTGGCCGCCCCTGTACGCCACCGCCTTCTCGGCCTTCTACATCCCGTTGCTGCTGGTGCTGGCGGCGCTGATCCTGCGCCCGGTCGGCTTCGACTTCCGCAACAAGGTCGAGCATCCCGCGTGGCGCACCACCTGGGACTGGGCGCTGTTCATCGGCGGCCTGGTGCCGACGCTGGTGTTCGGGGTCGCCGTCGGCAACCTGCTGGTCGGGGTGCCGTTCCATCTCACCGAGGAATTGCGCCCGATCTACACTGGCGGCTTCCTGTTCGGCCTCTTGGGGCCGTTCCCACTGCTGTGCGGCCTGGTCTGCGTCGCCATGATGGTCATGCACGGCGGCACCTTCCTCGCCCTCAAGACCGAGGGGGCGATCGAGGGCCGCGCCCGCACCGCCGTGCTGGCCGGGGCCGCCGCCCTGGTCTTGCTCTTCACCGTGGCCGGCGTGCTGGTGGCAACGGTGATCGACGGCTACGTGGTGACCGCCGGCCTGCCGCCCGACGGGCCGTCCAATCCGCTGCTCAAGCAGGTGGCGCGCGCCCCGGGCGGCTGGCTGGCCAACTACCTCGCCGCGCCGCTGACCCTGCTGGCTCCGGCGCTCGGCCTGGCCGGCGCGGCGGCGGCGGCCGGCTTCACCCTGATGCGGCGGCCGGGCTGGGCCTTCGTCTGCAGTTCACTGGCGGTGGCGGGTGTGGTGGCGACGGCGGGCCTGTCGCTGTTCCCGTTCCTGCTGCCGTCCTCGACCGTGCCCAGCCACAGCTTGACCGTGTGGGATGCCTCGTCCAGTCCCCGCACCCTGTTCATCATGCTGGTGGCCACCGTAATCGTGCTGCCCATCGTCGCCAGCTACACAATATTCGTCTATCGGGTGCTGCGCGGAAAAGTCACCGTCGAGCACATCGAGACCGGCGGCTCCCACCTGTACTGAGGGGCGCGACCCATGTGGTATTTCAGCTGGATCCTCGGCGTCACCATGGCGGTGCTGGCCGCCATCCTCAACGGCATCTGGTTCGAGATGCATCTCGAGGACGAGGCATCGGAGGGCGGGCGCCGGCCGGGGGTCGGCCTCGATTGATCAGGCGGCGGTCAGCATGCGCCGGATGTCGCCGAGCAGTAGTTCCGCGGCGAAGCGGCAATCGTCGCGGCGGGGGCAGCGTTCCGAATGGCTGGCGCACTTGAGCAGGCGTTCGACGATGGCATGCCCGCACGCCCACTCGCCCCGGTCGACATGACGCCCCGCCTGCGCCAGGCGCGGCGTGAAGCAGTCGGCGGTGTGGGGGTGGACGTCCATGCTGCTCATCATTCCAGCCAAGGATCGCTTTCGGCGACCATCATACTTTAGGGTGCATTTGCCCACAATCGGGTCAGCGCCTTACTCAGGGGATATTGGCACGATTACTTGCCATTGTCTGTGCCGAGTGGTGACGAGTTGTGACGCCGGCACCGGCTCGGGCGCCGCCGCCAGGCGGGTCAGGCCGAGCAATTCCAGGGCGATCGCCAGGCCGATGCCGGGCAGCACCAGGTCGACGGCATTGTGGATGACCCAGATCAGGGTGGCGGCGTAGGCCGCGACCGCCAGCAGCAGCAGGGGCTGGCGGCGCGACAGGATGGCGGCGGCGGTGGCCGCCGCGGCAAAGCTCAGCATGACCGATGCGCTGGACATGGCATAGACCCTCCCCGGTTCGCCATGGAGGCGGGCCATCCCCTTCGCCAAGCCGGCGGCCGCCATGAATATGTCATCCTAAATAGCTAGCGCTTTTTACTTGGATGAGTTCAATGAGGCGAAGGTCGGGCGGCTGCCTATGCGGACGTATCAAGTCCGCCGGGGTGACAGGCTGGAAATGCTGCCGCCGTCGTGCTTCACTGTTTTCTGATACACGGACCAGGGGATCGATCGCACATGCTACCCGACGACGCGGCCGGCGCGCTGGCGCCCGCAAAACCGTGCGCGCCGGCGTCCCGGACCGGATCGATCTTCTTCCTCGGCGATCCGCTGGCGACGCTGGACCAGGAATGGGATTCCAGCCTGCGGCTGATGGCCGCCCACCGCGCCCGTGGGGATGCCGCCACCTGGTCCAGCTATGACGACGTGCTCATCTCCGGGCGCACCCTGGTCCTGAACGGCCGCCCGGTGGGGGAGGGGGATCTGGTGTGGCTGCGCTTCGACCCCTCGGTATCGGTGCGCTATTACGAGACGCTGCGCGCCCTCTGCCACGTGGACGCCCGCTTCATCAACCGCCCCGAGACGGTGCTGACGGTGCACGACAAGCGCTCGGCGCTCAGCCTGTGCCCGCGCCCGACCTGGAGCGTGTTCGCCGCGGGGCAATTGGCCGGGGTGGTGGCCGAGATGGCGCACCTGGGGGTGGAGACGGCGGTGCTGAAGCCGCCCTCGCTGTTCGCCAGCAAGGGGGTGCGCTTTCTGCCTGCGGGCGACCGGGCGGCGCTGGAGGCCGGTTTCGCCGACCTCGTGGGGCTGTTCGGCTACGTCATCGTCGAGCCCTATCTCGGCCCCGGCGGCGGCCATCCGCCCGTGGACATGCGGGTGCTGATGACCTCGCGGCGGGTGATCGGCGCCATCGAGCGCGTGATCCCGGTCGGCGGCGGCCTGCACGACGTCAAGCGCGCCGGCCCCTTCACCCCCGAACAGGCGCGCCTGGTCCAGGCCGCCCTGGAGTTCATGCGGGCCGAGGGCATCTTCCTCGCCGGCCTCGACTTCCTCGGCGACACGCTCACCGAACTCAACGTCTCCTGCCCGGGCGCCATCCCCGAGATCAACCTGTTCTGCGACGTGGTCGCGGAAGAGGAGATCATCGCCGATGTGCATCACGCTTGGGTTGCCATTTAGTCTGTCAGCGGTAAAATCGCGTCTGCAATGCGACTTTTGCAGAGGGCGGGATGAAGAGTTTTATGCGGTTGGCCGGGGTGCTGCTGACCCTCGGCATGCTGGCTGCGTGTCAATCGTTTCCGCCCACGACGTTGAAACGTCAGCCCGGTGTGGCGCCGCGTATCGTGGTGGTCAAGCCGGAGGTCGACATCCACGAGGTTCAGGCCAACGGTGATCGCGTCGCCATGAACGACCGGATCGCGGCGGCCCAGGGCTACCTTGACGTGGAATTGCCAAAGGTCTTAACGGCCGCCAACTTTGTGGTGGTGGCATGGACGCCCCCGGCGCCCGGAACCTCCCAGGCGGATTCCTACAATCAGATGATGAAGTTGCACCGGCGGGTGCATGAAGCGATCGTTTCGCATGTGATGGACCGCCTCCCAACCATGGACGGCAAGGTTTGGTCGATGGGACCAACCGTTCGCGAGGTGGTGGGGCCGACAGATGCTGATTATGCGTTATTGGTCAATGCTAACGACCGTTCCTTGTCGGCAGGCAGGGTTGCGAGAAATTTCGGCATTGGTTTGCTAACGGGGCCGGCGGGAATGCCTCGCGATCCCGGGAATCATAGTTACATTTCGATAATCGACCTAAAGTCTGGTGATGTGGTGTGGTCTAAATTGGGATTGATTGGCCTGGGTGACTTCTATACGGAGGAAGGTGCCCGCAAGTCCGTGGCCACCTGGTTTGAATCATTGCCGAAATGATCCCCGCATTTTTTGCCCTAGGTGCGCCATGAAGAAGATTGCTATTGCCTTTGCCCTGGTCGTACTTCTGTTGGCCGGTGAGGCCTTTGCCAATGACTTGGTTCCGGCCGGCAAGGCATCGATCGGCAGGTATGTGGAGGTTGAAACTCCCCACCCCTGGAGTTTTCTCGGATCCACCCTGTGGGGTCAACGCGTGTGGACCGTCGATGGCATGGAACTTCTGACCTTCGACCGTATCTCCGATGGCCGTCCACTTGTTTGGTCAGTCCCCAACATCGCTCCCTACAAAGCCGGTATGACGGCGGAGCAATTGCGTGAATTGGCCCTCAACAATATTCAGGGTCAATACACTGCGGGTGGAGTGAACGTGAGCCCACTGGAGCCCGCCTCGCTGGGTGGGCACCCGGGCATCCGCATCAATTATAGCGCGATACAAGACAGTGGCCTGCGGATCAAAGGACTTATTTTTTTGGCGCAGCATAATGGTTATCTAGACGCGGTCCGTTATGAAGCCCCTGAAATGTATTTCTTCGAACTCCACCGTCCGCAGATTGAAACGATCGTGGCATCGCTACGCTTCAAGGAATGAAGCCTGAGAGGGCTCAGTCTTCCGCCGGCACCGGCCGCTTCTTGCCGTCCTCGCCGACCGCCACGTAGGTGAAGGTGGCGCTGGTGACCTTGTGCTGGGTCGCCTCGGTGCAGCGCCGCCGCACCCAGGCTTCGACCCGGATGGCGATGGACGAGGTGCCGACCTTGACGATGTCGGAATAGACCGAGACCTCGTCGCCGACGAACACCGGGGCGTGGAATTCCATGGCCTCGACCGCCACGGTGACGACGCGGCCGTCGGCCCGCTGGAAGGCGTGCATGCCGCCGGCCAGGTCCATCTGGCTCATCAGCCAGCCGCCGAAGATGTGGCCGTGAGGGTTGGTGTCGGCCGGCATGGCGACGGTGCGGATGGACAGGCGGCCACGGGGGGCGGTCTCGATCTCGATGCTCTCGGCCATGGCTGCTCCTTTTTCTTGTGTGCCGCGCTAACAACATGTTGTGGCGCTCGCGCAGGGCGCTACATCATCCGCTTGCGCGGGCGCTTCGCTCCCCTATAATGCCCGCCATGTCCGACCTGTTCCAGAACCTCGCCCCCAAAAGCACCGGCTACTCCGCCAAGGACATCGAGGTCCTGGAGGGGCTGGAGCCTGTCCGCCGCCGCCCCGGCATGTACATCGGCGGCACCGACGAACGCGCCCTGCACCATCTGGTCGCCGAGGTGCTCGACAACGCCATGGACGAGGCGGTGGCCGGCCATGCCAGCTGGATCGAGCTGGAGCTCGACGCCGCCGGCAACGCCACCGTGCGCGACAACGGCCGCGGCATCCCGGTCGACCCCCATCCCAAGTTCCCCGACAAGAGCGCGCTCGAGGTGATCCTCACCACGCTGCACTCGGGCGGAAAGTTCGGCGGCGACGCCTACAAGGTGTCGGGCGGCTTGCACGGCGTCGGCGTTTCGGTGGTCAACGCGCTGTCCGACAAGCTGGTGGTCGAGGTGGCGCGCGAGCGGCAGCTCTACCGCCAGGAATATTCGCGCGGGGTCGCGCTGGGTCCCATCACCCTGGTCGGCGCGGTGCAGAACCGCCGCGGCACCACGGTGACCTTCCATCCCGACGCCGAGATCTTCGGCGACCGCGCCTTCCTGAAGCCGCGCACCCTCTACCGCATGGCGCGCTCGAAGGCCTACCTGTTCCGCGGCGTGCAGATCCGCTGGAAGTGCGATCCCGTGTTGCTCGACGACGGCGACGAGACGCCGGCCGAGGACACGCTCCACTTCCCCAACGGCCTGACCGACTTTCTGACCGCCGTCTTGAAGGACCGGCCGCTGGTCACCCGCGGCTTCTTCGCCGGCACCGCGCCCCTCGCCGACGACATGGGCCAGGTGGAATGGGCGGTGGCGTGGCCGGACGATGACGAGGACGGCTTCACCAACACCTACTGCAACACGGTGCCGACGCCCGAGGGCGGCACCCACGAGGCGGGGTTAAGGACCGCGCTGACCCGCGGCCTCAGGGCCTATGGCGAGCTGGTGGGCAACAAGAAGGCGGCTCAGATCACCGCCGAGGACGTGATGGGCGGCGCCTCGATGCTGCTGTCGCTGTTCATCCGCGACCCGCAGTTCCAGGGCCAGACCAAGGACAAGCTGGCGACGCCCGAGGCGACGCGGCTGGTCGAGAACGCCATCAAGGACCACTTCGACCACTGGTTGTCGGGTGACACCGATTCCGGCAAGGCGCTCTTGCAGCGGATCATCGACAAGGCCGAGGAGCGGGCGCGCAAGAAGGCGGCCAAGGAGACCAACCGCAAGAGCCCGACCAAGCGCCTGCGCCTGCCCGGCAAGCTGGCCGACTGCACCCGCCAGGTCAACGTCGGCACCGAACTGTTCCTGGTCGAGGGCGATTCGGCCGGCGGCTCGGCCAAGCAGGGGCGCAACCGCGAGATCCAGGCGATCCTGCCGCTCAGGGGCAAGATCCTCAACGTCGCCAGCGCCACCGTCGACAAGATGCGCCAGAACCAGGAGCTCAAGGACCTGATGGAGGCCCTGGGCTGCGGCATGCGCGACGCCTACGACGACGAGAAGCTGCGCTACGAGCGGGTCATCATCATGACCGACGCCGACGTCGACGGCGCCCATATCGCCAGCCTGCTGATGACCTTCTTCTACCAGGAAATGCCCGATCTCATCCGCAACGGGCACCTGTTCCTGGCCATGCCGCCGCTCTACCGCCTGGCCCACGGTACCACCGTGATCTATGCCCGCGACGACGCCCACAAGGACGAGCTGCTGAAGACCACCTTCGCCGGCAAGAAGAACGTCGAGATCAGCCGCTTCAAGGGCCTGGGCGAGATGCCCCCGGCCCAGCTCAAGGAAACCACCATGGATCCGGCCAAGCGCACGCTGATCCGGGTCACCATCCCGGGCGGGCGCACCGAGGAAGACAAGGAAGAGGCTAAGGACGTGGCCAACCTGGTCGAGACCCTGATGGGCAAGAAAGCCGAGCTGCGCTTCCACTACATCCAGAAGCACGCCAAGTTCGTCCGCGATTTGGACGTCTGACAGGGTCCGGGAAAGCACTCTTCCATCGCACCTCATCCGTCACCCCCGCGAAAGCGAGGGTCCATTTCGGTGCGGGATCAAGTTCACCGGTGGCCATGGATTCCCGCTTGCGCGGGAATGACGATGGGATTGGCCTAGCTCTTCACCGTTCCCCGCATGCGTTCCGGCGCCTGCGGGAAGCCGCTGCGGTCGCTGTAGTCCCACACCCTTTCCGGCCTGTGCCCGCGCGCAAGCTCTCGGGCACAGGCGAGGTCGGCGGCGTGACCGTAGCCGTCGCGGCGAGCGCGAAGGCGGCCCGCCCGCGGTTCCTTCCATCCCGTCGCACCACCCCGGGCGCAAGCGTCGCCATGTCGAGCCCGTCGCCGGCCAATCGGGCCAGGACCCATGGGCGCTTGTCGGCCGCAGTCAGCAGGGCGGCCCCGGCGGCGATCTCCCGGATCCCGTAGACCTGGATCAGGCGCTCGCGGCCCGTCATGCCGGCGGCGCGGGCCACCGCCCCGGGGACGACCAGTTCGGCTGCGCCCAGACCAGGGAAAACCAGCCTAGCCCGCGGGCCAAGGTGTCGGCATTCGCTGCGGCCATCTGGTCGCGGAAGGTCTTGTAATACCCGGGCCCGTCCTCGAGGGTGCCGGTATGGGTGATCACGAAGCCGGGGTCGATGGTGCCGTCCTCGATCAGGCGCAGCAGCCGGTCGGTCCAGCGGTTGACGTGGGTCTGTCCCATGCGGAAGGTCAGGCCCGCGCCATGGACAGGCGCTCGGGCACGTTGTCGATGGCGACGACCTGGCGGGCGCCCATCAGGACGGCGCTGCGGATGGCGAACCGGCCGACCGGACCGGCGCCCCACATCGCCACCGTGTCGGTCGGCTCGATGTCGCACTGGGCGGCGGCCTGCCAGCCGGTGGGCAAGATGTCGCCCAGGAACAGCACCTGCTCGTCGGAGAGGCCGTCCGGCACCTTCACCGGCCCAACGTCGGCAAAGGGGACGCGGACGAACTCGGCCTGGCCGCCGGCATAGCCGCCGGTCAGGTGGGTGTAGCCGAACAGGCCGGCGGTGGTGTGGCCGAACAGCTTGTCGGCCATGTCCTTGTTGCGGTTGGTGCGCTCGCAGACCGAGTAGTTGCCGCGCCGGCACTGGTCGCATTCGCCGCAGACGATGGTGAACGGCACCACGACGCGGTCGCCGACCTTCAGCCGCCGGTTCTCCGGCCCGACCTCGACCACCTCGCCCATGAATTCATGTCCGACGATGTCGCCCTTCAGCATGCCGGGCATGAAGCCATCGTAAAGGTGCAGATCCGAGCCGCAGATGGCGCAGCTCGTGACTCGCACGATGGCGTCACGCGGCTGCTCGATGCCGGGGTCAGGAACGGTATCGCAACGGATGTCGTGCTTGTCGTGGTAGCAGAGTGCACGCATGGGCCGCCTCCCAAAGGACTGGGCGACAGGATTACCCGCTCCGCCTGGGCCGGGTTCCTGCCGGGCCCTCAATGCGCGCCTTCTGTGCCCCCACGCTTTCCATCAAGGCGGTGCGATGCGCCTTGAGCGTTCATCTGCATCACAGGCGCCCTTTGCCCATATTAGAAATTGTTGTGCCGGCATTAACATCTCGTTTGAAATGTTTTTCAATATGTTGATCGCACTTGGTTAAATTCTTGTAAGGCGCAAATCTTTCACCGGTTTCTCCCGCTCTCCCCTTGGCGCGGCCTCCGAAGCCCGGTACGATGATCCGCTGGTATGACCGCTCGATAAACGGTCGAGGGGAAGAGCGATGGTGAAGCAGTTCATTTCGTTTACGGTCGGCAAAGAGGAATACGGCGTCGACATCATGGCGATCCGCGAGATCAAGGGCTGGAGCGCCACCACCCAGTTGCCCAACATGCCTGCGTATCTGCGGGGCGTCATCGACCTGCGCGGGACCATCGTGCCGATCCTCGACCTGCGCGTCCGCTTCGGCGGGGCGCAGACCGAGCCTTCGGCCCGCCATGTGACCATGGTCGTCGCCATCGGTGAGCATGTCGCCGGCCTGCTGGTCGATGCGGTCGCCGACATCCTGTCCGTGGACGAGGCGGACATCCAACCGGTTCCCGATCTGGAGCGGGGCACGGCGGACGCGTTTCTCAGGGGCCTGGTCACGGTGGACGGGCGCATGGTCGCCCTCCTCGATCTCCAGCATGTCTTCGACATGGACATCATTGCCGAGGCCGTGGCCGCCTGATTGGCGCCGGAGGCCAACCCAAGGAGGGTGCCGAAATGTTTGATTTCCTGTTCAATCGCTCGGAGCAGGCCCGGCGTCGTGCCGACTATGCCGGCCAGGTCGCCGCGATCAACAAGTCGCAGGCGGTGATCGAGTTCAAGCTCGATGGAACCATCATCACCGCCAACAAGAACTTCCTCGACGCGCTGGGCTATACGCTCGACGAGATCCAGGGCAAGCATCATTCGATGTTTGTCGAGCCGTCCTACCGCGAGAGCGCGGAATACCGCCTGTTCTGGGAAAATCTCAACCGCGGCCAGTATCAGGCGGCGGAGTACAAGCGGATCGGCAAGGGCGGGCGCGAGGTCTGGATCCAGGCGTCCTACAATCCCATCGCCGATTTCCAGGGCCGGCCGTTCAAGGTGGTGAAGTACGCCACCGACGTGACCGCGCAGAAGCTCAGGAACGCCGACTTCGCCGGCCAGATCGACGCCATCGGCAAGTCGCAGGCGGTGATCTCGTTCGATATGGACGGCACCATCGTCGACGCCAACGCCAATTTCCTCAACGCCATGGGCTATACGCTCGACGAGGTCAAGGGCCGGCACCACGGCATGTTCGTGCAGCCGGCCTACCGCGCCAGCGCCGAATACGCCGAGTTTTGGGCCAAGCTCAAGCGCGGCGAATACCAGGCGGCGGAATTCCTCCGCATCGGCAAGGGCGGCCGCGAGGTGTGGATCCAGGCCTCCTATAACCCGATCCTCGACCTCAACGGCAAGCCGTTCAAGGTGGTGAAGTACGCCACCGACGTCACGGCGATGGTCACCTCCCGCATGGAAAACGAGCGCGGCATCCGGGAATGCGTCGAGGTGCTGGGCGCGCTGTCGTCGGGTGACCTCACCAAGCGCATGCAGCTCGACTACGAAGGCACCTTCAAGGAGATCAAGGCCGCGGTGAACGACACCGTCGAGCGGCTGTTCGGCATGGTGTCGAGCCTGAATACCGTCGCCCGGTCGATCAATGGCGCCACCGGCGAGATCGCGGCCGGCAATGCCGACCTCTCCGAACGCTCCGAGCAGCAGGCCTCCGCCCTGGAAGAGACCGCCGCCTCCATGGAGGAGCTGGCCGCCACCGTGCGCCAGAACGCCTCCAACGCCCAGCAGGCCAACGAGCTGGCGGCCGGAGCTCGCGAGGTCGCGGCTTCGGGCGGCCAGGTGGTGGGCGACGCCGTCGGCGCCATGGGCCGCATCGAATCGTCGTCCCAGAAGATCGGCGACATCGTCGGAATGATCGATGAGATCGCCTTCCAGACCAACCTGCTGGCCCTCAACGCCGCCGTCGAGGCGGCACGGGCCGGCGACGCCGGCAAGGGCTTCGCCGTGGTCGCGCAGGAGGTGCGCAATCTGGCGCAGCGCTCGGCCCAGGCGTCGAAGGAGATCAAGACCCTGATCGGCGAAAGCACGACCGAGGTCAAGCAGGGCGCGGAACTGGTCAAGGGCGCCGGCAAGACGCTGGACGACATCCTGGGGAGCGTCAAGCGGGTGGCCGACATCGTCGCCGAGATTGCCGCCGCCTCGTCCGAGCAGGCCTCGGGTATCGAGCAGGTCAACGCCGCCATCAGCCAGATGGACGAGATGACCCAGCAGAACGCGGCCCTGGTCGAGGAATCCGCCGCCGCCGCCCACGCGCTGGAGGAGCAGTCCCGCGAACTCGGCCGCCAGATGGACTTCTTCCACATCGGCGAGCACGCGGAACAGCAGCAACAGGCCTTTGCCGTGCGTCAGCCGGCGGCCAAGCCCAAGGCCGCGGCCGCATCGAGGCCGGCCGCCAAGCCGGTGGCGCAGCGGGCCAAGCCGGCCGCCGCCCGTCCGGCCCCGGTGGCTGCCAAGGGCAAGGGCTCGAAGGATGACGATTGGGCCGAGTTCTGACGGGCTGAGGGAGTCGATCTAGGCGGGCGGCCCTGCGGCCGCCCGTTTTCGATTGCGTCAGCCCTTCACCGCCTGAATGGCGGCGTCGTAATTGGGCTCGTCGGCGATTTCGCCGACCAGTTCCGTCTGCTTGACGGTGCCGTCCGCGGCGATCACCACCACCGAGCGCGCCAGCAGGCCGGCCAGCGGGCCGTCGACGATCTTGACGCCGTAGCGGATGCCGAAGTCCTTGTCGCGCAGGTCGCTGACCGACAGCACGTTGGCCAGGCCCTCGGCGCCGCAGAAGCGGGCATGGGCGAACGGCAGGTCGGCCGAGGCGCACAGCACCACGGTGTCCGGCAGCTTGCTGACCTCGGTGTTGAAGCGGCGCACGCTGGCGGCGCAGGTTGGGGTGTCGACGCTGGGGAAGATCGACAGCACCACGGTCTTGCCGGCGAAATCCTTCAGCGAGACCTCGGACAAATCGGTTTTCACCAGACGGAAGTCCGGCGCCTTCGAGCCGATGGCGGGCAGGCTGCCGTTCGTGTTGACGGGGTTGCCTTTGAGGGTGACGGTGGCCATCGATCCAGCTCCTGGAATTGCTTGAAGTCTTGCCATCAATAACACCGACGGGCCGCCGCCGTCCCCATACCAATTGTCACGGACCCCGCCATCCGTGCCAGGCCAATGCCGCGACGGCGACAGCCGAGAACGCCGCCCCGGCCTCGAAGGTGGCGGCGGGGCCCAGGGCGCTCCACAGCGCGCCGGCGATGACGCTGGCGACCAGCAGGGCGGCGCCCGAGGCGAGGTGGAAGACACCGAAGGCGGTGCCGCGCAGATCGGGCGGCGAGGCGTCGGCGACCAGGCTCGACAGCAGGCCCTGGGTCATGCCCATGTGCAGCCCCCACAGGCCCACGCCGACGGCCACGGCGCCCATCCCCTGGGCGCGGGCCAGCGCGAGGTCGGCAGCCACCAGCACCGCGAAGCCCGCCAGCAGCAGGCCGCGGCGCCCCAGCCGGTCGGACAGCAGGCCGACGGGATAGGCGCTGGCGGCGTAGACCACGTTCATGCCCACCAGCACCAGCGGCACCAGAGTCGCCGCCAGCCCCAGCCCCTGGGCCCTGAGCAGCAGGAACCCCTCGGAGAAGCGCGCCAGCGTCATCACCACCGTGATCGCCACCGTCACCCAGTAGGAGCGGGGGAAGCGGGCCAGGTCGGCGCGGGACAGCCCGGGACGGCGAGGGGACGCCATGTGGTGCTCGGGTTCGCGCACCAGCACCACGATCACCGCCACGGCCAGCACGGCGGGGATCGACGCCGCCCAGAACACCGCGCGGAAGTCGCCGCCGGTCGCGGCCATCAGGGCCAGGGCGATCAGCGGGCCGGCGAAGGCGCCGACCGTGTCGAGGCCCTGACGCAGCCCGAACGCCGCCCCCAGTTGCTCGCGCGGGGTCACGTCGACCACCAGGGCGTCGCGGGGTGCGCCGCGGATGCCCTTGCCGACCCGGTCGGCGAAGCGGGCGCCGACGATCCAGGCGATGGTGGGGGCCAGCGCGAACATCGGCTTGGTGGCGGCGGCCAGCCCGTACCCCAGCAGCACCAGCGGCTTGCGCCGGCCGACGCGGTCGCTCAGCACGCCCGAGAATACCTTGGAGATGGCCGCCGTGGCTTCGGCGATGCCTTCGATCACCCCCACCGTCAGCATCCCCGCGCCCATCTGCGAGACCAGGAACACCGGCAGCAGCGCATGGATCATCTCGGACGAGGTGTCCATCAGCAGGCTGACCAGCCCGAGGGTCCAAACCGTGCGCGGGAGAGCGGTTTTCGGCATACTTTCAACCATGGCGGTTCTGCCTGTCATACGCCAGAGGGTGGATGCAGGGGAGCCATGCGGCTGATAACCGACGTTTCTGGCCGATTAACTCTTGCGTCCCGCGCCGGCGCAGGCCATATCAGGCTGCGCAAGTTCGCTTTGGGTTACCGGCTGCTGCCTTCCGCTTCTGCTCGGCCTCCCGATGAGTTCAGTGCCCCCGTGCGGGGGATTCGTGCGGGGATCGAAGAAGAAGGAGTTATTTGCTATGCAGACCGGAACCGTGAAGTGGTTCAACTCGACCAAGGGCTACGGCTTCATTTCCCCCGATAACGGCGGTGCGGACGTCTTCCTGCACATCTCTGCTGTGGAGCGGGCGGGCATGTCGACCGTGAATGAGGGCCAGAAGCTTCAGTTCGAGCTCGAGAAGGGCCGCAGCGGCAAGACCGCGGCCGTCAACATCAAGGCCATCTGATTTCCGGCGAATGGCTGATGTGAGGAGCCGGCGGCTTAGCCGCCGGCTTTCTACGCGTTTGTACGAGTGAAAGGCGCTCCATGGCGAAAGAAGACCTGATCGAATTCGAAGGTGTGGTGGCTGAAGTTCTGCCCGACGCCCGTTTCCGCGTCACCCTCGACAGCGGACACGACGTGCTGGCCTATGCGTCCGGCCGCATGAAGAAGAATCGCATCCGCATCCTGGCCGGTGACAAGGTCACCGTCGAGATGACCCCCTACGACCTGACCAAGGCCCGTATCAATTTCCGCCACAAGGACGGCTCGATGCCGAGCGGCGCCGGTCCGCGGCGCGGCGGCCCGCCCAAGCGCCGCTAAGGATCCCATGCGGATCCTGGTCGACGCCGACGCGTGCCCGGTCAAGGACGAGGTGCTGCGCGTGGCGGAACGCCACCAGGCAGCCGTTCTCCTGGTCAGCAATCGCTGGCATCGCATCGATCATTGGCTGGTTGAGCAGGTCGTCGTGCCCGAAGGGCCCGACGCCGCCGATCACGTCATCGCCGAGCGTTGCGCTCCCGGCGACATCGTCGTCACCGCCGACGTTCCGCTGGCCGCGCGCTGCGTCGCCGCCGGCGCCCGGCCCATCGATCCCCGCGGACGCCCGTTCGACGAGGCGAGCATCGGCATGCAGGTGGCCGTGCGCGACCTGATGACCGCTCTGCGCGAGACCGGCGAAATCACCGGCGGTCCCGCCGGCTTCACCAAGCAGGACCGTTCGCGCTTCCTCGATGGTCTGGAACGCCTGATCCAGGCGGCGAAACGGGACGGCTAGCTCTGTCGTCCCGAGCCGGAAGCGAGGGGCCTCATCTGTCCGACACCGACCAGACGGTACCGCACGAGGTCCCTCCGAGCTCCGCTCGTTGGGATGACACCGAGCTCCGCTCGTCGGGATGACACCGAGCTCCGCTCGTCGGGATGACACCGAGCTCCGCTCGTCGGGATGACACCGAGCTCCGCTCGTCGGGATGACACCGAGCTCC
>JBLNCP010000035.1:0-14852 GCA_050260775.1 Solirubrobacterales bacterium | reverse complement strand
CATTACACCCCCCGCCGCCCCCGGCGGGGGCCCCCCCGGGGGCGCGCCGGGGGGTGCGGGGGGGGTGGGCCCCGCCGGCTCCGCCGGCGGCGCCCCCTCCTTGGCCATGTGCCTGAGCTGGTCGCGGAATTCGGGGGTGTCCTCGTGGCCGTGGCGGGCCACCGCGTGCTGGACGGCGATCTCGATGAGGTCGTCCTCGTTGTCCGCCGACAACGCCACACTGCACTTCGAATCCGGGTAGTCCCGGCAGTCCAGGTACTTGCGTGCCATGGCATCCTCCTTCGCCCGACGGTCGAGACGTGGGAGGCGTCGCGACCGCCGGCCAAGGACGGACGGTGGAGGTATTGCGGGAAGGCTAACCCTGGAACATCCGGGTCAGCAGGTAGGCGCCATAGCCGATCAGCCCCGCCGCCGGGATGGTGAAGATCCAGGCGAAGACGATGTTGGCGGCCAGGCCCCAGCGCACCGCGCTGGTGCGCTTCACCGAGCCGACGCCGACGATGGCGCCGGTGATGGTGTGGGTGGTCGACACCGGCACCCCCAGCCAGGTGGCGCCGAACAGGGTCATGGCGCCTGCGGTCTCGGCGGCGAAGCCCTGGAACGGCTTCAGGTCGGTGATGCGCGAGCCCATGGTCTTGACGATGCGCCAGCCGCCCATCAGCGTGCCCAGGCCCATGGCCACCTGCGAGGCGATGATCACCCAGAACGGCACGTGGAACTCGGAACCGAGGTGGCCCTGGGTGAACAGCAGCACGGCGATGATGCCCATGGTCTTCTGGGCGTCGTTGCCGCCGTGGCCCAGCGAATACATCGCCGCCGACAGCAGCTGCAGGTTCCGGAAGCGCCGGTCCACGTTATAGGGCACCATGCGGTACACCACCCACGAGGTGATGACGATCATCACGATGGCGAGCAGGAAGCCGGCCAGCGGCGACAGCACGATGGCGGCGGCGGTCTTCGAGAAGCCGGAATAGACCAGGGCGGCAAAGCCGGCCTTGGCGATGCCGGCGCCGGCGATGCCGCCGATCAGGGCGTGCGACGACGACGACGGCAGGCCCAGCCACCAGGTCAGCAGGTTCCAGCCGATGGCGCCGGTCAGCGCCGCCAGGATCACCCACGGGTCCATGACGGAGGTGTCGACGATGCCGGTGCCGATGGTGGTGGCCACGTGCAGGCCGAAGAACATGAAGGCGATGAAGTTGAAGAACGCCGCCCAGGCCACCGCCAGCTTCGGCGGCAGCACGCGGGTGGACACCACCGTGGCGATGGAATTGGCGGCGTCGTGCAGTCCGTTGATGAAGTCGAATGCCAGGGCGATCAGGATGATCAGCGCCAGTACCGGAAGGGCAATGGTGGCTTCCATCACACGTGGTCCAGCACGATGCCTTCGATCAGGTCGGCGACGTCGTCGCAGCGGTCTGTGGCGGTCTCCAGCAGCTCGTAGACCTCCTTGCGGCCCAGGAAGGCGATAGTCTCGGGCTGGGTCTCGATCAGCTCGGACAGGGCCTTCCTGAGGACGCGGTCGGCCTCGCTCTCGATCTTGCCGACCTGCTCGCACAGACCGTTGATGCGCAGCGCATTGCGCGAGACGTCGGTCAACAGCGGCAGCGCCTCGGCCAGTAGGCGGGCGGACTGCTCGATCATGCTGGCCAGCTCGAGCATGCGGGGGCTGAAGGTGTCGACCTTGTAGAGCACGGCGTGCTGGGCGACCTCCTCGATGAAGTCGACGGCGTCGTCCATGGCGGTGATGAGCGAATGGATGCCCGAGCGGTCGAACGGGGTGATGAAGGCGCGGTGCAGGGCGACCAGCGTGTCGCGCGCGATGGCGTCGGCCTGGCCCTCGATGGTGCACACCTCGGTGAAGCGGCGCTCGCGCTCGGCGGCGTCGGGCGCGGTCATCATCGCGGTCAGGGCGCCGGCGGCGGCGACCATCCGGTCGGCGTGGGCGGCAAACAGATCAACGAACCGCTCCTCCTTGGGCATGATGGAGCGGACGAAGCGCATGAACATGTGAACGACCCCGGATGTTGAAACGGACCCTCATACCACGAAAGTCGTGCCAAGTCTGCCCAGTCGGGTGGGTCAGACGGTATGCGCGGAAAAATCCAGCAGCACGGTGACCAGGCCGGGTTCGGAAGCCAGCAGCGCCGCCTCGCCGGGGCTGACCCAGCGACGCTGGCGTTCGGCCATTTCCGGCCAGGTGTCGAGCGTCTCCTTGACCTCGAACAGATAGACACGGATCAAGCACGGCAGCTCGCGGCCATCCTCCAGCCGCTTGGTGCTGGGGAAGATGGCGAAGGGCTTGTCGGCGACCTGGCCCGTCACGCCGCCTTCCTCGAAGGCCTCGCGGGCCGCGACCTCGCGGGGCCGCAGCTTCTTCTCGGGTTTGCCCTTGGGCAGGATCCACCGCTTGGTCTCGCGCGACGTCACCAGCAGCACCATGGGGTGGCCGTTCTCGAAACGGTAGGGCAGAGCGGCGTACTGGACGGTGTTCTTCTTGCTGGGCATCGGATCCTACGGGCCACGTCGGAACCGCTTTTCCGCCTGTTCGACCAAGACTGTCAATAGATTAGCGGAACATCGCCCCGCCATCCCCTGTTCCGAAGATCAGGGAGGTCCGTGATGGCAGACCAAAAGGATAGGCCGCCCCTGGCCAAGCCCGAGGCGCCGCCTCAGCCGTCGCCCCCGGTGCAGCCGGGGCGGGAAGCGGCGAAGCCCGAGAACGCCGAGCCGCTCGATCCGGAGAAATTCAAGCGGCCGGCCAAGCCGACCGACGGCTGATTCACCCGCGGCGCAGCCTCCGGGCCACCATAATCATCAGGCAGGCGAAGGCGAAGGCGAAGGCCGGCATGGCCTCGGGCAGCGCCAGCCTGCTTTTGAGCGAGATGGTGTGGTCCGGCTCGCAGGCGGCGAGCAGGGGGAGCAGGGCAAGGAGTCGAATGGTCATGTCGCGGGCTCTTCCGTGGGGGCGCGATGCTCAAATGGATTTGGAATAGGGGCCGGGATATACCTCCGGCGAGGTAGGAGGCGGGTGCGAACGCACTGTCCGGTGGTCCAAGCCCGCCGGTGACTTAGTCACACAGGTGGGGAGGGATCGCCCGTATATTAGAAAACTCGCGCCCTCCATCCCCACTGACATCGAGACCCAGTATGCGCTACGCATCCCTTGCCGCCGCCGCCATCGCCGTCCTCGCCGCCATCCCCGCCCAGGCGGGCGAATGGGGCTTCCTGCCCGTCACCAACGATCCGTCCTTCAAGTTCGAGCCGGCGATCGCCCTGAAGGGCGGCTGGATGGCGCCGGACGTGGGCGGGGTCGGCGACGACTTCGCCTACGGCGCCGAGCTGTCCTTCAACTGCGGGCTGCTGCGCCTGCCGGTCGGCCGGATCCGGCACCAGCTCTCCTACAACCGCTTCGACCATGACGGCCTCGAGCTCCAGACCGTCGAGTTCAATCCGCACTACCAGGTGGAGGCCGCGCCCAACCTGTGGATCGGCGCCGGCCCCGGCGTGGGCTTCGTGTGGGCGGAATCCGATCGCGGCTCCGACGCCAACATGTGGGCGCTCAATGCGGGCGCCGGTGCCACCTACGTCATGGGCCACGTCACGCTCGGCGTGGAATCGCGCTACCAGTGGACCCAGGACGACGCCGTCGGCGCCACCAAGGGGGCCGACAACTGGCTGACCACCGTGAAGGTCGGCTACAAGTTCTAGAAAGCGGAAGGGCCCGGGGTTGCGACCCCGGGCCCTTCTGACTTCCAGGCGGCGACGCCTAGCCCTGGAACTTCTTGACGATCAGTTCGTTGAGCATGGCCGGGTTGGCCTTGCCCTGGGTCGCCTTCATGACCTGGCCGACGAACCAGCCGATCAGCTTGTCCTTGCCGGCCTTGACCTCGGCCACCTTGTCGGGATTGGCCGCCATCACCTCGTCGATCGCCTTCTCGATGGCGCCGGTGTCGGTAACCTGCTTCAGGCCCTTCTCGGCGACGATGGTGGCGGGGTCCTTGCCTTCCTGGACCATGAACTGGAACACGTCCTTGGCCAGGCGCCCCGAGATGGTTCCGTCCTTGATCAGGTCGATCATCTTGCCGAGGTTGACCGCCGAGACCGGCGGATTCTCCCAGGAATAATCGCCCGAGTTCATGGCGGCGAAGAAGTCGCCCATGACCCAGTTGGCAGCCTGCTTGGCGTCGCGGCCCTTGGCGACGGTCTCATAGAAGTCGGCGGAGGCCTTTTCGGCCACCAGCACGCCGGCGTCGTAGGCGTTGAGGCCGTACTCCGACATGAAGCGCTGCTTCTTGTCGTCGGGCAGTTCGGGCAGCGCGCCCTTGGCCCGCTCGACCATGGCCGGGTCGAGCACCAGCGGCAGCAGGTCGGGATCGGGGAAGTAGCGGTAGTCGTGGGCGTGCTCCTTCGAGCGCATCGACCGGGTCTCACCCTTGCCGGAATCGAACAGGCGGGTTTCCTGGTTGATGGTGCCGCCCGCCTCGTAGACGTCGATGTGGCGGCGCGCCTCGTATTCGATGGCCTGCTGCAGGAAGCGGATCGAGTTGACGTTCTTGATCTCGCAGCGGGTGCGCAGTTCGGTCGAGCCCACCGGGCGCACCGAGACGTTGGCGTCGCAGCGCATGCTGCCTTCCTGCATGTTGCCGTCGCAGGTGCCGAGGTAGCGCAGGATCGAGCGCAGCTTGGTGACGTACAGGCCGGCTTCCTCGGGGCTGCGCATGTCGGGCTTGGAGACGATCTCCATCAGCGCCACGCCCGAGCGGTTGAGGTCGATGAACGACTTCGACGGGTGCATGTCGTGGATCGACTTGCCGGCGTCCTGCTCGAGGTGGAGGCGCTCGATGCCCACCGCCTTGGTCGAGCCGTCGGGCAGGTCGATCAACAGCTCGCCCTCGCCGACGATCGGCAGCTCGTACTGGCTGATCTGATAGCCCTGCGGCAGGTCGGCGTAGAAGTAGTTCTTGCGCGCGAACACGCTGGTCAGGTTGATCTTGGCCTTGAGGCCGAGGCCGGTGCGCACCGCCTGCTCGACGCAGACCTGGTTGATCACCGGCAGCATGCCGGGGAAGCCGGCGTCGACGAAGCTGACCTGGGAGTTGGGCTCGGCGCCGAAGGCGGTGGCCGCGCCAGAAAACAGCTTGGAGTTCGAGATCACCTGCGCGTGGACCTCGAGTCCGATGACGATTTCCCAGTCGCCGGTGTCGCCCTGGATGATGTAGGCCATGGTCACACCCCCTCCGGCAGCGCGGTGAAGTTGGCGGCGCTTTCCATCACGCCGGCCACCTTGAACACGGTTTCCTCGTCGAACGGACGGCCGATCAGCTGCAGGCCGAGCGGCAGACCGTCCGAGGACAGGCCGGCGGGCAGCGACAGGCCGGGCAGGCCGGCGAGGCTGGTGGGAATGGTGAACACGTCGTTCAGCCACATGGTCACCGGATCGTCGCTGTTGTCGCCGATGCCGAAGGCGGCCGAGGGCGCGGTGGGGGTCAGGATGACGTCCACCGTCTCGAACGCCTTCTGGAAGTCCTGGGCGATCAGGGTGCGGACCTTCTGCGCCTTGGCGTAGTAGGCGTCGTAATAGCCGGCCGACAGGGCGTAGGTGCCGATCAGGATGCGGCGGCGCACCTCCTTGCCGAAGCCGGCGGCGCGGGTCTTCTTGTACATGTCGTCGAGCGTTTTGCCGGGCACGCGCAGGCCGAAGCGCAGGCCGTCGTAGCGGGCCAGGTTCGACGAGCACTCCGCCGGGGCGATGATGTAGTAGGTCGGCAGCGCGTACTTGGTGTGCGGCAGGCTGATCTCGACCGGGGTGGCGCCGGCGGCCTTGAGCCACTCGATGCCCTGCTGCCACACCGCCTCGACCTCGGCGCTGAGGCCATCCGGACGGTATTCCTTGGGAATGCCGACCTTCAAGCCGCGGATGTCGCCGGTCAGCGCCGCGGCGAAGTCGGGCACCGCGACCGGGGCCGAGGTGCTGTCCTTGGGGTCGTGCCCGGCCATGGCGCCCAGCATCAGGGCGCAATCCTTGACCGTGCGGGCCATGGGGCCGGCCTGGTCGAGCGACGAGGCGAAGGCGACGATGCCCCAGCGTGAGCAGCGGCCGTAGGTCGGCTTGATGCCGACGATGCCGCAGAACGAGGCGGGCTGGCGGATCGAGCCGCCGGTGTCGGTGCCGGTGGCGCCCATGGCGATGCGGGCGGCCACCGCGGCGGCCGAACCGCCCGACGAGCCGCCGGGCACCAGCTTCTTGGCCGGGTCGGCCTTGCTCTTCCACGGGTTCTCGACCGGGCCGTAATAGCTGGTGATGTTGGCCGAGCCCATGGCGAACTCGTCGAGGTTCAGCTTGCCGAGAGCGACGGCGCCGGCCTTCAGCAGGTTGGCGCTGACCGTGCTCTCATAGGGCGGCTTGAAGCCGTCGAGGATGTGGCTGGCCGCGGTGGTCAGCACGTCCTTGGTGCAGAACAGGTCCTTGATGCCGAGCGGGATGCCGTCGAGGCTGCCATGGGTGCCGGCCTGGCGGCGGGCATCCGAGGCCTTGGCCTGCTCCAGCGCCAAATCCGGCGTCTCGGTGATGTAGGCGTTCAAGGCGCGCTTGGCCGCCATGGCGTCGATGTGCGCCTGGGTCAGCTCGACGGCGGAGAACGCGCCCTTGGCCAGTCCGTCCTTGGCCTCGGCGATGGTGAGCTTGGTGAGATCGGTCATTTCGTATGGCCCTCAATCGCCGGGCGCACGCATCCGCGCGCTAGGCTCCTCCGCTTTGCCCCTGCGCTCTGCTTCGGGGCCGCTCCGGGGCGCTCAACGCGCCAGTCACTGCGCTCCATCACTCGACCACCTTCGGCACGGTGAAGAAGCCGTCCTCGGCTTCGGGGGCGTTGGCGAGCACGGCGTCGGCCTGGCCGCCGTCGGTCACCGCGTCGGCGCGCATGGGCAGCGTCATCGCCGCCACCGAGGTCATCGGCTGCACGCCGTCGGTGTTGACCTCCGACAGCTGCTCGACGAAGTGAAGGATGTTCGACAGTTCGCCCGCGAGATGCTCGAGTTCCTCTTCGGGAACCTCGATGCGCGCGAGCTCGGCGATCGAGCGCACGGTGTTTTTGTCCAGCGACATGGGGACTCCGGGTCGGTCGGCAAGAAAACTTGCAATTTGATGAAGCGGAGCGGACGTTAACACCCACCATGCCGCTCTGCAACCTGTCAGACCTCAAATCCCTGCTCGGCCGCGACCAGCGCATCCTCGGGCTCGATCTCGGTACCAAGACCATCGGGCTGGCGCTGTCCGACGTGTCGCGCTCCATCGCCACGCCCTACGACACCATCCGGCGCACCAAGTTCACCAAGGACGCCGAGGCGCTGTTCGCGGTGATCGACAAGCAGGGCGTCGGCGCCCTGGTCATCGGCCTGCCGGTGGAGATGGACGGCTGCGAGGGCCCGCGCTGCCAATCCACCCGCTCCTTCGTCACCAACCTGCTGAGACTGCGCGAGTTGCCCATCGCCCTGTGGGACGAGCGCCTGTCCACCGCTGCCGTCACCCGCACCCTGCTCGAGGCCGACGCCTCGCGCGCCCGCCGCGCCGAGGTGGTCGACAAGATGGCCGCTGCCTACATCCTGCAAGGGGCGCTGGACGCCGGGTGAGGGTGGTCGGCGAGGGCACACCGGCCGACGGCCGGGCATGGCGGCGTTTATACCAAAGGTAGGGATTGGCCCGTCCCGTTCGCGTGTTAACCAAGCCTACACCGATTCGATTCGAGACTTACCCAGGGTTGCCGTGCCAGGCTTGCGCGGTAACCGGTGATCAGCCTGCCGCGGGGTTGGGTTTCAGGGGGAGTGGACATGTCGAAGCGGTCGTCTTCAGAGAACAGCATCCTTGGCATGGGCCTGCTCGACAGCGCGCGGCGGGGCGGCGAGCAACACCCCCTCATTGCGGCGGAGCAGATTGCCGAACCGGCCGAGGCTGGAGCGGAGGGCGGTGCCCGGCAGCGATCAATCAAGGCGGACGGCGGATCGGAGCCGGTTGACGGCCCCGGCCATCCGGTCTCCGCCACCGACGATGGAGCGGCGGCCGATCACGGCCTTAGCGGTCACTTGGAAAAGGGCGATGGTCCCGCCGCGCCTGTGCCGCAGGCCGGTCCGCTCTCGGAGCTGATCCATGAGCTTCTGGCGGATCTGGGCCGCGGCTCCCAGGCTGAGGACCACTATTCCCGCGGCCATGGCGGCGAGGAGCAGCCGGGGCCGGGTGTGGGGGCGGGCGCTGACGGATGTGTAACGGATCAGCCGGCGGCCGAGTTGCCCCCTCCCGACGCCGGCACGCCCGAGCCGCAGCCCGACGGCATGACGGCCCAACCTGTGGCGGAGCCGACCGCTTCCGACTCGCCAAGCAGCGGGGGTGGCGGGGAAGAGGGCGGCGGGGCCGGCCCCGTGGGATGCCTGCCCTTCCTGGTCAACACGACCCATGCCGGTTTCCAGAATGATCAGCGCATCGACCTCGGCTCCGACGGCACCTTCACCATCACCTACTACTCCTATGGCGGTGATCGCGACGGCTACCTGGCGCAACGGTTTTCCGCCGACGGCGTTCCGATCGGCGGCGAGCAGGAGGTGCCTCCCCCCGACAGCCCGCCGGCGGCCGCGCCGGCCAGCCTGCTGACCATCGAGCAAGGCGACACCGGCACGGTGGTGGTCGCCCCGGATGGCCGGTCGATGAATTTGGGCTGGAACGCGTACAACGTGGTCACCGCCGAGCTGCCCGACGGCCGCTTCGTGGTCACCTGGGTGTCGTTCTACCGGGATGGCGATGGTGACGGGGTGTTCGCCTCGATCATCGACCTCGACGACCGCAGCGGCGGACCGCAGGATGTCACCCTCAGCAACCATGTCGTCGACGAGGACGCCGCGCCTGGGACGGTGGTGGGATCGCTGGTGACCAAGGACGGCACCTTCGGCGACACCTTCACCTACACCCTGGTGGACGATGCCGACGGGCGCTTCGCCATTGACGGCACCAACCTGGTGGTCAATGGCCCGCTGGATGATGGTGCCGCGGCGGTCAAGATACGCGTCACCGATGCCGACGGCCATTCGCTGGTTCGTGACCTCGCCATCGCCATCGACCAGGTGCTGGCGCCGGTGGCCGAGGACTTTTACGGGCAGGTCTATTCTTGGACCGAGACGGTGCTCGCCCCCGACGTGATCGCCACCCGGGACGGCGGCTATTTCACGGTGTGGCAAAGTAACACGCGCAGCTCGGGGCCCGAATACTATCGCGAGGACATTAGAAAGGTCGCTGGGGACGGAGAGCTCCATTTTCAGCGCTACGATTCCCACGGCAGCCGGGTGGGGGACGAGATGTCGCTGGCCACCGGCGCCGGCCAAGCCGACTTCGCCGTCCTCAAGGATGGCGGCTTCGTCGGCACCTGGATGAGCTGGGATGGGGGGGAATGGACCGCCAAGGTCCAGCGGTTCGACGACGGTGGTCAGGCCGTCGGCGACGCGGTCGTGGTCGGCCAAGGATATTCGGCAGGTCCCTGCGTCTCCGCCCTGGGCGACGGCGGCTATTTCGTAATCAGTCTGGTGCAGACCGAATTCGCCGGCCCCGAGATCGTCGGGCATCGCTTCGATGCTAACGGCCACGAGGTGGCCTCGGCCGTGCTGTCAACCGGCGCGAGGTTCGAAGAGCCCGAGGCGGTGTTACTGGCCAATGGCAATATCGCGGTCACTTGGATCGACGCGGACGAGACCGACGGCTACGGGGTCAAGGGCCAGGTGCTCAGCCCCACAGGTCAGCCCCTCGGGGAGGCCTTCACCGTCAACAGTCAGACCCTCGGGTGTCAGATCCAGGCTGAAACCGCGGCCTTGGCCCATGGCGGCTTCGTTGTGACGTGGTCGACCGCCGGTGAATACTCGCAGGTGCATGCCCAGATGTTCTCCGGCGCCGGCGACCGCCTTGGCAACGAGATCGTCGTCAACACGACGACCGACGGGCACCAGTCGAACCCCGACGTCGTCGCCCTGTCCGACGGCGGCTTTTCCGTTGTCTGGACGGACCACACCGGCGAGGTCCGCTGCCAAGCCTTCAACGCCAGCGGCCATCCCAGCGGCGGCGAGGCCCGTATCGGCAACACGGGGTACGACCCGGCCGCGGCCCAGCTTGCGGACGGCTCGCTGGTCTATCTGTGGCAGGAGGGCGACCTCTTGCACAGCAGCCTGTTCGACAGCAGCCATCACAGCACGGACGGAGCTTTGTGGCTGTCCTGAGGGAGCGGGCGCGCCCCCTCCCTCAGGTTCCCCCGCTACTCCGCCGCCCCCAATTGCCGCCGCTCGTGGCGGCCCTCAACGATCTCTTCGATCATCTTGGCGCAGAATTGCGGCAGGTCGTCGGGCTTGCGGCTGGTGACCAGGCCCTTGTCGGTGACCACCGGCTGGTCGATCCAGTTGGCGCCGGCGTTGGTGAGGTCGGATTTCAGGCTGGGCCACGACGTCATCTTGCGCCCCTTGACCGCGCCGGCCTCGATCAGCGTCCACGGGCCGTGGCAGATGGCGGCGATCGGCTTGTTGTCGGTCCAGAACGAGCGCACGAAGTCGACCGCCTTGGGCTGCCAGCGGAGCTCGTCGGGATTGGCGACGCCGCCCGGCAGCATCAGGGCGTCGTACTCGTCGGGCCGGGCGGCATCGAGGGTACGGTCGACCGCCACGGTATCGCCCTTGTCGTGGTGCTTCATGCCCTGGATGCGCCCGTCATGGGGGGCGATGACATCCACCTTGGCCCCTTCCTGTTCCAGGGCCTTCTTCGGTTCCAGCAATTCGCTCTGTTCGAAACCGTCGGTCGCCAGGATGGCGACCTTCTTGCCTTGCAGCTTGCCGGCCATGGGAAACCTCCTTCGGCATGGAATGGAGTGGCAACACGGCCCCGCCAACCCGGGTTCTGCGGCGGTAAGCCGGGCTCTCCTCGGTGGTACTCCCTCGGCGGCCCTGGGCGCCCGGCCGATGGGCGCCATGTCCCTGAAGAGGGGAAGGTGAAGAGGGGGAGGAGGCGGACATGACGGGCAGTGACGGCACTGCGGTCAGCGAGATCAGGGAGCGGTTGACGGCCGAGGCCGGGCTTGATGGCGCGCGCTTCCCGATCCGGCTCGACCTGGCCGACGGGCGGCTGACGCTGGAGGGCGAGGTGCCGACGGTGGCGGCCAAGAAGCTGGCGTGCGCTGTGGCCCAGGGCCATCCCGCGGTGGCCGCCCTCGACGACCGCCTGCGGGTGGCCCAGGCCCAGCGCATGAGCGACGACGTGGTGCGCGACGAATTGCGCATGGTGTTCAACCAGGAACCGGCCTTTTCCCAGCATCGCATCGTGGAAGAGGCTGCCGATGGCGCGGCCGTGCTGCAGGAGGTGGTGGCGCCGGTGGGCGAGGTCCGCTTCGCGGTCGTCGACGGGATCGTCTTCCTGCGGGGCCGCGTGCCCAGCGTGGAGGAGCGCAGCCTGGCCGCCGTGCTGGCATGGTGGGTGGCCGGCACCCGCGACGTCGTCGTCGAGATCGCCGTCGATCCGCCGGTCGAGGACAGCGACGCCCGACTGGCCGGCTCGGTGCGGCTGGCGCTCGACAAGGATCCGCTGGTCGCCGACCGCACGCTCGAAGTCCGCACCGACGAGGGCGTGGTGACCTTGCGGGGAAAGGTGCCGTCCGACGAGGACCGCACCGCCGCCGAGGCCGATGCGTGGTACGTGCCGGGCGTGATCCGTGTGATCAACGAGATCAGCGTTCCCTGACAGTTGCCGACGCCTGCGCCTGCGCGTTAAGGTTCCGCGCGGGGGCGGGCCGCTTCGGCCGCTGGGGATCCATGGCATGCGTTTTCTCTGGACCTTCTTCGCCGGTCTCGTCTTCGCGGGCTTCACCCTGGTGGTCAGCGCCCCGCTGTGGCTGGGCACGGTCGGTGTGGCCTGGCTGGCGCGGGGGGAGCTGTGGACCACCCTGTCGGGCGAATCCTTCTTCGCCGTCCGCGCCGACAGGGGGCGCACCGCCGGATACCTCGCCAACGTCTCCTTTCGCACCGTGATGGTGCCGGTGGTCGGAGAGCCCCGGCCGCGCCGTCTCCTGCTGCGGGTCGACGTGCGCAATCCCGACGTGTTCGCGGGCCAGGGCGGCGGGCAGGGCGGCGGCCGCGTCCGGGTGGACGCCTGGCATCTCGATGACGCCTCCGACCTGCACAAGCCGGCTCTGTACACCGTCATCGCCCCCGGCAACGGCCTGACCGTCGAAGACGACATGCTGATGATCGAGCGCGGCGGCGGACGGCGCTCCATCTATTCCTCGGGCGAGGGGCGCTGGCTGTTCGACGCCGACACCGCAACCGCGGCTTTCGCCCAGGAGAACGAGCGCCGCCGTTTCGTCGCCGTGGCCGCCGCCGACGAGGAACTGCCGGCGGGATCCATCGCGGTGATCACCTACGCCACCTCGGACGCGGTCCTGCGCCGGCTGCTGCTCAGGGCCGACGATCCCACCCGCGCCCGCATCCTCCGGACGGCGGTGACCTTGTCGCGGCCGGTGGCCCGCCACGACGACAGCGGCCGAGGCCGCTCGGTGGAGTTGCCCCTGCCGGCGGGCACCTTGCGCATCCCCATGACCGGCGACGCGTTCGACCTCGCGCACGCCTCCATTCCCGCCGGTCTGGCTTTGGCTGAGTTCCGCCCATGGAAGAATTAGGCAACTCCATGACTATGGAATAATAACAAACCCAACCTAAGCGCTATTGCGCACAGGCCGTCCGTCCAGTACCCCTGGAATCCTCGGATCAAGGGGGCGCCATGCGCGCGGTCGGCTCATGAAACTGAAGACGAAGCTCCAACTGCTTGTCGCCGTGGTCGTGGTGGCGATGGCCTTCTTGCAGGGAGCCGCGTGGTTCACGCTGCGGGCCGAGCATCGGGCGGAAGAGTTCACGCAGGTCACCGAGGCGATCGATCGCGTGCTCCTGAACATGCGCCGCCACGAGAAGGATTTCGAAGTCCGCAAGGATGACGCGTCGCTGCAGGCCTGGACGGTGCTGGCGGACGATGCCGCCCGGCTGATCGCGGAGGCGCGGCAAAAAGCGCTCGCCCTCGGCTACGACTCGATGGATGCGCGCCTGGAGGCCAGTGCCGCCGGCCTCACGGACTACACGGCCGCCTTCAAGCGTATCGTCCAAGCCACCCGCGCCGTCGGCGTCACCCCGGAGACCGGCCTGCTCGGGGAATTGCGGGCCAGCATCCACGCCGCCGAGCAGATCTTCCTCAAGGCCGACAATGACGGGCTGGCCAAGGACATGCTGATGCTGCGGCGCAACGAGAAGGATTTCCTCGCGCGGCTGGACGAGAAGTATGTGAAGACCTTCGAGCAGAACCTCGCGGAACTGTCCGCCCGCACCGCCGCGTCGACCCTCGCTCCGCAAGCCAAGGCCGAGGCGGCGCAGCGGATCGAGACCTACCGCGCCGATTTCCTGGCGGTTGCGGCAAAATTGCGCGAGATCGGCCTCACGCCGGAGGCCGGCCTGCGCGGCGAGTTGCGCAAGTCGGCCCACTCCATCGAGCAGCAGGTCGCCGCGATGACCGCCGACGGGCGGGCCACCGCCGCCGCCTCGAGCGAGCGGATGGTGTGGATCGCCGCAATCCTGTCTATCGGCGCCTCCCTGGCCATCTGCGGCTGGCTGCTGCACTTCTCGTCCGGTCTGTCCCGGCGGGTCACCGCGATCACCGGCTGCATGGGCGAACTGTCGCGCGGGAACTACGACGCCGAGGTGCCGCCGCCCTCGCCCGACGAGCTGGGGGTGATGGTGCAGGCGGTGGCCGACTGGCGCGACGCCGCGGCCGAGCGCCGGCGCATGGCCGAGGCCGAGAAGCAGGCCATGGCCGAGCGCCTCGCCGCCCAGACCCGTCGCGGCGAGGCCACCGAGCGCTTCTCCGCCGCCATCGTCGACCTGCTGGCCAGCGTCAAACGCTCCATCGAGGACATGCACGACGCGGCCGACGTCCTGTCCGGCAATGCCGAACGCAGCAGCACCCAGAGCGCCACGGTGTCGGCGGCGACGCAGCAGGCCAATTCCAGCATTCAGGCCGTCGCCTCGGCGGCGACCGAACTGCACGCCTCGATCGACGAGATCGCCCGTCATGTGGAGCGCTCCACGGCCATCGCCCAGGATGCCGCCCGCGAGGCCGAGACCGCCACCACCCGCATCACCGGCCTGGCGGAGGCGGTCAATCGCATCGGCGAGATCGTCAACCTGATCAACGACATCGCCGGCCAGACCAACCTGCTGGCCTTGAATGCCACCATCGAATCGGCACGGGCGGGCGAGGCCGGCAAGGGCTTCGCGGTGGTGGCCAACGAGGTCAAGCATCTGGCCGGCCAGACCGCACGGGCGACCGGGGATATTGCCTCGCAGATCGCCGACATCCAGGCGCAGACGCGCGGGGCGGTCGAGGCGATCAACGGCGTCGCCGGCATCATCGTGCAGATGAACAGCCTGTCGACGGTGGTGGCCGGGGCGGTGGAGGAGCAGGGGGCGGCGACCGCCGAGATCGCCCGCTCGGTCGAACACGCCTCCACCGGCACGCACGAGGTGGCCGAGAACATCGACGGGGTCGCCAATTCCGCCGCCGAGACCGGCCGCATGGCGCAGAACGTGCTGGATGCCGCCTCGCGGCTGATCGAGCAGAGCTCCGGGCTGGAACGGGCCGTCACCACCTTCGTCGCCGAGATCCGCGCGTCCTAGCTGTCGTTTCCAATGACGTTGTTCAGGCGGCGGCTGCCTGAAGACGGCTGATCGGTGGCCGTCCGCCGAGGCTAGCATGGGGCCGGCCGTGGTTGTAGTGGTGCAGCCACCTTCCGAGATCG
>JBLNCP010000034.1:0-21007 GCA_050260775.1 Solirubrobacterales bacterium | reverse complement strand
CTCACCGACCACGATTCCGGCTACCTGCCGGCGGACAAGGTGCTTTACCTGGGCCCCGGCAGCCAGGGTGAGCCGCGCGCCGCGCTGGCGCGCGTCGCCTCCGACAACCACCCGCACGTCACCCTGGGCAAGGGCGACGCGGTGGTGTTCTCGTCGCGCATCATCCCGGGCAACGAGAAGGCCATCTTCCGCCTGCAGAACGAGCTGGTGAAGCTGGGCGTCGAGGTGGTGACCGAGAAGGACGAGTTCGTCCACGTCTCCGGCCATCCCGGCCGCATCGAGATGGAAGCCATGTACCAACTGGTCCGGCCGCAGATCGCCGTGCCGGTCCACGGCGAGGCCCGCCACATCCGCGAGCATGCCCTGCTGGCGCGCGCCTGCCAGGTGCCCTACGCCTTCACCATCGAGAACGGCGCCATGGTGCGCCTGGCCCCCGGCGAGCCCGAGGTGGTCGACCACGTCCCCACCGGCCGCCTCGCGGTGGACGGACCGCGCCTGGTGAGGCTGGATAGCGATATTCTGCGCGACCGCCGCCGCATGGTGTTCAACGGCACCGCCGTGTGCACCGTGGTCGTCGACCGCACCGGCAAGCTGGTCACCGACCCGCAGCTCACCGCGCTGGGCCTGCTCGACGCCGAGCGGGCCGCCGAGGAGCACGACGCGGTGGTCGCGGCCGTGGTCGAGGCCGTCGACGAGCTGCCGCGCAAGGCCCGCCTCGACGACGCGGTGGTCAAGGAGGCGGCACGCCGCGCCGTGCGCCGCACGCTCAAGGAGATGCTCGGGCACAAGCCGATCACCGACGTGCATCTGGTGCGCGTCTGAAGGCTTCGGCGATGCTTCATGGGCAGGGACGCGAGGGGCGGTAGCGCGGGCACGCCACCAGCAAGAGGGGCCTCCCCCCGCGTCGGCGCGAACAATATCAGCATAGTCTAAAGTTATGCTACCGCTAGAAAGGGTGGGGCGATCTCACCCGCCGGCGGCCGGCGCTCCGGCTTCCGTCGCGGTGGGGACGGCGGGCTCGGCCGCGCGGGGCGCGCGCTCGACCCGGCACAGGGCATAGGTGCCGTTGCCGATGGCGGCGCCGATCGTCTGGCAGCCGGTGGTAACGAGGGTCAGACCGAGGGCGCTGGCCGCCTTCTCGGCGCCATCCTCCTCGCCGGACGGATGCAGGCTGCGGATCGGCCCGTCGTGGCCGGTGATGGCCTCCCGCACCTGCCGAGCGAGCCCGGTCTCCGGCCCGTCCACCGGCGCCAGCGCCGCATCGACGCGGACGAAGCGCAGGGGGGCGGGAAACAGCGGGACCAGGAAGGATACCGGCTCGCGCCCGGACACCAGCACCAGCGTGTGGTCCGGCTCTTCGACGGTGGGGATGCTGGCGCTGACGGCCCGCTCGGTCCACGGCACCCGGGTCCATCCGCTGGTGGCGGTGGTGGCCACCAGGAACGCCACCAGGCCGGCGCCGATGCCCGGGCGGGCGGCGCGGGGCAGGGGAAGCGTGCCCACCGCCGCCACCACGATGGTCGGCGCCAGCATCTCGAGCGGCAGCAGGGTCTGCCAGGTGCGGAACAGGAACACCCAGGCGGTGTAGCTGATGAAAGTGGCGGCCAACAGCCAGCCCGTCGGGCCCGAGCGGGTAACGAGGCCGGGATCGGCATGGCGACGGCGGATGGTCGCCAGCGCGGCCAGCGGCAGCAGGGCGAGGACGGTCGCCAGCCGGTAGTCCCGGAACCAGATGTCGGCGCTGAGGCCGGGATCAAGGGGGATCTTGAGGCCGAGTGCCAGCAGGCCGGCCACCGAACCCGGCACCGCGGCCGCATCGCCATAGGGCAGCGGCAGGGCCCAGGGAGACCGGAAGATGTGGTTGAGGGAGGGAAAGACGGGGTTCTGGTAGGTGCCGGCCAGATGGGTCAGCCAGTGCAGCCCTGAGACGGCGAAGCCACCCAGGGCGCCGAGCTTGAACCACAGCACCAGCCAGAGGCGGCGCATCGGCGCCATGTTGGTCACCAGGAACGCGAGGGCGAGGCCGAGCGCGTAGACGACCAGGGAGCCGCGTAGGCCGAAGGCGAACCCGGCCGGCAGCCCGGCCACCAGCGCCAGCACCGCCGCGCTGCCGGGATCGCCATCCGACAGGGCATCCCAATTGGCGACGACGACCACGGCGGCCGACAGGATGCCCAGTGACACCACGGCGTCCAGGTAGGCCGTTCCCACTTCGGACAGGCTGCAGGCACCCAGCAGGCCCGCCAATGCCAGCACTGCCGCTCCCAGGGTCCGGCGGAACGGGTTGCGGACCACCAGCAGGCGCCACGCGACGGCGAACAGCAGGGGGAAGTTCAGCGCCTGGACAACTCCCAGCAGGAAGCCCAGCCACCGAGCCGGCAGGTGTTCGGCGAGGAACACATAGGCGGCGTCGAGCGTGGGATTGGCAAAGCCGCCCGCCTGGGCGACCAGGACGTCGCGGTTGGTGTATCCGTGCAGGAACGCCCATCCATTGTAGAAGACCCGCGAGCGCAGGCCCGCGCTGGCGTCCTGGCCCAGGATCAACGCCAGGGCCCCGAAGGCCAGGCAGGCGAGGACGGCCAGCGGCCAGACCGCGACGGGGAATTGGTGGCGGGCGCGCATTCTCACCTCGTCTCGACACATCGACCGGATGGGGAAGCGCGGTTGCAGAGGGAGCGGTCGCGTTGATCCGCCCGGTCCGAGCCCCCATCCTCAGACGAAACGCACAGTCTCACTGATGTATGATGAACGTCAACGGCGAGTACAGACTTCCGGCGTCGCCCGATCGTGTGTGGGAGGCTTTGCGCGACGCGGAGACGCTGCGCGCCTGCATCCCCGGCTGCCAGGAGGTCGAGCGCCTCGGCGACGGGGAATACCGCGGCCGGCTGACGGCGCAGGTGGGGGCGGTGACCACGTCCTACGACGCGCGGGCCGTCCTGTCGGAGGAAACCCCGGTCCGCAACTGGGTGGTCTCGGCTCACCTGGAAAGCCCGACGGCAGGATCGGCCGAGGGCGAGGCGACGGTGACCCTGACCCCCGAAGGCGCCGACACCATCGTCAGTTATCGGGCCCGCATCGAGCCCGGGGGGCGGCTGGCCTCGGTGGGGCCGCGCCTGCTGAACGGCGTGGCGATCCGCATGGCCAACGAGTTCTTCACCCGCCTGATCGAGCGGCTGGCGCCGGCGCAGCCGGGAACCGAGCCGATCGACCTTGCCGAGCCCATCGCCCTGTCCACCCCCCGACGGGGCCTGTCCCCCATCGCACCGACCAGCGCCCCGTCATCCGGGCCGCTTGCCGCCAGCCATCCCGGTTCTCCGCCGCCCGTGTCGCAGTCGGTCCCGGGGTTGGCCTATCAGGGCGAGCAAAGCGCCAGGGCCAGCCGGGTCATCGTCATCATCGGCCTGGTCCTGTTCCTGCTCATTGTCGCGCTGATCTGGTGGCCGCGGGCATGAACCACAGGAAGGCGGCGGCCTGAAGCACCACCGGCACCGCGAAGGCCACCATGAACGCTTCGGGAGGCCAACCGCCGGCCGCCTGCTTCGGCCACAGGCCGATGATGGCGCCGAGGCCCCACTGGGTGGTGAAGGCGGCGGCGAAGATGCACAGGTTGACGCTGGTGTTGACGCGTCCCGCCAGATGCGGCTCGAAGCCTTGCGTCAGCACCGCGTAGTTGAGGCTGCTCGACGCCCCGAAGAAGCCGTAGACGGCGGACAGGAAGATCGGCGCGCCGGTCCAGCCGAGCGCCATGGCGCCGCCGGCACACCAGAAGACGGCGAGACCGGCGGCGGCGACCACCACGGTGGGGATGCCGCGAAGGGCCAGCCGGGCGGCGACCGCTCCCATCAGGAGATAGCCGGCAGCCGTCCCCGCCGCCATCACCGTGAGGCCGGCGGCGGCGCCGTCGGCGCCCAGGCGGGCGACATCGCGCAGCCACGGCCCGGCCCACAGCCCCTGGATGGCCATGAAGGCCCCCAGCGACACCATGGTGACGGGGGCGATGCGCAGGAACAGCGGATGGACGAGGATGCGGCGGACCTCGCGCATCTGGGCCGCCAGCGACGGGCTCTCGCCGCCGGCGTCGCGGTCGGGGACCGTCAGGAACAGGAACACGGCCGCCGCCACGGTGACCGCGGCGAGGATGGCGTAGACGCCGCGCCAGTCGACCAGGGCCAGGGCGGCCTGCACCGGCGCCGTGGCCGCCACCGCCCCCATGCCGCCGGAAAACAGGACGATGCCGTTCATCAGCGGCCAGCGCGGCTGCGGCACCCACTGCACGATCGCCTTCAGGGCCGCCATCAGGCAGGCGGACACCCCAAGGCCGATGAGGGCGCGCCCGAGCACCAGCGTGCCGGCGTTCTCGGCCAGCGAGAAGGTCAGCGCCCCGGCGGCGGCGAACATCAGGAGGCCAGCCTCGACCCGGCGCGGACCGAAGCGGTCGAGCAGCAGCCCGAGCGGCAGCTGGAAGGCGCCGAAGGCGAGGAAGTAGGCGCCGGTCATCAACCCGATGTCGGCGGCATCGAGGGCGATCGAGCCGGCGATTTCCGGCGCCAGGACGGCGTTGACCGTGCGGTAGAGGTACGACAGGAAATAGGCGGCGCTGAACGGCAGCAGCAGTCTGGTGATCAGTTGTGCCAGCGTCAGCGTGCGCGCGCCCTCGGCCTGGAGGGTGACGGCCTTCATTCCTTGTCGGCCGGCGGCAGCGGCAGGAAGGGGTTGGCCCGCGCCAGCGCCAGCCAGGGCTGCATCAGGGTGCGCGAGGCCTCGGCCCACAGGGCGAAGGGATTGGTCATTCCCATCATCAGGGGAAGCTGGGCGAATTGCCCGGCAAGCGGCAGGGCGGCGCGGAAATCCGGGGTGGCGGTGAGCAGGATGCTCATGTGCTCCGCGCTGCCGTCGGGCTCGGCGCGGTGGACGATTTCCACCTTCAGGTTGGGAAGGTCGCCGGTCAGCCGGGTTTCATCCATGGCGCACTCCGTGTTTCGCGGTCGCGAAAGGATGCCACGGCTTGGAGGGGGCAGGGAAGAGACGCTTTATGGCCGAGGCGTCACCCCCGCACGGATGCGGGGGGAAGCACAAGGATCAGGGCTACAGCAGCTTGCGGCACTGGGTGGCGGCGCGCCGGCAGGCTTCCGCGCATTCCTTCATGCGCAGGTCACCGCCGGCGTGCTTCTCGCAGGCGTCGGCGCACTTGTCGACGATCTCGGCCGCCACGCGGACGACGCCCTGGTGCTGGCGCGAGCTGCGCAGCATGAAATCCGTCGCGGTTTCGGCGATGTCGGCGGCGTCGAGGAGCAGTTGGACCAACTCCCAGTCGGCGAGGGCGCCGCCCTGCTGCATGCCGTGGATGGCCGCTTCCGTGCAGGCGCGGTGGGCGGCATCGCAGGCGTCGATGCAGTTCTTCATGGCCATGGGCAGGGTCCTCCCTCGTCGTTGGTCCTAGGTCAACCCTGCCGCCAAACCCTTGTTCCGTCAATGCGAAAGGCCCGGCACAGGGGTGCCGGGCCTTGGTCGGAAGACGCGGACTTCCTTGTCAATCCGCGTAGTCGTACTTGCCGTTCTTCCATACGTACATGACGTAGGTCGGGCCGATGACGTCGCCCTTGGCGTCGAAGCCGATCTTGCCGATGGCGGTGTCGAACTTGTCGGCCTTCAGCGTGGCGGCCACCTTCTTCATGTCGGTGCTCTTGGCCTTGTCGACCGCCTGCGCCCACGCCTGGATGGTGGCGTAGGTGTAGAGGGTGTAGGCCTCGGGCTCGTATTTCTGGGCGCGGAAATACTTCACCAAATCGGCGTTCTGCGGCAGCTTCCGTGGGTCGGGGCTGAAGGTCATCATGGTGCCTTCGCCGGCCGGGCCGGTGATGGCCCAGTATTCCTCGGTGACCAGGGCGTCACCGCCCATCAGGGCCGTCTTCATGCCCTGGTCGCGCATCTGGCGCACGATCAGGCCGC
Organism: Solirubrobacterales bacterium; assembly: GCA_050260775.1. Classification (GTDB taxonomy): domain Bacteria; phylum Pseudomonadota; class Alphaproteobacteria; order Rhodospirillales; family Magnetospirillaceae; genus CALABS01. The sequence goes on along the minus strand of JBLNCP010000034.1, from coordinate 15,058 downwards.
CCTCGGTCTTGTAGCCGCCGAGGTAGAGGACGTCGATCTGCGCCGCCTTGGCCTTGGTGACCAGCGCCGAATAGTCCTTCTCGCCGGCGGTGATGGCCTCGTAGAAGGCTTCCTGCACGCCGCCGGCGTTCAGCGCCTTCTTGAACTCGTCGGCCAGGCCTTTGCCGTACGACGACTTGTCGTGGATGATGCCGACCTTCTTGCCCTTCATCTTGGCGACCACGTACTCGGCCGCGATCTTGCCCTGGTTGTCGTCGCGCCCGCAGGTGCGGAACACGTTGGGCAGGCCGCGTTCGGTGAAGGTGGGGTTGGTCGAGGCGGGCGAGATCTGGAGGATGCCGTTCTCGAGGTAGACCTCGGAGGCGGGGATCGACGAGCCCGAGCAGAAATGGCCGGCGACGAAGGCGATCTTCTTGGAGCCCAGCTCCTCGGCCACCGAGCGCGCCTGCTTGGGATCGCAGGCGTCGTCGCCCATCACCAGGTTCAGTTTCTGGCCCATGACGCCGCCCTTGGCATTGAGGTCCTCGACGGCCTTGGCGGCGCCGCGGCGGAACTGCTCGCCGAACGCGGCCTCGGAGCCGGTCATCGGGCCGGCGACGGCGATGGTGATGTCGGCCTGCGCGGCGTGCGCGCCCAGCATCGCGGTGGCGGTCGCCGCCAGCGCCAGGGTCTTGAACGTCCTCATCTCCCGGTGTCCTCCTTGCCTTGGGCTTATTCCCCGGACTGCGATCCTAGCACCGTGCGCCAGGGTGCAGAATGCCCGTTTTTCACCCCGGCCGATGGGTCAGGAGGAGGCCGGCTTGCCCTTCTCGCGCCAACTGAACAGTCCGGCGCGCTCGTAGACCCAGGGGTACTGGGCGACCATGCGCCGTGCCTGGGTCAGGCGGTAGGCGGCCAGGGCGATGGCGAGCAGAACCGCCGCGTCGGTGACGTAGCCGGGCAGCCAGAGCAGGCGGCCGCCGAACAGGGCGAAGCCGAGGAAGCGGTCGGCGGCGGCAAGGCCGAGGGCGTAGGGGAACACCTGCCATACCGGGCGCCAGGTGGCGGCCAGGGCCTGGCCGGCCAGGAAGGCGCAGCCGCCCATGAAGATGAGGGTGAGCCCGAGGAAGACCGGGATGCTGTCGATCATTCGGTGACGCCCCCCTCCAGGTAATGGGCGCGGATCTCCTTGTTGGCCAGCAGGTCGGCGCCGCTGCCGGACAGCGTCACCCGTCCGTTGACCATCACATAGCCCCGGTGGGCCAGCTTCAGCGCGTGGTAGGCGTTCTGCTCGACCAGGAAGACGGTCACCTTCTGCTCGCGGTTGATCTGCTCGATCAGCTCGAAGATGTGCCGGACCACCAGGGGGGCCAAGCCGAGCGACGGCTCGTCCAGCAGCAGGACGCGGGGCCGGCTCATCAGGGCGCGGCCGATGGCCAGCATCTGCTGCTCGCCGCCCGACAGGGTGCCGCCGCGCTGGTTAATGCGTTCGCCCAGGCGCGGGAACAGGGCCAGCACGCGGTCGAGGTCCTCGGCGAAGTGGCGCGGATCGGCGACCACCGCACCCATCTGCAGGTTCTCGAGCACGCTCATGCGCGGGAAGATGCGCCGGCCTTCGGGGCAGTGGGCGAGGCCCAGGCGGGCGATCTTGTGCATGGGCAGCCGGGTGACGTCCTGGCCGTCCAGCAGGACGCGGCCCTGGGCGGCGCGCGGGTTGCCGCAGATGGTCATCAGGAGCGTGGTCTTGCCGGCGCCGTTGGCGCCGATCAGGGCGACGATCTCGCCCTCGGCGACGTCGAGGTCGATGCCGTGCAGGGCCTCGATGCGGCCGTAGCCGGAGTGGAGGTTCTCGACGCGCAGCATGTCAGAGATCCTTCACGTCGGTCGCCACCTCGGGCGGCAGGGCCTCGGTCTCCGGTTCGCCGAGATAGGCGCGGATGACGGCGGGGTCGCGGCGGACCTGGTCCGGCGTGCCCTCGGCGATCTTCTTGCCGTAGTCCAGCACCACCACCCGGTCCGAGATGCCCATGACCACGCTCATGTCGTGCTCGATCAGCAACAGGCCGATGCCCTGCTCGTCGCGGATGCCGGTGAGCAGGGTGTTCAATTCGGCCGATTCGCGCGGGTTCAGGCCGGCGGCCGGCTCGTCGAGGCACAGCAGCACCGGGTCGGTGCACATGGCGCGCGCGATCTCCAGCCGGCGCTGCGACCCGTAGGGCAGCGAGCCGGCCTCATCGTCGGCGTGGGCGGTGAGGTTGACCTTGTCGAGCCAATAGCGGGCCTTCTCGACCGCCTCTTTCTCGGCGTCGCGGTAGCGGGCAAGCCCGAGCAGGCCGGCGACCGAGAACAGGCTGGCCCGCATGAGGACGCGGTGCTGCGCGACGATGAGGTTCTCCAGCACGCTCATGCGCGGGAACAGGCGGATGTTCTGGAAGGTGCGCGCCACGCCGGCGCGGCTGATGCGATGGTCCGACAGGCGTTCCAGCATCACCGGCCCGTCGTCGCGGTGAAGCGTCATCCGCCCGACCTGCGGCTTGTAGAAGCCGGTGATGCAGTTGAACAGGGTGGTCTTGCCGGCGCCGTTGGGGCCGATCACCGCGGTGATGGCGCGCCGCCCCGCCTGGAACGAGAGGTCGCTGACCGCCACCAGGCCGCCGAAGCGCATGGAGACGTGCTCGACCTCGAGCAGCGGCGCCGTCATCGCTTGCCTCCCAGCCGGATGGTGGGGGAGCGGTGCGCCAGCAGGCCCGACGGCTTCCACAGCATGATCAGCACCATGGCGCCGCCGAAGGCCAGCATGCGGTACTGCTGCAGCTCGCGGAACCATTCCGGCAGGCCGACCAGCAGCAGCGCCGCCAGTACCACGCCGATCTGGCTGCCCATGCCGCCCAGCACGACGATGGCGAGGATCACCGCCGATTCGATGAAGGTGAAGCTCTCGGGGCTGATGAAGCCCTGGCGGGTGGCGAAGAACGATCCGGCGAAGCCGGCGAACATGGCGCCGGTGGCGAAGGCCGAGAGCTTGATGGTGGTCGGGTTGAGCCCCAGGGAGCGGCAGGCGATCTCGTCCTCGCGCAGGGCCTCCCAGGCGCGGCCGGCGGGCAGGCGGCGGATCCTCAGGGTGAAGAGGTTGGTGACCAGCGCCATGACCAGGATCACGAAGTACAGGAAGATCACCCGATGCTCGGGCGAATAGGTCAGGCCGAAGAAGTCGGCGAAGGTCTGGCGGCCCTCGGGAGCCATGGCCGCGAAGGTCAGCCCGAACAGGCCGGGACGCGGGATGCCGGTGACGCCGTTGGGGCCGCCGGTCAGCGCCACCCAGTTCTGCAGGATGACGCGGATGATCTCGCCGAAGCCCAGCGTCACGATGGCCAGATAGTCGCCCCTCAGGCGCAGCACCGGGAAGCCCAAGGCCAGCCCGAAGCTGGCCGAGAACATGCCGGCCAGCGGCAGGCACACCCAGAACGACAGGCCCAGGCCGGTGGACAGCAGGGCATAGGAGTAGGCGCCCACCGCGTAGAAGGCGACGAAGCCGAGGTCGAGCAGGCCGGCCAAGCCGACCACGATGTTCAGGCCCCAGCCCAGCATCACGTAGATGAGCACCAGGGTGGCCTTGTCGACCAGGTTGCGGTCGGCGAAGGGCAGGAAGGGCATGGCGGCGGCAAAGGCGATCATCGCCCAGCCCACCGCCGGCCGGGCGTTCTTGAAGCGCTCGGCCACACGCTCGCCCACGGTCGGGCCGTGGGGCCGGCGGCGCGCGAGGACGGCACGCGCCAGGTGGAGGCCGAGGCGGCCGCCGGCGACGGCCAGGGCCGCCCACAGCACCCAGGCGAAGCGGGTGTCCAGCGACAGGCCCTGCGAGGAATCGACCAGGCGGAAGCCGAGCATGGGGAAGGCCAGCGCCGCCGCGACCACGCCGCCGATCACCGCATCGGCGAGGAGGGCGCGCAGATCCAGCGCGGGGGCCTGTCCGGGCGCCATCTCAGATCTTTTCCACTTCCGGCCGCCCCAGCAGGCCGGTGGGACGGAACAGCAGGACCAGCACCAGGATCGAGAAGGCGGCCACGTCCTTGTATTCGATGGAGAAATAGCCCGACCAGAACGCCTCGATCAGGCCGATCAGCAGGCCGCCCAGCATGGCGCCCGGCAGCGAACCGATGCCGCCCAGCACCGCCGCCGTGAACGCTTTGATGCCGGCGAGGAAGCCGATGTAGAAGTCGATCACCCCGTAATAGAGCGTCACCATCAGCCCCGCCACCGCGGCCAGGGCGGCACCGATGACGAAGGTGGCCGAGATGATGCGGTCGACGTCGACGCCCAAGAGCGCCGCCATCTTCATGTCCTGCTCGGTGGCGCGCTGGGCGCGGCCGAGCGGGGTGCGGGTGATGATCCAGGTGAAGCCCAGCATCAGCAGGATCGTCAGCACGACGATGGCGATCTGCAGGTAGCTCAGCGACACGGTGAAGGTCTGGCCCTCCAGCAGCGTGATGCCGCCGCGGATCACCGGCGGCAGCGGCTTGACGCGCGCGCCCTGGGTGATCTGGCTGAAATTCTGCAGCACGATGGACATGCCGATGGCGGAGATCAGCGGCGCCAGCTTGGGGGCCCCGCGCAACGGCCGGTAGGCGAGGCGTTCGACCGCCCAGCCCCACAGGGCGGTGAATGCCATGGTGGCGAGCAGGGCGACCATCAGCCCGAATGCCACCGATCCGCCGCCGATGGTGGTGGCGGCGAGATAGGCGATCAGGGTGATGAACGCGCCCAGCATGTAGATCTCGCCATGGGCGAAATTGATCATGCCGATGATCCCGTACACCATGGTGTAGCCGATGGCGATCAGACCGTAGATCGCCCCCAGCGTGATGCCGTTGATCAATTGTTGGAGAAAATACTCCATCCGCCCACCCTGGCTCGCCCGGCTTGTTTCCGCCGGGAACAAGGAAACCTACTCGCAGGAAGGCCCAAGTCAACCGTCATCAGGCCAGGCCTTCGAAAGGACATGGTGGGCCCCGCTCAATCTGGTAGAATGCGGCCCGCAGGACGGGAAGGGGACAAGGACCCGTCCAACCGAGGGGACCATGGGCATTTCCGACGGCGACGACGTCATCTGCATCCGCGTGGACACCGCACGGGCCGTGCGCGAGTTTCTCGACCTTCTGGCCGCACAGGCGGCGGAGGGCGAAACCCGGGCGCCGGCCAAGCCGCGGGCCACCGCCGTCTACCGTGAGTTGGCGCCCTACCGGCTGGTCGAATACAATTACGTCGACGACGGCATCGGGGAAGTGATCGGCGCCTATGTCGGCCTGGCGGACGGCGCCGTTTATTCCGCCTCGGACGAAATCCCCGAGGATCTGGTCGACGCCCTGGTGGCCGGCGAGGTCGACGCGATCGAGCCGGTCTACGTCTACGTGATCCTGGCCGACCGGGCGCCGCCCGCGGCCATCGAGGCCTTCCTGGCCGAGTTGTCCCAGCACATCGGCCTGCCCTTGGTCGGCGTCTTCCACGGCGAGGGGCGGCAGATCACCGCCCGCGGCTTCGACGGCGTCGGTCCCCATCCGCTCGACGGCCGCGCCGCCTTGGCCGCCGAGGAAGCCAGCCGCCACCTGACCAAGGCCCAGGTGCTGGAGCGCTTCCACCGCCGGGCCAAGGCCCCGGACGGGCGCGCCTTCGCCCACGTCCAATACGGCTTCGCCAAGCACGTCTTGGAATTCCGCTCGGACGCCGAACGCGATGACTTCGTCGAATGGTCGCGGAAACTGTGCGAGGTTGCCTACGCGTCCGCGCAGACCTGGGAGGCTCTCGGTTTCCAGGACGTTTTCCGCCCGGCCGAACCCATGGTGACCCCGGAACCCCGCATCGTCGTCACCCGCATCGATCCGCCCTCGAAGCAGGATGCGTGGAAGGCCTTCGCCGAAGGGGAGCCGTCGATGGAGATCGCCCGCCGCTACTGGGCGACGGTGAAGGAAGCCATCGACTGGAATGAAAGCGGAGCCGGCCGCCTCGATGGCTGGGTCGTGCGCGGATAGGGTGCCGTCAGCCCTTGAGGGCGGTGTCCACGGTTGCCAGCAGGGTATCGACCTCGAACGGCTTTTCCAAAACGGCAACCGCGCCGAGTCGGCGCGCCGTCTCCAGCCCCTGGGCCTTCTCCATCCTGGCGCTGCCGCCCGAGATCGCGATGATGCGCGCATCGGGCTGCATGGTCTGGATTTCGAGGATGGCCTGGATGCCATCCATCTCGGGCATGATGATGTCGGTGATGATGATGTCGAAGGTGGCGCCGGCGGCGATCATGTCGACCGCGTGGACGCCGTTCTCGGCGGTGGTCACGTCGTGACCGGCCGCCGACAGCACATCGACGAGCGAGTCCCGCATCAGCCTGGTGTCCTCGACGATCAGGATACGGCTCATCACATGCCCCTCATCTCTTGATTCGGTCTAGATAGCCGGATTTCGCGCCAACGGCAAGCCAGCTCAGACGTCCACCACCGGCAGGGCGATGCGGAACAGGGTTCCTTCGCCGAGGGCGCTCTCCACCGCGATGGCGCCGCCCATGCCTTTGATGATGCCCTGCACCACCGACAGGCCGAGGCCGGTGCCCTGGCCGACGGGTTTGGTGGTGAAGAACGGATCGAAGATGCGGGCCACCGTCTCCGGCCGCATGCCGCATCCGGTGTCGGCGATCCGGATCTCGACGTGGCTGCGCGACAGGTCGAGGGCGGCGAAGGGGTCGGGGGCGCCCCGATCCTCCTCGGCGGTGCGGCGGCGCGATGGCCGCGCCCGGGCCAGCGTCCCCGGCGGCCGCACTTCCAGGCTCAGCGACAGGGTTCCCCGACCGTCCATGGCATCGCGGGCATTGTTGACGAGGTTGAGCAGGACCTGGGTCAGCTGGCCGGCGTCGCCGACGACCGTGGCCCTGGCGGTGCCCACGTGCGTCTCCACCTTGACGGAGGGCGGCAGGATCGAGGTGGCAAGGTCGGCGAAGCGGTGGAAGGCCGGGACGATGTCCAGCTCCTCCAGGACCTTCTGCTCCTTGCGGCAATAGGACAGGACGTTGCGCACGATGTCGCGGCCGTGCTTGGCCGCCTCGATGATCCGCTGGGCGCGCTCGCCGTTCTTCTCGTCGAGGGTGGCGGTGCGCACCATCATCTCGGCGGCCATGAGAATGGGGCCCAGCATGTTGTTGAGCTCGTGCGCCACGCCCCCGGCAAGGCGGCCGAGCGCCTCCAGCTTGTGGCCTTCCTGCAGCGCCAGTTCCAGTTGGCGGCGCTGTTCCGCCGACTTGGTGATCTCGGTGACGTCCTCGATCAGGAACAGCAGCGAGGGCGTCTCCGCCTCGAACGAGGCCGAGAACTGCGTGCCGGTGATGCGCCAATGCCGGTCGCGGCCGTCGGGCAGGTGGGGATCGTAGACGAAGCAGAACGACTGGCCGGGCAGCGGCAGCTGGTCGGCGGCGGGCAGGTGGTCGGCCTCGATGAAGCGGTGGAAACTCTGTCCCTTAAGCTCGGTCTCGGCGCAGCCCGCCATGCTCTGGAACGCCGGGTTGAACTGCTGGATCGTCCCGTCGAGGGTCACCACCACGATGCCGAGGGAGGCGGCGGCGAAGGCCAGGCGCAGCCGTTCCTCGCTTTCGCGCACCGCCTGTTCGGCGCGCATGCGCTCCTCGACCTCGTCGGTGACGTCGAGGATCAGGCCGTCCCAGACGATGGTCTCGCCGCGGCGGCGCGCGCGCGACTGGCCGCGCAGCCAGTGCATGCGGCCGTCGGCGCCCCTGACGCGGACATCCTCGCGCACCGGCTCGAGGGTCACCGCCGAGGTCGAGAGGGCCGCCAGCAGCCGCTCGCGGTCGCCGTCCTCCATGGCGTCGAACAGGATCGAGGAATCGAACACGATCTCGGAGGCGCCGCAGCCGAGGATCTCCTCGATGCCTTCCGAGACGTAGGGGTAGGCGAAGGTTCCATCGGGGTCGAGGACCCGCTGGAACACCACCCCCGGCAGGTTGGCCGCGATGGAGCGCAGCCGGCGCTCCGTCTCTTCCAGCATCAGCTCGGTGGCCTTGCGCCGGGTGATGTCGCGGCCGATGACGATCAGGGACAAGCGTCCGTCGGAGCGGACTTCCGAGACGGTCATCTCGAACGGAAAGAGCGTCCCGTCCTTGCGCCGGGCGGTGACCTCCTGGGTGCCGCGGGGAAAGCAGGCGGTGATCTCACCCTCGAGGCAGTCGGCGAGATGACCGGCCGACGCGCCCGGGCAGGGCCCGTCGAGGAGGTCGGACAGGCAGCGGCCCAGCATCTCGTCGAGCGACCAGCTGAACAGCCGCTCGGCCGCGGCGTTGGCCCAGTCGATGCCGTTGCGGGCGTCGAGCGTGAGGATGGAATCCTCGGCATGGTCCATCACCGTCTGGAACTGATGCTCGGCCCTCATCCAGGGCGAGATGTCGATCCATGCCCCTTCCCAGACGATGGTGCCGTCCTCGTCGCGGATCGGTGCCGACGAGCCCCGGAACCACCGGGTCTCGCCCTCGGCGGTCACCGCGCGGAAGGCTTCCAGGCAACGGCTCATGGTGAGAGCCGAGCGCTGCACCGCGATCACGTGGGCGTCGCGGTCGGCCCAGTGCAGGGCGTTGAGCGCGCCCTTGCTGGTGACCGTCATCTCGTCGCGCGGATAGCCGAAGATGTCGGCCACATTGTCGGAGAACCACGGGTAACGGATGTCGCCGTCGGGCGACATCTCGCGGCGGAAGACGACGCAGGACAGGTCGGCCAGCACCTCGGTCAGTCGCGGCGGGAACAGGTCGGCGGGCGCGGCGGACGGGACCGGGATCGACATTTGGACTCTTCGCGGCGGGCAGGGAAGCGAAGTCTATCACACCGGCCGGCTTGCGCGTAAGATCGCCCCCGATCGACGGATCACGTCGAAGGATAGCGGAGAGATCCATGACCGACGGTCTGACCGTGCGCAAGGGGGCGCATGTCGTCGTCATCGGCAACGAAAAGGGTGGGTCGGGCAAGACTACCGTGGCCATGCATCTTGCCTGCGGTCTGTTGCGCATGGGATTTCGCGTCGGCTGCATCGACCTCGACCACCGTCAACAATCGCTGGATCGCTATATCGCCAACCGCGTGGCCTGGGTCGAGCGGACGGGCGTGCCGCTGCCCATGCCGCAGGTGGCCAAGGTGGCGCCGTCGGACCATGAATTGCGGACCCAGGCGGTGGCGGAAGAGCGCGGTTCCTTCGACGCCGCGCTGTCGTCGCTGTCCGAGCGCTGCGAGTTCATCGTCGTCGACTGCCCCGGCTCGGACGTGCCGCTGGCCCGCCATGCCCACACCTACGCCGACACGCTGATCACCCCGATCAACGACAGCCTGCTGGACCTCGACCTGCTGGGACAACTCGATCCGGTGACCTGGGAGCTCAAGCGGGCCGGCGTCTACGCCAACCTGGTGTGGGAGCTGCGCCAGCAGCGCCGCAAGGCGCACAAATCGGGCATCGACTGGGTGGTGACGCGCTCGCGCCTGTCGGCCCTGTCCGACCGCAACAAGTTGAAGATGGCCGAGGTGCTGCCCAAGATGCAGCGCGTGCTCGGCTTCCGCCTGGCCGAGGGCTTCGGCGAGCGGGTGATCTACCGTTATCTCTTCCTGTGGGGCCTGACCGTCCTCGACCTGCGGCAGTCCGGCATCGAGATGGAGCTGACCAAGTCCCACCAGGCGGCGCGGGAAGAGGTGGTCAGCCTTCTGAAGAACCTCTGGCTCCCCCGCGTCGACGAACGCATCGACCGGGTGTGAGGCGGGGCTTAGACCCATTGTCATCCCGAGGAGCACCGCGACCAGGGATCTCGTGTGGTGCCGCCCCGCGGGAAGTCGACCGGACGAGATCCCTCGCATAGGCTCGGGATGACACCCTCTTGGCTCCCTCGCATCGGGATGACAGCGGGATAAAATTTCGCTATGGTACTATCCGATAGCGAACTGAGTGAGGTGCGCGATGTCGTCTCCGTTGCACGAAGCGATCGACCTGCTGGAAAGCGCCGAGGTCGCCTGCGTCACCACCCTGGATGCCGGTGGACGGCCGCAGAGCCGGGCCATGTTCAACCTGCGCCGGGTCGGGCAGTTCCCGGGCCTGGAGCCCTTCTTCAGGCCGTTCCGCGCCGGGTTCGAGACGTGGTTCACCACCAATACCTCGTCGCGCAAGATGGCGGACATCGCCGGCAACCCGGTGGCTTCGGTCTATTACTGCCGTCCCGGGGAGTGGCGCGGGCTGATGCTGGGGGGTGATTTCGAGATCATCGACGATCCGGCGGGCAAGGCCGCGCTGTGGCAGGAGGGCTGGGAGCTCTACTACCCCGAGGGCCCGACGGATCCCGATTATGCGGTGCTGCGCCTGAAGCCCACCCAGGTGAAGTATTACAGCAACCTTCGCACCGTCGTCCTCGCGGGGCAGGAGAGATGACGCGCCTGCGTCCGGGCGGCTTCCTGCTGTCCAAGGTCCATCGCACCTCGGGGCGCCTGCTGGGGCGCATGCTGAAGGAGCACGACCTCGACCAGATCAATGCGGCGCAGGGGCGCATCCTGTTCGTGCTGTGGCAGGACGACGACCTGCCCACCACCGAACTGGCGCGCCGGACCGGGCTCGGCAAGTCGACGATGACCTCCATGCTCGACCGCCTGGAGGCGGCCGGCTACGTGGAGCGCGTCAGCCGGCCCGGCGACCGCCGCACCATCCATGTCCGCCGCACCCTGAAGGACGAGGCCTTCAGGCAGGCCTTCCTGGAGGTGTCCGAGCAGATGACCGCCATCTGGTACAAGGGCTTCAGCGAGGAGGAGCGCGACCAGTTCGACGCCTTCCTGGCCCGCATTCTGGCCAATCTCGAAGCGGAGGAGGGGGCATGAGCTTCCCCGGCATTCCCCGTGCCGCGCTGGCCTTCCTGCGCGGCCTGTCCGTCCACAACGACCGCGACTGGTTTGCCGCCCACAAGCAGGAGTACGAGCAAAGCGTCCGGCTGCCGATGGTGGCGCTGCTGCAGGACCTGGCGGCGACCATGCTGGGCATCGACGACCAGTTGGACCTCGACCCCCGCCGCGGCGCGCTCTCGCGCATCCATCGCGACACCCGGTTCTCCCGCGACAAATCGCCCTATCGCACCAACCAGTGGCTGGGCATCAAGCGGGCCGGCGAGGGGTGGCCGAGCCGGCCGACCTTCTTCTTCGAGTTCGGCTGCGACAAGTACCGCTGGGGCATGGGCTACTACGCCGCCTCTGCCTCCACCATGGCGGCGGTGCGCCAGCGCATGGCGGCACGGACCGAAGAGTTCCTGTCGGCGGTAGCGACGGCGGACGCGGCCGGCTTCCGGCTGGAGGGGGATCGTTATGCCCGACCCCGGGGAGACGGGGCGGCTCCCGAGTCGATCCGCGCCTGGCAGGGGATGAAGAGTCCCTATCTCGCGGTGACGCGCAAGATGGACGAGGCGTTCCACAGCCCCGCCCTGGCCGCCGAGGTCGCGGGCGGCTTCCAGGCGCTGGCGCCGCTCTACCGCTTCCTGATGGCTGCCGGCTAGAACAGCTCGTCGTCGCCGTCGTCGGGCGGCGGCGGCGCGGTCTCGCGGCCGTGCAGGGCGTCGACCAGCCGGCGGCGCCAATCGGCCAGGTTGACGTTGCCCGACATCTCGTCGATCCAGCCGGACAGCATGGCCTCCATGTCGGGGATGGCGGCCATGGCCCGCGTCGCCTCCAACAGGCTGGCGTGCTGGGCCTTGAGGGTGGTCAGCACCGAGGCGACCTGCTCGAGGCCCTGGCGGGAGCGGTCCGCGGCCTGCAGCTTGTGGACCACCTGCCAGGTCTCATCCTGCAATTCCGCCACCGCGTTCTCGGCGGCGATTTCGCCCATGCGCATCAGGACCCGCGCGGCGCCATCGGTGGAGTTCTCGAACTGCTGCCCGGTGGAGACCGCTTCGGCGGCCAGGAAGGCGAAGGCGCGTTGCTGCAGTTCGGAAAAAGCCTGCCAGCGGACGAGCAATTCCAGGAGTTGCTTGCAGGCGGCAGAAGTATCGGTGCTCATGAGATCAGGTCCTAATCGCGTCGGCGTTGCACAGCCTAAGGATTTCTTCGGCGATTCGCGAGAGGGGAAGTTCACGGTCGACGGCGCCCAGCTCGCGCGCCGCCTTGGGCATGCCGTAGACCACGCACGAGGCCTCGTCCTCGCCGATGGTGGCGGCGCCGGCGTTGCGCATGGCGAGCAGTCCCTCGGCGCCGTCACGTCCCATGCCGGTGAGGATCACGCCCACCGCCTTGGAGCCGCAGGCCTCCGCCACCGAGTGGAACAGCACGTCGACGCTGGGTTTGTGCCCGGTGACCAGTGGGCCGTCGCGGACGTCGGTGACCAGGGCGGCGCCCGAGCGTCGGACCGAGAGATGCTTGTCGCCGGGGGCGATGAATACGTGCCCGGCGACGATGCGTTCGCCGTCGCGGGCCTCCTTGACCTTGACCGCCGCCATGCTGTCGAGCCGCTGCGCGAAGGACAGCGAGAAGCGGGGCGGAATGTGCTGGGTGACCACGATGGGCGGCGCGTCGGGCGGCAGGGCCAGGATGATGTCGCGCAAGGCCTCGACGCCGCCGGTGGAGGATCCGATGGCGACCACGTGGTCGGTGGATTTGTAGATGGTGGTGACCGACAGGCGCGCGGTCGGTGCGGCGGGGCGGTCGGCTAGCGGACGGACGTGCGCCAGGGCCGCGGCCTTGACCTTCTCGACCAGTTCCTTGCCGTGTCCCAGCAGGCCGCCGGAGGCCGCGTCGGCCGGCTTGCAGAAGACATCCACCGCCCCGAGTTCCAGGGCCTTCATGGTGACTTCGGCGCCGCGCTCGGTCAGCGACGAGACCATGACCACCGGCATGGGCCGCAGCGTCATGACCTTTTCGAGGAAGGCCAGCCCATCCATGCGCGGCATTTCCACGTCGAGCGTGACGACGTCCGGATTGAGCGCCTTGATCTTCTCGCGCGCCACCAGGGGGTCGGGCGCTGTCCCCACCACCTCGATGCCGGGATCGGCGGACAGGATGGCGGTCAACATCTGGCGCATGAGCGCCGAGTCGTCGACGATGAGGACGCGGACTTTTCCCGGCATGGCCTGGCCTTACGTGAACAATTCGACGTCGCCCTCGACCTCGGTGGTCTGCAGGCGCGTCCGATAGGACATTTCGCGGTTGAGCACGGCCCGCTCGACGTCCTTCTTGAGGAACAGGCGGATCACCTTGCCCAGGCGCGGGAAGAAATGGATGCGGCGCGGATGCACGCCGCCCAGATCCTCGGCGGAGATGCGGTAGCCTTCGTCGAACAGGTAGCGACGCACGAATTCCGCGTTGCGGTCGCCGATCGGCACCGAGGCCTGGCCCATGGTCGGCAGTACGTTGCCGCCGCCGAACACCTTGATCTCGAGCGACTCGCGCCGGGCTCCGCGCCGCAGCAGGTCGTTGATCAGCTCTTCCATCGCGAAGTTGCCGTAGCGCATCGACTTGTCGACCGGCACGTCCGAGCCCGAATCGGGCAGCATGAAGTGGTTCATGCCGCCGATCTTCAGGCGGGTGTCCCAGACGCAGGCGGCGACGCACGAGCCCAGCACGGTGACGATCATTTCCTGGCCGGCGGTCGAGACGTAGTGCTCTCCGGGCAACACCTTGACCGCCATGATCTTGAAGGTGGGGTCGAACCAGCGGCGGCGCTCGGCTTCGTCCGCCTGGGCTCCCCAGACCTGGCCGCCGTCGCTCATTTGATCCGCCTGTAGGCTGTCTTGCCGGCGACCTCGAAGCGATCCGAGACGCCGATCAGCGACTCGGCGTGGCCGAGGTAGAAGATGCCGCCCATGACCAGCATGTCGGCATAGCGGTTGAACAGCGTCCGCTGCGTCGGCTTGTCGAAGTAGATGGCGACGTTGCGGCAGAAGATTGCATCGAAGCCCCCCGTCATCGGCCAGGGTTCGTGCAGATTCAGGCGCTTGAAGCGGATCAGCTTCTTGATTTCGTCCGCCATCTGGATGCGGTCGATGTCGCCGGGAATGCGCCGGAGGAACCGCTTGCGATAGGTCTCGGGGATGTGGCGGGCCGCGTCCGCCGGGTAGATGCCGGCCTCACCGCGGGCCAGCACGCTGGTGTCGATGTCGGTGGCCAGGATCAGCGCATCCCAGCCTTCGCCCGGCTTGAGCACGTCGGCCATGGTCATGGCGATGGAATAGGGTTCCTCGCCGGACGAACATCCCGCCGACCACACGCGGACGCGCGGCCGCCGCGGCCGCTCCTGCACCCGCGGCAGCAGGACGTGCTCGCGCAGGTGGTCGAAATGGTGGGGCTCGCGGAAGAAGTTCGTGATGTTGGTGGTGATGGCGTTGACGAGGTTCTCCACCTCGTCGTGGGCGGCCGGGCCCTGCAGCAGCGCGCAGTAATCGGCGAAGCTCTTGAGCTTGAGGGCGCGCAGCCGCTTCACCAGCCTGCCGCACACCATCTGCCGCTTGTGTTCGGTCAGGACGATCCCGGTCTCGCGGGACATGAAGGCGGCGAGGAACTGGAATTCTTCATCGCCAAGCTCGAACTCGCGCCGGTGGCCTGGGCCTGACCACTCTGCGTCGGCGTGTTGCTGCAAACCCACCCCCATGGAAAAACCCCGCCAGCGGAGCCGGCGGGGTCATTAATAGCAGAAGTTGACGGCGATCAAAACTCCGCCCAATCCTCGTCACCGCCTTTAGTCGCCGCGGCGGCCGGAGCCGGGGTAGGGTTATCGGCGGTTGTGTGCAGCTTGGCGAGGTGCGTGCGCGCGTTTTGGCTCTTCTGCACCGGCTTGGCGGCCGGCTTCGCCGCAGCCTTGGCGGCCGGCCGGTCCGCCCGCGCCGTACCCGCCGCTGGGGCCTGGGCCGCCTGCTGGCCGACATGGAAGAAGCTCATCAGGCGGTTGAGTTCGCGCGACTGCTCCTCCAGCGCGTGGGCGGCGGCGGCGGATTCCTCGACCAGGGCGGCGTTCTGCTGGGTCATCTCGTCCATCTGGGTGACGGCGGAGTTGACCTGGTCGATGCCCGAGGCCTGCTCGGCCGAGGCCGCCGCGA
>JBLNCP010000033.1:0-48660 GCA_050260775.1 Solirubrobacterales bacterium | reverse complement strand
GGCCCTTTCTCAAACTGCGAGGGATCGAGCGATGAAGGGTCTGGTGACGGCGCTGGCGGCGCCCATGCTGTTGGTCGCGGGCGTGGCAACCGCGGGAGAGCACCCGATCGGCGAGCCGGTGGAACTCAACGGCATGCAGGTGGCGGCGGTCTACCTTCAGGCAGTCAAGATGGAGCCCCACCATGCGCACCACGACAACACCGACATCCACCTCGAGGCCGACATCAAGGGATTGAAGGGCAACAACAACGGTTTCGGCGAAGGTGAGTGGATCCCCTATCTCAAGGTCGACTACGTGGTGACCAAGGTGGGCACCGACTGGAAGGCGGCCGGCGCCTTCGACGCCATGGTGGCGTCCGACGGCCCGCATTACGGCGCCAACGTCAAGATGAACGGCCCGGGCAAGTACCACGTCGCCTATACCATCTCTCCCGCCGCCTTCGGTTTCCTGCGCCATACCGACAAGGAGACCGGCGTCGGCAAGTGGTGGGATCCCTTCACCGTCGAGTGGGACTTCACCTTCGTCGGCAGTGCCGGAAAGAAGGGCGGCTACTGAGCCGCACCGTCCTCTCCCCAGGCATCAACGGATAGAACAATCATGCCCCAAGCAAACACCCGGCGCGCCGGCGCCGGCTGCGCCCTTCTGATCGCACTCGGCCTGGCCCCCTATCAAGCCGGCGCCGCCGACCTTGCCGGCATCCCGGTTTTCGGCAAGGTCACCACCAAGATTGAGAACGATTACTCGCTGCGCGAGGGATCGGGCAGCGACAAAACCCGCGGCAACAACCTCTACGCCGAGATCGAGCCCGAACTGACCATCAAGCCCACCGCCAATCTCGCCATCGAAATGGGCGCCAAGCTGGAGCAGGTGCAGGATCGCCAGGTCGGCGATTACCAGTACTTCGCCCACGAGGGCGCCTACATCTCGACGCTCCAGGCGGTCTACGACCTGGGCGGGGTCGCATTCAACGCCGGCAAGTTCACCGCCCCCTTCGGCTTCGCCCCCGACGACGCCGTCGGCCTGTTCGGCGACACCTTCATGGAGGATTACGAGCTGACCGAACGCCTCGGCGGCGGCGTTGCCACCGAACTGCCGATCAAGGGCGTGGCCACCGTCGGCATGGCGGTGAGCGCATTCACCCGTGACCGCACCAGCCTGTCGCGCACGGCGCTCACAATGCGCCCCGTGCTGAGCCGTCACGACGGCGGACCCGGCAATACCGAAGGGCCGGCAAGCTGGTCGGCGGTGGTGGATGTCGACAAGATCGCCGCCGTGCCCGACCTTCACCTCAAGGCCTCGTACCTGAGCCAGACGGCGGGGGAGAACGACCCCAAGGACCAGCGCGCCTGGGGCCTGGGCTTCGAGTACGCCAAGGCGTTCGAGGCGGGATTCTCGGTGCGCCCGATGGCCGAATACGTCCGCTCGCACGGCGGCAGCGGCTTCAACGAGGCCACCGGCGGCCTGGGAGTGGCCGAGGACATCCTGACCGCCGGCGTCGGTGTCGGCTATGACCGCTGGAACGCCTCGCTCGCCTGGGGCCAGCGCCACATCGAGGCGGCGGGGCAGGCCTCGGCCGACGACACCTTCTGGCAGGTCGGCCTGGGCTACGCCTTCGTCGAGGGCTTCGCCATCGACGCGGCCTACGGCTATCTCGAGGAGGCCGGGGTGCCGTCGCGGACCGTCGGCATCCGTCTCAAGCACGCCTTCGAGTTCTGATCCGGACGGCCTCCCGCCCACCGGCGGGAAGCCGCACCGACCGGCGCGCCGTCAAACCTGGACGGTTTCCTCGGCGTCAGCACGGACCGAGGGTTCGCTCGGCGGATGGCGATGCTGCAACCCGGCCTGCTTGATCAGGGCGTAGATGGCCGGAATGACGATGAGGGTGAGCACCGTCGACGACACCATGCCGCCGACCATGGGCATGGCGATGCGGCGCATGACCTCGGAGCCGGTGCCGGTGCTCCACATGATCGGCAGCAGGCCGGCCATGATGGCCACCACCGTCATCATCTTGGGACGCACGCGCTCGACGGCGCCCTCCATGATGGCCTGGTAGAGATCCGCGCGGGTGAAGTCCCGGCCCTCCAAAGCGCGCTTCGCCTTCAGGTCCTTGAGGGCGTGGTCGAGGTAGATGAGCATCACCACGCCGGTCTCGGCGGCGACGCCGGCCAAGGCGATGTAGCCCACCGCCACCGCCACGCTCATGTTGAAGCCGAGGTACCATTGCAGCCACAGCCCGCCGACCAGGGCGAAGGGCAGCGACAGCATGACGATCAGCGTTTCGGTGACCCGTTTGAAGTTGAGGTAGAGCAGCAGGAAGATGATCAGGATGGTGAGCGGCACCACGATCTTCAGCTTCTCGATGGCGCGCTCCATGTACTCGAACTGCCCCGACCACGTGACGAAGTAGCCGGGCGGCATCTTGACCTCGTCGGCCACCACCTTGCGCGCTTCCGCCACGTAACCGCCGATGTCGCGGTCGCGGATGTCCACGTAGATGTAGGCCGACAGCAGGGCGTTCTCGGTGCGGATGCCGGCCGGCCCCTTGGTCAGGCGCACCTTGGCAAGTTGACCCAGCGGGATCGCGGCGCCGTCCATGGTGTTGACGAGCACCCGGCTGGCGATGGCCTGGGGGTCGCTGCGAAACTCGCGCGGATAGCGCACATTGACCGAGAAACGCTCGCGCCCTTCAACCGTCGTGGTCACCGACTCGCCGCCCAGCGCAGTCAGGATGACTTCCTGCAGGTCGTTGATGGTCAGCCCGTAGCGGGCGAGCTGGCCGCGGTCGGGCTGGATGTCGAGGTAGTAGCCGCCGCCGATGCGCTCGGCGTAGGCGGAGCTGGTGCCGGGGATGGCGCGGACCACCGCCTCGATCTGGCGGGCCAGCTTCTCCATCTCGTCCAGGTCCTTGCCGAACACCTTGATGCCGATGGGTGTGCGGATGCCGGTCGACAGCATGTCGATGCGCGCCCTCAGCGGCATGGTCCAGGCGTTGGACACGCCCGGCAGCTGCAGCGCCTTGTCCATCTCGGAGATCAGCTTGTCGGTGGTCATGCCGGGGCGCCACTCGCTCTCGGGCTTCAGGTTGATCACCGTCTCGAACATCTCGGTGGGCGCCGGGTCGGTGGCGGTGCCGGCGCGGCCGGCCTTGCCGAAGACGGATGCCACCTCGGGGAAGCTCTTGATGATGCGGTCCTGGACCTGCAGCAGCTCGGCCGCCTTGGTGATGGACAGCCCCGGTAGCGTCGTCGGCATGTAGAGGATGGTGCCCTCGTTCAGAGTCGGCATGAATTCAGAGCCGATGCGGGTCAGCGGGTAGACCGAGACGCCGAGCACGACCAGCGCCACCCCGATGGTCAGCACCTTGGCCTTGAGCACGCCGCGGATGGCCGGGCGATAGATCCAGATCAGGAAGCGGTTGATGGGGTTCTTCCGCTCGGGGAGGATGCGGCCGCGGATGAACAGCATCATCAGCACCGGCACCAGCGTCACCGACAGGAAGGCCGCCCCCGCCATCGAGAACGTCTTGGTGAAGGCCAGCGGCTTGAAGAGACGCCCCTCCTGCGCCTCCAGCGTGAACACCGGCAGGAACGACACGGTGATGATCAGCAGGCCAAAGAACAGCGAGGGCCCCACCTCGATGGCGGCGTCGATCAGGGCCTGCGCGCGGCTGTCGCCCGGTTTCATCCGCTCCAGGTGCTTGTGGGCGTTCTCGATCATGACGATGGCGGCGTCGACCATGGCCCCGACGGCGATGGCGATTCCGCCCAGGCTCATGATGTTCGAGGTCATGCCCAGCCAGTCCATGACGATGATCGCGATCAATACGCCCACCGGCAGCATGACGATGGCGACCAGGGCCGAGCGGACGTGCAGCAGGAAGATCACGCACACGGCGGCGACGATGACGCTTTCCTCGATGAGGGTGTGCTTCAGCGTCTCGACGGCGCGCAGGATGAGGGCGGACCGGTCGTAGACGGCCTGGATGGACACGCCCTCGGGCAGGCCGGCCGAAACCTCGGCGATCTTCTCCTTGGCCCGCTCGATGACCGCCAATGCGTTCTGTCCGAAGCGCTGGACGACGATACCGCTGACCGCCTCGCCCTCACCGTTCATCTCGGCCAGGCCCCGGCGCTCGTCGGGGCCCAGTTCGACGCGGGCGACGTCGCGCAGCACCACCGGCGTGCCCGCCTGCACCTTGAGGACGATCTGTTCGAGGTCGGGTACGCCCCTGAGGTAGCCGCGTCCGCGCACCACGAATTCCGTTTCGGCCATCTCGACGACGCGGCCGCCGACGTCGATGTTGCTCTTGCGGATGGCCTCGGACACCTTGGCCAGCGGAATGCTGTAGGCCTGCAGGCGCTGGGGATCGACCACCACCTGGTACTGCTGCACGAAGCCGCCGATGCTCGCCACCTCGGCGACACCCTCGGCCTTGGCCAGCTGATAGCGCAGGTACCAGTCCTGGATGGTGCGCAGCTCGGCCAGCGTGCGGTCCTTGGCCAGCACGGCATACTGGTAGACCCAGCCGACGCCGGTGGCGTCCGGCCCCAGGGTGGGCGTGACGCCAGCGGGCAGGCGCTTGGCCGCGAAGTTCAGGTACTCGAGCACGCGCGAGCGCGCCCAGTAGATGTCGGTGCCGTCCTCGAAGATGATGTAGACGAAGCTGACGCCGAAGAACGAGAAGCCGCGCACCAGCTTGGATTTCGGCACGCTGAGCATGGCCGTGGTCAGCGGATAGGTGACCTGGTCCTCGACCACCTGCGGCGCCTGGCCGGGATACTCGGTATAGAGGATCACCTGCACGTCCGACAGGTCGGGCAGGGCGTCGAGCGGCAGCCGTTTCACCGACAGCACGCCGGCGCCGACGATGAACACCGTCATCAGCAGAACGAGGAAGGTGTTCCGGGCCGACCAGCGGATGAGACCGGAGATCATGATCCCTGCCCCGCTCAGTGGCTGTGGAAGGATTGCAGGGCGGCGCGCAGATTGCTCTCGGCGTCGATCAGGAAGTTGGCGCGCACCACCACGCGCTCGCCCTCCTTCAGCCCGTCCATCACCTCGACGTATCCGTCGGCCCGGGTGCCGGCCTTGATCTCGCGCGGCTCGTAGAGCCCCTCGCCGCGCTCGACCAGCACCGCCTGGCGAGTGCCGGTGTCGAGCACCGCCGAATCGGGCACCGCCACCACCGGACCGCGCCCCACCGGCGCCGCCAGCTGCACGGTGCCGAAGAGGGCCGGGCGCAGATGGCCCTCATGGTTGGGAAGCTCGATGCGCACCTTGGCGGTGCGGGTCTCGGGCGTCACCGTCGGGTAGACGAAGGTGACCTTGCCGGCAAACGTCATGCCGGGCAGCGCGCTGAACGTCACTTCGGCCTTCTGGCCGACGTCGACCTGGGCAAGATCCTGCTCGAACACCTCGGCCAGCACCCAGACGTTGGAGAGGTCGGCGATTTGATAGAGGGCCTCGCCGGGCATGAAGCGCATGCCCTGGATGGCCCGTTTTTCCAACACCACACCGCCGACCGGGGCCACCAGGCTGAGGGTGCGGCTCGGCTGGCCGCCGTTCCTCAGGCGCTCGATCTGGGCGGCGGGGATGTCCCAGTTCTTCAGGCGGGAGAGAGCGCCTTCGGCCAGCGACCGCGCCGCCTCGCGCGCTTCCGGGCTGGCGTTCTCCAGCGAGCGCGCGCCCTGGAGGGCCACCGCGTATTCCTGCTGCGCCAGCACGAGGTCGGGGCTGTAGATCTCCATCAGGGTCTGGCCGCGCTTGACCGGCTGGCCGGTCTGGTTGACCAGCAGGCGCTCGATGTAGCCCTCGAACTTCGGCGCCACCACGTGCAACTGGCGTTCGTCGACCTGCACGGTGCCGACGGCGCGAATCGGACGGGTCAGCGGGCGAAGCACGGCAGGCTCGGTCCTGACGCCCAGCTTCTGCACCTTGTCGAGGCTGACCTTCAGCGTGTTGCCGCCGGCATCGTCGCCCTCGTAGACCGGCACGTAATCCATGCCCATGCTGTCCTTCTTCGGCACCGGCGAGGTGTCGGGAAGCCCCATGGGGTTGCGATAGTAGAGGATCTTGCCCTCGGGCTTGGCCAGAGTGGGAGCCGGGACCGGCTCGGGGTCGGCGTAGACGGGCGTATAGTCGCGCCCCTGCTCGTCCTTCTTGGGGACCGGGGAGTAATCAGCCGAACCGTCCGGGGCTTGGTAGTAGAGGATCGCGCGCTCGGCCTCGACCTGTGCCGCCACTTGGGCGGCACCATGGCCGGCGTGAGAATCGGCGGGGGCCACCGCTGGGGCGGGTGACGGCTGCGGCGCGCTGTGGCGCCCCATCCAGAAGCCACCACCCAGGGCGCCGGCCACCGCGAGGCCGGCCACGACGATGCCTGCGGGCTTCACAGCTCACCTCCGACCAGCTTCTCGAGCTCGGCCAGGCGCATCTGCTGCTCGAACTGGACCTTGATCAGATCGATGTTGGACTTCCACAGTTGCTGCTCGGTCATCAGCACGTCGACGAACTCGCTGCGCCCGAGTTCATAGCTCTTGGCCGCGGTCTGGAAGCCGATCTCGGCCTGGGGCAACTGACTCTCGCGCAGCAGCGTCTCGACCTCGCGGGCGCTTTTCAGCGCGATCCACGCATCCGCCACCTCGTTGCCGAGCTCGATGGCGCGGGCCTCGCGCCGGGCCCGGGCGGCGGCGGCCATGGCCTTGGTTTCGCCGATCTCGGATTCCCGCAAGCCCCAGCGCAAGGGCACGTTCATGGTGACCATGGCCTCGTAGCTGTCGAGGTCGCCCTGTCGGCGGACCGCGCCGAGCCCGACCTCGAAATCGGGATACCAGCTCCGTTCGGCGAGGCCGACGCTCTTGTCGGCCCCCTCGATGACGGCCTGCTGCGCCAGAATGTCGGGATTGGCGGTCTGTGCCCGGGCGACCAGGGCGGGAAGGTCCAGGGATTCCATCGGAGGGATCGGCCGGGGCGCCGGCGCCTCGACCAGGGGGGCATCGACCGGGCGGGCGAGCAGCCGGTTGATCTTGGCCCGCGCCTTGGCCCGTTCGCCTTGGGTCCGGGCGATCTCGGCCTGCAGCATGGAGCGCTCGACCTCGACGCGGGTGACGTCCTGCTGCTTGCCGAGGCTCTGGCCGTAGCGGGCGCGCGCCAGCTTGGAAAGGGTCTCCAGCCGGCCGTTGAGGTCGCGGGCCAGGTCGATCACCAAGTGCGCCTGATGGTACTCGGCATAGGCCGACTTCACCTTGGCGACCAGGTCGTTCTCCACCTGCTTCTTGAGGACCGCGGCCTTGCGGGATCCGGCCTCGGCGATCTCGCGCTTGAGGTCGCGCTTGCCCCAGAACGGCAGGTCCTGGAACACCCGCAACTTCTTGGTCACGCCGCTGGTGGAGTTGTTGGGGAACGACCCGCCGGTGGTGTTCTTGGGCCAGTCCTCGTAGACCACCTGCACCTTGGGGTCCATCAGGCTGCCGGCGCCTTCCACGCGCGCCGCCGCGGCGTCCGCCTCCAGGGCCACCACCTGCAAGTCCGGGTTCATCGCCTTGGCGATGGCGACGAGGTCGTCGACCGAGGCTCCCACCGCGCCGTGATGGGCATGCTCCTGCGCCGGGGCCGCGGGGGCGATGCCCAGGGCCAGGAACAGGGCAAGGGCTGCGCTCGCCGTCGTCGTCCTCATCGCATCATCCCGCCTTGGCTCAGTGATTGTGCCCGCCATTGGCCGCGGTGAACGGCACCGAGCCGGTGACGGTGGCGGCCTCGCCCTGGACCTTGGCGGAGAGCTGGAGGATCCAGGTGCCGGCCATGGACAGGTCGGCCGTATATCCATACCCCCCCTTGCCGTCCGGCTTGGCGGCGGACACCTTGGTCGGCATCGGCGCCATGCTGCCCATGGGCATCTCCATCTTGGCCGGCAGCATGATGGCATCGGTCACCGGCTTGCCGCTGGGCACGTGCACCAGCCGGACGGCGAGCGGGGACTCGCCGGACACCGGCACGTGCGGCTGTACCGCCTCGAAGCGATAATCCTTGGGATCCGCCTTCGCCGCTCCCGCCGCCGCCGTCACGGATACGAGAACAGCCACCGCCATACCAATCCTGGTCCGCATCTGCGCACTCCCCTCTTCCGATTCATTCAAGTCGCGGCGCCTTCGACCCGGCGCCCGATTTGGGTATACACCCCGCGCGAAGGCCAACCGTGTAAAGAAGTGTAAACGGTGGCAGTTACATCTCGTCACCTGCCGCTGCCCGCGCTAATGATGGCCTGAGCTCAGCTGTCAGCGCGGAACCACCATGAAGGGCGCCATACCGGATTCGATCGGCGGACGGGTGATGATCGTCCTGCTGGTAGGCTTGACCCTGTCGCACATCGCCAGCACCGCCATCCTGGCCGAGGATCATCACGATACCGCCGTGCTGGCCGGCGAGCGCCTGAGCGCCGACCTGGTCGGCGTCCTGGCCCGCCAGCTCGACCGCACCCCTGCGGACGAGCGCGCTGAACTGGCATCCCAGTTGAGCACCCCGCTGCTGACGGTCGCCGTTGCAGACGCACCTGTCACCGCCGGCGCCCACCCCGACGCCGCCGAGCTTGCCGTCTTCCGCGACGGCTTCCGGCCGATCTTCGGCGAGGTGGAGCACGGACGGATCCATGTGGCGCACGGCGAGGAAAGGTCGCGCAGCCACGGCAGCTTCTGGACCGACGCCCTGCACGGCTTTCCGCAGGACCGCCGCCTCGACGTTTCCTTCCGGCTGAGCGACGGCACCTGGAGCAATTTCTCGGTGGCCATGCAGGACGCCTCCTCCCTGTGGTCGCCCCACTCGGTGGTCTCGACGCTGGTGATGATGGTCGCCATTGTCGTGCTGACCCTCTGGGCCACCGGATGGATCGCCGCGCCGCTGTCCACCTTCGCCCGCGCCGCCGACCGCCTGGGCCGCGACGTCAAGGCCCCGCCCCTGTCCGAAGCCGGCCCGCGCGAGGTCCGCCAGGCTGTCGCCGCCTTCAACGAGATGCAGGCCCGCATCCGCCGCTTCGTCGAAGACCGCACCCGCATGCTGGCGGCCATTTCCCACGACCTGCGCAGCCCGATCACCCGCATGCGCCTCAGGGCCGAGATGCTGGAGGATAACGGCCCCAAGCGCCCGATGCTGGCCGACCTCGACGAGATGGAGGCCATGGTGACCTCGGTCCTGGAATTCGCCAGGGGCGAGACCGAGGCGGAGGCGTCGCAATCCATCGACCTTGCCGCCATGCTGGCCGCCATTTGCGACAACGCCACCGACATGGGCCTGCCCGCCGAATTCAACTGGCAGGGGCGCCTGGTCTGCACCTGCCGGCCGCTGGCCATGAAGCGGGCACTGGCCAACCTGGTCGAGAACGCGGCCAAGTACGGTGGCGAGGCGCATGTCTCGGCCCGGCTGCAGGGCCGGGCGGTCGAGGTGGTGATCGAGGACGAGGGCCCCGGTGTCCCGCCCGATCAGGCCGAGCGGCTGTTCACGCCCTTCTACCGCCTGGAGCCGTCGCGCAACCGCAAGACCGGCGGCATGGGCCTGGGCCTGACGGTGGCCAGGACCATCATCCGCGCCCATGGCGGCGACATCGCCCTGGCCAATCGCGCCGAGGGCGGCCTAAGGGTGACGGTCACCCTGCCCCAGGCCCACGAACTGGACGATGGCGCATGAGCGCGCCGCTCCACGTCCTGATCGTCGACGACGACCAGCAGATCGGTGAGTTGCTGTCGCAGTTCCTGGGATCGCAGGGCTTCCGCGTCACCGCCGTGGGCGATGGCGCCGCCATGCGCGCCGTCCTGGCCCGCGACGGCGCCGACCTCGTCGTCCTCGACCTCATGCTGCCGGGCGAGGACGGCCTGTCCCTGCTGCGCCACCTGCGGGCGACCACCGGCCTGCCGGTGATCATGCTGACCGCGATGGGAAGCGAGACCGACCGCGTGGTCGGCCTTGAGCTGGGCGCCGACGACTACCTCGCCAAGCCGTTCAGCACCCGCGAGCTTCTGGCGCGCATCAAGGCGGTGCTGCGCCGCACCGGCGCCGGCCCCGGCGAGGCTGCTCCCGAAGCGGGCGGGGCGCGGCGGCAGGTGCTGGAATTCGCCGGCTGGCGGCTCGACACCGGCCGGCGCGAGCTCCATTCCCCCGACGGGGTGCTGGTCGAGCTGACCGGCGGCGAGTTCGACCTGCTGCTGGCCTTCCTGCTCCATCCGCAGCAAATCCTCAACCGCGACCAGTTGCTCGACCTCGCGCGCGGCCGGGTGTCCGGGCCGTTCGACCGCACCATCGACGTCCAGGTCGGCCGCCTGCGCCGCAAGCTGGAAAGCGATGCCAAGAAGCCGGAACTGATCAAGACCGTGCGCGGCGGCGGGTACATGCTGGCGTCGGAAGTGACGGCGCATCACTGACGCGCCAGGCAGCCATCCGCCTGGCTTACGCGAGCGGTATCATAATACCGCGAAGGCAACGCCTTGAAAAAGCACGATATTTTTCCCGTTGACTCTGGCGGCTTCCATGGCATACTCCGCCCCTCTCCGGCCCCGCATGCGCGTGGGCCGTTTTCACTGGTTTTGCCGTGGGTGCCATGAAGACCTTCAACGTCAAACCGTCCGAAGTTGAGAAGAAGTGGGTCGTGATCGACGCGGACGGCGTCGTTCTGGGCCGTCTCGCCAGCATCATCGCGATGCGTCTGCGGGGCAAGCACCTCCCCACCTTCACCCCCCATGTCGACATGGGCGAGAACGTCGTCGTCATCAACGCCGAGAAGGTCAAGCTGACCGGCAAGAAGATGACCGACAAGACCTTCTACTGGCACACGGGCCATCCGGGCGGCATCAAGGGCCGTACCATGGGTCAGCTGCTGAACGGCCGCTTCCCCGAGCGCGTGATCGAGAAGGCCGTCGAGCGCATGATCACCCGGGGTCCGCTGGGTCGCCAGCAGATGAAGAACCTGCGTGTCTATGCCGGCCCGAACCATCCGCACGAGGCGCAGCAGCCGGCGGTGGTCGACGTCGCGGCCATGAACCCGAAGAACAAGAGGTAGTCCCATGGCCGATCTCAGCAGCCTGGCCGATCTCAAGTCCGCCGCGCCGGCTTCCCAGCCCACGCACGAGCGCAAGGTCGACGCGCAGGGCCGGTCCTATGCCACCGGCAAGCGCAAGAACGCCGTCGCCCGCGTCTGGGTCAAGCCCGGCAACGGCAAGATCACCGTCAACGGCCGTGACGTCAGCGTCTATTTCGCCCGTCCGGTGCTGCGCATGATCATCAACCAGCCCTTCCAGGCCGCCCGCGCCGAAGGCCAGTTCGATGTCATGTGCACCGTCACCGGCGGCGGCCTGTCCGGCCAAGCCGGCGCGCTCCGTCACGGCATCAGCCGCGCGCTCACCTTCTTCGATCCGGGCATGCGTCCGGCGCTGAAGGCCGGCGGGTTCCTCACCCGCGACCCGCGCGTGGTCGAGCGCAAGAAGTACGGCAAGCACAAGGCTCGCCGGTCGACCCAGTTCTCGAAGCGCTAAGCGCTTCCGATCTCTGGTCTGGGGAGGGGCTGCCGGTTTCCGGCGGCCCTTCTTCGTTTTAGTCTTTCCTGCCCTCGCCGGGCGCGCGCCTCCGCGCGCTTGGCCGCCGCCGCAATGGCGGCTGATGTTGCGGATCGTCGACAGGGAGTTTGCGAGCATGGCCACCATCTACGTCGCCGCCAGCAAGGCCTTCACCGAATGGGCCTCGGACGTCGGGCTGGGCAAGAACGTCTACAAGGTGGGCGTGATCGCCGACGGCACCCCCGAAGAGGCGCTGGCTGAGGGCCTGTCCGGCTGCACCGACTGGAAGGTGATCAAGGCCGCCGACGCCGGCGAACTGTCGGAAGAGGACGCGCTGGCCCGCCTGGCGCGCAAGGAAAAGATGGTCGATCCCAACTACTATCCGCGCCTCAGGGGCGCCGCCGGGATCGTGCGCGCCAACCTGACCGCCATCGAGAATTCCATGCTGGTGGCCATCGCCCTCGAAAACCGTGAGCCGCCCAAGAACTTCAAGGTCAAGCCGGCCGACGTGGCGACCTACCTGATCAACAACGCGCTGAAGTAGGCGGGCCGGTCACCCTGAGAGCCGCTCTACCACGCTCTCCACATCGCCCACGTAGCCGCCGCCGAACAGGCGCACGTGCACCAGCTGGGGATAGAGGTTGTAGAGGTCTCGCCTCACCTCGAAGAAGCCGTCCTTGATCGGCCGGATCTCGGCGTAGCGGCGGAAGAACGGCGCGCCGAAGGTGCCGAACAGGGTGCCGAAGGCCAGTTCGATCTCGGGATCGGCGAAATGAATGGCGGGATCGATGAAGGCGGCCACCCGGCCCGCCCGCACCAGCACGTTGCCGGCCCAGCAATCGCCGTGGATGAGCGACGGCTGCTCGGGCTCGTCGATCCAGCGCTCCAACCGGCCGGCCAGCCGCTCGACCTTGGCCAGCACGGCCGCCGGCAGGTGGCCGGCGCGGTGGGCCTCGTGCGCCATGAACAGCAGGCGGTGATCACGAAAGAAATCGAGCCAGCGGCCGGTCGGCGGGTTGGGCTGGCGCAGGCCGGCGATCACCGTGTCGCGCTCCAGGCCGAAGGCATGCCAACCGACGGCATGCAGGCCGGCCAGCAGCTCCGCCGCGTGTTGTTGGGCCGCGGCATCGAGCGGATCTCCAGCATCGATCCACTCCATCAGCAGCAGGTCGTCGTCGCCATGGATCACCGCCGGCAACGGCAGGCGGGACCGACGGGCGAGCTCGCCCAGCATCCATCCCTCGGGTTCCAGGCCGGGGCCCAGCTTGGCGACCAGGCGGCCACCGTCGGCCAGGGTGGCGAGCAGGACCTCGCCCACGCATCCGCCCGAGAGGGGCTGCAGCCCGGCCACCCGGCGCCCCGTGAGCGCCTCGATGCGGGCGGCGGGCGTCACCCCGCCCTGGTGCGGATGTGGTCGAGGATGGCGGCCGAGCCGGCCTCGATCATGTCGAGCACGAGATCGAAGCCCTTGCCGCCACCGTAATAGGGATCGGGCACGTCCTTGGCCCCGAATTGCGGGGCGAAATCCATGAACAGGTGGAGACGATCCCGGCGCTCGGGCGGGCACATGGCCGCCAGCGCCTGGTGGTGGCCGCGGTCCATCGCCAGCACGAGGTCGAATTCGTCGAAATCCGCCGCCTTCACCCGGCGCGCGCGCTGGGCGGTCAGGTCGTAGCCGCGGCGGGCGGCGGCGGCGCACGACCGCTCGTCGGGGGACTCGCCGACGTGATAGCCGTGCGTCCCCGCCGAGTCGACATGGATGCCGGCCTGCAGCCCCGCCTTCTCCACCATGGCGCGAAACACCCCCTCGGCGGTGGGCGAACGGCAAATGTTGCCGGTGCAAACAAACAGGACCTTGATCACGGGCACACCCCCGAACACTGGGACTCTCCGGGGGATATCCTGTTCCCGCCCAAGACGCAAGCCCAACCCCAATTGATCAAAGTCACATTGCGGCCACGCGCAAAAGTGGATGGTCCCGACTTAGAAATGCTCAAAGGGGGGGGACCAATGAGCTCGAGCGGATCGACGCGCCTGCGCATCGGCCAACGGCTGTGGCTGGGCTTTGCCGCGCTATGCCTAGTGGTGGTGGCCATCGCCACCACCGCCGCCCTGTCGGCAAGCCGGGTCGAGGACATCAACAACCGCATCGTCAACCTGCGCCTGCCGGTGGCGGAGACCAGCGCCCGCATCGAAACACAGATGCAGGCGACGCTTGCCGCCCTGCGCGGGTTCCTGTTGACCGGCAAGGACCGCTTCCGCCAGGACCGCGCCGAGGCCTGGCGCAACCTCGCCGACCTGACCAAGACGATGGACGCCCTGGCGGCCGGGTTCACCAACCGCGAGAACGTGGAACGCTGGGAAGAGATCAAGACCCTGCTTCCCCAGATCAGCGGCTTCCAGGACAAGGCGGAGGCCGCCGGCCCGGGCGAGACGGGCACCGCCATCCTCGTCAACGATCTGGTACCCCGCGTCACCCGGGTGATCGACCTGCTGGCCGGACAGCGGGGAAGCGACGGCCGGCGCACGGGCGGCATGGTCGACAGCCAGAAGGCGCTGCTCAAGCTGGATTCCGACGCGGTCGACGACCAGCTCCACAGCCTGGTGGTCATTGCCTGGGGCGCGCTGGCGGTGGGCATCGTGCTGGCCGCGGGCATCGCCTGGAGCACGGCACGCAGCATCGTTCCGCCGCTGGGGGATCTCGGCCGCGCCATGGGGCGCCTGGCCACGGGCGACACCACCGTCGACGTGCCCGGCCGCGACCGCGGCGACGAGATCGGCACCATGGCGGAAGCCCTGGAGGTGTTCCGCCAGGGCCTGATCCGCCAGCATGAACTGGAGGCACGCGAGCGCGCCGAAGCCGAGGCCCGGCGGGCCCGTGCCGAGCGCATCGAGAAGCTGAGCGCTGCCTTCGACTACCATGCCTCCACCCTGGTCAAGGTGCTGGCCTCGGCGTCGACCGAGTTGGAAGCCACCGCGGCCGCCATGTCATCGGCGGCAAGCCAGACCTCGGCCCAGGCCGCCGCCGCCTCCAATGCCGCCGGCGACGCCTCGGCCAATGTGCAGACCGTCGCCGCCGCCGCCGAGGAGCTGTCCGCCTCCATCGGCGAGATCACCCGCCAGGTCTCGGAATCCTCGCGGATTTCGACCGGGGCGGTGACCGACGCCAATCGCGCCGCCGAGGAGGTCGGGACCCTGGTCGAGGCGGTGGAGCGCATCGGCACGGTGGTGCGGCTGATCAACGATATCGCCGGCCAGACCAATCTTCTCGCCTTGAACGCCACCATCGAGGCCGCAAGGGCCGGCGAGGCCGGCAAGGGCTTCGCGGTGGTGGCCGGAGAGGTCAAGGCGCTGGCCAACCAGACGGCGCGGGCGACCGAAGAGATCGGCCAGCAGATCGGCCTGATCCAGGACCAGACCCGCGCCGTGGTCGGCTCGATCCATGGCATCGTCGGCGTCATCACCGAGATCGGCCAGATCGCCGAAGGCATCTCCGAGTCGGTCAGCCAGCAATCGGCGGCCACCCATGAGATCGCCCGCAGCGTCGCCGAGGCCTCCAGCGGCACCGCCGAGGTGCGCCACAACATCGGCGGCGTCGAGCAGGCGGCCGAGACCACCGGGGTGTCGGCCCGCCAGGTGCTGGCCGCCTCGGCCGATCTTTCGGGCCAGGCCGGAACGTTGCGGCAGGTGATCACGGAATTCCTGGAAGGGGTGAAGGTGGCCTAGGTAGACTGTCTCCCTGCCAATCAGGGAGCCAATCAGGGAGACAGTCGCGCATGGATATCGCCGGACCCATCGTCGTTCTCACCGGCGCCGGGATCTCGAAGGAATCGGGGCTCGACACCTTCCGCTGTGAAGGCGGCATCTGGTCGCGGGTCAGCCTGGAGGACGTCGCCACCCCCGAGGGGTTCGAACGCGACCCCGAACTGGTGCACGCCTTCTACAACGCGCGCCGGCAGGGGCTGCTCGACCCCGCCGTGGTTCCCAATGCCGCCCATGCCGCGCTGGCCAGGCTGGAAGAGGAATGGCCACACGGCGTGCTGATCGTCACCCAGAACATCGACGACCTGCACGAGCGGGCCGGCAGCCGCGCCCTGATCCACATGCACGGCGAGCTAATGAGGGTGCGCTGCCAACGCTGCGACCGCCCGTTCGCCTGGGATCAAGACCTGTCGGTATCGCACCCCTGCCCCGATTGCGGCCGCACCGGACTGCTGCGTCCGCATGTCGTGTGGTTCGGCGAAATGCCCTTGGAAATGGACCGAATCCACGATGCCCTGGAGGAATGCGCCCTGTTCGTGTCCATCGGCACCTCCGGCAACGTCTACCCCGCCGCCGGGTTCGTCGCCGCGGTGCGCCGCCAGCGGCGCGCCCACACCGTCGAGCTCAACCTTGAGCCCAGCGAGGGGGCGACGCTGTTCCACGAGACCGTCTACGGCCCGGCGACCGCAACGGTGCCCGCCTTCGTCGACCGCCTGCTGACCCGCTGATTGCTGACCGGGCTTGACTCTCGCCCGCGCGCGAGGCTCTATGCCGTCCGTTTGGGCTACACGTGGACCCTGCCTGGATGAACGCCGACGTGCAATCGGGCGAGACCGCCCACGAAGACGGCCATCACCATTCGCGCAATGTTTTCGCGCTGATGATCGCGGCCATCGGCGTCGTCTTCGGCGACATCGGCACCAGCCCCCTCTACGCCATGAAGGAGACATTTGCCGGACCGCATCCGATGGTGCTGGACCGCATGCATGTGTTCGGGGTGCTGTCGCTGGTGTTCTGGTCGATCACCATCGTGGTGTCGATCAAGTACGTCATCGTGATCATGCGCGCCGACAACCGCGGCGAGGGCGGCAGCCTGGCGCTGCTGGCGCTGGTCCACAAGGCGGCCGAGGGCCGCCCCGCCATCATGGCGCTGGTCGGCGCATTAGGCATCTTCGCGGCGGCCCTGTTCTACGGTGATTCCATGATCACCCCGGCGATCTCGGTGCTGTCGGCGGTGGAGGGCATCCAGGTGGTCGCCCCCGCCATGGAGCGCTGGGTCGTGCCGGCCACCATCGCCATCCTGGTGGTGCTGTTCCTGATCCAGCGCCAGGGCACCAGCGTGGTCGGCGTCCTTTTCGGCCCGGTGATGTGCGCATGGTTCGGCACCCTGGCCGTGCTCGGCATCAAGAACATCGCCATGAGCCCGGACGTGCTGCTGGCGCTGTCGCCGCATTACGCGGTGGTGTTCCTGTGGAACAACGGCCTGACCGGTTTCCTGGCGCTGGGCTCGGTGGTGCTGGCCGTCACCGGCGCCGAAGCCCTCTACGCCGACATGGGCCATTTCGGCCGCCTGCCAATCCGGCTCGCCTGGTACATCCTGGTGCTGCCGGCGCTGCTGCTCAACTACTTCGGCCAGGGCGCCCTGCTGCTCAAGGACGCCGACGCGCTGGCCAACCCGTTCTTCAGCCTGGCGCCGAGCTGGGCCGGCGTTCCGTTGCTGGTGCTCGCCACCGCCGCCACCGTCATCGCCTCGCAGGCGGTGATCTCGGGCGCCTTCTCGGTGACCCGCCAAGCGATCCAACTCGGCTACCTGCCGCGCATGACCATCGTGCACACCTCCGAGAGGGAGATCGGGCAGATCTACATCCCGTTCCTCAACTGGGTGCTGATGGTGTTCGTGATGGCGCTGGTGATCGGCTTCGGCTCCTCGACCAACCTGGCCTCGGCCTATGGCACCGCGGTGACCGGGACGATGGTGATCGACACCATCCTGATCATGATGGTGATGTCGCTGCTGTGGGGATGGAGCCGCAACAAGATCGCCGTGCTGGTGTGGGTGTTCCTGACCGTCGACTTGGCGTTCTTCCTGTCCAACTCGACCAAGATCCTGCACGGCGGCTGGTTCCCGCTGGCCATCGGCCTGACGGTGTTCCTGTTCCTCACCACGTGGAAGCGCGGCCGCGAGCTGCTGCTGGACCGCTTGCAGAAGGAGGCGATGCCGGTCGCCGACTTCATGGCCTCGCTGTCCGACCGGGTGGCGCGGGTGCCCGGCACCGCCATCTTCCTGACCGGTACCTCCGAGGGCATCCCCCTCGCCCTGCTGCACAACCTCAAGCACAACAAGGTGCTGCATGAGCGTGTGGTGCTGCTGACGGTCAAGGTCGAGGACTTCCCGTTCGTCTCGACCAAGCGCCGCATCGAGTTCCACCCGATCCAGCCGGGCCTGCAGCGCCTGGTGCTGCGCTTCGGCTTCATGGAAGACCCCAACATCCCGCGCACGCTGGCCCGTGCCCGCACCGACGAGCTGGGCTTCTTCTACGAGCCCATGAACATCTCCTACTTCCTGTCGCGGGAAACCATCATCCCGTCCAGCCAGCCGGGCATGGCGCTGTGGCGCGAGCACCTGTTCGCCTTCATGGCCCGCTCGGCCACCAGCGCCATGGACTTCTTCCACCTGCCGTCGAACCGGGTGGTGGAACTGGGCAGCCAGGTCGAGATCTGAGCTAGATCACCGCGCCGTCGTCGGCGACGATCTCGGCGAAAACGTCCTGGACGTAGCTGCGCAGTCCGGCCCGCCCCAGCATCTTTTCCTGGGCGGCCGCCGGCAGGTCCGACAGGCTGATGACGTGCTTGCGCACCAGCACCTCGATGAGGTCCTCGACGACGCGGATGAAGCCCAGGTCCGAGGCCAGGAGCTGGCGCTCGCGCTCGCCGGGGGCGGCGTCGCGAAACAGGAAGTCCAGCACGTCGGGATGGTTGGCAGGAAGGGCCTCGCTCCCCTCCCCGGCCCGGTCGCTGAGCGCCACCACCCGGCCCTGATCATCGCGGATCGCGAACGGCATCTCGTCTCCCCCCTGCTCCAGGCGATCATACATACATGGGCGGCGCCCCCCTGTCATCCCGAGCCCCGGCGAGGGACGGCTTGGGGGGAGCGCCCCCACCGCGGTCATCCTGAGCGGAGCGAAGGGTCTCGTGCCGTGCCGGTCGGCCCGGGGCCGCAGAGATCCCTCGTCGCGTTGCTCCTCGGGATGACAGTTGGGGGAGCGCCCCACCGTGCCCCCCGGCTTAGCGCAGGGGCAAACAAAAACCCCCTCGGGAGACCCGAGGGGGTTTTGCATCGGACGGTGCCGGAAGCTCAGTGGAACTTCTTGGGCAGATCCTGGATGGCGTCGTCGACCAGGGCGGCGGCCTGGGCGCCGGAGATGCTGCCGGCCAGCACCTCGCGGGCGGCGGCGATCGCCACGTCGACGGCAAGGTTCTGGACTTCCTTCAGCGCCTGGGCCTCGGCCTGGGCGATGCGGTCCATGGCCTGCGCCTCGCGGCGCTTCACCTGGGCCTCGAGATCGGCGGCGGCCTGCTGCGAGAGACGCTCCGCCTCGGCCTTGGCCATGGCGATGATCTCCTCGGCTTCCTTGAGGGCGGCATTCTGCTTGCGCTGATAGCGGGCCAGCATTTCCTGGGCCTCTTCACGCAGGCGGTGGGCCTCGTCGAGGCGGGCCTTGATCTTGGCCGAACGCGCGTCGAGCGCGGCGGCCAGGGCGGCGGCTACCGGCCGGTAGGCCAGCGCGACGACCAGGAAGAAGGCGATGCCGACCCAGAAGGCGGCATTGGTGTAGAACGGGCCGGCGGCGTGAGCGGCATGCGCGGCGTCAGCACCGTGCTCGGCGGCGAAGGCAACGGAAATCATCGGCCCTGCTCCTTGAGAACGGCCGCGACGGCGGAGTCGACGGCATTCTGGTCGGGGGCGGCGCCGGATAGACGGGACACCACCGAACCGGCGACCTCGGAGGCGACGGCACGCACGTTGGCCAGCGCGGCATCCTTGGCGGCGGCGATGCGGGCCTCGCCAGCCTTGATCTGGTCGGCCAGACGGTGGGCGAGTTCCTTGTGACGCGCTTCGGAGGTCTTGGACAGCCGCTCCGACGTCTCCTTGATGACGGCGTGAGCGTGCGCCCGCGACTCGGCCAGCGCCTTTTCATAGGCGGCCACGGCCGCTTCGGCCTCGGCCTTCAACTGGGCAGCCTTGTCGAGGTTGTCGTCGATCTTGCGCTGACGCTCGTCGAGGATGGCGCCGATCTTCGGCAGGGCCACCGTCGCCATCAGGAAATAGAGGGCGATGAACGTGACGGCCAGCCAGAACAGCTGGGGCGCGAAGAACGCCGGATCGAACTGGGGCATCCCGGTGCTCCTGAACGGGGTAATCTTGCCAAGGCTTCGGGCGGAGCCGGCTGCCGCGCCGGACGATGCAAGCAGCGGCAGCCGAACCGTTCCGAAGGAGAGGTCCGCCGATTAGGCGAACAGGATCATCAGTGCGACGACCAGCGCGAACAGCGCGATGGCCTCGGTCACCGCGAAGCCGATCCAGCCGTACAGCTCGACGTTCGCCTTGGCGGCCGGGTTGCGGCCCACGGTGGCGATCAGGTTCGACCAGATGTTGCCGACGCCGATACCCGAACCGATCATGCCAATGGCGGCCAGACCGGCACCGATCAACTTAGCAGCGCTCGCTTCCATAACTAGACTCCTTCAGGAAAGAAAAACGGAACAACTTGGATAAAGTCCAGGCCGCTCACCCGATCAATGCATGTGGATGGCATCGTGCAGGTAGATGCAGGACAGGATGGTGAAGACGTAGGCCTGCAGCAGGGCGATACCGAACTCGAGAACGGTGATGCCGCCCAGGAAGGCGAAGGGCACGATGCCCGGTATGACGTAGAACGCGCCCAGCGACACCACGAAGCCGCCCATCACCTTGAGGATGATGTGGCCCACCGTCATGTTGGCGAACAGACGGACGGCGAGGCTGAAGGGACGCGAGAAGTACGAGATCACCTCGATCGGCACCAGGATGACCGCGGTCGCGATCGGGGCGCCTTCGGGGAAGAACATGCGCAGGAAGTGGAAGCCGTGGCGGGCGAAGCCGATCACCGTCACCCCCAGGAACACCACCGCGGCCATGCCGAAGGTGACGATCACGTGGCTGGTGTAGGTGAAGGAGCCCGGGATCATGCCGAGCACGTTGCCGAACAGCACGAACATGAACAGCGTGAAGATGAAGGGGAAGTACTTCCGCCCCTCGGACCCCACGTTGTCGCGCAGCATGTTGGCTATGAACTCGTAGAAGACTTCCGCCATGGACTGCCAGCGGCCGGGCACCAGGGCGCGGCCGCGCACGGCCAGCGTCAGGAAGGCGGTGATCAGTACGACCGAAATGACCATCATCACCGCGGAGTTGGTGAACGACACGTTCACTCCCGCGATCTCGAGCGGAACAATCGGCTTGATTTGGAACTGCTCGATCGGGTTCGCCACCTTGGTGCCCTCTTACTTGTCCGTTCGATCTTTAGCCCGCCTCTGCGCAGCGCCGAGGCCGACCGTGCCACCCAGCCCGTGCGCGAAGCGATAGGCGTTCATCACGCCCGCCGCCCCGCCCAAAAGCAGGAACACCACCATCAGCCAGGGCGCGGTGCCGAGCCAGCGGTCGAGCACGTATCCGATGCCGACGCCAACCAGCACACCGGCGACGAACTCGACGGCCAGACGCATGCCCAGCGCGAGTCCGGCAGGCGATTCACGCCTTGCCGGCCCGCGGCCAGCCAGATCGTCCTCGCGAGCGCGCGCAGCGCGCAGGCGGGCTTCGAGATCATCGAACGAGGGAGGCTTCTCCTGCTCAGCCATGGGTCATGAGCCCTTGAAAGTCCCTGTTCCGGCCACAACGGTGCCAAAAGCGCGGGCACCATAAGGGGTGCGACCATCGGTGTCAAGAACGGAAACCATACGTCTTAACTGATTGAATTCACTATCGAATTCGGCCATATCGCACTGCACTTTCGGCAATGCAACGTGCCAATGCGGCAGGTGCAGGCCTCCCCGAAGGGGTGGTGCCTATCCCGCCACCACTTTTTCACGGATCGCTTCGGCCTGGGCGAGGTCCACGGAGACCAATTGGGACACCCCGCGTTCCGCCATGGTGACCCCGTAAAGACGGTCCATCCGCGCCATGGTCATGCGGTGGTGGGTCACGATCAGGAAGCGTGTGCGCGTGGTCCGCGCGATGTTCTCGACCAGGGTGCAGAAGCGGTCGACGTTGGCGTCGTCCAGCGGTGCATCCACCTCGTCCAACACACAGATGGGCGCGGGATTGGTCATGAACACGGCGAACAGAAGGGCAAGCGCCGTCAGCGCCTGCTCGCCGCCCGAAAGCAGCGACAGCTGCTGCAGGCGCTTTCCCGGAGGCGAGGCCATGATCTCCAGGCCGGCCTCCAGGGGGTCGTCGGATTCGGTCAGCGCCAGATGGGCGCGGCCGCCGCCGAACAACTGGACGAACAGCTGGCGGAAGTGGCTGTCGACTTCCTGGAAGGACGCCAGCAGGCGCTCGCGGCCCTCGCGGTTGAGCTCGGAGATGGCGCCCCGAAGCTTGGCGATGGCCTGGACCAGGTCGTCCTTCTCCGCCTGCATGGTGGCGATGCGCTCTTCCAACTCGGCCACCTCCTGTTCGGCGCGCAGGTTCACCGGGCCCATGGCGTCGCGCTCCCGCGACAACCGATCCAGTCGGCGCTGGAGCTCCTCGCCGTCGGGACGCTCCTCTTCGAGGGCGCCGGCGGTCTCGCGCAATTGCTCGGGCGTCATGTCCAGGCGCTCGGCGATGCGGCCGGCCACCTGGCGGCATTGCTGGTCGGCGCCCGACACCGCCGCCTCGCGGCGGATGCGGTCCTCGCGCGCCTGCATCAGCGCCGCCTCGGTGGCGCGCATCGCCCGGTCGGCCTCGGCGAGGGCCTGTTCGGCGGCGATCAGCGCATCGGCGGCGCGGCGGCGCTCGACCTCGGCGGCCTCGATCCTGTCGAGGACCTCGGTGCGGCGGCGGGCGAAGGTGTCCGGCATGGACTCGAGGCGCTCGATCTCGACCATGACGGTCTCGCGGCGCTCCTCCAGCTCCTCGGCGTGGGTGCGGGCGGCCTCGGCTCGGCGGCGCCACGAGTCGATATCGGCGGCGATGGCATCCAGGCGGCGGGCCCGCTCGCCGGCCTCGCGCACCAGGCGGTCCAGCGCGGAACGCGCCTCGACCAGCCCGGAACGCTTCTCGGCGAGGTCGGCACGCAGGGCGTTGACCTTGTCCTTGCCGTCATCGGCCTCGGGAAACGCGGCGACGGTCTCGCGCGCCATCATCAGGTCGCCCTCGGCCTCCTCCAAGTCGCCCCGGGCGGCTTCCGCCTGCTCGACCAGCGCGGTCATGCGCGATTCGAAGGCGGCGAACCGCTGCGCCAGTTTGGCGTGGCTCTCGCGCGCCTTGGCGGTCTCGGCCTCGGCCCGGCGCACGGCATCCTTGGCGGCGCGCTCGGCCTCGGCGGCCTCTTCCACCGCCTGGGTGGCGGCGGCGACGCGGGCTTCCGCCTCCTCGACGCCCATCTCGCTGTCTTCCAGCTTGGCTTCCAGCTCACGCAGGCGGTTGCGCTGGGCCAGCCTGAGCGCCATCGGGCTGGGGGCGCCCGCCCGCGCGGTGTAGCCGTCCCAGCGGAAGAGGTCGCCGTCGCGGGTGACCAGGCGCTGGCCGGCCGCCAATTGCCCGCGCAGTTTCTCGCCGGCGGCGACGTCGGCGACCAGGCCCACCTGCGACAGCCGCCGCGCCAGGGCCGGCGGGGCGGTGACCAGGCGCAGCAGCGGCTCGGCCCCGGCCGGCAGGGCGGGAGCATCTTCGAGCGGCGGCAGCGCCACCCAATGCAGGGGAGCGGCGGCATCGAGGGAGGCGGTCAGGTCGTCACCGAGCGCGGCGGCGAGGGCGGGTTCGGTGCCGGCGGTGGCGGTGACGGCATCGAGCACCGGCGGATGGTCGGAAGCCTTGCCCTGGGCCAGCACGTTGGCCAGCGCATCGGCCTCCGCCTTGAGGCGGGCGCGGGCGGTGGCGGCGGCCTGGAAGGCGTCGCGGGCGGATTCACGGGCGGCCTGGGCCTGCACCCGGCGCCGGTCGGCGTCCTCGGCCTCGGCCCGGCTCTCCTCCAGGTATTCGAGGGCCGATTCCAGGTCCATCTCGGCGGCGGTGAGGTCGGCGCGGTCGACGCCCTCCTGCTCGGCCTGGGCCTTCTGCGCCTCGACCTGCACCACGCGCTCCTTCAGGCGGTCGCGGCGCGTCTCCGCCTCCTGCAACCGGCGCAGCGCCGCCGCCCGCTCGGCATCGGCGGCGGCGACCTCCTCCATCACCAGGGCCAACTGCTTCTCGATCTCGGCCACCGCCAGGGCGGCGGCCTCCATGGCGGCGTCGGCCTCGGCCCGCGCCTCCTGCTCGCCCTCGGCGGCGGCGCGGATTTCGGCCCGCTCGGTTTCCAGGCGGGTGACCGCCTGCTCGGCATCGGCGGTGCGGGCGGATTCCTTCTGCAGGTCCGAGGCCACCTGCGCCAGCCGGGCCTCAAGGTCCCGCCTGGTGTCGGCCAGGCGCCCCTCTTCCGCCTCCAGCTGCTCGCGCTCGACAAGGGCCCGCTGCAGGGCGCCTTGCGCTTCGGCGTCGGTGCGCCGCAGGTCGGGAAGGCCGGCGGCGGCCTCCGCCTGGGCGGCGGCGGCGACGGCGGCGAGGCCGGTCGCCTCCTCGACCCTGAGGTCAGCCTCCTTGAGCGCCGAGCGGGCGGCATCCATCATCGCCAGAGCCTCCAGCCAGGCGAGATAAAGGACCTGCGCCTCGATGACCCGGATCTGCTCGGAGATGGAGCGGTAGCGCGCCGCCTGGCGCGCCTGCTTCTGCAGCGACTTGAGCTGCTCGTCGAGCGTGGCCATCACGTCGTCGAGACGAGCGAGGTTGGTTTCGGCGTTCTTCAGCCGCAGCTCGGCCTCATGGCGGCGCGAATAGAGGCCGGAGATGCCGGCCGCCTCTTCCAGCAGCGAGCGCCGCTCGGCCGGCTTGGCGTTGATCAGGGCGCCGACGCGGCCTTGGCTCACCAGGCCGGAGGACCGGGCGCCGGTGGCGGCGTCGGCGAACAGCAGCTGCACGTCGCGGGCGCGCATGTCGCGCCCGTTGATGCGATAGTTGGAGCCCTGGCCGCGCTCGATGCGGCGGATGACCTCAAGCTCGTCGATGGCGAACTGGGGCGGAGCGGTGCGCGCCGAATTGTCGAGCACCACCCCGACCTCGGCGACGTTGCGGGGAGAGCGGTTGGACGTGCCGCCGAAGATGACGTCGTCCATCTCGCCGCCGCGCATCTGGCGCGCCGACGTCTCGCCCATGACCCAGCGCAGGGCCTCGATCAGGTTCGACTTGCCGCAGCCGTTGGGCCCGACCACGCCGGTCATGCCCGGCTCGATGATGAGCTCGGCGCCGTCGACGAAGGACTTGAAGCCCGACAGACGCAGCTTGGTGAACTGGATCAATGAACCCCGCGCCCCCTAACGCGGTTTCCCA
This sequence comes from Solirubrobacterales bacterium, assembly GCA_050260775.1. Classification (GTDB taxonomy): domain Bacteria; phylum Pseudomonadota; class Alphaproteobacteria; order Rhodospirillales; family Magnetospirillaceae; genus CALABS01. The sequence goes on along the minus strand of JBLNCP010000033.1, from coordinate 23,756 downwards.
CTCGCCGGCCGCCTACTTCTTGGCAGCCTTCAGCGCCTTGTCGTAGACGTCGTAGGCCTGGGCGCCGACGATCTTCTCGCCGTTGATGACCATGGTCGGGGTCGATTCGATGCCGGCCTTCTGGTTGGCCTCCTGGGCGCGGGCCTGGATGGCCTGGGCCAGGTCCTGGCGCTGCAGGCAGGCATCCACCTGCTCGCCGGTGATGCCGGCCAGCCGCACGATGCGCTTCAGCTCCTCGAGGGGATTCTTCGAGCCCAGCCACTTCTCCTGGCTCTCGAACAGCATGCCGAGCACGCCGAAATAGCGCTGCGGCCCCGAGCAGTGGGCGATCATCGAGGCGCCGATGGACAGCGCCGCCGGGCCGGTGGGGAAGTCGCGGTAGATGAGCTTGGCCTTGCCGGTGTCGATCCACTCGGCCTTGATCCTGGGCAGCGTCTCCTTGTGGAAAGCCGCGCAATGGCCACAAGTGGTCGACGCGTACTCGACCATGGTGATCGGCGCGTTGGGATTGCCCAGCACCTGGTCGAGCGGGTTCGCCTCGACCTTATCCGCGGCGCGGGCGGCGCCGGTGGCGAGCATGAGACCGAGGGCAAGCAGACGGATGACGGCCTTCACGGGCGACCTCCCAAGGGACGTGACGGGCCGGATATTAGGAGGTGGTCCGCTCCAGCACAAGGAGAAGGGACCGGAATGACCGAGATGTAATCCGCCCGCCCGGGTCAGCGCCGCGCGGCGATATGCCGCCCCAGCCGGTCGAGTACCGCCTTGAGTTCGGGATCCTCCACCGCCTCCAGGCTCTTCTCGAGGCGTTCGACCGCTTCGGGCGACGGCTGCGGCGCCGGCGGCACCAGGGCCTTGCGCACCGGCAGCGGCCCGTGCACCAGCTTGAGACGGGACACCGCCTGCCAGCCGAAATGGCCGTTGATCCGTTCGAGGATCAGCGGCTCCAGGTGCTGGATCTCGGTGGCGAAGGCGGAATTCGCGACCTTGATGGTCAGCGTGCCGTTCGAGCGCTCGCGCACCGGGAACTTGATGGAGAGCGGCAAGGTGTGGGTGGCCACCGCCGACCCCACGATGGCCGGCCAGTCCACCACCAGGGCTCCCGACACGAAGCCGTGCTTGCCGAACACCGGGCGCGTCACCGCGCCGGCTGGCACGGCGATCGACACCATGCCGCCGATGCGGCGGGCTTCCTGCTTGGCGCCCTTGGGCGGGGCCGGTGTCTTGGCGGTCATGGCGATGACCATACCACTGGCGCGGCGGTTCCACTATGCTTGGCCGCCATGCACTCCCCGCCCCGCGACCTCGGCGCCGATCTCCTGGCCTGGTACGACCGCAACCGCCGCACCCTGCCCTGGCGCGCCGCCCCCGGCGAGACCGCCGACCCCTATCGCGTGTGGCTGTCCGAGGTGATGCTGCAGCAGACCACCGTGCAGGCGGTCGCGCCCTATTTCCTGAGCTTCCTCGACCGCTGGCCGACCGTCGAGGCGCTGGCCGCCGCCCCGGTCGAGGATGTGATGCACGCCTGGGCCGGGCTGGGCTACTACGCGCGGGCCCGCAACCTGCATGCCTGCGCCAAGGTGGTCGCCGAGTGGCGGGACGGCCGGTTCCCCGAGGACGAAGATTCCTTGCGCAAGCTGCCGGGAGTGGGCGACTACACCGCCGCCGCCATCGCCGCCATCGCGTTCGGCCGCAAGGCGACGGTAGTGGATGGCAACGTCGAGCGGGTGATGGCGCGCCTGTTCGCGGTGACCGAACCGTTGCCGGGCGCCAAGGGCGCCCTCAAGCGGCTGGCCGCCACCCTCACCCCCGACGAGCGCGCCGGCGACTACGCCCAGGCGGCCATGGACCTGGGCGCCACCGTCTGCACGCCCCGCAATCCCGCCTGCGGCATCTGCCCGTGGCTGGGCGCGTGCCGGGCGCGTGCCCAGGGGATCGAGGCGGCGCTCCCGGCCAAGGCGGCCAAGGTCGAGCGCCCGACCCGCTTCGGCATCGCCTTCTGGACGGTGCGCAAGGACGGGGCCGTGCTGCTGCGCCGCCGCCCGCCCGAGGGGCTGCTGGGCGGCATGATGGAAGTTCCCTCCACCGCCTGGCGCCCGGAAGCCTGGGAGCTCGATGAGGCGGTGGGGGCGCAGCCGCTGGCGGCCGAGTGGCGATTGGTCCCCGGGCTGGTGCGTCACACCTTCACCCATTTTCACCTGGAACTGCGGGTGGCGGTCGGCAAGGCCGCGCCCAATGCCCTGGCCCGCGGCCTCTGGTGCCCGCTCGATGCGCTAGGCGACCAAGCCCTGCCCACCGTGATGCGCAAGGTCGTCCGCCATGCCCTTGCCAAGGCGTATTGATGAAAGGAAGTCCATGCGCGCCGTGATGCTCGCGGCGGCCGCGCTCGCCGTGACCGCCCTCCCCGCCCTGGCGCAGCAGCGCAACGGCGAGTTCGTGCAATTGTCCCCGCCCGAGGGCTGGCAGCCGGCCCCGACCATGCGCACCGACAAGACCTCGGTCACCCGCCTGTTCCCCCCGGGGCAGAGCGAGAAGGACTGGACCGAGACCCTGGCGGTGCAGGTCCTCACCGGCTCCGACCAGATGGCCCGTCCCTATGTCGAGGGGGTGATCGCCTACAGCCGGGCCAATTGCGACAGCGCCGCCCCCGGGCCGGTCACCGAGGCGACGCGCAACGGCTACCCCTCGGCCACCGTGCAGGTCGCCTGCTCCAAGGGCAAGGCCACCGGCCTCGGCGGTTTCATCCTGGTCACCGCCATCCGCGGCAAGGATGCCCTGTACGTGATTCAGCGCCAGTGGCGGGGGCCGGCCTTCGAGCCCAACGAGCGCCCCGCGATTCCCCAGGACACGCTGCGGCAGTGGGGCGCGTTCTCGCAGGGCGTCAGCCTGTGCGACACCCGCGATCCCCGGCACCCCTGCCGATAGCGCACGCTCCCGTCATGCGCGGGTCAAGCCCGCGCATGACGGTGAAAAGCCTATCTCAGCGCGGACACACCGCCGGGACCTCGAAGCCCCAGCCCTCGGTCGAGGGGATCCAGCACGGGGGCGGCGATGACGGCTGCTTTTCGCTTCGGGCGATGCGCGGCGAGGCGGTGGCCGGGGGGGCGGCCCGCCAGCCGGCGAATTGCGGCCGGATTTCCCCCAGTTCGAGGCGACCGTCGCGGTTCTGGTCGAGGGCGGTGAACAGCAGCGGGTCGGGGAAGTTGGGGAACTCGCGGCGGGTGACGTAGCCGTCCTTGTTGACGTCATAGGCATCGAAGCGGGCGATCAGGGCGCCGACGCCGCGTCCCTGCATCTCCTTGAGCGACAGGCGCCCGTCACCATCGGCATCGAGCATGACGAACAGGGCATCGGCGGCGTATTCCCGGCCGCGAGCCAGGAGTTCCGCACGGGTCAACGCCTTGTCGCCATTGCGGTCGAGGGACTGGAAGCGGGCCAGGGCGGCGCGGCCGCTCTCGGACGGATTGATCGGCTCGGCCAGCGCCGGGGTGGTGGCAGCCATCGCCAAAAGGACAAGGAAGGACAGACGCATGGGTTTCCTCCATCGGCCGGCACCTTTCTCATCTGGCGAGAAGCACCGCCGAAGGGAGGAACGCGGAAGGAGGGCGATCCTTCCGCGTGCGGCCCCTACCGCTGCTGCTGCGGCGGCTGCTGCGGCTGCCCGGGCGCGGGCCGCCGGTGCATGCGCCGGGCCCCCATCTCGTCGGGGGTGAGCTTGCCGTCGGCGTTGGTATCGAGGGCCTTGAAGCGCTGCTCGGCCCATTTGCGCATGCCCTGATCGAATTCCTCGCGGCTGATCATGCCGTCATGGTTGGCGTCCATCGCGTCGAAGTGCTGTTGCTCGCGCCCGAGGTGGGCCGCGACGAATTCATCGAGGGTGACGACGCCGTCCTTGTTGGTGTCCATCTGCTGCATCATCGGCCCCCAACCGCCCTTGGGCCCCATCATCTGCGGGCCTCCCTGCTGCGGCGCGTTCTGCTGGGGACCACCCGGGCCGGTCTGGGCGTGGGCCGTCCCGATGGCGAGCGCCAGGCCGGCGGCGACGGCAAGGATCATGCGCATGGAAGTTCTCCGGAAAGGCTGAAGACAGGCCATGACATGGCCCCAGCGCATGCTTTGTTCACTATGTCTTTCCCCCTATACTGCGCCGCATGTCCGCTCCCGGTTCCCCCCGCATCGTGCTGCCGCACGTCCCCGCTTTGGTCGTGGGGGTGAAGACCGCCATGCTGCTGGACACCGACGGCGAGTTCCACCGGCTGAGCCTGGCTCAGGCGGCACGCCGGGTCCGCGACGAGAGGCCCCTGGTCTGCCATGCTCCGGCGGTGTCCGGACGGCTGGGGCTCGACCAGCTCGCCGCCCTGGACCTGTTGGAGCTGTTCGCCTTCGTCCGTCCCGCCCGCTTCTGCCTGCCGACCCCCAAAGGTGTCGCCGAGGCCCTGGGACTGGTGCGGCCCACCGACATCGAGGACGAGGCGGAAAGCATGATCCGCTCGGCCCGCATGCTGCTGGAGGAACTGGCCGCCACCGTCGCCGGCGATACCGCCGCACGCCAGGCCGACGCGCGGGGGGCCGCCTGGGCGATGGCGCGCGCAGGCTGGAGCTGGGGCACGTCGGTGCTGGCCGCCCTCGGCGTGACCGGCGATTCCGGGCGCGGCAGCCTCAGGGTGTGGGAGCGCCTGCCGGAATGGTCCGAGCACGCCCCGGAACCGCCCCCCGGCAACATTCCCGTCGACCCTGCCGAGGCGCGCCAGCGCCTGGCCGCCATGCTCGGCGGCGGCGCCGAGCGCCGCCAGTCGCAGGCCGACTACGCCTCGGCGGTGGCGCAGGCGTTCCAGCCGCGCGACCGGGTGGGTGAGCCCCGCATGGTGCTGGCCGAGGCCGGCACCGGCACCGGCAAGACCCTGGGCTACATCGCCCCCGCCTCGCTGTGGGCGGAGAAGAATGCGGCCCCGGTGTGGATCTCGACCTTCACCCGCAACCTGCAGCGCCAGCTCGACACCGAGCTGGACCGCCTGTTCCCGCTGCCGGCCGACAAGGTGCGCAAGGTGGTGGTGCGCAAGGGGCGCGAGAACTATCTGTGCCTGCTGAATTTCGAGGAGCAGGTGATGCGCAACCGGCCCGGCGAGGGTGTCGCCGCCGGGCTGATGGCCCGCTGGGTGATGGCCACCCGCGACGGCGACATGGTCGGCGGCGACTTCCCCGGCTGGCTGGTGGACGTGCTCGGCCGGACGCGCACGCTGGGACTGGCCGACCGCCGCGGCGAGTGCATCTATTCGGCCTGTCCCCATTACCACAAATGCTTCATCGAGCGGGCCGTGCGCCGCGCCCGCCGGGCCGACATCGTGGTGGCCAACCACGCCCTGGTCATGGTGCAGGCGGCGCTGGGCGGCATCGACGACGACGCGTTGCCCACGCGCCTGGTGTTCGACGAGGGCCACCACGTCTTCGAGGCGGCGGACAACGCCTTCTCCGCCCACCTTACCGGCCTCGAGGCGGCCGAGGTGCGCCGCTGGCTGCTGGGCGCCGAGGGCGACGGCGCCCGCTCCCGCGCGCGTGGGCTCAAGCGCCGCGCCGAGGACCTCGTCGCGCTGGCGGAGGAGGCCCCCGAAGCCCTCGATGCCGCGCTGGCCGCCGCCCACGCCCTGCCGGCCCCGGGATGGCAGGCCCGCATCATCGACGGCCAGCCGCACGGTCCCGTCGAGAAATTCCTCGCCCTGGTCCGCCAGCAGGTCTACGCCCGCGCCAAGGGCCACGACTCCCCCTACAGCCTGGAGACCGAATGCGCGCCGCCGGTCGAGGGAGTGGCCGACGCGGCGACCGATCTGGTCGAGGCCCTGGTCAGGCTGGGCAAGCCGCTGATGACCCTGGCCAAGGCCCTCACCGCCAAGCTGGACGACGAGGCGGCCGAACTCGACACCGCGACGCGGGCCCGCATCGAGGGCCTGACCCGCTCGATCGAACGCCGGGTCCTGCTGCCGGTGGCGGGATGGAAGTCGATGCTGGAGCGGGTGGCGGCGACGCCCGCCGCGGGCGGCGCGGGCGACTTCGTCGACTGGTTCTCGGTCGAGCGCATCGAGGGCCGCGACATCGACGTCGGCATGCACCGCCACTGGGTCGACCCGACCGTCCCCTTCGCCAAGGCGGTGGCCGAACCGGCGCACGGGCTGCTCATCACCTCGGCGACGCTGCGCGACGGCTCGGGCGACGTCGAGCGCGACTGGTACGCGGCGGAACGGCGCACCGGGGCGGTCCACCTGGCCTCGGCCCCGCTGCGCGCCGCCGTCCCCTCGCCCTTCGACTATCCGGCGCAGACCCGCGTGCTGGTGGTCTCGGACGTGCGCAAGGACGACATGGACCAGGTGGCAGCGGCCTACCGCGAGCTGTTCCTCGCCGCAGGCGGCGGCGGCCTCGGCCTGTTCACCGCCATCTCGCGCCTCAAGGCGGTGCACAAGCGCATCGCCGGCCCCCTGGATGATGCCGGCCTGCCGCTGCTGGCCCAGCACGTTGATTCCATGGACACCAGCACCATCGTCGACATCTTCCGCGGCGAAGAGGACGCCTGCCTGCTGGGCACCGACGCCGTGCGCGACGGCGTCGACGTCCCCGGCCGGTCGCTGCGGCTGATCGTGTTCGACCGGGTGCCGTGGCCGCGCCCCGACATCCTCCACAAGGCACGCCGCGCCGCGTTCGGCGGCAAGGCCTACGACGACATGATCACCCGCCTGCGCCTGAAGCAGGCCTATGGCCGCCTGGTCCGCCGTGCCGGCGACCATGGGGTGTTCGTGCTCCTCGACCCCATGATGCCGTCGCGGCTGAACGGCGCCTTCCCCGACGGGGTCGAGGTGCGCAAGGTCGGTCTGGCCGAGGCCGTGGCCGAGACCCGCCGTTTCCTTGCGCATTTGGAGTAAGCCCTCCCTGCCTGCCGGGCCGACGCGCATTTATTGACCATGCGCCAATCCCGTTCTTTCGTGATCGGCCTTTGGGTCGCCGGCACCTACCTGATCATCGGGCTGCTGTGGATCACCTTGTCGGATCGCGCCCTCGGCTTCATCGCCCAGGACATCCATCAATTGACCTGGATGCAGACGGTCAAGGGATGGCTGTTCGTGATGCTGTCCGCCGGCCTGATCCTGGGACTGACCACGTGGGCGGTGCGCCGCGAGCACCGAATCGCCGAGCGGGTCGCGGAGTCGGAGCTGCGTTTCCGCTCCACCTTCGACCTCGCCGCGGTCGGCATGGCGCATGTCGGCCTCAATGGGCGATGGCTGATGGTCAACGACCGTCTGTGCGCGATCACCGGACGCAGCCGCTCCGAGCTGCTGTCCATGACCACGGGTGACGTCACCCATCCCGACGACGCCTCGCTCGACCAGACGGCGATAGCCGAGATGGTGGCCCTGCGCAACGACACCTACACCATCGAAAAGCGTTACGTCCGGCCTGGCGGCGAGGGCGTCTGGGTGCTGATGAGCGCCCAGGTGGTGCGAGACAGCATCGGCATGCCCCGCTATTTCATCGTCGCCGTCCAGGACATCGAGGACCGCAAGCGGGCCGAGACCGCGCTGCAAGGCGCCCTGGCGGACAAGGAGGTCCTGCTTGCCGAGGTCCACCACCGGGTCCGCAACAACCTGCAGACCATCGTCAGCCTGCTGGCCATCGAGGCGGAAAAGGTCGACAGCGCCCAGGCCAAGAAGGCCTTCTCCGACGCCCTGGCCCGCATCCAGGCCATCGGCCTGGTGCACCACCAGCTCTACGAAAGCCGGGAGTTCGGGCGGATCGACATCTCGCGCTATGTGCGCGAGCTGTGCACGTCACTCGCATCCTCGTGGGCACCGGAAGGCGTCCGCCTCCTCTATTCGCTGCCGCAATACCTGTGCGAGCCCGACCGGGTGATTCCGCTCGGCATGGTCATTTCCGAATTGGTGATCAACGCCCTGCGCCACGCGTTCCCCGACGGCAGGGGCACGGTGAAGGTGACCATGCGGGAGAAGCGCGCCGGCATATTGGAACTGGAAGTGGCCGATGACGGCATCGGCCTGCCGCCCGGGTTCGAGGTCCGTCGATCGAGTGGATTGACCATGGTGCGGATGTTCGTCGACCAGCTCGGCGGACGCCTCATCCACCGGACCGGCCAGAGCGAAGGCACCGTTTTCCGCATGCGCTTCCCGTGTGACGGCCTCCAGACGGCGGAGCAGCCGGTGGCGACGATCAGCGGCTCGATTCTGCCCTGAGGTCCCAGGGCGACTTTTCCCGGACCTGCTTGGCGAACTGATCGGCCGGCAGGGCGCGGCTGAAATAGAAGCCCTGCGCCTCGTCGACCTGCTGGGCGATCAGGAAGTCGAGCTGCTCGCGGCTTTCGACGCCTTCCACGTTGACGCGGGTTCCCAGCGAATGGCCGAGGTCGACGATGGCCTTGACCACCGCCGCGTTGTCCGGGTGCTGGCCGATGTCGACCACGAAGCTGCGGTCGATCTTCAGCTTGTCCACCGGGAAGCGCTTCAGGTAGTTCAGCGACGAGTAGCCGGTGCCGAAATCGTCGATGGAGATCACCGCGCCCATGCGGCGGAGGCTCTGGAGGACCTCCAGGGTGGCGTCGATGTTCTGCATGGCGATGCCCTCGGTGATCTCGAGCTGAAGCTGCTCGGGGGGCAGGCCGGTCTGATCGAGGATGTCCGCCACCATGGCGATCAGCCCCTGGTGATGCTTGAACTGGGCCGGCGACAGGTTGACGGCGATCTTCATCGGCTGCAGGCCGGCCTTGGTCCATTCCCGCCCCTGCATGCAGGCGCGGTGCAGGATCCAGCGTCCCAGCGGACCGATCAGCTCGGTCCGTTCGGCGATCGGGATGAAGTCGGCGGGGCTGATCCAGCCGCGGGTGGGATGGCTCCAGCGCAGCAGCGCCTCGCACCCGACCACCTCCCCGGATTTCAGATCGACCAGCGGCTGGTAATGCAACTGGAGCTGCTCGGTGCCGAGAGCCGTGCGCAGGTCGCGCTCGACCACCTTGCGCGCCTGGATCTCGGCATCCATCTCCGAAATGTAGAAATGGTAGTTGTTCCGCCCCTCCGCCTTGGAGCGGAACATGGCGAGGTCCGCGTTCTTGAGGAGCTGGTCGGCATCCTCGGAATCGTCGGGAAACACCGTGACGCCGATCGAGGTCGAGGTCACCACCTCGTGCTCCTCGATGCCGAAGGGATCGGCGATCGAGGCGATGATGGTGTCGGCCACCGTGCCGGCGCCCTCGGGATCGGTGAGATTGGTCAGGATGACGGCGAATTCGTCGCCGCCCAGGCGCGCCACGGTGTCGGTCTCGCGCACGCAGCGTTGCAGCCGCTTGGCCACCGCCTTGAGCAGCAGGTCGCCGACGTGATGGCCCAGCGTGTCGTTGATGTCCTTGAACTTGTCGAGGTCCAGGAACATCAGCGCCACCTTGAAGTCGGCGCGCTTGCCCTGGGCCAGGGCCGCCCGCAGGCGCTCCTGGAACAGCACGCGGTTCGGCAGGCCGGTCAGCGCGTCATGGTGGGCGAGGTGGTGGATGCGGGCGGCGGCGAGCTTGCGCTCGGTGACGTCGCGCCCGACCAGCACCAATCCGCGGCGACTGCCGTCGGGATGGAACAGCGGGATCTTGATGACGTCGAAGACCTTGGTGCTGCCGTCGAGGGTGTCGACGCGCTTCTCGTAATTGATCGGCTTGCCTTCGCGCCACGCCCGCTCATCGGAATCCTGGGTGGCGAGCAGGAAATCGCCGCCACCGGGGGAATGGCGCGCCAGCTCGGCGCCGGTGCGGCCGTGGTAGTCGATGCCGTTGAGCCCGGCGAGGTCGATGTAGAACTGATTGGCGACCAGCCAGCGCCCCTTGCCGTCCTTGAAACACACCAGGTCGGGCATGGCGTTGATCAGGGTGGCCAGCCACTCCTTCTGGTTCCTGAGCTCCTCCTCGGCCTGCTTGCGCAGCGTGATCTCGTGGGCGATGGCGACGAACAGGCGCTGTCCGCCCAATTCCATCGCCGAAACCGACAGCTCGAGCGGGAAGGTCGCGCGGATCTTCCTCAGGCCGGTGACCTCGTGACGGCCCTCCAGGTAGTCCTCGACCGCCACCCGCCCCTCGCTCCTGGCGATCTCGGGAATCAGCACGGCGATGGACTTGCCGACGATCTCAGCCGGCTCGTAGCCGAAGATCCGCTCGGCCGCCGGGTTGTAGGTGCCGATGGCGCCGTCCTCGCCGAAGGTGATGATGGCGTCGGCGGTGTTGTCGACGATGGCGCGGTTGTGCAGCTCGGACAGGCGGTAGTTCTCGGCCAGCGCCTCCATGGTGCGGGCCTGCTGCCGGAGCAGCGTCTCGCGATGCGCCATGTTGGTGACGTCGAATACCTGCACCAGGCAGGTGCCGCGGCTGGCCGGCGCGAGCAGCGGCTTGACCACCACGATCTGCTGCATGGGCTCGCTGCGGCCGGGCTGGCGGCCCTCGTGCTCCAGCGGGAACAGGGTCTTGTTCAGCGAGGACGACAGCATGGCCGACATCCCCGCGGTCAGCGCCTCGGTGACGGCGCGGGCGACGCGGGTGCCATCGAGCGGCGGAAAGACCTCGGCCAGGGTCCGGCCCAGGGCCTCGTCGGCGGCGATGCCGGACGCCTTGGCCATCCAGGCGTTCCACATGACGATCCGCCCGTCGGCTCCGATCAGGATGAGCCCGATCTCGCAGGCGTTGGACAGTGCCTGCATCAGTTCGTCGGGACGGGCGGCCGCCGAGAGGTTCCCCATCGCCCCCTACCCCGACAGACGGCCGTCGACGTAGGCGCGCACCGCGTCGATGAAGTGGGTCGCCGACGCGATGTCCATCACGAACGCGAGATACCCGTGCACGTCTTTCCTCATCAGCGAGAAATCGACGTGGAGGAACATGACCACCTCTTCCCCGTCGGGGCTCTGACCGAGGTCGAGGATCTTGGCACCGCGGCCGCGGACGTAGGCCGGCAGGCTGCTGTGGATCGAGATGCCGAGCTGGTTGGACAGCGACCCCAGGCAGGCGTTGAGGATGATGTTGCCGACCTCCATCAGCGCGTCCTGCTCCAGCTCGGTCAGCTGGTCGAGCGGCACCTGCCCGCCCAGCATGTGCCGCACCAAGTCCAGGCTCTTGCGCTCGGGGAAGATCAGCAGGATGTCGCCGTAGAACACGCCTTCGAAATGCTGCCGCACCGCCACGGAGTCACTGCCCTCGGTCTCGCGCTCCAGCCGTCTCGCGGCATCCGCCGGGGTCAGGAAGTCGACGAACGGGACCGACAGGCGGACCTCGTCCTCGACCAGCTGCGACAGGGACGCCGCCGCCTGGCCGATCGAAACGTTGAGGATCTCGGTGACAGCGTCGCGCTCGGCTTCGCCGACGAAGCCATTCATGGCGCCGTCCCGCCGGACAGGAAGGCCAGCAGCGCGTCGTCGCGGATCGGCTTGTTGAGGAACCCGATGCCGATCTCGGCGGCGTGCTGGCGCACCGGTTCCTGGATGTTGGCGGTGAGCAGCGTCATGGCGGCGGCGGGACAGACCGCCTTCATCCGCCGCGCCGTCTCCAGGCCGTCGATGCCCGGCATGTTGACATCGATGATGACGAAATCCGGCTTTAGCGCCGGCGCCTGGTCGAGGGCCTCCTGGCCGGAAGCGGCCTCGACGACGGTCCAGTCAGGGTGGGCGTCGGTGATGACCTTGCGCGCCATCATCCGGGCAACCCGGCTGTCGTCCACCAGCAACACCGTCTTTCCCGCCATTCGCACTCTCTCCTCGGGTCGGGTCTACCCCGTCGTATCGACGGCCTATCCCCCTCAGTCCCCACCCGGAATCTATGCTTGACGCGCGCAAGCACCGCAAGCCTAAAGTCTTCCTCGGCAACGCGGAGGAGACGACCATGATCAGTCATCACGCGGCCCTGATCTACGTCATGGTGATGGTTTCGGCGGCGGACAGGAACATGACCGACGCCGAGTTGAAATCCATTGGCGAGATTGTCAATTTCCTACCCATATTTAACGACTACGACCCGGGACTTCTTCCCAAGTCCACGGCCGCCTGCGCGGAATTGCTGGATTCCGAGGACGGCCTCGACCGGGCGTTCGGGGTGATCAAGGCGGCGCTGCCGCCGCGCCTGCGCGAGACGGCCTACGCCCTGGCGTGCGACGTCGCCGCCGCCGACGGCGAGCCCCACCAGGAGGTGCTGCGCCTGCTGGAGATGATCCGCCACCGCCTCGACATCGACCGTTTGGTCGCCGCCGCCATCGAGCGCGGCGCCCGCGCCCGCTTCATCCGCCTGGATGGTCACGCCCCCCACTGAGCGCCCTCACCCCCCTTGCAATTCCGCGCCGGGAAGGCTAATTTCCCGGCCCTCGGTGTGCCGGCGTAGCTCAGTTGGTAGAGCAGGGCTTTCGTAAAGCCAAGGTCGGGGGTTCGAGTCCCTCCGCCGGCACCAGTAATTTCAAGGACTTAGCCCATACCGTAGGCTAGGTCCTTTTGCTTTTCAAGGGGTCGTGACAGCACCCTGACAGCACACCAAAAATTTCGCTTTCCCAACCCTTTTTGCGACTAAGAATTAATCTTAACTTTTTCGTAAAGCCAAGGTCGGGGGTTCGAGTCCCTCCGCCGGCACCATCGATTTCGAAGGGCCCGCGCCTCGTGCGCCGGGCCCTTTCGCATTTCCGCCCCCGCCCGTCCCCCCGAAGCGCCCGCGAAAAAGTATGGATCGGTCCTCCGCCGAAGGAACGATGGCCCATGCGCGCGAACATCGTAAAATCCAGCTAAACCGCGAAGATTTCATACGTCTAAAGTGTTAATTCGGTGGATTTACAGTTAATTTGAAGGTTATGTGTGCACATGCAGCATTGGAAACAGTCTTGCAACATATGCGGACCTCATGAAATATGGATTCGTCCGGTTGAAAAACGCGCCGGAACTTGAACAAGAAGAATACCAGGCACTGAGTTCCAGGGAGGTTTCATGCCCAAGCCCTTGATCGGGGTCGCCGTGGCGGCGGCCCTGGCGGTGGCGGCAACCGATCCCGCATCGGCAGCGCCCCGAAAGAAGACGCCTGAGCGCGGTTATTTCGACGTCACCCGCATGGCGCCCTTGACCAGCGAGAAGGGCGATCCCGCCAACGGACGGCTGATCGCGCGCACCAAGGGGCTGTGCCTGTCCTGCCACGTCATGCCCATCCCGGAAGAGCCCGACCACGGCGACATCGGGCCGGACCTGGCCGGGGTCGCCACCCGGTGGTCGCCGCCCGAACTGCGCATGCGTGTCGCCGACGCCAAGGCGTTCAACCCCGACACTCCCATGCCGTCCTTCTACAAGAAGGACCTCAACCGCGTGGCCAAGGACTGGGAAGGCAAGTCCATCCTCACCGCCCAGGAGGTCGAGGACGTGGTCGCCTACCTCCTCACCTTGAAATAGCCCGCCGCCCGTCGCCCAAGGAGACTCCCATGCACACTCCCGCTTCCCCCCGGCGCGTCGACCGCCGCACGGTGCTGGCCGGCATCGGTGCCGGCGCCGCCCTGGCGGCCGCGCCGCGCTTCGCGCTGGCCGACAAGGCGGCCGCCGACGAACTGGTGGCCAAGCTGGCCGGCGGCGCCAAGCCGCAGGCCGGCAAGGTGCAGATCAAGCTTCCCCAGATCGCCGAGAACGGCAACACCGTGCCCTTCACCGTGGTGGTCGACCACCCGATGACGCCCGCCAGCTACGTCAAGGCGGTCCACGTGGTCGCCGAGGGCAATCCGTCACCCCAGGTGGCCAGCTTCACCTTCTCGCCCACCGGCAAGGCCGAGGTGTCGATGCGCATGCGCCTCGGCAAGACCCAGGACGTGCGCGCCATCGCGCTGTTGTCCGACGGGTCGGTCTATGAGGCCCGGCAGGAAGTGAAGGTCACCATCGGCGGCTGCGGCGGCTGAGCACGAGGAGACGAGAGATGCCCCAACCCCGCGTCAAGATGCCCGCCCAGGCTGCCAAGGGCGACGTGTTCGAGGTCAAGACCACCATCGACCACGACATGGAATCCGGCCAGCGCAAGGACAAGGACGGCAAACCGATCCCGCGCAAGATCATCAACAAGTTCGTCTGCACCTACGCCGGCAAGGAGGTGTTCTCCGCCGACTGGGCGCCGGCGGTGTCGGCCAACCCCTACCTGTCGTTCTTCCTCACCGCCACCGAGAGCGGCACCGTCGAGCTCAAGTGGCACGACGACGACGGGGCGGTCTACAGCGCGAGCCAGTCCATCACGGTGACGTGACGCCAGCCCCAGGGAGGTTGCGGATGACGAAAGCGATCCTTGCCGCGGCGGCCTTCGCGCTGGCCGCCGCCGTCGCGGGCCCGGTCCTGGCGGACCCGCCCTTCGACCCGAAGGACCCCAAATACGCCCCCTACATGGCGGGCGACAAGCGCTCCGGCTACACCTTCGCCGAGCCGGAAACCCGCGCCATGCAGGACGACGACTTCACCAACCCGGGGTTCCTGTGGGTGGAGAAGGGCGAGAAGCTGTGGAGCAAGGCCGAGGGCCCGCACAACAAGGCGTGCTCGTCCTGCCACGGCAAGGCCGAGGACAACATGAAGGGGGTCGGCGCCACCTATCCCAAGTACGACCTCCATGCCGCCAAGGTCGTCGACCTGGAACAGCGCATCAACATGTGCCGCGAGAAGCACATGGGGGTGCCGGCCTGGAAGTGGGAATCCGAGCCGCTGCTCGCCATGACCACCTTCGTCAAGCACCAGTCGCGCGGCATGCCGATCAGCGTCCAGGTGGACGGGCCCGCCGCCCCCTACTTCGAAGCGGGACGCCGGTTCTACTACGAGCGCCGCGGCATGAACGACCTCGCCTGCAAGCACTGCCACGAGGATCTCGCCGGCAACCACCTGCGCACCGAACTGCTGTCGCAGGGGCAGGCCAACGGCTTCCCCACTTACCGCCTCAAGTGGCAGAAGCTGGGCTCGCTCCAGCGCCGGCTCGCCGGCTGCAACGAGGAAATCCGGGCGGAACCGTTCCCGCTCGGCTCGGACGAATACACCAACTTGGAATTCTTCCTCGCCTGGCGCGCCCAGGGGCTGAAGGTGGAGACGCCGTCGGTCCGTAAGTAACTGCCCGTTCAGTCCATCCGGGAGGAGAGGCGTTCATGCTCACCCGTCGCGACTTCCTGCAGGTGGCGGCGAGCGCCACCGTCCTGGCCGGCGGCGCCCCGCTGGCCAGGGCCGCCGCCCGCCAGGCCATCACCCAGGACGAGCTGCTGGCGTTCAAGCCGGTCGGCCAGGTGACCCTGCTCAATTTCACCGACATCCACGCCCAGCTGAAGCCGCTCTATTTCCGCGAGCCGTCGGTCAACCTCGGCGTCGGCGAGGCCAAGGGCAAGGTGCCCCACCTCACCGGCCGCGACTTCCTCAAGGCCTACGGGCTGAAGGCCGGCTCGCGCGAGGCCTACGCCCTGACCTCGGAGGATTTCTCGGCCCTGGCCAAGACCTACGGCCGGGTCGGCGGCCTCGACCGCATGGCCACCCTGGTCAAGGCGATCCGTGCCGAGCGGCCCGACCGCACGCTGCTGATCGATTGCGGCGATACCTGGCAGGGCTCCTATACGTCGCTGCAGACCCGGGGCGAGGACATGGTCGAGGCCATGAACCTGCTGGGCGTGGACGCCATGTGCCCGCACTGGGAGTTCACCTACGGCGAGGAGCGGGTCAAGGAGCTGATCGGCAAGCTCAAATTCCCCTTCCTGTGCTCGAACGTGAAGGACACCGAGTGGGACGAGGACGTCTTCCCCCACACCGCCACCTTCGAGCGCGGCGGGGTGAAGATCGCGGTGATCGGCCAGGCCTTCCCCTACACCCCCGTCGCCAATCCCCGCTACATGATGCCCAAGTGGAGCTTCGGCATCCGCGAGGAGGACATGCAGAAGCGGATCGACGCCGCCCGCGCCGCCGGGGCCGACCTCATCGTGGTCGCCAGCCACAACGGCTTCGACGTCGACCGCAAGATGGCCGGCCGGGTCAAGGGCATCGACGTGCTGCTGACCGGCCACACCCACGACGCGGTGCCGGCGGTGGTCAAGGTCGGCGACACCCTGCTGGTGGCCTCGGGGTCGCACGGCAAGTTCCTCGCCCGCCTTGACCTCAACGTGAAAAACAAGAAGGTCGCCGCCTACGCCTTCAAGCTGATCCCGGTGTTCTCCGACGCCATCCGCCCCGATCCCGACATGGCGGGACTGATCGAGAGGATCCGGGCGCCCCACCAAACGGTGCTGGAGCGCAAGCTGGCGCGCACGGACTCGCTGCTCTACCGCCGCGGCAATTTCAACGGCACCTTCGACGACCTGATCTGCCAAGCCCTGCTCGACGAGCGCGACGCCCAGATCGCCCTGTCGCCCGGCTTCCGCTGGGGCGCCTCGCTGCCGCCTGGCGCCGACATCACCATGGAGGACGTCTACAACCAGACGGCCATCACCTATCCCAACGCCTACCGCTCGCAGATGAGCGGGCAGTTGCTCAAGGACATCCTCGAAGACGTGGCCGACAACCTGTTCAACCCCGATCCCTACTACCAGCAGGGCGGCGACATGGTGCGGGTCGGCGGCATGAGCTACCGCATCGACATCGCCAAGCCGATCGGGTCGCGCATCTCGGACATGACCCTGGTGAAGACCGGTGAGCGGATCGACGCCGCCAAGACCTACACGGTTACCGGCTGGGCCAGCGTCAACGAGAACACCGAGGGCCCGCCGGTGTGGGCGGTGGTCGCCAACTGGCTGGAGAGGCACAAGACGGTGCGCTTCGACGAGACCGCGGCCATCAAGGTTGCCGGGGCGTGAAGCGGATAGCCCCCACCCCAGCGCTCCCCCGGCAGAGCCGGGGGAGGGGGAGACCAGCCCCCTCCCCCGCGCGAAGCGTGGGGGAGGGTTGGGGTGGGGGCAACAGTAGGGGCATCCCCGCATGAACCCCTTCGACGTCACCTACGCCGGAGCCCTGGGCGCCGGGGCACTGAGCTTCCTCAGCCCGTGCGTGCTGCCGCTGATCCCGGCCTATCTCTGCTTCCTGGGCGGCGTCAGCCTCGACCAGCTCACCGGCAAACCGACGCGCGGGGTCGACCACCGCGTGGTGGCCGCGGCGGTGGCCTTCATCCTCGGGTTCTCGCTGGTGTTCATCGCCATGGGCGCCACCGCCTCGGCGCTCAACCGGCTGGTGGTCGACAACATGGGGTGGCTGTCGGTGACGGCCGGCATCGTCATCATCGTGTTCGGCCTGCACTACATGGGCGCGCTGCGGATCGGCTTCCTCAATTTCGAGAAGCGGGTCCACGTCGCCGAGCGCCCGGCCGGGCTGGTGGGGGCGTTCGTGCTGGGGCTCGCCTTCGCCTTCGGCTGGACGCCGTGCGTCGGCCCGATCCTGGCCACCATCCTGATGATCGCCGCCGGCGGCGACGGCGTGTGGTACGGCACCAGCCTGCTGGGGGCCTACGCCGCCGGGCTCGGCCTGCCGTTCCTGGCCGCCGCCCTGTTCGCGCGGCCGTTCATGGCCTTCCTCGGCCGCTTCCGCCGCCACATGCGCGGGGTCGAGCTCGCCATCGGCACCCTGCTGGTGGTGACGGGCGCCCTGATCATGTTCGGCAAGATCTCGGCGGTCAGCCAGTGGCTGCTGGACCTGGCCCCGGCGGTGCAGCGCCTGGGCTGACCACCCGCCCTGCCCTCAATGCGGGGCGTTCGCCTTCTCCATGATGTAGCGCTGGAAGTCCTGGCCCGACGCGTAGCGCTTGTCCCAGACGTACTCGAACATGCCGAGGAAGTGGAAATTGCGGAAGTAGCCCGGCAGGCGGGCCACCTCGGCGTCCGCCGCCTTCTTGCCCGCCATCTCGGCCATGGTCTGGGGGAAGAACTGCACCGTGGGGGTGAAGGTGATGCGGTACTTGCGGGCGAAATCCTTCTCGGCCAGCACCTCGCCGTCGAAATCGGTCACCTCGCGGGAGCCCCACAGGTTCAGCTGCAGGACCACATAATGGTCCTTGACCCAGGTCCGCACCTTGTCGTCGGCGAAGTTCACGGTGTGAACGTCGCGGCAGTAGGGGCAGCCCTTCTGCTCCCAGATGATGGCGAAGCGCTTGCCGGCCTTGGTGGCCTCGGCCAGATCCTCCCTGAGATCGAGGAAGCTGTTGAGGAACCATTCCTGGTGATAGAGGCCGTCGTCGCCAAGCTTCGGCTCGTAGGCCATGGCCGGGGCCGCCCAAAGGGCGAGCATCGCCACCATCAACAGTTTCCGCAGCATGCCTTCCTCCCTGTCGTGTTCTTGTTCCGGTTATGGGGCGACCACGTGCCAGCCCTCGATCTGGCGCTCGACGATCTCGGCGATGCCGGCCGTGGTCACGCCCACGCCCGGAAGCAGGTCGGCGGCGGTCTTGCCGGTGGTGGCGAGCGTGTTGCCGCAGGCCACGAACTCCACCTCGTACTGCCGGAGCGAAGCCACCCGCTCCGCCACCGGCGAGCCGGTCTTGAGCAGGGCGGTCACCCCCGGGCCATAGGCGACGATGGCGACGCGCACGTTGTCCTGCCCGTAGAATTTCTGCAGGTTGACCGCGTTGTTGAGCACGCCGTTGATCTTCTTGGCGTCGTCGCTGTTGAGCTGCAGCAGGATGCGCCGCGGGTTCTCCCACGTCGGCTTGGGCTCGGCCCGGGTGTCGGCGGCTCCGGCCGGCGAGACGGCGGGCAGCAGCAGCGGCAGGCAGGCGATCGCGACGAGTGCAAGGCGCATGAGGCCTCCCCATTGGATGCGCCATCGATGATATGATCTTTCCCGGCTTTTCCGTCGGGATTTTTTACGTGCACCGGCAAGCATCTCCGCCCCTCTCCACCTGGGGCATTGGCCTCGCCCTGTTCCTCGTCTCGGCCGGCGCGCTGGTGCTCGAGATCGTCGCCGGCCGCCTGCTCGCCCCCTTCGTCGGCATGTCCCTCTACACCTGGACCGCCATCATCTCGGTGGTCTTGGCCGGCCTCGCGGTCGGCCACTGGATCGGCGGCCGGCAGGCCGAGGCGGCGGCCGACGAACGCTCGGCCCGGACCCGGGTCGCGGTGGCCCTGGGTCTGGCCGCGCTCACCACCCTGGCCGTGCTGGTCGTCCTGCGGCTGGCGGCGCGGCCGCTGATCGAGCAGGGCCTGCACCCCATCGCCACCATTGTCCTGCTGACCGCGCTGCTGTTCCTGCCGCCGTCGCTGTTCGCCGGCGTAGTGTCGCCGGTCCTGACCAAGCTGGCGGTGGATGCCGACCGCACGCGCGCCGGCCACGTGCTCGGCCGCATGTTCGCCCTGGGCGCGGCCGGCAGCATCGCCGGCACGCTGGCGGCGGGATACGCCTTCATCTCGTGGATCGGCTCCACCGGGACCGTGCTGGCCGTGGCGGCGCTGTACGCCCTGCTGGCGATCGCCTTCGCCGCCGGCTGGCGCCGACGGGTGGCGGGGCTCGGCCTTCTGGTCCTCGCCGCCGGCACGGTCGCCGTGGCCGGCCGCGAGTCGGCCTTCGCCTCGCCCTGCCGCGCCGAGAGCGACTACTACTGCCTGCGGGTCGAGGATTTCAGCGCCGAGAGCGGACGCGACAGCCGGGTCCTCGTCCTCGATCACCTCGGCCACGGCATCAACGACGCCGCCGAGCCCCGCCTGCTCTATTCCTCGTACCTGCACTTCACCGACGAGCTGGCGCGGCGGCGCTTCGGTCCGGGGCCGCTGTCCGCCTTCTTCATCGGCGGCGGCGCCTTCACCCTGCCGCGCGCCTGGGCCGCCGAGAACCCCGACTCGCACCTGCACGTGGCCGAGATCGATCCCGCGGTGACGGCGCTGGCATCGCGCGAGCTATGGCTCGCCCCCTCGCCCGCCATCGCCATCGACCATCGTGACGCCCGCGTGGCGCTGCAGGCGCTGCCGCGCCAACCCAGCTTCGACGTGGTGTTCGGCGACGCCTTCCACGACATCGGCATCCCGCCGCATCTGGTCACCGCCGAGTTCCACCACGAGATCGCCGCCCGCCTCAAGCCCGGCGGCTTCTATGCCATCAACGTCATCGAGGCCCGCGCCGAACCCCGCTTCCTGTTCGCCCTGGTGCAGACCCTGTGGCGCGACTTCGCCCACGTGGAGGTCTGGGTCGATGCCGACGAACTGTCGCAAGGCGCCCGGCTGACCTATCTGGTGGTCGCCTCGGATACGGCCACCGATGCCCCAAGGGTGCGGGCGACCCGCTTCCTGCCGCGGGCCTGGGTGCGCCTGAGGGACGACCAGGTGCGGGCCAAGGTCGCCGCCGCCGCCGTCCCGACCCTGACCGACGATTACGCGCCGGTGGACCGCCTGATGGCGCATGTGCTGCTCGATCCGGAGACCGGCGAGCACTGACCAGCTATCCATTTTCGTGCCGACGCCATATTGTCGCCACCACCAGCGGCTAGACCGGTCGCCGGTATCCGCTGAAGACGACCTGGACCATGGACCTCGCCCACCCCGAACTGACTGCCGCCGCCCTGGTCGCCCTGGCCGCGCTGCTGTGCGGCGTGGCGATGACCCGGTTCCGGCAGCCTGCCATCGTCGGCTACATCCTGGCCGGCGTCGTGCTGGGACCGGCCGGGCTCGGCCTGGTGTCGAACGCCGAGGCGGTCGACACCCTGGCGGAATTCGGCGTGCTCATGCTGCTGTTCGTGGTCGGCATCGAGCTCGACCTCCGCCGCTTCATCCAGGGCTGGAAGGTGGCCGCCTTCGCCACCGTGCTGCAGATCGCCGGCTCGGTCGGCGCCGCCCTGGTGCTCCGCCACGTGCTGGGCTGGAGCTTCGGCCTGGCGCTGGTGCTGGGCTTCGCGGTGGCGGTGTCCTCCACCGCCGTGGTCATCAAGATGCTGGAAAGCTCGGGCGACCTCGACAAGCCGGTCGGCCGCACCATCATCGGCATCCTGATCGCCCAGGACATGGCGGTGGTCCCCATGATGCTGCTGCTGGGCGGCATGCAGAAGAAGGGCATCCTGCCCGAAGACATCGCCAAGGTGGTGTTCTCGGTGCTGTTCCTGGTGGTGCTGTTCTGGCTGCTGGTGCGCAAGAAGCTGCGCCTGCCCTTGAGCGAGAAGCTGGCCAGGGATGGCGAACTGGGGCCGCTGGCGGCGCTGGCCTGGTGCTTCGGCGCCGCGGCGCTGTCGGGCCTGATGGATCTGTCGCCCGCCTACGGCGCCTTCCTGGCCGGCGTGGTCATCGGCAACTCGGCGGCGCGCGAGACCGTGCTGAAGAGCGCCCAGCCGGTGCAGGCGGTCCTGCTGATGGTGTTCTTCCTGTCCATCGGGCTGCTGCTCGATTTCCGCTTCATCTGGAAGAACCTTGGCCAGGTGCTGATGCTGCTGCTGATGGTGACGCTGTTCAAGACGGCACTGAACGCCTTCGCGCTGCGCATCCTCAAGCAGGACTGGACCAGCGCGTTCCTGGCCAGCGTCGCCCTGGCCCAGGTCGGAGAGTTCTCGTTCCTGCTGGCGGAAACCGGCAAGGCCACCCGCCTCATCACCGCCGGCGAGATGAAGCTGGTGGTGGCGGTGACGGTCCTGTCGCTGATCCTGTCGCCGTTCTGGCTGTTCACCATGCGACGCCTGCACCGGGTGGCCGACGCCGGCGTCATGACCCTGCGGGAACTGATGGGGGCCCTCTATGGCCGCGAGGCCAATGCCGTCGCCAGCACCGTGCGCCGGGCCCGCCGCGCCCTGCCCGGGGCCAAGCGCCCCGGACCCGCCCCTCAGCCTGCCCGGGGTGGCGCCGATGCCTGACCTGTCGCACGAATCGCGGCTCGGCGGCGTGGTCGCCGGGGTCGACGAGGTCGGACGCGGGCCGCTGGCCGGACCGGTTATCGCCGCGGCGGTGATCATCGACCCGGCCGTCCTTCCCGCCCGCCTGCGCGACGAGCTCGACGATTCCAAGAAGCTGCCCAAGGGCAAGCGCGACGCCCTGGCGACCCTGGTGCTGGAAAGCTGCGCGGTCGGCTTCGGCGAGGCGAGCGTCGCCGAGATCGACCGCCTCAACATCCTGAAAGCCACCTTCCTGGCCATGGAGCGGGCGGTGGCGGCGCTTGGGCGCGCCATCGACTGCGCCCTGGTGGACGGCAACCAGAGGCCGCCGCTCGGCTGCCGTGTCGAATGCCTGGTCGGCGGCGACGGCTTGAGCCTGTCGATCGCCGCCGCCTCGGTCATCGCCAAGGTCCGCCGCGACCGCATCATGGCCGATCTGGCCGCCGCCCACCCCGGCTACGGCTGGGAGACCAATGCCGGCTACGGCACCGCCGAACACATGGACGCGCTCCGCCGCCTGGGGCCGACGCCGCACCATCGCACGTCGTTCGCTCCCATCGCCCAGTATTCGCTGCTTTAGCCGGCTATTCCGCCAGAACCTGGTGCCAGTCGCGATGCACCAGCGCGTCCCAGAGCGCCAATGCCGCCACCAGCAGGCCGACGGTGACATGGTTCCAAACCGGAACCTGCTGGTCGGCGAAGCCCATCACCCAGGGCGACACCACCAGCCACAGCCCGGCGGCGACGTTCAGCCATTCCTCCCAGCGGGCAAACTGGATGAGCGCCGCCAGCGCGATCGCCGCGACCACGACGCCGAACACCCAGGAATTCCATGACGCCGCGCCGGTGGTGGAATAGCCGAGTGCCCAGGGCGAGATGAACAGCCACACGCCGATCAGCAGGTTTAGCCAGTCCTGCCAATAGCTTACGGTGGGTCGAGCTCCGATCGGCATGGCATCCTCCCTCGCGGTGTCTCGTGTCATTTGGGCAGGAAGCCGCACCGCACAATACGACCGAAGAGCGATCCTCATTGGAGGAATCTATGGATTCCAAGAGGTTCTTGACGGACTCTCTCATTTGACTCAAAGTGGGCGGCATGTCCCTGCCGCTCGACACCATTCTCGAGGGCGACTGCGTCGCCCGCATGGAGGCCCTGCCCGCCGGATCGGTGGACCTGGTCTTCGCCGACCCGCCCTACAACCTCCAGCTGGGGGGCGAATTGCTGCGCCCCAACAACAGCCGCGTCGACGGCGTCGACGACGAGTGGGACCGCTTCGGCAGCTTCAAGGATTACGATGACTTCACCCGCCGCTGGCTGACGGCGGCGCGGCGCGCCATGAAGGACGACGCCGGCCTGTGGGTGATCGGCAGCTACCACAACATCTTCCGGGTGGGCGCCATCCTCCAGGACCTGGGGTTCTGGGTGCTGAACGACATCGTCTGGCGCAAGACCAACCCCATGCCCAATTTCCGCGGCACCCGCTTCACCAACGCCCACGAGACCCTGATCTGGTGCGCCAAGTCGGCGGAGGCGCGCTACACCTTCAACTACGACGCCATGAAGGCGCTGAACGACGACCTGCAGATGCGCAGCGACTGGCTGATCCCGATCTGCAGCGGCGCGGAGCGGCTGAAGCGTGACGGCAAGAAGGCCCATCCGACGCAAAAGCCGGAAGCGCTGCTCTATCGCGCCATCATGGCCGCGACCAAGCCGGGCGGGGTCGTGCTCGACCCGTTCTTCGGCAGCGGCACGACCGGCGCCGTCGCCAAGCGACTGTGCCGCCGCTTCATCGGCATCGAGCGCGACCCCGATTATGCCGAGATCGCGCGCAATCGCATCGCCGACGTTCGGCCGGCGGCCGACCCCGAGCTGATGGAGACGCCATCGAAGCGCGAGGAGCCGCGCGTGCCGTTCGGTTGGCTTGTCGAGCGCGGCCTGCTCCAGGCCGGCGAAGTG
>JBLNCP010000032.1:0-102638 GCA_050260775.1 Solirubrobacterales bacterium | reverse complement strand
AGGTGGCGCGATGAAGCGCGCGCCCCTCGCCGCGGCGGCGCTCGTCGCCCTGGCCGGCTGCTACACCATCCGTTACGAGCGCCGCGGCGTCACCCCGGAGGCCGGCGCGCCGCGCGAGGTGTGGAACCACGGCGCGCTCGGCGGGACGATCCCCGCGTCGCGGGGGGGGGGGCGCCCCCCCCCGGCCCCCCCACGACCAGCGGCTTGACGCGGTAGCGACCGACAATGGACTGATCACGGTGGTTTCAGCATGAGGCTTCTTTTTCTCGGTGACGTCGTGGGACGGGCGGGGCGCGACGCGGTGGTGGAGCGGCTGCCCGAGATCCGGCGACGGCTCGAGGCGGATTTCGTCGTCGTCAATGCCGAGAACGCGGCGCACGGTTTCGGCATCACTCCCAAGATCTGCGAGGATTTCTTCGCCGCCGGGGCCGACGTGCTGACGCTCGGCAACCATTCCTGGGACCAGCGCGAGATCATGGGCTACATCGACGGCGAGCCGCGCCTGCTGCGCCCGGTGAACTACCCGGCGGGAACGCCGGGCAAGGGCGTCGGCGTCTATCCGGCGCCGCGCGGCAAGAAGGTCGCGGTCATCCAGGTCATGGGCCGCCTGTTCATGGATCCGCTCGACGACCCGTTCGCCGCCGCCGAGCGCGAGCTGGCCCGCCTGCGCATGGGCCCGGGCGGCGTCGACGCCATCATCCTCGACATCCATGCCGAGGCCACCAGCGAGAAGATGGCCATGGGCCACACCGCCGACGGCCGCGTCAGCCTGGTGGTGGGCACCCACTCGCACATTCCCACCGCCGACGCCCAGATCTTCTCGGGCGGCACCGCCTACCAGACCGACGCCGGCATGTGCGGCGACTACGACTCGGTGATCGGCATGAAGAAGGACGCCGCCATCCACAAGTTCGTGCGCAAGATCCCGGGCGAACGCCTGTCGCCGGCCGAAGGCCCGGCCACCATCTGCGGCATCCTGGTCGAGACCGACGACCGCAGCGGGCTTGCCGTCAAGGCGGCGCCGTTGCGGGTCGGGGGGCGGCTGGGCGAAAGCTGGCCGGTCTAGGCCAGGCGGGCCCGCCACGCCGCCATCCGTTCCAGGAACGGCGAGCGGGTGGGGGCGGCGGTCGGCGGGGGCAGCGGACGGTCCCACAACAGGATATCGTAGATCTCGCCGCCATGGGCGGTGAGGTCGGCCAGCGGCTCGGTCCGGCCGGTGGCGGGATTGAGGCGCACGATCTGCACCGGGTGCGGCGGCACCGTTCCCGGCAGGGGGCGGCCGGTGCTTTTCGAGATGGTCCGGGGCGCGCTGATCGCCACGTAGACCTCGCCGCCGCGGCAGGCCAGGCCGCGCGGATAGCCGCCCACCGCATAGGTCCGCATCGCCCACTCCCGCGGGCCAGCCGGGGTGCCGAGCCAGACCGCGCCGCTCGATGAGCTGGCCAAGAAGACCCTGCCGTCGGCGTGGCCGAGGGAGTGCGGCTGGCTCAGCCCCTGCACCATGGTCGCTCCCGTCCACAGGTCGATCGCCTTGCCGCAGCAGGCCCACCGCCCGTCCGGGGCGCGCCGTCCGAACACCGTGACCAGCACGGCGTCGCCCATCGTGCAGATGGAGTTGACGTGGATGTCGTCGGTCGTCGCGCTGGTTCCGGGAAAGCGGCGGACCAGCTCTTCCCCAAGGACGCGCCAGCCGTGGCGGCGCATGCGGTAGACCGCGTTGTCGCGCGAGCTGACCACCAGCAGGTCGCCCGCGTGCACCGCGATGCTGTGGGGGTCGCCGACCTTGCGGAAACGGAGGCTCTGGACGATCCGCCACGAGCGGGTGTCGATGACGTTGAGCCGCGGCCGCTTCTTCGATTGGATCACGCAGTAGAGATGGTCGCCGATCAGGGCCAGCCCGGTGGTGCCCAGATCCCCGGCGGTCGCGCCGGAGCGGATCCATCGCACCGTGCCGCTGTCGGTGTCGACGGCGGCCAGGCAGAAGATGCGCGCCAGCGGCGTGCTCTGGTTGGGGAAGGAGACCAGGAAGGTCGGCATGGCAGCCACCCGGGGCGGAACATCGCTCCACGGAAGATGGCGTTCGTCGCCCTGGAGGGTGAGCCCGGACGGGCGTGCTAGGGCCTTGGTCCGAGGCGAAAATCGCCCCGCTCGGCCATTGCGCGCGGGGCCTCACCCAGGCCTGTCGCTTTCATACAATATATGGTATAGGCACGCTCACCACCCCACTCACCCAGGGTTTGCGGAAGTATGGCCGGTCATTCGCAATTCAAGAACATCATGCACCGCAAGGGCGCGCAGGACGCCAAGCGGGCCAAGGTTTTCACCAAGCTCATCCGTGAGTTGACGGTGTCCGCCAAGAGCGGGCAGCCGGATCCCAATACCAACCCGCGCCTGCGCGCCGCCATCCAGGCCGCGCGCGCCGCCAACATGCCCAAGGACACCATGGAGCGCGCCATCAAGCGCGGTGCCGGCGGCGAGGACGGGGCGAACTACGAGGAAGTGCGCTACGAGGGCTACGGCCCCGGCTCGGTGGCCATCATCGTCGAGGCGCTGACCGACAACCGCAACCGCACCGCCTCGGAAGTGCGCTCGGCCTTCTCCAAGAACGGCGGCGCGCTCGGCGAAAGCAATTCGGTGTCGTTCATGTTCGACCGGGTCGGCGCCATCCGCTATCCGGCCGCCGCGGCCTCCGCCGAGGCGATGTTCGAAGCCGCGCTGGAAGCCGGCGCGGACAATGTGGAATCGGACGACGAGGGCCACGATATCACCTGCGCCCCCGACGACCTGGCCATGGTGCGCGACGCGCTGGAAGCCAAGTTCGGCACCCCCGAGGTGGCGCGCCTGGACTGGCGTCCGCAGACCACGGTGCCGGTGACCGACGAGGACGCCGCCAAGACGCTGATGAAGCTGCTGGACGTGCTTGAGGACAACGACGACGTCCAGCGCGTTCAGGCCAATTTCGACATCCCGGACGAGGTGATGGAGCGCCTCAGCGCCTGAGCTTCGACCTGTCATCCCGAGCGCAGCGAGGGATCTCGTACCTCAGAGATCCCTCTGCCGACGGGCGTCGGGATGACAGCCGGGATGTGAGAGAGGGGGAACGATGAGGGTCCTGGGGCTCGACCCTGGTTTGCGGATCACCGGCTGGGGGATCATCGAGATGGTCGACAACCGGTTGCGCCATATTGCCGACGGCGTGGTGCGGTCCGACGACAAGCTGTCCCTCGCCGAACGGCTGGCCCAGTTGCACCGGGGCGTGCAGGCGGTGATCGCGGCGTGGTCCCCCGAGGAAGCGGCGGTGGAACAGACCTTCGTGAACAAGAACCCGGAAAGCACCCTCAAGCTCGGCCAGGCCCGCGGCGCCGTGCTGCTGGCCCCGGCCTTGGCCGGCCTCGCGGTGGGCGAGTATTCGCCCGCCTCGGTCAAGCAGGCGGTGGTCGGCACCGGCCGCGCCCAGAAGGATCAGGTGGGAATGATGGTGCGCACCCTGTTGCCCGGCTGCCTGGTGCAGAGCCCCGATGCGGCCGACGCCCTGGCGGTGGCCATCTGCCATGCCCATCACCGCGCGACGGCCCGCCGGCTGGCCAAGGTGGCGGCCCGATGATCGCCAAGCTCAAGGGTCTGATCGATTCGCTGGGCGACGATTTCGCGGTGGTCGACGTCAATGGCGTCGGCTATCTCGTCGCCTGCTCGGCGCGCACCCTGGCCCGGCTGCAGCAGGGCACGGCGGCGAGCCTCCACATCGAGACCCAGGTGCGCGAGGACGCCATCAACCTCTTCGGCTTCCTCGACGAGGGCGAGCGCGAGTGGTTCCGGCTGCTGACCACGGTGCAGGGCGTGGGCGCCAAGGTGGCGCTGGCCATCCTGTCGGTTGCGGCGCCCGAGCAGTTGCTGCAGACCATCGCCGCCCA
Organism: Solirubrobacterales bacterium; assembly: GCA_050260775.1. Taxonomy (GTDB): domain Bacteria; phylum Pseudomonadota; class Alphaproteobacteria; order Rhodospirillales; family Magnetospirillaceae; genus CALABS01. The sequence goes on along the minus strand of JBLNCP010000032.1, from coordinate 98,727 downwards.
GGACAAGACGGTGCTGACCCGCGCCAATGGCGTCGGTCCCAAGCTGGCGGTGCGCATCCTCACCGAACTGAAGGACAAGGCCGGCAAGATCGCTTTGGGCGGCTTCGCGCCGGCGACGGCGGCGGTGGCCGCGGCGGCGCCCATGCCGGCCGAGGGCGGCGGTGTGCTGGAAGACGCAGTGTCGGCCCTGGTCAATCTCGGCTACCGCCGGCTCGAAGCCTTCGAGGCGGTCGGCCAGGCCTCGCGGGAGCTGCCTGAAGGGGCGGATGCCTCAACCCTGATCCGGGCGGCCCTGAAGCGCATGGCCAAGGATCTGGTGCGATGAGCGAGCGCATGGTCTCGCCGCAGCAGGCGTCCGGCGACGCCGATCTGCATCTGCGGCCGCAGACGCTGGACGATTTCATCGGCCAGAAGCAGGTGCGCGAGAACCTCAAGATCTTCATCGAGGCGGCCCGCGCCCGCGGCGAGGCCCTCGACCACACCCTGTTCTTCGGTCCGCCCGGCCTCGGCAAGACCACGCTGGCGCAGATCGTCTCGCGCGAGCTCGGCGTCGGCTTCCGCGCCACCTCGGGCCCGGTGATCGCCAAGGCCGGCGACCTCGCCGCGCTGCTCACCAACCTGGAGCCGCGCGACGTCCTCTTCATCGACGAGATCCACCGCCTCAATCCGGCGATCGAGGAGGTCCTCTATCCGGCGATGGAGGATTTCCAGCTCGACCTCATCATCGGCGAGGGGCCGGCGGCCCGCTCGGTGCGCATCGACCTGCCGCCCTTCACCCTGGTGGGGGCCACCACCCGCTCGGGCCTGCTGACGACGCCTTTGCGCGAGCGCTTCGGCATTCCCTGCCGCATGAACTTCTACACCCCCGACGAGCTGGAACTGATCGTGCGCCGCGGCGCCCGCGTGCTCGGCTTCGACATGACCGCCGACGGAGCCGCCGAGGTGGCGCGGCGGTCGCGCGGCACCCCCCGCGTCGCCGGCCGCCTGCTGCGCCGCGTGCGCGACTTCGCCGCCGTGGCCGGGCGCTCGCCGGTGGACGCCGCGGTGGCCGACGCGGCGCTGACGCGGCTTGAGGTGGACAAGATCGGCCTCGACGCGATGGACCGCCGCTATCTCTCGTGCATCGCCGAGAATTACGGCGGCGGGCCGGTGGGCGTCGACACCCTGGCCGCGGCCCTGTCGGAACAGCGCGACACCATCGAAGAGGTGATCGAGCCCTATCTGCTGCAGCAGGGCCTGATCCAGCGCACCCCGCGCGGGCGCATGCTGTCGCCGTCCGGGTTCAAGCACATCGGCCTGAACCCGCCGAAGGAGGTGCTGGTGCAGCTCGACCTCCTCGGCCGGATGGAGGGAGACGAATGAGCGTCTTCCGCTACCCCGTTCGGGTGTATTACGAGGACACCGACGCCGGCGGCATCGTCTACCACTCCAACTACCTGAAATTCGCCGAGCGGGCGCGCACCGAACTGGTCCGCAGCATCGGGGTGAACCAGGCGGAGTTGATGGACGGCGGCAAGGGCTACGCCTTCGCGGTTCACCGCGTCGTCGCCGATTTCGTCCGGCCGGCGCGCCTCGACGACCAGCTGGAGGTCGAAACCCGGCTGCTCGGCGTCGGCGGTGCCTCGGCCGATTTCGAGCAGGTCATCCGCCGCGAGGGAGCCGAGCTCGTGCGGCTCGACGTGCGGGTGGCGTTCATTGGACTGGATGGGCGTCCTGCCCGAATTCCTCCTTATTTGCGTGTTTCATTGCGGGAACTGGTTAGCGAAAGGCGATAGTGTCATGGATCCTGTTCACTCGGTGGAGCTGGCCGGCTCGGTCGCCCAACACGATCTCTCGATGTGGGCCCTGTTCTTGCGGGCCGACTGGATCGTCAAGGCGGTGATGGTCGCCCTGGTGATCGCGTCGCTGTGGTGCTGGACGATCATCTTCGACAAGGTGATGCGGCTGCGGCAGCTGTGGCAGCGGGCGGAGCAGTTCGAGGAATCGTTCTGGTCGGGCGGTTCGCTGGAAGAGCTCTACGACCGCATCGGCGCCCGGCCGCTCGATCCCATGTCGGCCATCTTCGTCGCCGCCATGCGCGAATGGCGCCGTTCGGCCGCCAAGGGCATGGCCGACCGCGAGGCGGTGCGCGTCAGCCTGCCGCAGCGCATCGACCGCGTCATGCACGTCACCCTGGGCCGTGAGATGGATCTGCTGGAGCGCCACCTCGGCGTGCTGGCCTCGGTCGGCTCGACCGCGCCGTTCATCGGCCTGTTCGGCACCGTGTGGGGCATCATGAACAGCTTCCAGTCGATCGCCGCCACCAAGAACACCTCGCTGGCGGTGGTGGCCCCGGGCATCGCCGAGGCGCTGTTCGCCACCGCGCTCGGCCTGGTGGCCGCCATCCCGGCGGTGATCGCCTACAACAAGATCTCCAACGACCTCGACCGCTACACCAAGCGCCTGGAGAACTTCTCCGGCGAGTTCGGCGCCATCCTGTCGCGCCAGCTCGAGGAGAAGGTCTGATGGGAGCCTCGGTCGGCCCCAAGAAGGGTGGGCGCCAGCGCCACCGCGCGGTCGCCGAGATCAACGTCACGCCGATGGTCGACGTGATGCTGGTGCTGCTCGTCATCTTCATGGTCACGGCACCGCTGCTCACCGCCGGCGTCCAGGTCGACCTGCCCAAGACCGAGGCCGCCCCCATCAAGGGCGACGACCAGCCGCTCTCGGTCACCGTCGACGCCCACGGCGAGGTGTGGATCCAGGAGACCAAGGTCACCATGGAGGAACTGGTGCCGCGCCTGCAGGCCATCACCGCCCAGAAGCCCGACACCCGCATCTTCATCCGCGGCGACAAGGGCATCGAGTACGGCCGCGTCATGGAGGTGATGGGCACGCTGGGGGCCGCCGGCTTCGCCAAGGTCGCGCTGGTCACCGAGATGAAGGGCGGCGACACCAAGCCGGCGAAGAAGGGGGCGCGCTGATCCTTGCAGCTGATGGAAGGCATTAGGCGCGAGTCCTTCATCTTCTCCGGCGCCCTGCATCTGGCCGTCGCCTTGCTGGCGGTGTTCGGCCTGCCGGTGTTCATGCGTCCGCCGCCCGAGGTGGAGACGCCGATCGTCGTCGACCTCGTGCCGATCGGGTCGAAGACCAATCCGCCGCCCAAGCAGGCCGAGAACCCGCAGCCCGAGCCGCCCAAGCCGGAAGAGGCGCCCAAGCCCGAGCCGGTGAAGCCGGAACCGCCCAAGCCGGAGCCGCCCAAGCCGGCACCGCCGCCGCCACCACCGCCGCCCAAGCCGCCGGAGCCGGTTCCCGCGCCGCCGCCGCCCAAGCCCGAGCCCAAGCCGGAACCGAAGCCGGAACCGAAGCCGGAAACCAAGCCCGAGCCGCGCCCGGAGCCCAAGCCGCAGGACATCAAGCCGCCGCCGCCGCGCCCCGAGCCGCCGAAGGACGCCCTGGATTCCCTGCTCAAGTCGGTGGAGAAGCAGAAGCCGAAGCCGGCCGACGACCTCGACAAGCTGTTGAAGTCGGTCGAGAAGCCGAAGCCGCAGCCGACCCAGGCCGAGGCCAAGGGCAGCCAGCCGCGGCCGCAGAACGTCCGCGGTTCGGACATGAACAACCCCAACGAGCCCATCTCGATGACCGAGATGGACGCGATCCGGGCGCACGTGTCCAAGTTCTGGAACATTCCGGCCGGCGCCCGCGACGCCGACAAGCTGATCGTCGAGATCCGCGTTTCGGTGATGCCGGACGGCACCGTCACCGACGCGCAGATCGTCAACAGCCCGTTCATGGCCGACAGCTTCTACCAGGCCGCGGCCGACAGCGCCCGGCGCGCCGTCCGCCTGGCCAGCCCGCTGCCGATCCCGCGCAACAAGTACGATCAATTCAAGGACTTTGTCCTGGTGTTCAACCCGAAGCAGATGGTCATGGGACGATGAAAAGACTCGCCTTCATTCGCCTGGCCGTCGCCACCCTGGCGGCCGCCTTGTTCCTGGGGGCCGCGCCGGTCCCGGCGTCGGCCGAGGTCCGGATCGACATCACCAAGGGCAACATGCGGCCGCTGCCCATCGCCATCCCCGAGTTCTTCGGCACTCAGCCGGCCGACTCGCAGATGGGGCGCGACATCGCCCGCGTGATCGCCGCCGACCTGGAGCGTTCGGGCCTGTTCAAGCCGATCGACCAGCGCGCCTTCATCCAGACGGCGGCGTCGCTGCAGACCGGGCCACGCTTCCCCGACTGGAAGCAGATCAACGCCGAGGCCCTGGTCTCGGGCAAGATCGAGGCCTCGCCCGACGGCCGCATGCGCGTCGAGTTCCGCCTGTGGGACGTGTTCTCGGAAACCCAGATGACGGGAACCGCCTACACCACCTCGCCGGCCGGCTGGCGCCGCATCGCCCACCTCATCGCCGACGCCATCTACAAGCGCATCACCGGCGAGGACGGCTACTTCGATACCCGCATCGTCTACATCTCGGAATCCGGTCCCAAGAACGACCGCAAGAAGCGGCTGGCCATCATGGACCAGGACGGCGAGGGGCATAAGTTCCTGACCGGCGGCGACGAGCTGGTGCTGACGCCCAGGTTCTCGCCGACCGCCAACGAAATCACCTACATGTCCTACTTCAAGGGTGTGCCGCGCGTGTACATCCTGCAGATCGACACCGGCCGCCGCGAGGTCCTCGGCGACTTCCCGGGCATGACCTTCGCCCCGCGCTTCTCGCCCGACGGCAACAAGGTCATCTTCAGCATGGCCCAGGACGGCAACACCGAGATCTACGAGATGAATCTGATGACGCGCCAGAAGACGCGTCTGACCAACCATCCGGCCATCGACACCTCGCCGTCCTATTCGCCCGACGGCCAGCGCGTGGTGTTCAACTCCGACCGCGGCGGCGCCCAGCAGCTCTACACCATGGGCGCCGACGGCTCCAACGTGCAGCGCATCAGCTTCGGCGACGGCCGCTATGCAACGCCGGTATGGTCCCCGCGCGGAGATCTCATTGCTTTCACCAAGATGAAGGGCGGCGAATTCTATATCGGCGTCATGCGTCCGGATGGCTCCGACGAGCGCCTGCTGGCCCAGGGATTCCTTGTGGAGGGCCCGACTTGGGCGCCGAACGGCCGTGTTCTCGCCTTCTGGAGGGAGACGCCTTCCGACGAAAGGGGCAGGGGGATGACCACCAAGCTCTACACCATCGACCTGACTGGCTTCAATGAAAGGCAGGTGCTTACACCGGTTGATGGCTCCGATCCTGCTTGGTCCCCCTTGATTCCCTAAATCCAAGTTAGTATAGTCCGCGCCGATTAGGATTTTTTCCGGTGACATTGGGTCCAATCAAACGATGTCACCGGGGGTGGCGCCGGTCCAAAAGGCGGGCGTGGCCATAACCAAGGTCCAATCTGCATTATTCCCATCCGCGTTCCATTGAGGGGGAGTCCTCAAGCTATGAAGCTTCGTTTCCTGAGCATCTTCGCCGCCGTCGCCCTGGTCGCGGCCTGTGAATCCGCCCCGGAAGATACCGGTGCCAAGGCCGGCGCCGGCCAGACCACCGCTCCGGCCAAGCCGGGCATCGTCGCCGGTTCGCCGGAAGACTTCGTCGCCAACGTCGGCGATCGCGTGTTCTTCGACTACGACAAGTACAGCCTGCGCGCTGACGCCAAGGCCACCCTGGACAAGCAGGTCGCCTGGCTGAAGAAGTACCCGAACTACTCGCTGACCGTCGAAGGCCATGCCGACGAGCGCGGCACCCGTGAGTACAACCTCGCCCTCGGCGAGCGTCGTGCCAACGCGGTGAAGGAGTACCTGACCGCCAACGGCCTGCCGGCCGCCCGCGTCAAGACCGTCTCCTACGGCAAGGAGCGCCCGGTTGCCCTCGGCTCGAACGAGGCGGCCTGGTCGCAGAACCGCCGTGGCGTGACCGTGCTCGGCAAGTAATTCTGCCGACCACTTAGGTCAGAAGAATGGGGCGCCCGCCCTTCCGATCGGCGTAAGGCCCTTCGGAACGGGGCGGGCGCCTTATTTTTGCCCCGGTTTCCGCCTAGTCATCGCTGGTTTCCGCGCGCGCCTTCGTCCGGTCCGCGCCCTGTTTGCAATGAGGTTGGCCCGTGCGTCGCATCGCCCAAACTTCCGTGTTCGCCCTGCTCATGGCCCTCGGCCTGGGAAGCGCGCCCGCCCTGGCGCAGTACGACAACCGCGCGCTCTACGACCGGATCGACCGGCTCGAGCGCGACATCCAGGTGATGCAGCAGAACGTGTCGCGCGGGGCCGCCAGCGGCGCCCGCGTCATCACCTCGCCGGCGGCCGGCGGCGGCGCCTACGACGCGCAGCCGCAGGTGGCGCCGATGTCGTCGGGCCTGGTCCAGCGCCTCGACGACCGCGTCGACCAGCTCGAAGACCAGATGCGCCAGCTCACCGGCAAGGTCGAGGAGGCCACCTTCAAGGCGCAGCAGGTGAGCAAGCAGCTCGAGCGCATGCAGGCCGACATCGACCTGCGCTTCAAGGACCTGCAGCAAGGCGGCGGAGCCGCCGGCCAGCCGGCGGCGCTTGGCGCCCCGGCGGCGGGAGGGGCGGTGCCCCCCAAGGCCAACGTCGGCGGCAACTCGGCCGAGGCGCCCGGCGGCGCCCCCGGCCCGCAGATCCTCGGCGCCATGCCCGAGAAGGACATGAAGAAGGCGCTGGCCGGCAAGGAGCCGGCGCTGCCGCCGGCGCCGACGCCCAAGGATGCCCAGGGCACCTACGACGAGGCCTACGCCGCCGCCCAGCGGGGCGACTACGCCGCCGCCGAGAAGGGCTTCACCGATTTCCTCGGCCGCTTCGGCAGCCACCAGCTGGCCCCCAACGCCAGCTACTGGCTGGGCGACATCGCCTATGTGAAGAAGGATTACGGCACCGCCGCCGCCACCTTCCTCGAGGCCTACAAGAAGTATCCCAAGCACTCCAAGGCCCCCGACATGATCTACAAGGCGGGGTCTTCCTTCGGCCTGCTCGGCAAGAAGAAGGAGGCCTGCACCGCCTTCGCCATCCTGTTCAAGGAGCACGCCGACATGCCCGACCGCGTCAAGCGGGCGGCGACGGCGGAGAAGCAGAAGTACGAGTGCAAGTAGGCGCCCGCACGGGCGGCGAGCGTACGAGGTCCCTCCTTCCTTCGGTCGTCGGGATGACACCGTGTTTCCTGTCATCCCGAGCAACGGCGAGGGACCTCGTGTGTTTCCGCACGCACGGGCGGTGGGAAGATCCCTTGTCGGGATGACACCGGGTGACCGCTCGGCGGGAATCTGCATAATCGGGGCATGACTTTGCCCATCACCGCCACCGACTTCGCCGCCCTGATGGCGCCGCTCGCTCCGTTCGAGCCGGCGCCGGTGGTGGCGGTCGCGGTGTCGGGCGGGGCCGATTCCATGGCTTTGGCCCTCCTTGCCGCGGACTGGGTGCGGGAGCGGGGCGGGGAGGCGGTGGCGCTGACCGTCGATCACGGCCTGCGGGCGGAATCGGCGGCCGAGGCGGCCACGGTCGGCGCATGGCTGCGGGCCCGCGGCATCGCCCATCACATCCTCTGCTGGCAAGGGACCAAGCCGGCCGCCGATCTCCAGGCGGCGGCGCGGGCGGCCCGCTACCGCCTGCTGGAAGCCTGGTGCCGCGAGCACGGCGTGCTCCACCTCCTGCTGGCCCATCACCGCGAGGACCAGGCCGAGACGTTGCTGCTGCGGCTGGGGCGGGGCTCGGGAGTGGACGGGCTGTCCGCCATGGCTGCCGTCCAGGAAGCGCGGTTCCTGCGGCTTCTGCGCCCCCTGCTGGGGGTGGCGGCGGCCCGCCTGCGCGCCACCTTGCGCGCCGCCGGCCAGGAATGGGTCGAGGACCCCTCCAATGGCAACCCGGCCTTCGGGCGCGTGAGAGTGCGGCAGATGATGCCGGCGCTCGCGGCCGAGGGCATGAGTTCGGCCCGCCTGGCGGCGACCGCCCGCCGCCTCGGCCGGGCGCGCGATGCGCTGGATCGCGACGTTGCCCGGGCGGCGGCGCGCTTCGTCACCGTCCATGCCGGCGGCTGGGCCGAGGTGGTCCCCGACGCCTTCGCCCGCCTGCCCGACGAGATCGGTTTGCGCCTGGCGTCGCGTCTGTTGCAGGCGGTGGGCGGGGGCGTTTACACCCCTCGCCACCAGCACATCGAGGGCCTGTATGGCGCGCTGCGGGCCGGTTTGACCTCGGCGCGCACCCTGGCGGGGTGCAAGGTGGTGCCCGGGCTGGTGTTCTGCCGCGAGCCCGCGCGGGTGGCGCCGCCGGTGGCGCTGGCGCCCGGGCGGGAGGCCGAGTGGGACGGCCGCTTCCGCATCCGTGCTCCCCGGGATCTTCCCCCCGGCCTCACGGTGGGGGCGCTGGGGGTCACCGGCTGGCGAAAGGTCGCGGCCCTGGCCGGGCGATTGCCCCCGGTGCCTGCCGCCGTCCGCGCCTCCCTGCCGGCGGTCTACGACGACGATGCTATTTTCGCGGTGCCCCACCTCGGCTATAACCGAGTCGCAGGGTTGGAATGCGACTCGGCCTGGTTCGTGGCGGCGCCCCCCAATCCATTGACCGTGGCGGGTCGTTGCCTTGTCTAAGGCGGGGACGTCATTATCTGTATGGCAACGCGTTTCGGCGCATCGTGCAATCCCGACGGGTGTGCCGGCGGCGCCAATAAAGGAAAGGCCCGACTTTGAATTTCAGCAAGAACCTGGCTCTGTGGATCATCATCGCGCTTCTGCTGGTGATGCTCTTCAACCTGTTCCAGACCTCGTCGCCGCAGCGCGGAGTGGGCCAGACCGCTTTCTCGGATTTCATCTCCGAGGTTGAGCGCGGGCAGGTCGCTGACGTCACGATCCAGGGCTACTCGGTCAACGGGCATTATTCCGACGGGCGCAGCTTCTCCACCTACCTCCCGCCCGAGGCCAACGTGGTGCCCAAGCTGCGCGAGAGCGGCGTCCGCATCGCCGCGATGCCGCCCGCCGAGGACCAGCCGACCCTGTGGGGCGTCCTGGTGTCGTGGTTCCCGATGCTGCTGCTCATCGGTGTGTGGATCTTCTTCATGCGCCAGATGCAGTCGGGCGGCGGCAAGGCCATGGGCTTCGGCAAGAGCCGAGCCCGCCTGCTGACCGAGAAGACCGGCCGCGTCACCTTCGAGGACGTCGCCGGCATCGACGAGGCCAAGCAGGAGCTCGAGGAGATCGTCGAGTTCCTCAAGGACCCGCAGAAGTTCCAGCGCCTGGGCGGCAAGATCCCCAAGGGCGTGCTGCTGGTCGGCCCGCCCGGCACCGGCAAGACCCTGCTGGCGCGCGCCATCGCCGGCGAGGCCAACGTGCCGTTCTTCACCATCTCGGGTTCGGACTTCGTCGAGATGTTCGTCGGCGTCGGCGCCTCGCGTGTCCGCGACATGTTCGAGCAGGGCAAGAAGAACGCGCCCTGCATCATCTTCATCGACGAGATCGACGCGGTCGGCCGCCATCGCGGCGCCGGCCTGGGCGGCGGCAACGACGAGCGCGAGCAGACCCTGAACCAGCTGCTGGTCGAGATGGACGGCTTCGAGTCCAACGAAGGCGTCATCCTGATCGCCGCCACCAACCGCCCCGACGTGCTCGATCCGGCGCTGCTGCGCCCCGGCCGCTTCGACCGCCAGGTGGTGGTGCCCAACCCCGACATCCTCGGCCGCGAGAAGATCCTCAAGGTCCACATGCGCAAGGTGCCGCTGGCCCCCGACGTGGAACCCAAGATCATCGCCCGCGGCACCCCCGGCTTCTCGGGCGCCGACCTGTCCAATCTGGTCAACGAGGCCGCCCTGCTGGCCGCCCGCGCCGGCAAGCGCGTGGTGACCATGGCCGAGTTGGAAGCCGCCAAGGACAAGGTGATGATGGGGGCCGAGCGCCGCTCGATGGTGATGAGCGAGGACGAGAAGCGCCTGACCGCCTATCACGAGGCCGGCCACGCCGTGGTCATGCTGCACGTCCCCGGCCACGACCCCCTGCACAAGGTCACCATCATCCCGCGCGGCCGTGCGCTGGGCGTGACCATGCCGCTGCCCGAGCGCGACCGCTACTCGCTGTCGCTGATGCAGCTGCGCGCCATGATCGCCAGCTTCTTCGGCGGCCGCATCGCCGAGGAGATGACCTTCGGCCGTGACGCGGTAACCACCGGTGCCTCCAACGACATCCAGCGCGCCACCGACCTGGCCCGCAAGATGGTCACCGAGTTCGGCTTCTCCGAGAAGCTCGGCCCGCTGCGCTACAACGACAACCAGGAGGAGATCTTCCTGGGTCACTCGGTGACGCAGCACAAGAACGTCTCGGAGCAGACGGCCAGCCTCATCGATTCCGAGGTCCGCCGCTTCGTGGAGGAGGGCGAGCAGACCGCCCGCAAGATCCTCACCGAGCACGTCGACCAGCTGGACATCGTCGCCAAGGGCCTGCTCGAATACGAGACCCTGTCGCGCGAGGAGATCGACGCCCTGATCCGCGGCGAGGACATCGTGCGCAACGGCACCACGCTGGAGCGCCCCAAGGATCCGCCGCGGCCCCGTTCGTCGGTGCCGTCCTCCGGCCCGTCGCCGCAGCCCGGCGGCCTCGGCCCGGAGCCGCAGCCGGGGCAGTAAGCCAAGACCAGGGGCGGCCGCAAGGCCGCCCCTTCTTTCCATCGGTCATGGCCGGGCCCGTCCCGGCCATTCCCCGTTTCAGGACCCGTTCCCGACCATGACCATCCCCGCCTTCCGTCCCAGCCCGCGGCTGCCGCATGCTCCCGTCGAGCCGAAGTCGCTCTATCTGCTGCCGGCCGGCATCGTGGCGGGCGAGGCGGCGGCGGCGGCCGTGGTGGCCGGCACCGGCTGGCCGCTGGCCGGCGGGCCGCTCGCCTTCACCGCCGCCGGGCTGGTCTGGCGCGAGGGCGGTGTCGCCTGGATCGCCACCGTTCCCTTCCCGGAACTGGTCGACTGGGCCGAGGCGCAGAGTGACGAGGTGGCCCGCCACGTCTCGCGGCTGGTCCATCGTATCGGGGCCAAGCGCAAGCCGTGGGCGGGCTTCGCGCTCGACCGTCCCCTGGTCATGGGGATCGTCAACACCACTCCCGACAGCTTCTCGGACGGCGGCGACAATTTCGACCCCGCCGTCGCCATCGCCTCGGGACTGGCGATGGCGGAGGCCGGCGCCGACATCGTCGATGTCGGCGGCGAATCCACGCGGCCGGGGGCGGCGGAGGTCTCACCCGCCGAGGAGCTGCGCCGGGTCATCCCGGTCGTGCGGGCGCTGGCCGAGCGCGGCGTCTGCGTCTCCATCGATACCCGCAATGCCCCGGTGATGGAGGCGGCGGTGGCCGCCGGGGCGCGCATCATCAATGACATCTCGGCGCTGGAGGGCGAGGGGGCGTTGGCCGCCGCCGCCCGGACCGGTGCGGCGCTGTGCCTGATGCACATGCAAGGCGAGCCCCGCACCATGCAGGCTGAACCGCGCTACGACTGCGCCCCCTTGGATATCTTCGATTACCTGGCCGGCCGCATCGCCGCCTGCGAGGCGGCCGGCATCCCGGCCGAGCGCATCGCCTCCGACCCCGGCATCGGCTTCGGCAAGACCCTCGACCACAATCTGCAGACGCTGGGGGCGTTGGCGCTGCTGCACGGCCTCGGCTGCCCGGTGCTGCTGGGCGTCAGCCGCAAGAGCTTCATCGCCCGGGCCTCGTGCGGCGAGGAGCCGAAGGCGCGCCTGCCCGGCACCCTGGCCGCCAACCTGGCCGGCCTCGACCAGGGCGTCCAGATCGTGCGCGTCCATGACGTGCCCGAGACGCTGCAGGCGGTGGCGGTATGGCGGGGCATGCACAATCGCGCCTAGGGGGGACTCAGGCGGGGTGGAGAGATGGGTCTGGGCTGCCTACCTCAGCGGACAGTGGATGGGCATCCCCGGAATGAAAGGACCCATGATGGCGAAGAACACCGTTTGCCTCTGGTACGACAAGGACGCCGAGGCGGCGGCCCGCTTTTACGCGGCGACCTTTCCCGACAGCGCGGTGGGTGCCGTCCACCGTGCCCCCAGCGACTACCCCTCCGGCAAGGCGGGCGACGTGCTGATGGTCGAATTCACGGTGGCCGGGGTGCCGTGCCTCGGCCTCAACGGCGGTCCCGCCTTCAAGCACAGCGAAGCCTTCTCGTTCCAGATCGCCACCGATGATCAGGACGAGACCGACCGTTACTGGAACGCCATCGTCGCCAACGGCGGCCAAGAGAGTGCGTGCGGCTGGTGCAAGGACAAGTGGGGCATCTCCTGGCAGATCACGCCGCGTGTGCTTATGGAGGCAATGGCGACCGGCGGCGACGAAGCCAAGCGCGCGTTCGAGGCGATGCTGGGCATGAAGAAGATCGAGGTTGCGGCGATCATCGCGGCCCGGCGCGGCTGAAGTCTCCTCGACCTCAGCGCCCGATCAACGCCCCGATCGGGGCAGGCGAGACGGCGGTGGGCTCCTGGAACGGATTGCCCTGCACCAGCACGATCGCCGCCGTGGGCGCCGCCGCGGCCGAGAACAGCATGACCGCCAGCAACTCGGCCTTGGGCTGCTCGATGTAGACCAGCGCGATCGACACCATGGTGAGGAAGCCCAGGAAGGCCATCCCCACCCATTTCAGCGGATTGACGTGGGTCTGGCTGAGCGCGATGCGCTGTTCGCGCAGCGCGCGGACCTGCACAACCTGCTGCAGCATCAGGGTGTGGACGGTGGGGGTGATCGATTGGGCGACGTCCGCGCTCGACACCACCGCCAGCAGGTCGGACAGCCGCTCGGTGGCGGACGAGCTGCTTTCTCGCTTGGCGAGCATCGGCCATTCCCGGCCCACCGCCTCGGTCACGTAGGCAATGAGCGCCTGTTCGATTCGCCCCTGGGCTTGTGCCGGCAGGCCGGCGGCCAGCGCCTGGATGCTACGCAGGCTGCCCGCCTCCTGGAAGGTGGCGTTCAGCGCCCGGTCGTGGGCGTTCCAGGTGTCGTTGGCCAGGAAGGCCAGCGTGAGGGCGAACAGCACCCCCACCACGTTGACGAACGGCGGCGACAGGCCCCGGAAGGCGCTGATCTCGCCGGCATGCCGCGACCGGTTGGCCAGCCACAGCAGCAGGAAGGCGGCGGCGAAGGTGCCGCCCAGGGCGATGCTCGCCAGAAGGTAATGGTCGTAGGTGTGCAGCAGCTCGCGCATGATGGTCCTTTGCCTGTCCGGCGGATGGTGCAGCGCGCTTGCCCGCTTGTCGAGAGCGGCCTTCTCTTTCGGGTGGGTGCGGAAAAGAGGAGAGGAGCGCGCGCATAATCGCAGCGCGACCTCCCCGGATTCCCCTTCCCTTCGTGGGGGTGCTTGCGCTATCCAAACGTCCTTCCGAGACGAACAGGTGGCAGTGGGAATGACGCGCAAGCTCTTCGGGACCGATGGCATCCGTGGCCTCGCCAATGTCGACCCGATGACTGCCGAGATCGCGCTGAAACTGGGCATGGCGGCCGGTCGGCACTTCACCCGCGGCGATCACCGCCACGTGGTGGTCATCGGCAAGGATACCCGCCTGTCCGGCTATCTGCTGGAGCCGGCGCTGACCGCCGGCTTCATCGCGGTGGGCATGGACGTGGTGCTGCTGGGGCCGCTGCCGACGCCGGCGGTGGCGCTGCTGACCCGTTCCATGCGGGCCGATCTCGGCGTCATGATCTCGGCCTCGCACAATCCCTACCAGGACAACGGCATCAAGCTGTTCGGTCCCGACGGCTTCAAGCTGTCGGACGAGGACGAGATCGAGATCGAGCACAAGATGTTCAACGGCCTGGAATCCTACCGGGTCGGCTCCGACCACCTCGGCAAGGCCAAGCGTCTCGACGACGCGGTCGGCCGTTACATCGAATATGCCAAGAACACCTTCCCGCGCGGCCTGCGGCTCGACGGCCTGAAGATCGTCGTCGATTGCGCCAACGGCGCCGCCTACAAGGTGGCGCCCACCGTGCTGTGGGAGCTGGGCGCCGAGGTCATTCCGGTGGGCGTCACCCCGGACGGCTTCAACATCAACAAGGATTGCGGCTCGCTCCACACCCAGACCATGCGCGAGCAGGTGGTGGCGCACGGCGCCCATCTCGGCGTCGCGCTCGATGGCGACGCCGATCGCCTGGTGCTGTGCGACGAGACCGGCCAGATGGTCGACGGCGACCAGGTGATGGCGTTGATCGGCTCGTCCTGGGCCAAGGCCGGCCTCTTGAAGGGCGGCGGCGTGGTCGCCACGGTGATGTCCAACATGGGCCTCGAGAAGTATCTCGCCGGCCAGGGCGTGAAGCTGGAGCGGACGGCGGTCGGCGACCGCTACGTGCTCGAGCGCATGCGCAAGGACGGCTTCAACGTCGGCGGCGAGCAGTCGGGGCACATCATCCTGTCCGACCATTCGACCACCGGCGACGGCCTGGTCGCGGCCCTGCAGGTGCTGGCGGCCCTCGTCGGCAGCGGCCGTCCGGCCTCCGAGGTGCTGCAGCTGTTCAAGCCATTCCCGCAGGTCCTGAAGAACGTCCGCGTCGCCGGCGCCCCCAACGTGGTGCTGGAGAACGTCAAGGTCCGCGCCGCCATCGAGGCGGGCGAGGGGCGGCTCAACGGGGCGGGGCGGGTCCTCATCCGCAAGTCCGGCACCGAGCCGCTGATCCGGGTGATGGCCGAGGGCGAGAACGAAGCCCTGGTCGTCGCCGTGGTCGATGATATCGTGGCAGCGATCCAGGCGGCGGCGGGCTAGTTCCGTCCGACATGTCATCCTGAGCGGCAGCGAAGGATCTCATGCCGGCAAGAGATCCTTCGTCGCCTCGCTCCTCAGGATGACAGCCAAGGTGGAAGAGGAACCATGCAAGGCCGCGTGCTCATCGTAGCCGGGTCGGATTCCGGCGGCGGCGCCGGGATCCAGGCCGACCTCAAGACGGTTTCCGCGCTCGGGGCCTATGGCGCCACCGCCATCACCGCGCTGACCGCCCAGAACACGCTCGGCGTCTTTGGCGTCCATGAGGTGCCGCCGGACTTCGTTCTGCGCCAGATGGAACTGGTGCTGACCGATATCGGTGCCGACTGCATCAAGACCGGCATGCTCGCCACCGTTCCCATCATCGAGGCCGTGGCGGAAGGGCTGGTGCGGTTTGCCCCCGACGTGCCGCTGGTGGTCGACCCGGTGATGGTGGCCAAGGGCGGCGCCGCCCTGCTGATGTCGGACGCGGCGGGCGCCCTGGTGGACCGCCTGGTGCGCCGCGCCACCCTCGTCACCCCCAATATCCCCGAGGCGGAGGTGCTGCTGGGCCGGCCCATCCCCGACCGCGCCGCGATGGAGGCGGCCGCCCGCGACCTCCTCGACCTCGGCCCGCGCGCCGTGCTGCTGAAGGGCGGCCACATGGAGGGGGACGCGGTGGTGGACCTGCTGGCCACCCCCGCGGGCGTGACGGCATTCTCGGCTCCCCGCATCGCCTCGACCTCGACCCACGGGACCGGTTGCACCCTGGCCTCGGCCATCGCCGCCGGCCTCGCCCAACGCCTCGACCTGGCCGACGCGGTGGCGCGGGCGCGCGCCTATGTCCGCAAGGCCATCGAGACCGCTCCCGGGCTGGGCCACGGGCACGGCCCCCTGAACCACCTCCATACGGTGGCCCCCTTCCCGAATTAGGCCCGTGAAGAGCCCTCCCTCCCATCGATTGTCCCCGCCAGGACACCCTGGTGCCACAGGCCGCGCCTTGCCCGTGCCCTTATCCTTGGACGGGTCCCGGCGCGTGAAGGCCGGACGGGGGCCTGCGGTGTTCCACACTTCGGCGGGCACAGCGCGAGCCCGTGAGCGATCGGTGACGATAATACGGCCGGCGTATGTTCAATAAGGGCTATCCACGAATCTGGATAGTTGATCTGGCCGGCCGGTGATATTGGACGAGCTCTTCGATCATCGGAGGGTGCTCATTTTGGAATTTTTGGCCGCAGCCGCGCCGCAGACCTGGTTCACGTTGGCCCTGCTGGCCGTCGTGCTGGGGCTCTACGTCAACGAGCGGATGCCGGTCGAGGTGGTGTCCATCAGCCTGCTCGTCCTGATGATGGTCGCCTTCCACCTGATGCCGGTGAAGGGGCCCAAGGGCGAGAACCTGTTGTCGCCGGAGGTACTGCTCGGCGGCTTTGGCAACCCGGCGCTGATCACCGTGATGGCGCTCTTGGTGGTGGCCGAAGCGCTGTCGCGCACCGGGGCGCTCGACGGCTTGGCGGACCGTGTCGGCCACATCCGCCTGCCGGTGGGGGCCACCGTCGCCGTCCTGCTCGGCATCATCGTGGTGACCAGCGCCTTCATCAACGACACCCCGGTGGTGGTGATGTTCCTGCCCATCGTCCAGGCGGTGGCGATGCGGGCGGGGCTGGTGCCGTCCCGCGTGATGATGCCGCTGTCCTTCGCGGCGATCCTGGGCGGCATGACCACGCTGATCGGCTCCTCGACCAATCTGCTGGTGTCGTCGGCACTGATCGCCCAGGGTCTGCCCGGCCTTGATTTCTTCGACCAGACGCCGGTCGCCCTGCCGATGGTGGCGGTCGGCTTCCTGTACATGGTGCTGGTCATGCCCAGGCTGCTGCCCGGGCGCGGCGTGGCCGCCGGGGGACCGCTTGACGGTCACGGCAAGCAGTTCGTGTCGCAATGCATGGTGCCGCCCCGTTCGCCTCTGGACGGCGAGCGGGCCGAGGCCGGGCGGTTCCGCTCGCTGCCCGACATCACCGTGCATCTGATCGTGCGCGAGGGCCGGCCCGAATTCCCGCCCTACGACGATCTGGTACTGCAGCCGGGCGACGTCCTGGTCCTGGCCGGGACGCGCAAGGCCTTGACCGACACGGCGGCCCGCTTTCCCGGGTTGCTGAGCGTCCCCGAGGAGGGCGACGGCGAAGAGCCGCGCCCGCGCCAGCCGCGCGAGCGCGATCCGTCGGCCAGCGAGCGGGTGCTGGCGGAGGTGATGGTGCCGCCCACCTCCCGCTACGCCGGATTGACCCTCGACCAGTTGGCGCTCCAGCGCGCCTACAGCCTTGAGCTCATCGGCATCGAGCGGCGCGCCCGCATGATGCGCGGGCCCATGACCGATATCCGGCTGCAGGCCGGCGACGTGCTGCTGCTGTCCGGCCGGTGGGAGGACCTCGACCGCCTGCGGGGCGAACGCGACCTGGTGGTGGTGTCGGGGAGCGCCGGGCCCATCCCCAAGGTCCATCATGCCACCACGGCGATCATGGTGTTCCTGGTCATGCTCGGTCTCTCGGCCTTCGGCGTCCTGCCGATCGTCATCGCCGCCCTGGCGGCGGCGACCCTGCTGGTGGCGCTCGGCGCGCTGACCCCGCGCCAGGCCATCCGCGCCATCGATCACAAGGTGGTGCTGCTGGTGGGCGCCGCCCTGGCGCTGGGCGAGGCGATGGAGGCGACCGGGGCCGCCGACTTCCTGGCCAAGGGCATCCTCTCCGTCATGGGCGAGGTCGGGCCGCTGGCGGCGGTGTCGGTGTTCTTCGCCTTGATCTCCTGCGTCACCAACGTGCTGTCCAACAACGCCTGCGCCGTCCTGTTCACCCCCATCGGCGTCGGCCTGGCGCGGTCGCTGGGGGTCGATCCGCAGGTCTTCGCCATCGCCACCATCCTGGCGTCCAATTGCTCGTTCGCCACCCCGATCGGTTACCAGACCAACCTGCTGGTGATGGGGCCCGGCCATTACCGCTTCGCCGACTACCTCAAGGCCGGCCTGCCGCTCAGCATCCTGCTGTGGGCGGTCTTCACCATGACCGCGAAGGTCTACTGGGGGCTGTGACGAGAAAATCCACTTAATAGGGCGCTTCCGAAAGACAGCGCTTGCGGGGGTTCACCCTCCTGCTACACTCCCCGCGGGCCACGGCCCCCCAACGGGCCGCGTCCCTTCTGCGAGGGAGGGTTACCAGTATGACTGTTTCCGCTAAGCCGGCCGTTCGGCCCGCCAATCCCAATTTCTCTTCCGGTCCCTGTGCCAAACGCCCCGGCTGGTCGCTGGAGGCGCTGAAGGATGCCGCCCTGGGACGTTCCCACCGCGCCAAGCTGGGCAAGGCCAAGCTGGAAGAGGTGATCGAGCGGTCGCGCGCCGTTCTCGGCATTCCGGCCGACTACCGCATCGGCATCGTGCCGGCGTCCGACACCGGCGCCGTCGAGATGGCCCTGTGGTCGCTCTTGGGCGAACGCCCCGTCGACATGGTGGCGTGGGAAAGCTTCGGCCAGGAGTGGGTGACCGACGTCACCAAGCAGCTCAAGCTGGCCGACACCCGCGTGTTCAAGGCCGGGTACGGCGAACTGCCCGACCTCACCCAGGTCGATTTCGACCGCGACGTGGTGTTCACTTGGAACGGCACCACCGCCGGCGTGCGCCTTCCCAACGGCGACTGGATCAAGGACGACCGCAAGGGTCTGACCATCTGCGACGCCACCTCGGCGGTGTTCGCCATGGACATGCCGTGGTCCAAGCTCGACGTGGTGACCTGGTCCTGGCAGAAGGTGCTGGGCGGCGAGGCCGCGCACGGCATGCTGGTGCTGAGCCCCCGCGCGGTCGAGCGCCTGCAGACCTACACCCCGGCCTGGCCGCTGCCCAAGATCTTCCGCCTGGCCAAGGGCGGCAAGCTGATCGAGGGCATCTTCAAGGGCGAGACCATCAACACGCCGTCCATGCTGGCGGTCGAGGACCAGATCGACGCCCTCAAGTGGGCCGAGAGCATCGGCGGCCTGAAGGGCCTGATCGCCCGCTCGGAAGCCAACCTCAAGGCGGTGCAGGCCTGGCTCGACAAGTCCGACTGGGCCGAGAACCTGGCCAAGGATCCCAAGGTGCGCTCGTGCACCTCGATCTGCATCGCCATCAAGGCGCCCTTCTTCGCCAAGCTCAGTGACGACGACAAGGCGGCCGCCGCCAAGAAGATCGTCTCGGTGCTCGACAAGGAGGGGGTGGCCTTCGATATCGGCGCCTACCGCGACGCCCCGCCCGGCCTGAGGGTGTGGGGCGGCGCCACGGTGGAGGCGTCGGACATCGAAAAGCTCACGCCCTGGCTGGATTGGGCCTTCGCCCAGGTCAGGGGCGAGTTCGAGCCCAAGGTTCAGTAAGACGACAATCGGCGAGGGCGCCGCTCGGATCGGGCGGCGCCCCGACCACTTTCGGGGGAAAGACATGCCCAAGGTTCTGATCAGCGACAAATTGAGCCCGGCCGCCGTCCAGATCTTCAAGGACCGCGGCATCGAGGTCGACATCAAGGTCGGCCTCTCGCCCGACGAGCTCAAGGCGGTCGTCGGCGACTACGACGGCCTCGCCATCCGCTCCAACACCAAGGTGACCGCCGACGTTCTGGCGGCAGCGACCCGCCTCAAGGTGGTCGGCCGCGCCGGCATCGGCGTCGACAACGTCGACGTTCCCGCCGCCACCCAGCGCGGCATCGTGGTGATGAACACGCCGTTCGGCAATTCGGTGACCACCGCCGAGCACGCCATCGCCATGATCTTCGCCCTGGCGCGCGACCTTCCCCAGGCCAACGCCTCGACCCATGCCGGCAAGTGGGAAAAGTCCAAGTTCATGGGCATCGAGGTCACCGGCAAGACGCTCGGCATCATCGGCTGCGGCAACATCGGCGCCATCGTCGCCGACCGGGCGCTCGGCCTGAAGATGAAGGTGGTGGCCTCCGATCCCTTCCTGTCGGCGGAGCGCGCCAAGGACCTGGGCATCGAGAAGGTCGACCTCGACACCCTGTTCGCGCGGGCCGACTTCATCACCCTGCATACGCCGCTCACCGAGGCGACCCGCAACGTCATCGACGCCAAGGCCATGGCCAAGATGAAGAAGGGCGTGCGCATCATCAACTGCGCCCGCGGCGGCCTGGTGGTCGAGGAGGACCTCAAGGCGGCCCTTGATTCCGGCCAGGTCGCCGGCGCCGGCCTCGACGTGTTCACCGTCGAGCCGGCCAAGGACAACATCCTGTTCCACAACGAGAAGGTGGTCTGCACGCCGCACCTCGGCGCGTCGACCACCGAGGCGCAGGAGAACGTGGCGCTGCAGGTGGCGGAGCAGATGGCCGACTACCTGCTGAGCGGGGCGGTGACCAACGCCCTCAACATGCCGAGCGTGTCGGCCGAGGACGCGCCCAAGCTGCGCCCCTACATGAAGCTGGCCGGCCAGCTGGGCGGCTTCGCCGGGCAGCTGACCGAGCACGCCATCAAGTCGGTGCAGATCGAGTACGTCGGCCATGTGGCCACGCTCAACACCAAGCCGCTGACCGCGATCATCCTCGAAGGGCTGCTCAAGCCCATGAACGAGGCGGTGAACATGGTCAACGCGCCGGTGCTGGCCAAGGAACGCAACATCCAGCTGTCCGAGGTCAGGAACGAGCGCGAGGGCGACTACCACACCCTGATCCGCGTCTCGGTGACCACCGAGGTGCGCGAGCGCTCGGTCGCCGGCACCCTGTTCGGCGGCGACAAGCCCCGCGTGGTCGAGATCAAGGGCATTCCGATCGAGGCGGAGCTCGGCGAGCACATGCTCTATGTCACCAACCAGGACAAGCCGGGCTTCATCGGCGCGCTGGGCAGCCTTCTCGGCCAGCACGGCGTCAACATCGCCACCTTCCATCTCGGCCGCGCCGAGGCCGGCGGCGACGCCATCCTGCTCACCCAGGTGGATCAGCCGCTGACCGACCAGATCATCGAGCAGGTGCGCAAGCTGCCGCAGGTCGTCCAGGCCAAGGCGCTGCGCTTCTGATCACGCGCCCGGTTCGCTTGGCTCGCTGTCATCCCGAATGGTAGCGAGGGATCCCGTACCTTTCCGCCCGCACGGCGGTCCCGTACGAGATCCCTCCTCCCGCTGGTCGTCGGGATGACAGCGTGCTTCGCCCCGGTGGGTTTTTTTCCGGCATTTACTTCAAATACAAATATTGCGCGCACCCCGGCCCGGCCCCCATAATCCCTGCCAAGGGAAGGGGTATTGGATGGGCGAGGCAGCGCGCGACGAAGTCTGGTCGGCCCGGGTGGTCGAGACCATTCAGTGCATCATCGAAGGCCGTTATCTTTCGGTTCCTGATGGCGGTTGCTCGGTGACGCGCAAGCTGAGGGCCATCGCCGACCATCTGGGCGGCGAGTCCCGCCGCGCCCTCTCCGACACCGTCGACGTTTCCGGCCAGATCAACAGCGCCGTGATCGAGGCCGCCGAGATGATGGCCGAGATCGCCGAGGTGGACCGCCGCTCCCACAGCGTGTCGAGCGGCGCCAACACGCTGGTCGGCTCGGTCAAGCACATCGCCGCCGCCGCCGCCGCGGCCACCGGCGACGCGCGGAACGCGCTGGCCCTGTCCGAGGAGGGGCGCCGGGCCGGCGGCCGGGCCGCCGCCACCTTGCAATCCATCGCCGACGCCATCACGGCCACCGTCGCGACCTTGGATGGCCTGTCCGAGGCCTCGGCGCGCATTGCCGCCGTGGTGCGCGCCATCCACGGCATCTCCAAGCGGATCGACGTCCTGTCGCTCAACGCCTCGGTCGAGGCGGCGCGCGCCGGCGGCTACAGCCGGGGCTTCACCGTGGTCGCCGACGAGGTCTCGGCGCTGGCGGAACGCTCCGGCAAGGCGGGACGGGACATCCGGCGGCGGATCCGCACCCTGCGCGACGAGTTGAACGGCATCGGCGACGCCATGCGCGCCGGCGCCCACGGCGTTGCCGCCGGCCAGACGGTCATCGCCCAAAGCGCCACCGACATTCACGAGGTGATCGCGCGCCTCGACAACGTGGTCGGCCGGATGACCGAGTTGTCCGGCATCCTGACCCAGCAGGGGTCCGCCGCCATCGAGATTTCCGACAGCATCACCGTGGTGGCCGGCATGGCCGCCCATGACGTCGCCGCCATCACCGACGCGATCGAGGTCCTGCACGGTGCCGCCAAGACGGTCGCCCGCTCGCTGGCCGGCTTCTCGTCCATCGAGGTGGCGGACCTCGACCTGTACCTTGCCAAGTCGGATCACTCCATCTGGCAGGCGCGGCTGGCCGACATCCTCGTCGACCGGCTCGGGCTGAGGGAGGACGAACTGCATGACGTGCGGGCCTGCCGCTTCGGGCGCTGGTATTACGGCGTCACCGATCCCGCTTTGCGCAACCATCCCGCCTTCGCCCGGATCGAGGCCGTCCACGCCCGCGTCCATGCGGTCGGCTGCCAGGTGGTGGAGTGTCATGGCCGCGGGGAGCTGGGAGGGGCGCTCGATGCCCTCAACGGCGTCGAGGAGGCATCGAGGGAAATGCTGGCCCTGGTCGACGAGCTGCTGGCGCGCCATGGGTCCACCAATGGTTGACTTATTGTGCGCAAACGCCTCAAGATGTGTGTAATAAACTAAAAAGAGCATTGGTTGGCGATGCTGCAGCCTGGGGGAGGGGGTGGCATGGGGATCTTTTCAGGACTGGCCGTCGTTCCGGCGGCCGCCACGGATGTCTGCGGGGGCGATGACCTCGGCGGACCGGATGTTGCCGCCATCGAGCACATGCTCGACCTGGTGCTGGCCGGCCGCTATTCGGCGGTGCCCGAGGGGCAATGCGCCATTTCGGCCAAGATCAAGGAGATGGCGCGCAAGCTGGAAGAGCGGGCGCTGGCCGAGCTCAAGCGCAACGTCGAGATGTCGGTCAACATCAACGAGGCGGTCACCGACACCGCCGGCATGATGCGCGACATCACCGAGGTGGACCGCCGCAGCCAGACCATCGCCGCCGCCGCCGAGGAACTGGTGGCCAGCGTCGGCGAGATCGCGCGCAACTCGGAATCGGCGGCAGAAGACGCCTGCGCCGCCCAGACGGCGGCGAGCGAGGGCCAGACCGCCGCCGACCAAGCGGTCGAAACCATGCGCGAGATCGCCCAGGCGGTGGACGCCGCCGCCGCCAAGGTCGACGCCCTGGCCCAGGCCTCGGTGCAGATTGGCGACATCGTCAACCAGATCGAGGCGATCGCGCGCCAGACCAATCTTCTGGCGCTGAACGCCACCATCGAGGCGGCGAGGGCCGGGGAGGCCGGCAAAGGCTTCGCCGTGGTGGCCGGCGAGGTCAAGCACCTCGCCAACCAGACGGCGCGGGCCACCGAGGACATCCGCACCCGCATCGCGCTGCTGCGGCAGGAAATGGCGACCATCGTCGATTCCATGCAGCAGGGCGCGCGCGCCGTCGAGCAGGGGCAGGAGGTGATCCTGGCCACCGGCGACAGCATGCGCCGGGTGGCCGAGCAGGTGGCGGGGGTGACCGCCAAGATGCAGGACATCGCCGCCATCCTCACCCAGCAGACCGACGCCTCGAGCGAGGTGTCGGCCGGCATCACCGCCATCGCCGAGATGGCCGGCCGCAACGTGGTCGCCATTACCGGCGTCGTCGAGGTGATGGACCGCTCGGCCGCCGTCATCTCCCGCACCCTGGGCGAGATGGCCAAGCTCGAGATCAAGGATCTGACCATCCACGTGGCCAAGTCGGACCACATGATCTGGCGCAAGCGGTTGGCCGACATGCTGGTGGGGCGCGAAAGCCTCGACCCCTCCGAATTGTCGGACCATACCCAATGCCGGCTGGGCAAGTGGTGTGCGGCGGTGAGCGATCCGTCCATCCGCGCCCATCCCGCCTTCAAGCAGCTGGAGGAGCCCCATCGGCTGGTCCACCAGCACGGGATCGAGGCGGCCCGCCGCTACCAGCGGGGCGACCTGGACGGGGCCATCGCGTGCGTCGAGCAGGTGGCCGTCGCCTCCAAGGGGGTGATGGCGGCCCTCGACCAATTGGCGAGCCGGGGAGCGTTCTGACCGTTCTCCCTACACCGGGGGAGGGGATACGGGACATCCGAAAGTCTGGGGGCGCGAAAAGAGGGCGGTGGCGCCCGCGATTTCCTCCGCTTCCGGCGGGGTGGGGGACGGGATGGGCGCGTCATTTCCGTTTGCCGTGGCGGGGCAAAAGCGCTAAACCGGGCTGTTATTTCGCCGGCCCGGGGCCGGCTTGAGCACACCCAGGGTCGACACCGTCGATGAATGAAAAAGCCAACCGGGCCCTTCTACCTGCGGGCCTGCGCGATATCCTGCCTCCTGACGCCCATCACGAAGCCGACGTGGTCGGACGCCTGATGGCGCATTTCGCCGCGCAGGGCTACGAGCGGGTCAAGCCGCCGCTGATCGAGTTCGAGGACAGCCTGCTGTCGGGTGCCGGTGCCGCCACGTCCGGCCAGACCTTCCGGGTCATGGATCCGCTGTCGCAGAAGATGATGGGCGTGCGCGCCGACATGACGCCGCAGGTGGCCCGCATCGCCACGTCGCGCCTCGCCGGGGCGCCGCGCCCGTTGCGCCTGTCCTATTCCGGCCAGGTGCTCAGGGTGAAGGGCAGCCAGTTGCGCCCCGAGCGCCAGTTCGGCCAGGCTGGCATCGAGCTGATCGGCAGCGATTCCGCCGCCGCCGACGCCGAGGTGGTGATGCTCGCGGCCGAGGCGCTGATTTCGCTGGGCGTGCCCGGCGTGTCGGTCGACCTGTCGCTGCCGACCCTGGTGCCGGCGCTGTTCGCCGACCTCGGCCTCGACGGCGAGATCTCGGAGGCGCTGCGCGGCGCCATCGACCACAAGGACGCCGCCGTGGTGGCGGCCGAGGGCGGCCGGGCCGCCCAGGTGCTGTCGGCCCTGCTATCGGCCGTCGGCCCCGCCGACCGCGCGGTCGCCGTGCTCGCCAAGCTGGACCTGCCGCCCGCCGCCGCCGCCGAGCGCGATCGCCTGGCCGAGGTCGTGCGGCTGGTGCGGGCGGGCATGCCCGACCTGATGTTGACCGTCGACCCGGTGGAGAACCGCGGCTTCGAATACCATGCCGGCGTCGCCTTCACCCTGTTCGGTCGCTCGGTGGGCGGCGAACTGGGCCGCGGCGGCCGCTATCTCGCCGCCGGGGCCGAGCCGGCCACCGGCGCGACCTTGTTCATGGACACCGTGCTTGCCGCCCTGCCCGGGCCCGCACCGGTGCGTCGCGTCTTCGTGCCGGTCGGCACGGCCCGCGCGCAGGCAAGCGCGCTTCGCGCCGATGGTTGGGTGACCGTGGCCGGGCTCGATCCCGCCGCCGATCCCAAGGCAGAGGCCAAACGTTTGCGCTGCGGCCACATTGTGGCGGCCGACGGCGTGCAGTCATTGGATTGATAGGGGAACGTTGAAGATGGCGAATGTCGCAGTGGTCGGCGCCCAGTGGGGTGACGAAGGCAAGGGCAAGGTCGTCGATTGGCTGTCCGAGCGGGCCGACGTGGTCGTTCGCTTCCAGGGCGGCCACAATGCCGGCCATACCCTGGTGATCAACGGCGTCACCTACAAGCTGTCGCTGCTGCCGTCCGGCGTGGTGCGCGGCAAGCTGTCGATCATCGGCAACGGCGTCGTCGTCGATCCGTGGGCCCTGCTCGACGAGATCGATCGCATCAAGGCGCAGGGCGTCACCATCACCCCCGACGTCCTCAAGATCGCCGAGAACGCCTGCCTGATCCTGCCGCTGCACGGTCACCTCGACCGCGCCCGCGAGGAGGCCTCGGGCGCCGGCAAGATCGGCACCACCGGCCGCGGCATCGGCCCGGCCTACGAGGACCGCGTCGGCCGCCGCGCTATCCGCGTGTGCGACCTCGACGACGACAAGGTGCTGGAGCAGAAGCTGGACAAGCTGCTGGCCCACCACAACGCCCTGCTCAAGGGCCTGGGCGCCGACCTGCTCGACGGCCAGGAGATCCTCGCCAAGCTGAAGGCCGTCGCCCCCAAGATCCTGCCCTTCGCCGACGTGGTGTGGCAGCGTCTCGACGAAATCCGCCACACCCGCAAGCGCGTGCTGTTCGAGGGCGCCCAGGGCGCCATGCTCGACATCGACCACGGCACCTATCCCTTCGTCACCTCGTCCAACACCGTGTCGGGCAACGCCGGCACCGGGTCGGGCGTCGGCCCGGGCCAGGTCGGCTTCGTGCTCGGCATCGCCAAGGCCTACACCACCCGCGTCGGCTCGGGCCCGTTCCCGACCGAGCTGGACAACGACATCGGTCACCTGATCGGCGACCGCGGCCACGAATTCGGCACCGTCACCGGCCGCCGCCGCCGCTGCGGCTGGTTCGACGCCACGCTGGTGCGCCAGGCGGTCAAGGTCAACGGCATCGACGGCATCGCGCTGACCAAGCTCGACGTGCTCGACGGCTTCGAGGAGCTCAAGATCTGCACCGGCTACAAGTGCCGCGGCGAGGTCATCGACCACCTGCCGTCGTCCCAGGCCAAGCAGGCCGAGATCGAGCCGGTCTACGAGAGCATCGCCGGCTGGACGGAAAGCACCCGCGGCGCGCGGTCGTTCAAGGACCTGCCGGCGACCGCCGTCAAGTACATCCGCCGCATCGAGGAGCTGATCGAGGCGCCGGTGGCCCTGTTGTCCACCAGCCCCGAGCGCGAGGACACCATCCTCGTGCAAGATCCGTTCGCGAGCTGATACGGCTTGAGAACAACCGCTCCGCCCCGTACAAAGAGAGGGTGGGGCGGTTCGGCCCTAGCGAGGAACGGACGCGAGAATGGCGGACGCCGCGGCCGAGGTGGCTGAACAGGTAGTGGCGAAACCCGCCGCCGGCCCATCGGGGCTGCTGCGGGACCGCTATCTCATACGCTCCAACCAGCCGCTCCGCGAACTTTCCACCCTCAATGCCGAAGCCTTCGCCGCCGAGGACAAGCGCGATTCCAACCGCGCCCTGGTCGGCCTGATCTGCCGGCCCGAGCTGCCCGCCCGCGTCAACGTCATGCGCGCCATGAAGGGCATGTTGTCGCCGGGCATGATGCAGCTGGTGGAGTGGGGGCCGATGAACTGGGCCCCCGTCGGTCGCCAGTGCATGACGGTGATCTACGAGCGACCCGGCGGCGGGCGCCTGATGAACGGGCGCGACATCGTCCGCATCCACGAGTACGACATCACCCGCAAGCTGATCGATCCGCTGGTCGCCACCGTCCGCGAACTGATCCAGCGCGGCATCACCCATCGCTCGATCCGACCCAGCAACCTGTTCTTCATGGACGGGGCCGGCGAGCGCATCGCGCTCGGCGACTGCGTCACCGCGCCGCCGGCCTACGACCAGCCGCTGCTGTACGAGACCATCGAATCGGGCATGTCCAACCCGGTGGCCCGGGGCGGCGGCACCTATTCCGACGACCTCTACTCGCTGGGGGTCACCATCCTGCTGTGCTACCTGGGCCGCAACCCGGTGGCGCACATGGACGACGCCACCCTGCTCAAGATGAAGATCCAGTCGGGCACCTACGCGACCCTGGTGGGGGACGAGCGGCTGCCGCTGGCCCTGATCGAGGTGCTGAAGGGCCTGCTGTGCGACGATCCCGACCAGCGCTGGGACATCGAGGCGCTGGACCTGTGGCTGCAGGGCCGGCGCATGTCGCCGCTGCAGCCGCGCATCGAGAAGCGCGCGGCGCGCGGTTTCCCCTTCCAGGGCAACGAGTACTTCAATTGCCGCGAGCTGGCGGTGGCCTTCGCCAAGAACTGGGAGGCGGCGATCCCGCCGGTGCTGGAAGGCAAGCTGGAGCTGTGGCTGCGCCGCGCGGTGGAGGACAAGGAGCGGGCGCAGGCGATGGCCGACGTGGTGCGGCTGGCCATCACCACCACCACCGACAAGCGGGTGGCGGCCGACCTCATGCTGTGCAAGGTGCTGATCCTGCTGGATCCCACCGCGCCCATCCGCTACAAGGGCTTCAATGCCATGCCGGACGGGTTCGGCTCGGCGCTCGCCGCCATCAGCGGCCAGAAGGAGGACCCCAGGCTGATCGCCGAGATCATCCTGCGCGAGGTCCCCAAGATGTGGTTCGAGGCGCGCAAGGCCTATCTGCCCGATAATTCCCTGATGGAAAGCGGCTTCCGCGAGCTGAAGGGCTACCTGTCGCAGACGGGGATGGGCTTCGGACTCGAGCGCTGCATGTACGAGATGAACGACGCGCTGCCCTGCCTGAGCCCGCTGCTCTGCGAGGAGTACGTCGTCGAGCTGCGCGAGCTGTTGCCCGCCCTCAACGCCGCCGCCGCCAAGCGCACCGACCCCAAGCAATGGCCGGTCGACCGCCACATCGCCGCCTTCATGGGCGCCCGGGCGCGCAGCGACATCGACCGCAACCTGGTGCAGTTGAACGATCCCGATCCCGCCAAGGCCCTGGTGGCGCTGGCCAACATGTTCGCGGTGTTCCAGTACCGCCTGGGGCCCGAGCAACTGCCCGGGCTGGCGGCGTGGATGGGGACTCTGATCACCCCCATCGTCAACAGCTTCCATTCACGCGAGCGCCGGCGCGAATACGAGAAGGAGATCCCGCGTCTGGTGCGGCGGGGCTCGGTGGTGGAGATGTACAACCTTCTCGACAATCCCGAGGCCCGCGACAAGGACGCCGCCGAGTTCGCCTGGGCCCAGGCCCAGTACCAGGCCGCGGAAGAGGAGATCAAGCGCGTTCAGGCCGACGAGGAGGAGCGCTCGCACGAGGCCGATCGCATCGGCAAGCAGACCGCGGCGGTGACCGGCATCATCATCGGCCTGGTGACCGTCACCGTCGTCGTCATCCTGAAGGTGCTGTAGGCCATGGCCAAGAAGCCCGCCGCCCGCGCCGCCGTCCCCGCCAAGGGCAAAGCCAAGGCGCCGGCCAGCATGAACAAGACCGTCGTGCTCATGGTGCTGGCGGCGCTGGTGCCGTTCTCGCTGCCGACGGTGACGCTGCTGTTCTTTACCATGCTGCCCACCATGGGCGCCTGGGCCTCGGAGAAGGGGGCGCACAAATACGCCTGGCTCTGCGTCGGAGGCCTGAATTTCGCCGGCGTGATCCCATTCCTCTTCCAGCTGTGGTTCGGTGTCCACACCCTCGACGAGGCGTTGAACATGCTGTCGCACGCCGACGTGCTGCTGTGGGCCTACGGCACCTCGGCGATCGGCTGGCTGCTCTACATGGCCATGCCGCCCATGGTGTCCTCGTGGCTGTCCTTCACCACCGAACATCGCGTCGCCTCGCTCAAGGCCGCCCAGAAGAAGCTGATCGAGGATTGGGGCGACGAGGTCGCCAAGAAGCAGTAGCAGCCCTAGCTGTCATCCGAGCCCGGCGAGGGACTCGCCGTCGACACCCGGCGGGACGGCGCCATATGAGGTCCCTCGTCGCATTGCTCCGTCGGGACAGGGGGGAGGGCGCGAGGGCAAAAACAAAGGGCGCCCCGCTGCCGCGAAGCGCCCTCTTTCCGTGCCCGGCGTGCCCTTAGTGGTGGGTCGCCTCGATGGCGGCGTTCTTCATGGATTTCTGCAGCTTCTCGAAGGCGCGCACCTCGATCTGGCGCACGCGTTCGCGGCTGATGCCATAGTGCTGCGACAAGTCCTCCAGCGTCACCGGATCGTCCTTGAGCCGGCGCTGGGTGAGGATGTGGCGCTCGCGATCGTTGAGGCTCTTCAGCGCCTGGGTCAGCAGGTTGCGGCGCCGGCCCATCTCCTCGCGTTCGGCCAGCTCGGTCTCCTGGTCGTCGCGGTCGTCCACCAGCCAATCCTGCCATTCGCCCTCGCCGTCGGTGCGCACCGGCGCGTTGAGGCTGTGGTCGGGGCTGGAGAGGCGGCGGTTCATGCTGACCACGTCGGCCTCGGCGACATCGAGCTCCTCGGCGATCTTGCGCACGTTCTCCGGCGACAGGTCGCCCTCCTCGATGGCCTGCATCTGGCCCTTGAGCTTGCGCAGATTGAAGAACAGCTTCTTCTGCGCGGCGGTCGTGCCCATCTTCACCAGTGACCACGAATGCAGGATGTATTCCTGGATGGCGGCGCGGATCCACCACATGGCGTAGGTGGCAAGGCGGAAGCCGCGATCGGGGTCGAAGCGCTTGACCGCCTGCATCATGCCGACGTTGCCCTCGGAGATCAGCTCGCCGATCGGCAGGCCGTAGCCGCGGTAGCCCATGGCGATCTTGGCGACCAGACGCAGGTGGCTGGTCACCAGCTTGTTGGCGGCCTCCAGGTTACCCTCGTCCCTGAAATTCTTGGCGAGGACGTACTCCTCCTCCGGCCCGAGCATGGGGAACTTCCGGATTTCCTGGAGATAGCGTGAGAGATTGCCCTCGGGCGCGATCGCGAGGCTGGGGGAAATGGCCGTCATGTCGCATCTCCTCTCTTGGCGTGGGAGGTTGGCCTCCCGCCTGGCGCCTCCACTCGAAAGCGTCAACGCCAATTGGTATCACCTTCTCTTGCACCCGAGAATGACACAGCCGGCCAGTCAAGTATAGGGCGATTTTATACAGCCTCTAAAAATTTCAGCAAGACGCTGATATCGAAAGCTATATCGCTTTCGAAGATCAGGTGCTTTCCTGACGAGGGATGGCGGAACCCGAGTAGGTAGGCATGCAATGCCTGTCGGGGGAAGTCGCTCAGACGATTACGGGTTTCCGGCGTGAGGTTGCGCAACCGCGCCGCGCGTTGCCGGCCGTAGGTCTGGTCTCCGACCAGGGGGTGGCCGATCGAGGTCATGTGGACCCGGATCTGGTGGGTCCGCCCCGTCGCCAGCCGGCATTCGACCAGGGACACCGCCGCCTGGGCGTAAGGGCGAATGACCTTGTAGCGCGTCAGCGCGGTTTTCCCGCCCGAGGCCACGACCGCCATCTTCTTTCGGTCGTGGGGCGAACGCCCGATGTTGCCCTCGATCTCGCCCTCGCGCGGGGTGGGCAGGCCCCACACCAGCGCCTTGTAGGCCCGGTCGATGGAGTGCTCGGCGAACTGCTCCGACAGCGACGCGTGGGCGCGGTCGTTCTTGGCCGCCACCATCAGGCCGCTGGTGTCCTTGTCGATGCGGTGGACGATCCCCGGCCGGCGCACGCCGCCGATGCCCGACAGCGACTCGCCGCAATGGGCGAGCAGGGCATTGACCAGGGTCTGGTCCGGGCTGCCGGGGGCGGGGTGGACCACCAGGCTGGCCGGCTTGTCGATGACGATGAGGTCGGCATCCTCGTACACCACGGTCAGCGCGATGTCCTGGGGCTCGGGCTCGGCCGGCGCGTCGGGTGGGACGGTCACCACGTAGGCCTGGCCGGGTTTGACCCTGTGCGAGGCGTCGGCTATGGTCTGGCCGGCCGACACCACCAGGCCGCCCTCGATCAATGCCTTGATGCGGGTGCGCGATAGGTCGGGCAGCCGCTCCGACAGCCATTTGTCGAGGCGGGCGCCGGCTTCCTCGGGCAGGACCGGGGTGGGTTCCAGGATGGTGGCGGTGGGGGGCATCGGACTCCTCGGGATGAACCTCCATTGAATCGCACGCCATGAAAGCACTCAAGGCTTTGGTTTTGGTCATGGGCCTGTTGCTGGTCGCCGGGCTCGGGCTGCTGGGCTACGGGCTGACCAAGCAATCGGGCAAGGGCCGCGTCGGCGGCCCGGTGGCGGCCACGTCGGCCGCCACGGAATTCGGCGCCGTCGGCGTGCCGGTGCCGCCCGGATCGCGGGTGGAGCAGGCCCTGGTGGCCGGCGAGCGCGTGGTGCTGCGCCTGACCGGGGCCGGCGCCGAGCGCTTCGTGGTGCTCGACCCGGCCGGCGGCCGCGTCGCCGGCACCTTCGTTCTGACGCCGGAAGCGCCCGCTCCGGAAGCCACCGCCCCGGGAGCGCCGCGGTGATCCTGCAGATCGACGCCGCCCTGCTGAAATCCATCGTCGACGCCGCCGAGGCCGCCTATCCGGCCGAGGCCTGCGGCCTGATCGTCGGGCGCGGCAAGGGCCAACTGGTGCGGGTGACCCGGGTGGTCGCCGCCGCCAACCTGCTGGCCGACCAGCCCGGCCGCTTCGAGCTCGACCCGGCGGTCCGGGTGGCGCTGGAGCGCGACCTGCGCGAGGCGGGGGGCAAGGACCGGGTGGTCGGCCACTACCACTCCCATCCCGACGGTAGCGCCGACCCCTCGGCCGCCGACCGCGCCGGCGCCTTCGAGCCCGAGCTGGCCTGGGTGATCGTCGGCGTGCTCGACGGCCAGGCCATCCAGGTGCAGGGACACCGCTTCGACGACAAGCGCGCCGGCTTCCGCCCGGTTCCTTTGCGGGTTCCCAAAAAAAACGCTTGCAAGCCCCCGTCCCATTCGGCATAAAGCGGGCCTCGCGCCGAAGACGTCCCCATCGTCTAGAGGCCTAGGACACCGCCCTCTCACGGCGGCAACCGGGGTTCGAATCCCCGTGGGGACGCCAAGCGAATCAATGACTTAAAGGCCGCCTCCGGGCGGCCTTTGTCGTTCTGTGAGCCTCCTCCTGTAAGCCTCTCCGCGGGCGATGGCTAGGAAGCGCCGCTGGCCACCCGTTGGTGTCGTGGCTGCTGACCATCGCGACGAATGCCATCTCCCTTCGAACGTGCGTGACGCAATGGCGCTGGTCCCCCATCGGCGAGATTGCGCTCATGCAATTCCCGTCGCCATGTTCAGCTGGCGCGAATTGGGCGAGCCGACCATGTATGAAGACGCCTCCCCCGAGGGAACGGCAACCTCTTCTGCCCGATGATCGCCGGGAATATCTGGTCCCCTCCGCCTTCCGCCACCCGCTGCAGCAAGAGAGGCACGCTATGCCAAAAGCATCTTTCGTCGCCGGCGCGGCGATCTTCAGCGCATTCTTCTTCGCCGGACCTGTGTGGGCACAGGGCGAGCCACAGACGGTCCGCATCGAGCATGTCGATGTCCAGAAAGTGGCGGCAGGATATCGCGCGTCGAAGATTGTCGGCAGTTCCGTCGTCAATGATGCCAACGAGACGATCGGCAAGGTCGACGATCTCCTGGTCGAGCCCAGCAATAAGGTTCCGTACGTCGTGCTGTCGGTGGGCGGCTTTCTCGGCATGGGCGAGCGACTGGTTGTTTTGCCGTTCGGTAGCCTGAAAATCGCGGCAAATAGGGTAGTTTTGCCGGGCGGAACAAAGGATGAGCTGAAGACGCTGCCTGAATTTAGGTACGCACAGAAATAAACGTTCCATTCCCTGGGAGCACGGCAAGCCTCAACCGCTCATCAATAGTCGTGCGAGGGAAGCTCCGCGTCCATGTGGGGACCCGTCATGCTCCCCAGTCATCACGCGAATGGATTGCCCGGGGAGATTTGGGTCCCACCGGTCTCCGCCGTTCTCGAAGCCCTGGGGACTACCGCCGCCGGGCTCACCGGTGCAGAGGCGGACAAACGGCGCCGCCAGTATGGGCTCAATCAGGTGCAGGCGCATCGCCGCCAGCCCCTGGGGCTGCAATTCCTCAGCCGTTTCCTCAATCCGCTGGTGCTTATTCTGCTGTTCGCCAGCGCGCTGTCGGCGGTCACCGGCAATGTCGCCAGCTTCGTCATCGTCATTGCGATGGTGGTGCTCAGCATTACCCTGGATTTCGTCCAGAGTTTGCGGGCCGAGAACGCCGTCGAGGCCTTGCGCCGCTCGGTCGCCGTGCATGTCCAGGTCCGCCGCGACGGTATCGAAGCGACGGAGCCGGTGGACCAACTGGTGCCTGGCGACGTGGTCCGTCTGGCCGCCGGCGATCTGGTGCCGGCCGATTGCCGCCTGATCGAATCCCGCGACCTATTCGTCAACCAAGCCATGTTGACCGGCGAGCCCTATCCGGCGGAGAAGCACGTCGATGCGGCCGGCGCCCTGGCGCGGGGGGCCGCCGAAGCGATCAACACCGTCTTCATGGGCACCTCGGTCATCAGCGGCAGCGCCATCGCGGTGGTCTGCCGCACCGGCGAGGCCACGTCCTTCGGCCAATTGAGTGGCACCCTGGCGGCGGCACCGCCACCCACCGCATTCGAGTTGGGCATCCGCCAGTTCGGCTTCCTCATTCTGCGGCTGACCGTTTTCTTGGTTCTGTTCGTGTTGGCTGTGAACGTGCTGTTCCACCGGCCATGGCTGGACTCGCTGATGTTCGCGCTGGCACTCGCAGTGGGGCTGACGCCGGAACTGTTGCCGATGATCGTCACGGTCACGCTGGCGCGCGGCGCAACGCGGATGGCGCGACGCCGGGTCATCGTCAAGCGGCTGGCGGCCATGCACAACCTTGGTGCCATGGACGTGCTTTGCACCGACAAGACCGGGACCTTGACCGAGGCCAAGATCCGCATGGTCCGGCACCTGGATTTTCGCGGCGACGACAGCGAGCGGGTATTTCGCCTCGCCTTCCTCAACAGCTTTTTCGAGAGCGGCATCAAGAGTCCGCTGGACGATGCCATCATCTCCTTCCGCACGCTGGACGTGAGCGGCTGGGAAAAGATCGACGAGGTCCCCTTCGACTTCGAGCGGCGGCGGGTCTCCGTCCTGGTCACCGATGGTCGCGAACGGTTGCTGGTGGTCAAGGGGGCGCCGGAGGACGTGCTGCGCTGCTCCACCCATTATGAAGCGGAAGCGGGCGCGGTCCAGCCGCTGGATCCGGCGGCGCGGGCGACGCTCGACGCCCTGTTCCGGAAGTTGGGCGAGGATGGCTTCCGGGTGCTGGCCATCGCTTCCAAGGCGATGGCGCCGGAACATATCTCCGCCGCCCTTGGAGACGAAACCGAGTTGGCTTTTGCCGGCTACGCGGTCTTCCTCGACCCGCCCAAGGCGAGCGCCATGGCGGCGATCCAGGCTCTGACCGGTGCCGGAGTGCCGGTCAAGATCCTGACCGGCGACAACGAACGGGTAACGCGGCACGTCTGCGCCGAGTTGGGCATGACCATCACCGGCCTGATCACCGGCGACGATCTTGAGGCGATGAGTGAGGACGCACTACGCGCCAGCCTTCCCAAGGTCAATGTGTTCTGCCGGGTGACGCCGCCGCAGAAGGAACGGGTGTTGCTGGCCTATAAGCGCTCGGGCCGGGTGGTCGGCTTCCTGGGGGACGGCATCAACGATTCTTCGGCCATTCACGCCGCCGATGTCGGCATTTCGGTGGACAGCGCCGCCGATGTCGCCAAGGAGGCGGCAAGCGTCATCCTGCTCGAACCCGATCTGTCGGTGGTGTATCAGGCGGTGATGGAGGGGCGGCGGACGGTGCAGAACGTCACCAAGTACATCCTGATGGGCGCCAGTTCGAATTTCGGCAATATGTTCAGCATGGCGGGGGCGGCGATTTTCCTGCCCTTCCTGCCCATGCTGCCGACGCAGGTGCTGCTCAACAACCTGCTCTACGACGCCTCCGAGGCCGGCGTTCCCCTTGATAACGTGGACGACAACGCGCTGGCCAAGCCCGTGCAATGGGATCTGCGGCTGATCCAGCATTTCATGCTGGTGCTGGGGCCGGTCAGCTCGCTCTTCGACTTCCTGACCTTCTATGTCCTGTTCCACCTGTTCGGGGCCGGCGAAGCGTTGTTCCAGACCGGGTGGTTCGTCGAAAGTCTGGCAACCCAGGTCCTGGTCATCTTCGTGATCCGCACCCGCCACCGCCCCTGGCGCAGCCGCCCCCACCTGGTCCTGGCCGGGCTGTCACTGGGGGCGGCCGCCACCGGTGCGCTGCTGCCGCTGACACCGCTGGGCGTGTTCTTCGGCTTCGTCCCGCCACCGGCCTCGTTCTATGCCTTCCTGGCGGCGGCGGTGCTCGCCTATCTGGCGCTGGTCGAAGTGGTCAAGCGGCTGTTCTTCCGGCTCCACGCCCCGGCCACGGCATGAACAGGCCGTTTGAGCCACGCCTGCTGCCACTGGCTGGTCCGCGCGAATGTCATAGGGCAGAGGGCAAGGGTAAGTGGCCGGGGCACGATTGCGGAAGCGAGGCCAATGGCGGCCCAAGAAGCCCCACGTATGTGAGGGACAGCGTGTGCCCACGGAGGGTGGAGTGGAACGACCCCGACCAATCGGCACAGACCCGGTGCAACTGCTTCGGCCGTTCGCCACCCCCTCAACCGTTCGCAGCCTTATTCAACTGGCGATTACGGTCGTCGCATTCGCCGCCCTGTTCTTCAGTGCCCTCGTCCTGGCGGAAAAGGTTGGCTATGCGGCGGCGTTTCTTGTCGTTCCGCCCACGGGGCTGCTCCTGCTGCGGCTTTTCATCATCCAGCATGATTGCGGCCACTACTCGTTTTTTCTTCAGCGGCGGGCCTGCGACTTGGTGGGGCGGATCATCGGCGTCCTTACCCTTACGCCTTATCATTGGTGGAAGCGCGATCACGATTGGCACCACGCCACCTCGGGCAACCTGTCGCGGCGGGGACGGGGCGACATCACCACGCTGACGGTCGCCGAATACCGACAATTGTCCGGTATTAGACGGTGGGGCTATCGACTGTATCGCCACCCGGTCGTCTTGTTCCTCATCGGCCCACCCTACCAATTCATAATCCGCCACCGCCTGCCGATCGGATTGCGGCTAGGTGATACTCGATCGCTCAAAAGCATCATGTGGACCAATGTCGCGGTGGCCGCCCTGGTTCTCTGCGGCGGAACCGTTTTCGGCTATGGCCGGTTCCTGACCATCGCGCTGTCCGTGACGGTGGTCGCCGACGTGGTTGGTGTCTGGATTTTCTTTGTACAGCATCAGTTTGAGACGACGTATTGGCAACGCCAGAGCCATTGGCGCTTCGTTCCGGCGGTCCTAAAGGGGTGCTCCTGTTACGTTCTGCCCAAACCGCTGGAGTGGGTAACCGGGTGGATCGGCTACCACCACATCCACCACTTGGCGCCACGCATCCCCAACTACAGACTGCGAGCGGCCTACCAAGCGGTTGATCCCCTGTTGCCGACCACCAAGTTCGGCCTGCGCGCCGGCTTCGCTGCGGCCCGGCTCGCATTGTGGGACGAGGACAGGCAGCGGCTGGTTTCATTCAAAGCGGTTGCCAGCAACGGAGGCTAGCTAGCTACGCCAAGAGCCACCCTGCGGATATCTCAGATGCGCCTGACGTAGACGGTGGACAACCGCACCATATCCGTGGCGTCACCGCGGTGATCCGCCGGGTGACCGGTCACTTGGAGGCGTGGCCCAGTGAATCTCGCCATAGCTCTCGGCTGTTTTGCCCTGGCGATCGTCTTCACGGTGCAGGCGGTCGTCAGCTTGCGTAGACGCATCACGGTCATGGGGCTGATGACCGCCATCACCGCAGCATCAACAGCACTCATTGGGGTTTTGATGCTTTGGAGCGGATCATGACGGCTTGCGCACAGGGCATCCACTTCTTTTACGGGAAAACATCGCTTGGTCAGCCGCTTCCAGCAACGCCTCGGCGTTGCCGCACTGATCGGGATAGGAGGCCACACCGACACTGATGCTGACGGTACGCCCATGCAGAGCGGACGGCGCCACCTGCAATACAGCATTCTCGATGCGGCCAACCAGCTCGCTGAGTTCCCATTCCTGGCTGTAACGGGGCACCAGCACTGCGAACTCGTCGCCGCCCAGGCGGGCCAGAAAATCAGCGCTGCGCACGGTGGTGCGGAGCCGATTGGCGACCTCGATCAGCACCAGATCGCCCACCTCATGGCCCAACTCGTCATTGATTGCCTTGAAGCCGTTCAGATCCATATACAGCACTGCCGCCCGCGTCTTCTCTCGGTCCGCCCCGGCGAGGACATGGAGCAGCGTATCCTGAAAGAAGGCCCGATTGGGTAATTCGGTTAGGAAATCATGGCGTGCGTCATGTTGTAGCCGAAGCATGAGAACCGCATTGCGCCGCACCTGCTTCATGACTTGGACCACGGAGACGGTCACGGCGATCATACTGGCCGCGATGAGCAGCAGCCACAACACCACCGCGTATTGTAACCGTGCTTGGGTAATTTGCCGTTGATGGCTCAGCGATGTTCGCTCATCCGTCAGCACCTGCTCCACATTGGCGCGCAGATCTTGGATAGTGCGCTTGCTCGTCTCGCCCGCCGCCATGCGCTGGGCCGCCTGTCTTCCGTGTTGTCGCCGTTCGACCTCGATGCGCTGCAGATCCGCCAACCGGGCGATGGCGCCTGCCTCGATCAAGCCGATGCGTTCGGCCGCTGCGGGTTGAGCCCGGGATGCGGCCTTCAACGCCAAAACGGAGTGGCTGATGCCGGCTCGGGCGTCATCGACCTCTGCAAGGTCGGCAATGTCGCCCGTCACCACAAAGGTACGCAGTCCTACCTCGGCGCTGAGCACGAATTCCAAGAGTCCCTGCAAGGT
Source organism: Solirubrobacterales bacterium (assembly GCA_050260775.1). GTDB lineage: Bacteria > Pseudomonadota > Alphaproteobacteria > Rhodospirillales > Magnetospirillaceae > CALABS01. The sequence continues at coordinate 60,689 of JBLNCP010000032.1, read as the reverse complement.
TTGGATGCGGGAATTGGCCTGCTCCTGGTGATCGAGATCACCCAGAAAGACCGCCGCCTGGTAGGAAAAGCCCGCCGCCGTTCCAATAAGGAATAGGAACACGACCGTGACTACGGCGGCCAACTTCATTCCGATGGAGTGGAACCACATGTGGCTGAATATCAATTAACACGACCCTGGCGCGGGCTGGTCACGCCTAAACCGATGCGGGTGCCCCGTAAGTGCCTTGATCGAAACTAGGTGCTGGCAGCCCGGCGGCTCCAAACGCGCGTTTGGCTATTCGATCTCCTTGGCCCTCCCTGACATATTTGCTGCCGCATCGCCGCTGTCTTGGGGAACACCCGAAAGCGTGCCCAACAAATGCCGGGCGTCGGGGTCGCCACGCATCATCCACCGCCACGCCTACAGCCGGCGCCTGCGGGTAATTGCGTGATAGATCAGCAAGGCGATGACCGCGCCGACGACGGCGACGAACAGGCTCCACAGATTGAAGCCGGTGATGCCGACGCCCCCAAGGCTGTTGAACAGCGAACCGCCGATCAGGGCGCCGACGATGCCGATGACGATGTCGAGCAAAAGCCCTTGACCGCTCTTGTTGACGATCTTGCTGGCAATGAAACCGGCGATCAGGCCAAGAAGCAGCCACGCGAGTATGGACATCCCGAAGCCCTCCTGCACACCCTGCGATGTTGCTGTAACGGGCCGGTTGGCCGGCAAGTTCCCTAGGCAGGCGCGGCACAACGGCTGATCTACCGATACGACCGCTTCATCCGCGGTTGCGGCAATTATAGGCCAGCCCATCGGCGGCGGGACCGTTCACCCGCGACCAGGTCTGGTTCTTGCCGAAAATCGGCAACGCGATATAGGCGCGGACCTTCAATGCGTCGTCGGACAGCACGGTGATGCTGCCCTGGTAGGTCTGGCCGTCCTCGGGATTGTAGACCGTGCCCGTCCAGGTGTCGGGACCCGAGGGGGCAAGCCCTTTGATGACGACGAGCCCGCAGATCCGCTGCGACTGCTTGCCAGGATCCGGATTGTTCTCGTCCAGCCGAAGCGTGCCGCGCTGATCCGTCGCGCTCTCCAGCCAAATGATCTGGCCGCACAATTGGCTGCCGCATGCGCTGATGGTCAGGGCGGCATCCTTGTCCTGGGTCAGCCACGTGCCGCGTGGGTCCGCCGCCAGGGCAGGACTCACGAATGCGACGACCGTCATCAAGACAGCGGCCCATCTCATGCGCGGCGGTCTCCGTTTGCCCACGAACGGCGTGGCCATGACCCGTCACTCCCTGCAAGGAGTTTACCCTTTACACCCGAGATCAACGGGACCGGTGTTTCTTGGTTTCCGGTGCGATCAAGATGGCGGAGCGTCCCCATCCGCCAATATGGAACGCCCGCGATCTGCGTCCCGCCTGGAGAGGAAGCAAAGCATGGCAACAGGCTCGTCCATAGGAGACATCGCCCACCTGCTCAAAGGTATCGATTTCCCCCGTAATCGCATGGAGGTTATCGAGCACGCGCGGCGCAACAATGCCGGCCCCGGCGCCATCGCAGCCCTGGAGGCACTGCTGCCCGATCAGCCCTATCGCAGCATGGCCGATGTGTTCCTCGGCATGCGGGCGGACAAGCGGCCAGAGCCTCCACCGCCGCCGGCCGGGATGCCGCCGTTACCGGCGCCGGTGGCCCGCCCAGCCCGCTCGCCGTTGGCGGTTTGGATCGATCAGTGCTGGCAGGCCAATCCCCTTCATCGTCTGCTGCCCATTGAATGGGGCACCATCGCCGATTGCCTGGTGGAGGTGGGGGAGCGGGCGGCACGCAAGCCCGAACGCAGTGCCGCCAGCCTGGAGAAGCTGGGGCTGAGATCGATGCAGGTGGCGGCGGAGTGCTGGTGCGGTTGGGCCGGCCGCCTGCTAGGCGCGAGCGAACCTGCGGCTGCGGAGGAGACCGACCACCGCTTCGATGCCCCCGAATGGCACGGCAATCCTTGTTTCCGCCACCTCCGGCGGACCTACCAGACCTGCGCCGAAGCCCTGCTGGCCGAGGTGGAAGATCCCGAACTGGATCCCGACCAGCGCCGCCGCCTGGGCTTTCATCTCCGCCAGTTCATCGACGCCACCAGCCCCACGCTGTTCCTGGCCACCAACCCGGCCGCCCAGCGGCGTGCGGTGGAGACCGGCGGGGCCAGCCTGGCCGATGGGTGGCGCAACCTCTTGGCCGATCTTGAGGCCGGACATCTGCGCATGACCGACACCGGGGCCTTCGCCCCCGGCCACAATCTGGCGCTGAGCCCCGGCAAGGTGGTGTTGCGCAACCGCCTGATCGAGCTGATCCAGTACAGTCCGGCCGGCGCGTCGGCCCATGCGGTGCCGCTGCTGATCGTGCCGCCCTGGATCAACAAGTTCTACATCCTTGACCTCCAGCCCAAGAACAGCCTGGTGCGCTTCCTGGTCCATCAGGGCTTCACCGTGTTCATAATCAGTTGGAAGGACCCCGACGCCGGCATGGAGGACGTGGATCTTGGCGATTACATGGCCGAAGGCATCCTTGCCGCCAGTGACGCCGTGCGAGCCATCACCGGCCAAGAGCGGTTGAATGCCGTCGGCTATTGCATCGGCGGCACCCTGCTGGCCACCACCCTGGCATGGCTGGCTGCGGCGGACGACCATCGCTTCAACGCCGTCACCTTCATGGTGTCGCTGCTGGACTTCTCGGACGTGGGCGAGACGGCGGTGTTCTTTGACGAGCCGCACATGGCGTACATAGAGAGCCAGATGCTGGAACGCGGCTATCTCGACCGTCGCCACACCGCCAATATGTTCAACCTGCTGCGCGCCAACGACCTGATCTGGAACACGGCGGTCAATTCCTATCTGATGGGCAAGGCGCCGCCGGCCCTGGACCTGCTCTATTGGAACGCCGACGGCACCCGCATGGCCCGTGCCGCCCACGCCTTCTACCTTAAGAACACCTATATCGAGAACAATCTGGTCAAGCCGGGCCGGGTCGTCCTGCGCGGGCGCGGGATCGACCTCGGCCGCATCCGCGGTGACGTCTATGCCATCGGCGCCGAAAAGGACCATATCGTGCCATGGCCGGCGGCGTGGCGTTCCATGCGGTTCACCAGCGCCCAGGTACGGTTCGTGCTGGCCAGCAGCGGGCATATCGCCGGCATGATCAACCCGCCGGCCCTACGCAAGGGCTACTATCGGACCAACGACCGTATTGCCGGCACCCCTGAGCAGTGGCACGCCACGGCCGAACACCATGACGGCAGTTGGTGGAACGACTGGGTGGCGTGGCTGGGCGAGCGCTCGGGCGAGATGAGTGCCGCCCCGCCGCTCGGCGACGCCGCTCACCCGCCTTTGGCCGACGCCCCCGGTGCCTACGTGCTGGCCTCGCCGGGGAGCGGGCAAGCCAGGGCTTAGCGGTTCTTCGGGCGACGGACGGAAGCGAGGATTGCCGCGTGGCCCATCCGTTGGAAGGGCGTGCGCTGCTCGGCCGCCGGCCGATGCGCCCACGGTCCTGTCATACTCCAAGCCGAAAGCTGGTTTCGGTAATGGATACCGAGTCTACGCCTCACCACAACATCTCGCTGTAGTGCTCCTCGCCGTCCACCATGCGCCAGAACAGAGTGGTCGCGTTGTCGCGGTCCATCCACCTGCGGCCAATCACGTCGGCCATTCCCGCTGACGTGTCCGCAGCTGTATGGCGCGGGTGGTCGCATTCCAGACCCAGGACCTGGCCGCAACGCACTTCGACCACTGCGTAGCAACCGCATTGCCCTTCCACCAGCCGATAGGGCCTGACTTCCAAGATAAGGCGGGTATCCATTGGCGTTCTATCACAGTAACGGAGGAGAAACGGCTCCACCTGTTGAAGAGATTGGCATGGCCGGGAGGACGCCAAACGATCATCCGCGCCCGAGGGGATATTCCGACCAGCATGGTACGCCAAGGCGCATGGCACCAATCCGCATGCCGGACCAATGACCAACGCCCCCATATCCAAGGTGGAACAAGGTAGGAAAGCGAATGTATTCGTCATTGGTCGGCCGCGTCGGCGGCTGCTGGATCGTCGAGGCCCCGGACGGAGGCCAATTCGTGCTGTCGGGCGTTAATGTCATCACGGGGAGTGTGCCGGCCTTCGTCGGAATGGAAGGCATCATGATTTCGCTGATGGGGAACCGCGGGATATACCGGCGGTTCTACGGCAGCTGGACGTCAGGGACACCGATCGCTTCCGTGGCCCTGTCACAGCCTGCCTTTATTCCGGCGGAAGCAGCCGTCTGACCGACTTGGAGGAGCGTCCCGTAGACCGCACTTTCCCGCCAAAACGTGGCGGGATGGTACGGTTGAGCTGTAGGTACACACCCGAGGAAGAGCGAGCCGACGCCGTCGTCCACATGGTTGGCGTGGGCCTTGCCGTGGCGGGTGCCAGCTGGCTGTTCAGTCGTCTTCTCGGTCGCCCTTTCGCGGAAGCCGCGGCCCTTGGCTTCTACGGTGTCGCCCTGGTGGGAACGCTGGGCCTCTCGGCCGCTTACAATCTCGCCACGGGGCCGATCAAGGATCGGTTGCGGTGTGTCGATCATGCCATGATCTTCGTGATGATCGCCGCCACCTACGCCCCCTTCGTCATGCTCCGCCTGCCCGACAGGATTGCCATGCCCATGGGGGTGGCCGTCGGCGGCGGGTGTGCGGCCGGCGCGTTGATCAAGCTGCTGTTCCCCCGCCGCTTTGACCGTGTGTCGGTCACCCTTTATCTCGGCATGGGATGGGCAATCGCTTGGGCGTTGGGCCCTTCGCGGGACAGCATCGGTGCCCTCCCCTTTACCCTGCTGGTGGTCGGCGGATGCCTCTACACCCTGGGCGTGCCGTTCTGCCTGATGGAGCGCTTGCGCTTCCACAACGCCCTCTGGCATGCCTGTGTGCTGGCCGGGGCGGCAGCGCACTTCGTGACCATCGCGGTGGAGTTCGGCTGAGCGTCGCGCAAGACGTCAAGCGCCAGCCTGAGCCTTCCCGGCGCCGTTTCCACCGGCGCCGGGGGGAGCGGGCCGACGCCAGGACGTGCAAAGAGGCACTCAAAGGGTGGTTTTTGCCCGATGTCCACAGCTTTCCTCCCCATGCCCTTGTCGCTATGCTGACCGTCGTGGCTGCTTGGCCGGTCGACACAAGGGGGCTCGCATGAAGACTTTCGCCATCACTACCATCGCGGTCTCCGCCATCATCGCCTCCTCGGCCATGGCGCAGGAGGCCCCCGCCGTGAAGAAGTGCGTGACCTGCCATACGTTCGAGAAGGGCGGGGCCAAGAAGATCGGTCCGAACCTGTTCGGGGTGTACGGTCAGGCGGCGACGGTGCCTGACCTGGCTGGCAAGGGCGTCGTGTGGGACGAACCGACGCTGATGAGCTATCTGGAGAACCCGAGCGCCTTCCTGTCGGCCAAGACCGGCGGCGCGGCGAAGAGCAAGATGGCCCTGTTGCTTAAGGACGAGGCCGAACGCAAGGCCGCGATCGACTTCCTCAAGACACTGAAATAGGCCGGCACGGCCGAGGGGCGGGCGATCCCCGCCACATAATCCCAACGAGAGCGCTCCGTCGTGTTGCCCGTAGAACCCGAGACCTTGGCCGGAATCATCCTGCTGCTGGACTTGATCGGCGTAGCCGTATTCGCCATCTCGGGCGCCCTGGAGGCGGCGCGGCGGCAGATGGATCCCATCGGCCTGATCGTGATCGGCACGGCGACGGGCATCGGCGGCGGTACCCTGCGTGACCTGGTGCTGGGGGTAAGGCCGGTCTTCTGGGTGCAGGACCAGGCATTCCTGGTCACCTGCGTCCTCGCCTCCGTTTCCGTGTTCTGGTGGGCCAAGGCGCTGCATTCCCGCTTCACATTGTTGGTGTGGCTGGACGCCGTGGGAATGGCCATGTTCGCGGTCGCGGGCACCCAGAAGGCTTTGTCGCTGGGCGCTCCGGTCGTCGTGTCGGCGCTCATGGGCGTCATGACCGCCAGTTTCGGCGGCTTGATCCGTGACGTGCTCTGTGGCGAAAAGCCGCTGATCTTCCACAAGGAAATCTACGCCAGTGCCGCCTTGGTGGGGGCCGTGGCCTATCTGGGCCTGCAGGCGACCGCCCTGTCTCGCGAGTTGCAGACCGTGCTTGCCTTCCTGGCCGCCTTCCTGGTGCGGGCGGCGGCGATCCGCTGGGGCTGGTCGCTGCCGCATTACAAGGCCGATGAGTAACGTGGCTGAGGCCCCAATGACCTGTAAGCCCCGCCAGTAGGCGCCGGCGCCTTTCCGTGATAGGCGTTGGCCCATCCATTACGGGGAGGTCGGAACGTGAGCACCCGGACGAACGCCCTCGGCCAGTCCATTGGCTGCCCGGTCCCCGGCTGGACGCGGCGGCCGCCGCCGCCCCGGACACCGATGGTCGGGCGCTATTGCGTGGTCGAGCCGGTCGACGTCCCGCGACATGCCGACGCACTGTTCGACGCCAACCGGCGCGACGAAGACGGCCGTAACTGGACCTATCTTTTCGACGAGCCGCCCGCCGATCGCGATGCCTATCGGGCCTGGCTGGCGGCCAAGGCGACGACCGACGATCCGCTGTTCCACGCCATCGTCGCGCACGACGGCGGCCAGGCGGTGGGGGTGGCCTCCTACCTGCGCATCGATGCGGGCAACGGCGTCATCGAGGTCGGGCACATCAATTTCTCGCCCTTGCTCCAGCGTACCCGTGCCGCCACCGAGGCCATGTACCTGATGATGCGGCGCGCCTTCGACGAGCTCGGCTACCGCCGCTATGAATGGAAGTGCGACAGCCTCAACGCGCCGTCGCAGGCGGCCGCGCGTCGCCTCGGCTTCCGCTACGAGGGGCTGTTCCGCCAGGCGGTGGTCTACAAGGGCCGCAACCGCGACACCGCCTGGTTCTCCATCGTCGACGGCGAGTGGCCGGCCTTGCGAAGCGAATTCGAACGCTGGCTCGATCCGGGCAATTTCGACGCGGCCGGGCGGCAGCGCAGCTCCCTGGCGGCCCGGGCTGAGTGAACGCTCACTCTCGGGTCTTGGGCGTGCGCAGGTATTTGACCAGCGCGGCGATGCCGAGGATGAGGGCGGCGAGCACCAGCAGCCAGAAGGCGACGGCGGCGGCCATCGCCCAGCCCATCGCCCAGCCCATATGCGCCATGGCTTGATCGTACACGGGGCCGCCCTCGATGGTGTCCCGTCCAGTGAACAATCGAAACCCCGCGCGGTTCATCCCCTGGAGGACATCGGTTCGAAAGGGTGAAAGCGATGGCGGGTGCGAAACCGGGAGAAATCGTCGACTTGCGGGCCGCTGGGGAGGGCAAGACGATGGCGATCGTCAAGACCGCCTCGTTCGAGGCGATCCGGCTGGTCGTCAAGGCGGGGGACCGGATCGCCGCGCACCGGGTGGCAGGGCGCATCACCCTGCATTGCCTTGAGGGCCGCGTTCTTCTCGGCCTGCCCGAGACCTCGATGGAACTGGGCGCCGGCCAGTGGGTCTACCTCGACGGCGGCACGGAGCATTCCCTGCGCGGCATAGAAGATTCCAGCCTACTGCTGACGATCATGTTCGAGGGCTGAGCCACCTATCGCCGCTTCTGCTCCCCGTATTGCGGAGCCTGCCCGGTGCGGCCGGTGGCAATGCCCATCTCGCCGGCGAGGCGGCGCAATTCGTCGCGGTCCTGCTGGATCGTCACCAGCGCCTTGATGGCGAAGCTCGCCAGCCCGGTATCCGGCGTGTTCGAGGCCTCGGTCTGGTAAAGGTCGACCAGGCGGTCGTGGAGGGCCAGTTGCTCCTCGATGAAGGCCTTGTTGAACTCGTCCCCGCTCAGGCCGGACAGCCTCTTCACCGCCTGCTGCGCCTGCGCCCCCGAGGCATGCCGGGCCGAGGTCACCGCGCTGGCGGCGCCACCCGGGCCTCCCTTTTCGGGAACCGCCAGTTCGGCGTGCGAGAGGTCCACCCCCCGCTGCTTGGCCAGTGCCGCGACCTCGCCCTCCATGGCGCGCTGGTTGTCGGCGATGCGCCGGCCGATCTGCTGGACGTCCTTCGATGACGCCTTGGCCGACATCTCACCCAACTGGATCTCGACGCGGCTCATCGCCGTCGCCGTCTTCAGGAACTCGACGTCTTCGGCCGGCGGGATCTGGCCCGGCTGCGCCGGCACCCGGGGCTGCACGTCGGGCCGCAGGTTCGCCTGCCCCCAGGCGGGACCGCCCAGGGCCACCAGAAGGGCCAGTGCCAGCGTGCTGATCCCGCGCATGGGCATCCTCCTTACTCGGCCGGCCGTTCCAGAGCGACCCGGGGCGGCACCTGCTCGTGGACACGGCCGAACATGGAATAGATGAAGATGGCGGCCGCGATCGCCGCGGCCAGCCCGGCGCCCAGCCGCATCCAGTAGAACATCGCCAACTGGTCCTGGACCTCCATGTAGCTCATGCCCATGACGCGCTGCAGGTGGACCTGGACCACGCCCGCGAAGGTCAGCGTGAAGGTCATGAACGCCATCGCCGAGGTCATGATCCAGAAGCTCCACATGTTGAGGATCTGGTTGAACGGCGTGTGGCCGCGCAGCGACGGCATCGCATAGGTGATCATGGACAGGTTGATCATGACGTAGGCGCCGAAGAACGACAGGTGGGCGTGCGCCGCCGTCACCTGGGTGCCGTGGGTGTAGAAGTTGATGAAGGACAGGGTGTGCAGGAAGCCCCAGACCCCCGCCCCGAAGAAGGCGAACACCGGCGTCGCCAGGGCCCACAGCAGCGCCGCGCTGTTGGGATGCTCGCGCCGCTCGCGCCACACCATCGAGAAGGCGAAGACGACCATGGCGAAGAAGGGGGCGACCTCGAAGGTGGAGAAGATGGATCCCACCCACTGCCAGTATCCCGGCGCGCCGATCCAGTAGTAGTGGTGGCCGGTGCCCAGGATCCCGGAGAACAGGGCGAGGCCGACGATGGCGTAAAGCCACTTCTCGACCACCTCGCGGTCGGCGCCGGTCAGCTTGATGACGAGGTAGGCGAGGATGGCGGCCAGCACCAGTTCCCACACCCCCTCGACCCAGATGTGGACGACCCACCACCAGTACAGCTTGTCGAGGGCCAGGTTGCTGGGGTTGTAGAACGAGAACAGGAAGAAGATGGCGATGCCCCACAATCCCAGGAGCAGGACGTTGGTGACGGCGGTGCGGCGGCCCTTCGCCACCGTCATGCTGATGTTGTAGAGGAAGATCAGCGCGGCGACGACGATGCCGGCCTTGATCCACAGCGGCTGCTCGAGGAACTCGCGTCCCTCGTGGATCCCCAGGCTGTAGCCGCCGACCGCCACCAGGGCGCCGACGAGCAGGATGACGAGCTGCACGTAGGCCAGCATCGGGCTTTCGATGTCGCGCTCGGCCTCCTCGGGGATCAGGTAGTAGGCCGAACCGAAGAACCCTAGCAGCAGCCACACCAGCAGGGCGTTGGTGTGCATCATCCGCACGATGTTGAACGGCAGGATTCCGGCCAGGAAGTTGGGCAGGACGTAGATCGTGCCCGCCAGCGTTCCCATCAACAGCTGGACGGCGAACAGCGCCATGGCGGCGGCGAAGTACCAGTAGGCGATCCGTTGCGTGGGATATTGCAGCATCAATTCCCCCTCATCCGGCCTTGTTCGGGGGCCAGCCCTGGGTGTTGATCCGGCTGGTCCATTCGAAGAAATCGACCAGGTCGTTGAGCTCCTGGTCGGTGAGATTGAACTGCGGCATCTGCCGGCGTCCCTGGACGCCGCTGGGCTGCGATCGGATCCAGGCGATCAGTGCCTCGCGCGCGCCCTGGGGATCCTCGCGGCCGCCGTAGCGCACCCAGGCGTTTCCCAGTTCGGGGGCGAAATAGGCGCCCTCGCCGAGGATGGTGTGGCAGTTGATGCAGGAATTCCGTTCCCACACGCGCTTGCCGCGCGCCACGCTCTCGGTAAGGCCGGCCGCGTCGGTGCTGCTGGTGACCATGTAGTAGTGGCTGTGGGCGGTCAGCAGGACGAAGGTGACGAAGAAGAAGGCGGAGCCGCCGTAGAACACGTTCCTGGTCGCCGATTTCGTGAAGCGCTCGGGCATTCCAATGTTCCTCCTCGGGGAGGCTCGCTCGTGCCAGAAACAGCGGCTGCGGCCCCTTAGGGGCACGCGCCACGCGAACTACCACCGAAGCGGCGCGGACGACGTTTGGCAACAAAGCGCCCCCCCAAGCGTTGCGACTCCCATTCAAGGGAGGCAGTGATGGCGGAGATGGTCGGACGGCTGATCTGGGCGATCCCCGAGGGGTACATCCCCGGGTCGAGCACCGGCGAAGGGCGGGCGCTCACCAGCCACGAGACCGCGTGCATCCTCAATGCCGGCGACCGTGACGCCCAGGTTAGGATCACCGTGTTCTTCGCCGATCGCGAGCCCGCCGGCCCCTATCTGGTCACCGTGCCGGCGCGGCGGACCCGCCACGTGCGCTTCAACGACCTCACCGATCCCGAGCCGGTGCCCAGGGACACCGACTACGCCAGCCTGCTGGAATCCGACGTGCCGGTGGTGGTCCAGCACACCCGCCTGGATTCCCGCCGCGAGGCGCTGGCGATCCTCACGACCATCGCCTTCCCGGTCGGTTAGGCCTCCATGGCCGCACGCTCCGCCCAGGGCGGTTCCCGCAAGGTGGTGTACGCCGCTCTGGCGGGAAACCTCGCCATCGCGGCCACTAAGGCGGCGGCGGCCTGGTACACCGGCAGTTCGGCCATGACCAGTGAAGCCATCCACTCGCTGGTCGACACCGGCAACCAGGCGCTCTTGCTTTACGGCATGTGGCGGTCGCAATTGCCTGCCGACGAGGTCCATCCGCTCGGGCACGGCCGCGAGCTGTATTTCTGGGCCTTCATCGTCGCCTTGCTGATCTTCTCGCTGGGCGCGGGGATGTCGTTCTACGAGGGGATCACCCATCTCGCCCATCCGGTGGCCATCGCCAACCCGCTTGTCGCCTACGGCGTGCTGGGCCTGTCCCTCGTCTTCGAAGGCGCCTCGTGGACGGTCGCCATGCGGGAGTTCCACGCGTCCAAGGGACGGAGCGGCTGGCTCGATGCGGTGGCTGAAAGCAAGGATCCGTCGACCTACACCGTGCTGTTCGAGGACAGCGCGGCGGTGCTCGGGCTGGTGTTCGCCATGCTGGGGACCCTTGGCGCCCAGATGCTTGGCCGCCCCGAGATGGACGGGTGGGCCTCCATCGGCATCGCCGTCATCCTGGGCGCCACCGCCATCTTCCTTGCCCGCGAGAGCAAGGGATTGCTGATCGGAGAGCGGGCGCGACCGGCGCTCGGTCGGTCTCTGTGCCGGCTGGCCTCGGAATCCCAGGGCGTGTCCGACGCTCGCGCGGTGATGACCATCCATCTCGCCCCCGACCAGGTGGTCGCCGCGCTCGACCTGCACTTCGATCCCGAGATGCGGGGCCGCGAGATCACGCGTGCCTCGGCCGATCTGGAAGCCAAGATCAAGGCCGCCCACCCGGAGGTGACCAAGATGTTCCTGCGCCTGCGCTAGCTACCGGGTCAGCCAGTCGGCCCATCCCAGCCCGAACAACACCGCCAGCCACGCCAGGGTGCCGAAGGCGAACAGCCGCACCAGCCCCGGGGCGGCGCCCAGCTCCATGAAGAACCACAGGATCAGGCCCGCCTTGGCGGCGGCGATGGCGAGGTTGATCGCCACCGTCCACGGCCCCAGCCCCAGGAAGGTGGCGCCGACGGTGGCGGCCAGCAGGGCGATCAGGGCGAGGTAGACGAGGGCGGCGCGGGCGGGGCTCATCGCGGGGCCGCCAGATAGAAGATGGGGAAGAGGAACACCCAGACCACGTCGACGAAGTGCCAGTAGAGGCCGATCATCTCGGTGGGGACATCGGCGGGGCCCCGGCGCAGGGTGACCACCGCCAGCGTCCCGGTCGCCAGGCAGCCAAGCGCCAGATGGAGGGCGTGCAGGCCGGTGGCGAGGAAATAGAGCTGGAAGAACAGCGTCGCTCCCGGCCCGGCCAGCGCGGAACCGGATCCCAGGCCCGGCATCAGACCGTCGCGCCATTCCAGCCAGTATTCCGTGCCCTTGACGGCCAGGAACGCCAGCCCCAGCAGGGTGGTGGCGGCGAGCAGGCCGGCGGTGCCGCGTCCATGCCGGCGCCGCGCCCACATGACCGCCAGCGCCATGATCAGCGAGCTGGTCAGCAGGATTGCCGTGTTGCCGGTCCCCATCCACAAATGCAGGTCGGCGCTGGCCTGGCGCCAGGAATCGGCGTTCAGCCAGCGGCACACCGCGAGAGCCATGAACAGGGCGCCGAACATCAGCACCTCGCTGGCCAGGAACACCCACATGCCCAGGGCGGCGGTCCGCCGGGCCTCGATGGCCTGGTCAGCCGGCATCGCCGTCCTCCGCCGGGTAGTCGTAGGCCGGCCACGTCACCTCGGGGATCCGCTCGAAATTGTGCTGGGGCGGCGGCGACGGCACCATCCATTCCAGCCCGCGGGCATCCCACGGGTTGGCGGGGGCGCGCGGTCCCACGAAGGCCGAGCGGCCGAGATAGAACAGCGGCAGCAGGTAGCCGATTGCCAGGATCGAGGCTCCGGCCGAGGACAGGACGTTCAGCACCTGGAACTCGGCCGGATAGGTCCAGTAGCGGCGCGGCATGCCCAGCCAGCCCAGCCAGTACTGCGGCAGGAAGGTCAGCAGAAAGCCGACGAAGATCAGGATCGCCGCCGCCTGGCCCCAGCGTTCGGGGTACATGCGGCCGGTGATCTTGGGCCACCAGAAGTGCAGCGCCCCCATGTAGGCCGAGACCGTGCCGCCCACCATGATGAAGTGGAAGTGGGCGATGACGAAGTAGGTGTCGGTGACGTGGACGTCGAAGGCCAGCGAGGCCAGGAACAGGCCGGTGATGCCGCCGACCATGAACAGGCCGATGAAGGCCAGCCCGAACAGCATCGGCGCCTTGAGCTGGATGCGGCCTTTGTAGAGGGTGGCGGTCCAGTTGTAGACCTTGATCCCCGACGGCACCGCCACCAGGAAGGTCAGCAGCGAGAACGCCATGCTGGCGTACACCGACTGTCCGGCCACGAACATGTGGTGGCCCCAGACCAGGAAGCCGATCGAGGCGATGCCGAGGGTGGCGCCGGCGACGAAGCGGTAGCCGAAGATGCGCCGGCGCGAGAAACAGGTGATCAGCTCGTTGGTCACCCCCATGGCCGGCAGGATCATGATGTAGACGGCGGGGTGGCTGTAGAACCAGAACAGGTGCTGGAACAGCAGCGGGTCGCCGCCGAGGCGGGGATCGAAGAAGCCGAAGCCGAACAGCCGCTCGGCCACCAGCATGACCACCGTGATCGCCAGCACCGGCGTCGCCAGCACCAGGATGAGGGCGGTGGCGTAGAGGGCCCACACGAACAGCGGCAGCCGCATCCAGGTCATGCCGGGCGCCCGCAGGCGGTGGACCGTCACCACGATGTTGAGGCCGGTGAGGATCGAGGAGAACCCGGCCACCACCACCCCGGACAGCGCCAGGACCACGTGGGTGCTGGAATAGAGGGTGCTGAACGGGGTGTAGAAGGTCCAGCCGGTGTCCAGTCCGCCGACGATCAGCGCCCACAGCGCCATCGCCCCGCCGGCCATGAACAGGTACCACGAGGCCAGGTTGAGGCGGGGAAAGGCGAGGTCCTGCGCCCCGATCATCAGCGGGATGAGGAAATTGCCGAACACGGCGGGAATGGAGGGGATCAGGAAGAACCACACCATCACCACCGCGTGCAGGGTGAAGGCGCGGTTGTAGCCGTCGGCGGTCATCAGGTCGCCCCGGGGCGTGGCCAGTTCCAGCCGGATCATGGTCGCCGCCGCGCCGCCGACGAAGAAGAACAGGGTGATGGCGGCGAGGTAGAGCAGGGCGATGCGCTTGTGGTCAGTGGTGAGGAGCCACGACCTCAGGCTGTAGCCGGCCGTCAGATAGTTGGCCGTCACCGGAATCCTCCATCCCAAGCGATTTGACGTAGGCCACCAGGCTCTGGATCTCGCCCTCGGACAGTTTGCCGGCGAAGCTCGGCATGTCGTCCTTGAAGCCGGCGACGATCTGGCGGCCGGGCAGCAGGATGCTGTCGCGCAGGTAGGCCTCGTCGGCGATGACGCTGGTGCCGTCGGCCAGGAAGACGGGGCCGCCGAACACGCCCTTCAGCGACGGGGCGCGCACCGGCGCGCCGGGGCCGCCCTCGTGGCAGCCGCTGCAGCCGCGGGCGCGGAAAAGGTCGGCGCCCTGGCGCACCAGGATGGCGTCCTCGCCCTCGCCCTTCAGCCAGCGCTGGTAGTCGGGCGGCGCCAGGACGATGAAGCGGGTGCCCATCAGCGAGTGGTTGGTGCCGCAATATTCCGCACAATGGAGGTGGTAGATGCCGGGGCGGTCGGCACGGAACCAGAGCTGGGTGACGCGGCCGGGCAGCACGTCCTGCTTGATGCGCAGCGCCGGCAAGAAAAGGGAGTGGATGACGTCCTGGGAGGTCATGAGCAGGCGCACCGCCTGGCCGGCCGGGACGTGCAGTTCGTCCAGCTCGCGCTGGCCGCCGGGGTGCTGGAACTTGAACATCCACTGCTTGGCTACCACCGAGATGTCCAAGGTGTCGGTGGCCGGCGGCTCGGCATGGACGCGATAAAGCCATGCCGCCCAGCCGAAGCAGGCCAGCGTCAGCGCGAACGGGATGATCGTCCAGGCCACCTCCAGCCCGAACTTGCGCGTCGGCGGCTGCGTGCGGTCCACCCGCCGGCCCTCGCGGTAGCGGACGACGAAGACGATCAGGGCCAGGATCGGTGGTGCCGCCAGCGACAGCGCCAGCACGATCAGCGCGAGGAACAGCCAGTCGACCTGTGCGGCGTATTCCGACGCGGCGACCGGCCACAGCGGCATCACCGTGCCTCCTCGGAAGGCCACCCGCCACTTTCCAGTCTGCGCATGGCCTCCTCGATTCCATCCAGAGCGGGCGCCTTTTCCCGCGCCAGGGCCGCCGGCTCCGCCAGGGGATCGGTCCGCAGCGCCGGCGCCGGGAAGTCCGGCGCCTGGTCGGGCAGGGTGGAGGCCGGCCGGGCCACCGGGCCTCCCGACAGCGCGATCAGGCCGGCCACCACCGCCAAGGCCAGCATCACCGTCGCCACCAGGGCCACCAGCGCCTTCGCGCTCAGGGCCACATCCGCATCCCGGCTTTCGCGGTCAGCCATGGCCCGCCTCCGGGGCCGGCCGGCCCGCCAGCAGCCGGAGGAAGCCGAGGCCCCACAGCCCGCCGCCCGCCGCCATGCCGCCGGCGTAGGCCGCGAGAATGAACGCCTGCCCCTCCGGCCAGGCGGGGATGAACAGCCACGCGCTCTCGACGGCCCGCAGGACCAGGACCGCCAGCGCCACCGCCGACAGCGCCCGCGCCGAGTGGCGCACCCGTCCCGGCAGCAACGCCAGGAAGAGGACGGTCCCGGCGATGCCCAGCGCCCAGGCCGCCGCCTGCCAGCCGCCGGTCGCCCGCCGCAGGTACCAGCCGATCTCGTGCGGCAGGTCGCCGGACCACACGATCAGGTACTGACAGAAGGCGAGATAGGCCCACAGCATCACCAACGACAGCAGGACCGCCGCCAGCGGTCCCGGCGGGATCGGGGCGGGCGATTGCCGTGCCAGCACCATCGGCACGGCAAAGGCGAAGCCGGTCAGCGTGAGGTCGGTCAGGATCATCAGTCCGTAAACGGTCGAGCGGAACTCCGGCTCCAGGCTCATGCCCCAGTCGAAGGCGGCCAGCGTGCCCGCCAGGGTCAGCGCCACCAGCCCCAGGGCGGCGAGGGCGGGGCGGGTCCGGCCACTCGTGCGTGTCGCCGCGCCCCAGGCGAACAGGGACAGCATGCCGACGATGCCAAGGGCGCGGGCGGTGAACAGGGGCGGTTGCAGCCAGCCCTCATTCGGCCAGCCGGACGGCCACGGCGAGGCATCGGCCCACGGCCACACCGCCTGCGGCATGGCGAGCATTGGCAGCAGCGCCACGCCGATAACCGGGAGCGTCAGCGCCGCCGCCTCGAAGATGGCGGCCAGGGGCGCCGGCCACCTCCGGGGGATGAGGTGGTCGGTGAGGAGGAGCAGCAGGGCGCCCAGCGGCAGGCCCAGGATGGCGAGCACCGCCACCAGCCAGCCGCGCAGCAGCGGTGTCGCACCGGACACCACTCCGACGGCGGCCAGGACGGCGAACCCGAGGACGCTCGCCAGCAGGCAGGCGCGGTTGGCGGTCATGGCGCCTGTGCCTCCTGCAGTGCCCGGATCCAGGCGGCGATGGCCCAGCGATCCTCCACCGGTACGCGGTCGCCATAGGCGAACATGATCCCGTGGCCGTTGGTCATCACCTGGACGAAATGGCTGGCGGGGGCGCGCCTGAGCCTGTCTTCCAGATAGCTGGGCGGATGCGGGAAGCCGTGGCGCGGGATGATGCCGTCGCCGTCGCCGGCCGGGCTGTGGCAGGGCTGGCAATAGATGGCGTAGCGCTCGCGCCCGCGCTCCAGCAGCGCGCGGGTGAGCGGCGGCCGGTTCGCCAGGATGGCATCGCGGGCCGGTTGGTCGCGCGCCACGGTGCCGGGGGGGGGCGCCTGGTCGACCTTGCCGTCGGGGAACAGGGCGCTGGCCTCGGTCGGCATGGACTTCTGCTGCACCACCATGTTCTGGTCGCAGGCCGCCAAAGCGGCGAGCATGAACAGGGACGCCCGCCTCATCGCGCCACCTCGGCGATGTCGAGCCCGCCCCGGTCGGCCAGCAGCCGGCGGGCCGGTTCGCCGTCGGTCGCGGTCTCGATCAGCAGGACGAAGGAATCGTCGCTGACGCGGGAAAAGCCGGGAACTTCGAAGATGGGATGATGCAGCCGCGGCAGGCGGTTGCGGACCAGCATGGTGCCGATGGCGCCGAAGGTGCTGAACAGGACGGCAAGCTCGAAGGCCGGCAGGACGAACGCCGGCCAGGAGGCCAGCGGGCGGCCGCCGACGTTGATCGGATAATCGATCACGTTGATGTACCAGCCCAGCCATAGGCCGAACACCACCCCGACCAGCGCCGCCAGGAAGGTGGCCCACGGGATGCTCGGGTCGGGCCGGGCGGCCAGGCGTTCCAGGGCGCGGACCGGGAAGGGGGTGAAGGCGTCGATCGCGTAGCCGGCGGCCCGCGCCGCATGCGCCGCCGCCACGATGGCGTCGAGGTCGCGGAAACGGGCTGAGACGCCGAGGATCTCATGTGCCATGGCCGGCCTCCGCCTGTTCGTGCTCCAGCACTTCCTTGACCTCGGCGATGGAGACGCTGGGCAGCAGCCGGACGAACAGCAGCAGCAGGAACAGGAACAGCCCCACCGTCCCGAAGAAGATCGCCCAATCCCAGAAGGTGGGGACGTAGACGTGCCACTTGCCGGGCTCGAAGCCGTGATAGAGCGAGGTGATGACCAGCATGTAGCGCTCGGTGTACATGGCGACGACGACCAGCCCGGCGACCAGCGCCACCGCCCAGCCGCGGCGGCGGACCCAGCCCAGCCACAGGACCTGGATGACGCCCAGGTTGACGCCGTAGGTGAACCATGTGACCGGGGCGTAGGTTCCGGTCAGCCGCTCGGCCAAGCGCTCGAGTTCCATCGGGTCGTTCGAGTACCAGGCGACGAAGCTTTCGCAGAGATAGCCGTAGCCGGTGCACAGCCCCGTCAGCAGCAGCCACTTGGCGAGCAGCTCGACGTGGTGGGAGGTCAGCACAGCGTCCAGGCGGAAGGCGCGGCGCAAGGAGACGGCGATCAGGATCACCATGGCGAACCCGGAATAGACGGCGCCCATGACGAAGAACGGCGGGAAGATGGTGCTGTGCCAGCCCACCGTCGGGCCGACGGCGAACAGCAGCGAAACGCCGGAATGGACCGAGACCACCAGCGGCATGGCCAGCGCCGCCACCAGCAGGTAGGCCTGCCGCCAGCGCCCCCAGTGCCGGGCGGACCCGCGCCACCCCAAGGCGCCCAGGCCGAACAGGATGCGGCCCCAGCGGGTGCGGGCGCGGTCGCGCATGGTGGCGAGGTCGGGGATCAGGCCGACGTACCAGAACACCACCGACACGGTGAAATAGGTGGCGAAGGCGAACACGTCCCACAGCAGCGGGCTGCGGAACTGCGGCTGCACTCCCAATGGGTTGGGGTAGGGCAGCATGTAGTAGAACTTCCACGGCCGCCCGAGGTGGAGGATGGGGTAGAGGACGGCGCAGAACACCGCGAAGATGGTCATCGCCTCGGCGAAGCGGTTGAGCGAGTTGCGCCATTCCTGCTGCAGGATCAGCAGCATCGCCGAGATGAAGGTGCCGGCGTGGCCGATGCCGATCCACCACACCACGTTGACGATGGCCAGCCCCCACACCACCGGGATGTTGAGGCCCCAGATGCCGACCCCGAAGGTGAACAGCCAGGTGGCGGCGATTACGAACAGGATCACCAGCACCCCTGCCATCCCCAGAAGCAGCCACCAGCGGCGCCGGTAGGGGAAGTCCTGGACGATGTGGGCCAGGGTGCGGCTGACCTGGGTGAAGCTCTGGTCCGGGGGGATGGCGGGGGGCGGGGCCATGTCACGTTTTCCCCGGTTCGGTCCGCACCCGCGCCAGATAGGTGGTGCGGGGGCGGGTGTTGAGCTCGGCCAGCATGGCGTAGTGGCGGGGATGTGCCCGCAGGCCCGCCATCCGGCCCTGGGGGCGGTTGAGGTCGCCGAAATGAATGGCGTTGGTGGGGCAGGCCTGGGCGCAGGCGGGGGTGACGGTGTCGCCGTCCAGTTGGCCGCCGCCGGCCAGCGCCGCGATGCGCGCCCGCTCGATGCGCTGGATGCAGAAGGTGCACTTCTCCATGACGCCGCGCGAACGCACGGTGACGTCGGGGTTGCGCTGGGCCTCGACCGAGGGCGCCTCGGTATGGGCGTAGTCGTAGAAATTGAAGCGCCGCACCTCGTAGGGGCAGTAGGCGGCGCAGGTGCGGGTGCCGATGCAGCGGTTGTAGACCTGCTGGTTGATGCCCTCGCTGGAATGAACGGTGGCGTTGACCGGGCAGCCGACCTCGCACGGCGCCTTCTCGCAGTGCATGCAGGGAACCGGCTGGAACAGGATGGCGTCGTCGGTGACGTAGCGGTCGATCCTGATCCAGTGCATGGCCCGCCCCAGGGCGACTTCGTCCCGGCCGACGCTGGGAATGTTGTTCTCGGCCTGGCAGGCGAGCGTGCAGGCGCCGCAGCCGATGCAGAGGTCGAGGTCGATGGCCATGGCCCAGGCGTGGCCGCGATCGGGCCAGGGCTCGAACAGCGAATCCTGCGGCTCCGGTCCTCCGGGGCGCTGGTCTGGCGCGGCAACCACCTTCGCCACCTCGTGCCCGAACATGCGCTCGGTGGTCTGCAGGCGGGCCAGCGCGGTACGTCCGCTCGTCCTTTGCGCTTCCGCCGGCCCGCCGAAGGGGGCGGCCAGGGTGCGCAAGGAGACGAGATCGGCACCGACACCGGTGCCCACCGTCCCGGCCCGCCGCCGTCCGCCGCCGAGGGTGAGGCCGACGGAATCCTCTGCCTGGCCGGGCAGCACGCAGGCCGGCAGGTCCACCGAGGCCGTGCCGATCCGCACCCGTACGTGGTCGCCGTCCTCGATTCCCAGGCGGAGCGCGGTGGCGGGGGCGACGGTGGCGGTGTGCTCCCAGGCGACCTTGGTCAAGGGGTCGCCGATTTCCTGCGCCCAGGCCAGATTGGCGAAGCGGCCGTCCCACACCTTGACGTCGGGGCGGATGACGGCGGCAAACCCCTGCCCGGGCACCGCCAGAGGCGGGAGGGGCCGCGGCGGCCCCGGATCGATGGCCGAGGGCGCGCTGCCCGGGACGGCGCCGGCGGCCAGCGCCCGTGTCCAGGCGCCGTCGTCCAATTCCTGCCACTGCCGGCGCACCAACTGCAGTGGCTCGGCGTCCAACCGGCCGGCCAGGGCGGCGAGCAAGCGATGCCGGCTCACTCCGGCGAACAGGGGGCGGACCAGCGGCTGGATCAGCGTCGCCGTGCCGTCGACGGCGCGGCCGTCGCTCCATTCCTCGAAATCGCGGCGCAGGGGCAGGTGCCATCGGCAGGCGATCGCGGTCTCGTCGCGGTGGGTGCCGGCCTGGATGGTCAGCGGCACCTTGGCCAGGGCACCGGCCAGATCGAGATCCCCGGGGGCGGTATAGACCGGGTTGCAGT
This sequence comes from Solirubrobacterales bacterium, assembly GCA_050260775.1. Lineage (GTDB taxonomy): Bacteria > Pseudomonadota > Alphaproteobacteria > Rhodospirillales > Magnetospirillaceae > CALABS01. Next base: position 40,441 of record JBLNCP010000032.1, on the reverse strand, counting down.
CGAGGACCAGCAGCGTGTCCACCATCCCGCCGTGGATCGCGTCGCGCAGTTCGGGCAATCCGGGCTGGGGGCGGACCAGGGCGTCGCGGTAGTCCAGGGTGTTGCCGGGAGCGCCGTAGCGGTGGTTGAGCCCGGCGACCGCGGCATGGGCCTCGGGCGGGAGGTGGCGGCCGGCGGTGATCAGCGCCGCGCCGGGATGGGCGTCGAGGGCGGCGCGGACGCGCTCCAGCCACGCCGTCTCGGCAGGGGCCAGCTCGACGGTCTGGCCCGCCAGCGCGGCGAGCAGCGCCAGGACCCTAGCCGGGCCGGCGGCAAGGCGGTCCTCCGCGCGGGCGCCGGTCAGCGACGGCGCCGGCTCGGCGACCATCACCGTGATTGCCGACCTCTTGCGGGCGTCGGCCCAGCGGCCGGCGTTCCAGGTTTGCCACGGCCCCGGGCCGAGGCCGTCGTCGTCGAAGCTGATCCACACGCGGGCGCGATCGAGACGGGGCAGCAGGTCGAGCGGCCGCCCGAAGGCCTGCGCCAATCCCTGGGCGCGATAGCCCTCCCCGATTGGCTCGAAGACGTGCCAGCGGAACGCGGGGTAGAGGTGGGCGAGTTCGTCCATCTGGGCCATCAAGGTGGGCGAGGTGCTGGCGCCGCTCAGCACGGCGAGGCCCTTGCCCTGCCGCCAGCCGGCCTGGCGGCGGACCAGCTCGCTCATCAGGCCGTCCCAGGTGGCGATGGCGGCGCCCTGGCGGATGGTGGCCGAGCGGTCGGGATCGTAGAGGCCCATCACCGCCAGCTGGGTGAACGGATCGGTGGCGCCCCGGCTGGCGGGGTGGTCGGGGTTGCCCTCCAGCTTGGTCGGTCGGCCGACATGGCAGGTCGCCACCACCGGCTGGGCCCAGCCCTCGAAGCTCCACGCGGTGGCGTAGTGGCGGGCGATCCCCGGGGTGATGCCGTCGGGGCGGGTGACGTAGGGCACCGCCTCGCGCGGCGGCCGGCAGGCGGGAAGCGCCGCCACTCCCGCCGATGCTGCCAGCCATCTCATCAGGTCTCTGCGCGATGGCATGGGCCTCACCGGTGGCAGGTGTAGCAGTCGGTGATGCGGCCGAGGTCGATGCCGCGCTCGGCGATCAGGCGGGCGCCGATGGCCGCCTGGTCGGCCGGCGGCCGCCAGTCCATGTCGGTCACCTTGTCGAGAGGGCGGAGGTGGGGCGTCGGGTCGCGATGGCACCCGAGGCAGAACTCCATCTGGAAGGCCTTGGCCATCGCGGTCGCCGGCATGCGGTCGATGCGGCCGTGGCAGTCGGAGCAGCCGATGCCCTTCGACACGTGGATCGAGTGGTTGAAGTAGACGTAGCCGGGCAGCTTGGCGACGCGGCGCCAGTGGATCGGCCGATCCTCGGCCAGGCTGTGGCGCACCGGCGCCAGCATCTCCTGGCTGGTGTAGAGCTGCGAATGGCAGGACATGCAGACGTGCGTCGGCGGCAGCCCGGCCTCCGAGCTGGTCTCCACCGCGTAATGGCAGTAGCGGCAGTCGATGCCCAGGCCCCCGGCATGATGCTGATGGCTGAACGGCACCGGCTGCGGCGGCGGCAGGCCCACCCCGGTCAGGTAGTCGGAGTGCACCAGCCCGGCCGCGAGCGCTCCCGCCGCGATGGCGCCGAGGGCGATCGCCACCAGGAAGACCCTGAGCCAGGTGTCTGCGCTCGGCGGGAAGATCTGCGGCATGGAGCCTCCTTGTGGCCGCAGTTGGTCACCGGAGGGCAGGGGCGCAATGCTGCGGAAGGCTTTGCTATCCGCCCATTTTCGACAGCGCGAAGGCGATCAGGAAGCCGCTGACGGTGATCAGCCCCGCGAATTCGTGGGTCACCTCGAAGGCCTCGGGGATCATGGTGTCGACCAGCATGGACAGGATCGCTCCGGCGGCCACCGCCTGGATGGCGGCGATCATCGCCGGGGGGCTGTGGGCGAAGGCCAGGTTGCCGAGGGCGGCCGCGACGGCCAGCAGCAGGGTGATGCCGATCCACAGGCCGAACACGTAGGCGGTGCTGCGCCCGGCCTTGCGCATGCCGGCCGAGCTCGACAATCCTTCCGGGATGTTGGAGAGGAAGATGGCGATCACCGCCACCATGTTGACGCCTTTGCCCTCGAGAAGGCTTACCCCGATGATCGCCGATTCGGGGATGCCGTCCAGCAGCGAGCCGATGGCGATGGCTACGCCGCCGCCTTCGCTGGCCTTCTTCTGCTGATGGCCGGACCGCTTGCGGCAGTGCGCGCCCCGGCGCGATACCCAGACGTTCGCGGCGGTATAGACGGCCGCACCGCCCAGGAAGCCGACCGAGCAGGCGAGGAAGCCGCCGAGCTTGTAGGCCTCGGCCATCAATTCGAAGGACAGTGCCGAGATCAGCACGCCGCTGCCGAACGCCATCACCGCCGCCACCACCCGCTGCGGCAGGTGGAAGGCGTAGGCCAGGATGGTGCCGACGACCAGGGCCGACCCGCTGACCAGTCCCCAGAACCCGGCAATCAGCCACATGGACATGGGTTCCTCCTCACCCGGGGAACAAGCCACCCAGGATCGCGCCGTAGATCGCCTGTGCCATCAGGGTGGTGACCGGGGTGGCATAGCCGTAGTTCAGGCCGAGGAAGCCGGGTGGTTCGAGGCCATGGGCCCGGCTCGGGCCGTCGTGTTCGGCCGCCATGCGCGGGTGGATCAAGGGCAGGATCGGCATGATGACGGCCAGCAGGAATAGGCCGTGGCCGATTCCCAACAACGCGCCCAGCCACCAAGTGCCGGTGCCGAGAACCGCGAACACCAGCCAGTAGAGGGCGGCGAACACGAAGCCGCCGGTGAGGTAGAAGCCGAAGCCCAGCGCCATGGCCGTCCGGCGGTCGTCGGTGAACGCGGCGCCCATCAGGAAGGGCAGGGACAGCCGAGAGATGCGAAGGCCCTGGCTACCCTCGAGCAGGGTGGCGAGCGACAGGGTCGCCAGCCCTCCGGCGGCAAGGAAGCGGCCGACCCCGGCGATGAACTCATCCAGGCACGACACCGGCATGATTTTTCCCGTTGCGAACATCCTCGATGGTCATCGCCGCGTTGACCAGGGCGATGTGCGAGAAGGCCTGGGGAGTGTTGCCCAATTGGGCGCCGGTATGGACGTCGACCTCCTCGGCCATCAGGCCGACGTCGTTGGCGTAGCCGAGAAGGGCTGCGAAGCGCTCCTCGGCTTCCTTCACCCGGCCGGCGCGGGCCAGACAGTCGGCCGCCCAGAAGCCGCAGGCGACGAAGGCGCCTTCCTCGGTCTCGAACCCATCGAAGCCGGTTGGGTAGCGCTTGATCAGGCCGTGATGGTCGAGTTCGGCGAGGATGCGCCGCAGGGTGGCGAGCATCCGGGGCGATTTGGCGTCCGCATAGCCGAACCACGGCAGCAGCAGCAGGCTCGCGTCGACCGCATCCTCGCCGAAGGCCGACACGTAGCCGCCGGTGCGTGGATCGATCCCATGCCGCTCGATGGCCTGCGAGATCTGCTCCGCCTGCGTGCGCAGGAAGCGGGCGCGGTCCTGCCAATCGGCTGGCTTTCGCTTTTCCACCAGGCGGGCCAGGGCATCGAACGCGACCCAGGCCATTGCTTTGGAATAGGTGAAGTGGCGGGCCTTGGTGCGGACCTCCCAGATGCCCTGGTCGGGCTGATCCCACTTGCCGGCGACGGTGTCGGCCCAGCCGTGGAGCAGGCTGACCTCCTGCCGCGACAAGGCGCCGCCGCCCTCGACGAAGTCGGCCACGGTGGCCATGGCTTCGCCGTAGAGATCCAGCTGGAACTGACGGTGGGCGTCGTTGCCGATCCGTACGGGCCCAATCCCGCGCCAGCCCTTGAGCTCGGGGAGCATCCGTTCGGTGAGGCGGGTGCGGCCGTAGACGTCGTAGACCACCTGCAGGGCCGGCGCCGAAAGGCGGGTGGCCAGCACCAGCCAGCGCAGATAGCGTTCCGCCTCCTCGGGAAAGCCGGTGTCGCTGAAGACGCGGAAGGTCAGGCTGGAATCCCTCAGCCAGCAGAAGCGGTAATCCCAGTTGCGCCCGCCCTCCAGGGCCTCCGGCAGGCTGGTCGTCGCCGCCGCCACCACCGCGCCGGACGGGGCGTAGGTCAGCAGCTTCAAGGCGAGCAGGCTGCGGCGGACCGCCTGCTCGTGGGCCCCCCGGTAACTGCATTGGCCGCTCCAGCCGCGCCAGAATGAGACCGTCTCGTCCAGCCGCCGACGCCAAGAGGCCAGTGCCGGGATGAACGAGGGTTCGGCCGCCGAGTGGGTAAGCCAGAACACCCGCGCCTGTCCTGCCTCCAGCCGGAAGGCGGCGGTGACGGCGTCTTCTTGCGCGGTCAGCGCCGCATCGCTGTGCAGGGTGGTCAGCTCGCCGTGTTCCTGCATCGCCCAGCCGAGCGCGCCGCGGCTCTTCAGTCTGGGGGGCTGGCCGAAATTGGGGCGCGGCCGGTAATCGATTTCGACCGCCGGATGGCCGTCCAGGGCTTCGGCCACCCGCACCAGTTCGCGGGCCGGGCGGATCGGTGCGTCGGCCGGGGCGACCGGCATGAAATCGGTCAGCCGCCAGCGTCCGTCCGGTGCCGAGAAGGTGGTTTCCAGCACGTTGGTGGCGGGCAGGTAGCGCCTCTCGACGGTTGCCTCTCCGACCGGGCCGACGCGGAAATGCCCGCCGCTCTCGTCGATGATCCCCGAGAACAGCGCCGCCGACGAGAACATGGGCCAGCACAGCCAGTCGATGGTGCCGTCGCGCGCGATCAACGCGACCGAGCGGCAGTCGCCGATGGCGGCGTGGTCGCCGATGGGGGGCTGGTGCGCCATTTCTCGCGCCCCTCACCGGTAGGCGCGGTCGAGCACTTCGGCGAAATGGAGGGCTTGGCGGCCGGTGCCCTGGACGATCTGTTCCCGGCACGAGAAGCCGTCGGCGATGATCAGCGCATCGCCCGCCTCGCGCACCGCCGGCAGCAGCACCCGCTCGCCGCAGGCGATGGACACGTCGTAGTGGGGCGCCTCGAAGCCGAAGGACCCGGCCATGCCGCAGCAGCCGGCCGGCGGGATGTCGTAGTTGAGCCCCATCGCCCCCATGACCCGGCGCATGCCGTCGAGCCCGAGGACCGCGTGCTGATGGCAATGCGGCTGCACCAGCGCCCGCGCCTCCAGTCGCGGCGCCTGCCAGCCGTCGTCGCGATCCAGCAGGTCGGCGAGGGTGACCACCGACTGCCCCAGGCGGCGGGCGCGGTCGTCGTCGGCGTGAAGCTCCTGCAGCTCGTCCTTGAAGGTCGAGGCGCAGGCGGGTTCGAGCACCACCACCGGGGTGCCGGAGCGGATCTCGGGGGCCAGGGTGTCGAGCACGTCGGCCAGCCAGCGCTGCGCCATCTCCAGCCATCCCCAGGCGAACAGCGGCCGGCCGCAGCACAGCTTCTTCTGAGGCACGGTGACGCTGAAGCCGGCCCGTTCCAGCACGCGCACCGCCGCCCAGGCCACCTGGGGGTGGAAGTGGTTGGTGAAGGTGTCGGGGAACAGCACCACCCGCCGCTCCCCCGCCGAGGCTCCGGGGCGCTTGCGGAACGACGCCGCGAAGGTCTCGTCGGCGAAGCGGGGGAAGCGGCGCTGGGGCGCCACGCCCGCCGCCCATTTGGCCGCCCGCTCGATCCCCGGGGTGGACAGCGCCCAGTTGGCGAGGCCGGGAGCCAGTGCCGCCGCGCGCGCCCACCAGGTGATCAGCCCCATGGCGTAGGCATGGCGCGGGCGCAAGCGGCCCTTGAAATGGTGGTTGGCGAACTCGGCCTTGTAGGCGGCCATGTCGACGTTGACCGGGCAATCGTGCTTGCAGCCCTTGCACGACAGGCAGAGGTCGAGGGCGTCCCACACCGCGTCAGAGCGCCAGCCGTCGTCGATGGGCCCGCCGTGGACCATCTCGAACAGCAGGCGGGCGCGCCCCCGCGTCGAGTGCTTCTCTTCCCGCGTCGCCATGAAGCTCGGGCACATCACGCCGCCGCCGGTGCGCCGGCACTTGCCGACGCCGACGCAGCGCAGCGCCGCGCGCGGGAAGCTGCCCTCGTCGCCGGTGAAGGCCTGGACGGTGGGCATCTCGGGCGGGTGGTAGGTCTCGCCCAGGCGCAGGTTCTCGTCGCGGCCGTAGGGATCGACCTTCTTGCCCGGGTTCATGTTGCCGGTGGGATCCCAGATCGACTTGAACTCGCGGAAGGCTTCGAGGATGCGGGGGCCGAACATCTTTTCGAGCAGCGGGCCGCGGGCCTGCCCGTCGCCGTGCTCGCCCGACAGCGATCCCCCATGCTCGACGACCAGGTCGGCGGCCGCGTCGGTGAAGGCCAGGAACTTGTCGAGCCCCGGCCGGGTGAACATGTCGAAATCGATGCGGCAGTGGATGCAGCCGTCGCCGAAATGGCCGTAGAGCGAGCAGTCGTAGCCGAAGCGATCCAGCAATTGGCGGAAGGCGCGCAGGTAGCTGCCGGCCCGGGCCGGCGCGACGGCGGCGTCCTCCCAGCCCGGCCAGGTCAGCGGCTGGCCGGGCACGTTGGCGGTGGCGCCCAGGCCGGATTCGCGGATCTCCCAGATGCGGGCCTGGCTGCCCTTGTCGGTGTAAAGCGCCGTATGCTCGACCTTCAGCCGGTCCATGGCCCGCCGGGCCACCGCCTCGGCCTCCGCGGGGGTATCGGCGCCGTACTCGGCGATCAGCCAGCCGCCGCCCGCGGGCAGCAGCCGGGCGTCGTCGGGATGCAGCCCCTTCCGCTTCATGTACTCGATCAGCTTGTCGTCGATGCCTTCGAGGCCGATGACGCCGGTCTCGTGCACCTCGACCACGTGGTCGGCCGCCTCGTAGATGTCCCGGTAGCCGAGGAGGAGAAGCACCCGGCAGGGCGGCGAGGGGATCAGCTGCAGTTCGGCCCTCAGGATGCTGACCAGGGTCCCCTCGCTGCCGACCAGGGCGCGGGCGATGTTGAAGCCCTTCTCGGGCAGCAGCTCGTCGAGGCTGTAGCCGGAGACGCGGCGGGGGATATGGGGATAGCGGGCCCGGATCTCGTCGGCGTAGGTATCGGCCAGGGCCCGGATGCGGCGGTAGATCTCGGCCCGTCGCCCGCCCTCGGCCAGGATGCGGCCCAATTCCTCATCCGAGGTGGGGCCGGTCCACAGGCGCAGGCCGTCGTAGGTCAGCACTTCCAGCCGGCTGGTGTTGTCGACGGTGCGCCCGGCCATGATGGCGTGAACGCCGCACGAGTTGTTGCCGAGCATGCCGCCCAGGGTGTTGTGGTCGTGGGTGGCGGGATCGGGGCCGAAGGTCAGGTGGTGCTTCTCCGCCTCGGCGCGCAGATGGTCGAGCACGCAGCCGGGTTCGACCAGGGCCAGCTGGCGCTCGGGATCGATGGAGAGGATGTTGCGGAGGTACTTCGAGCAATCCATCACCACCGCGACGTTGCAGCACTGCCCTGCCAGGCTGGTGCCGCCGCCGCGCGACAGCACCGGGGCACCGTGGCGGCGGCAGGCGGCCATGGTGGCGACCATGTCGTCGGTGGTCCGCGGCACCACCACCCCGATGGGGACTTGGCGGTAGTTGGAGGCGTCGGTGGCGTAAAGGGCCCGGCTGCCGCGGTCGAAGCGCACCTCGCCCTCGATGGTGCGGCGGAGCTCGGCCTCCAGCGCGCGGGCGGTCTCGTCCGGAAAGGCTGGTCTGCGCACCATGGGATCACACCGCGAAGCGCGCGGCCTCCTTGTCGTTGAAGGATATCCCCAGTCCCGGCCGCGAGCGGTCGGGCGCCAGCATTCCGCCCTGCGGACTGGCCACCCCGTCGAACAGGATGGATTCGAGGCGGACGTGATCGTGGAACCACTCCAGGTGCACCACCGGCGCCGCCGCGCAGCACAGATGCAGGTGCAGGGCGGGCGCCGTGTGCGCCGACAGCGGCCGGTGGAAGCCTTCGGCCAGCGCCGCCGCCCGCCGGAAGCCGGTCGGCCCGCCGCACCGCGTGGCATCGGCCTGCAGCACGTCCACCGCGCCCGCCGCCAGCATGGCGCGGAAGTAGGAGGCGTCGTGGCCGTATTCGCCGGCGGTCACGTCCATGGGCGCGTGATCGCGCACCAGCCGCAGCCCGGCAAGGTCGTCGGAGGACACCGGCTCCTCGAACCACGTCACGCCCTGGTCGGCGAAATCGTGCGCCAGATTGAGGGCCTGCTTGACGGTGTAGGCGCCGTTGGCGTCCACGAACACAGCGGTCCCGTCGCCGACCGCCTCGCGGACGGTGCGGACACGGGCGAGGTCGTCGGCGGGGTGGGTGCCGACCTTGATCTTGACCATGCGGATGCCGGCCGCCGCCCAAGCCCCGGTCTGGGCGGTCAGGCGGTCCTTGTCGTAGCTGGTGAAGCCGCCCGAGCCGTAGATCGGCACGGCATCCCGCGCCGCGCCCAGCAGGTCGACCAGCGGCAGGCCGACGAGGCGCGCCTTGAGGTCCCACAGCGCCGCATCGACCGCCGAGACGGCGCACATGGCGATGCCGGGCCGGCCCAGGTTGCGAATGGCCTGGCCCATGCGCACCCACGCGGCTTCGACGGCATGGGCCTCGAACCCGACCACCAGCGGGGCGAGCGTGTCATGCGCCACCCGCGCCGCCGCCGCGTGCGAGTAGGTATAGCCGATCCCCTCGATGCCTGCGGCGCGGGCGCGGACCAGCACCAGGGTGGTGTTCTCCCAGCAGGCGGTGCCGTCGGATTCGGGCGCGTCGGTCGGCACCCGGTAGGCGGCGACGCTGACGGCCTCGATGCGGGGCATCAGATCATCTCGCGCACGGTGTCGGACAGCACGGTCAGCGCGATCTTGCCGCGATGGGGGGTGCCGCGAGCCAGCGCCTCGGCGAAGTGAACGGCCTGCTCCAGCTTGATCTTGGGCGGCAGCGGCGCCTCGTTGGGATCGGTGACCGCCTCGATCACGCAGGGGCCGGGTTCGGCCAGCGCCCGGTCAAGGATGTCGCCGCAGGTGGCCGGATCGTCGATGGTATAGCCGGCGGCCCCCATGGCGCGGGCGAGCATGGCGAAGTCGATGGGCTGCAACTCGCAGCCGAACTCGGGATTGCCGAGGAAGACCATCTGCTCCCATTTGATCTGGCCCAGCGTGTTGTTCTTGTTGATCACGACCTTGACCGGCAAGTTGTACTTCACGCAGGTGGCCAGCTCGCCCATCAGCATGGTGAAGCCGCCATCGCCGACGAAGGCGACGACCTGGCGATTGGGGAAGGCGACCTGCGCCGCGATGGCGTAGGGGAAGCCGTTGGCCATGGTGGCGAGGTTGCCCGACAGCGTGCACATCTGGCCGCGGCGATAGGGGATCTGGCGGGCGTAGAAGGTGGCGATGGTGCCGGAATCGCAGGTGAAGATGGCGTCATCCTTCAGCCGCTTGCCCAGTTCCCACGCGACCACCTGAGGCTTCATGGGCACGTCCTGGCGCGTGCCGCGCTCCTGCATGAGTTTGCGCCACTCGGCCATACCCTCCTGCGCCGTCGCGAGGAAGGACTTGTCGGCCTTGTCCTGCAGATGGGGCAGCAGCGCCGCCAGCGTGCGGCGGGCGTCGCCCACCAATCCGACGTCGGCCGGGTAGCGCAGCCCGATCCGCTGCGGGTCGACGTCGATCTGCACGCAGCGCACCTGTCCGGGCTTGGGGTAGTACTCGATGTAGGGGAAGCTCGAGCCGACGATGAACAGGCAGTCGCAGCCTTCCATCGCCTCGATGCTGGGGGTGGAGCCCAACAGGCCGGTGGGGCCGGTGGTGTAGGGACTGTCGTCGGGCACCGCCATCTTGCCGAGCAGCGCCTTGACGATGGGGGCGCCGAGCAGCTGGGCCGTGCGTTCGAGCTCGTCGACGGCGCCGATGGCGCCGCGTCCGACCAGCATGCATACCCGGCTGGCGGCATTGAGAATCTGCGCCGCCGCCTGCAGCGCGGCGGGTTCGGGCAGGCCGACCTCGCGGGCAAAGACGTGCGAGGTGTGGCCGGGGACATTGCGCTTCGAGAACATGCTCCGCTCGACCGGCTTGTCCTGCATGTCGACCGGAATGGTGATGTGCGCGACGCCGCGGTAGGCCAGGGCGGTGCGGCAGGCGAGGTCGGCGACGTTCTCGACGTGCTCGGGGCCCATGACGCGGGCGTTGTAGGCGGCGACGTCCATGAACAGCTTGTCGAGCTCGACGTCCTGCTGCGCGTGGGTGGACAGCAGGTCGTGGAACTGCAACCCGGTGATGGCCAGCACCGGCGCGCCGTCCATCTTGGCGTCATAGAGCCCGTTAAGCAGATGGATGCCGCCGGGACCCGAGGTGGCGAGGCAGCAGCCCAGCCGGCCGGTGAACTTGGCCCAGCCGCAGGCCATGAAGGCGGCGGCCTCCTCATGGCGCACCTGGATGAAGCGGATCTTGTCCTGGCGGGTGCGCAAGGCCTCCATGATCCCGTTGATGCCGTCCCCGGGCAGCCCGAAGATCACGTCCACGCCCCAGTCGTGAATGGTGTCGAGCAGGATGTCTGCGGCGGTCTCGGCCATAGCGCTCTCCCTCGGGGCTCGTGCGGCGATACGCAGGCAACCCAGCCGGCAAACCCCGTGTTCCAGCACCCTCCTCGTTCGCTCCGCGCAGCAATTGCTGAGGGGGCTGCCTCAATGTCGCCGTAATTTGGGCGGATGGCGGTAAATACTCAATAGATGGTGAGAAGTAATACTATATCGCAGAGGCAGAACTTGATCGGCATCAATTTATGTTGTTAGCAGAAGGAGTATCTCGCCGGGCCTGATTGAAATTCCAAAAGGCCAAGGTGATGAAGAACAGCCTGTTCCGGACTGCCACCGCGTTTGCCGTTCTGATGGGCGTTGCCGCCGGGAATGCCTACGCGGATACCCTCTACGTCGAGCCGAAGGTGCCGCAGCCGACGGTCAGCGTGGTTAAGGACCCCAATTCGGTCCCCGCGCCCGAGGCCGCGGGCAAGCGTGCCCCCAAGACCCACCAGGTCGAGCTCAAGACCTCGGAGGTCGAGGCCAAGCTGGATGACGGCACGATCTACACCTACTGGACGTTCAACAACACGATCCCGGGACCGATGGTGCGCGTGCGCGTCGGCGACACGGTCAACGTCAAGATTAGCAACGATCCCAAGTCGACCATGAACCACTCGGTGGACTTCCACGCGGCCACCGGTTACCTGGGCGGCGGGCAGATCACCCAGGTCGAGCCGGGCGAGACCAAGGAGTTCTCGTTCAAGGCCATGGCCCCGGGCGTCTACGTCTACCACTGCGCCACGCCGATGGTCGCCCAGCACATCGCCAAGGGCATGTACGGCCTGATCGTGGTCGAGCCCGAGGCGGGCCTGCCCAAGGTGGACCGGGAATTCTACGTCGCCCAGCAGGAGGTCTACGCCCACAAAGCGGGCAACCTGCAGAAGGCCGAGGACGATTACGACGGCCTGATCAACGAGAAGCCGGAGTACCTGGTGTTCAACGGCACCGTGGGCGCGCTCAGCGGCAACCACGCGCTGAAGGCCAAGGTCGGCGAGACCGTGCGCATCTGGTTCGGTGTCGGCGGTCCCAACGTGACCTCGTCCTTCCACGTCATCGGCGAGATCTTCGACCGCGTCTACAACCTCGGTTCGCTGACCAGCGAGCCGCTGACCAACGTGCAGACTGTGACGGTCGCCCCCGGCGGCGCCACCATGGTGGAGTTCAAGGTCGACTACCCCGGCAAGTACGCGCTGGTCGACCACGCGCTGAGCCGCGCCACCAAGGGCCTGATCGGCTATCTGGAGGTCGAGGGCAAGGCCGACGATGCGATCATCCTGAACAAGAGCGGCAAGGCTCCGGTCATGCACGACAAGCACTGACCCGATCCGTCTGGTCGAGCGGGGGACAGCCCGGCAAGGCGCCGGGCTGTCCCTTTTTTGCGTGGATGCGGGCCGGCCCCCATATGAGGGGGATGAAATGGCTTCTCCTGCTCGCGGCCTTCGGCCTCTTCGTTCCCCTGGTCGCCAACGCCCTGTCCGGCGCCGGCCACTCGCCGGAGCCGTGGTACCGCGCCTCGATGGCGTCGACCGGGCTGGCGCCGGTCACCCCGGAGGCGGTGGTCCAGGTCTATGCCGCTCCCGCCTTCGATTGGCGCGGCATCGTCGCCGTCCATACCTGGATCGTCACCAAGCGCAGCGGCGCGGCCGGCTGGACACGCTGGGACGTGATGGGCTGGGGCGGCGCGCCGATGGTCAAGCGCAACACCGCCGCCGCCGACGCCCTGTGGTTCGGCAAGGCGCCCGTCGTGCTGCTGGAGCGCCGCGGTGACGGTGTGGATGCCCTGATCGACAAGGTCGAGGCGGCGGTGGCCACCTATCCCTACAACGACGTCTACCGCACCTGGCCGGGCCCCAACAGCAACACCTTCATCGCCCACGTGGCCCGCCAGGTGCCGGACCTGCGCCTGGACATGCCGGCCAACGCGCTGGGGAAGGACTATTCTCCGCTGTCGCGCATGGTGCTGCCGGCTCCCAGCGGCACCGGCGTGACGCTGACCGTGCTGGGGCTCGTGGGCCTGACGGTGGCGTGGCAGGAGGGGATCGAACTCAACCTTCTGGGCCTGGGTCTCGGGGTGGACGTCGCCAACGGCCGACTGCGCCTGCCCGGAATGGGGCGATGGCCGTGACGCCCGATCACTCCACAGGCGTGCGGGCCGCGTTCCCGTCAAGGGGGGTATGACGATCCAGTGTTCGCGTAGCACCCGCCGGCCGTGAAAGGATGCCGGACGTCAACAGCTGGCCGCGATGACAGATGCATAAGATTTCCACGGTGGCACTGGTCCTCATCCTGGGGTCGCTGACCGCGCTCGGCCCGTTGTCCATCGACATGTATCTGCCGGCGCTGCCCATGCTGACCCGCGACCTCCAGACCGGGCCGTCACAGATCCAGATGACGCTCAGCGCCTGCATCCTCGGCCTGGCGCTCGGCCAGCTGGTCATCGGCCCGTGGAGCGACACGATCGGCCGCCGCCGGCCGCTGTTTGCCGGGCTTGCCGTCTACGTGGTGGCCTCGCTCGGCTGCACCGTGGCGCCCACCGCCGACTGGCTGATCGGCCTGAGGTTCTGCCAGGGCCTGGGCGGCTCGGCGGCGCTGGTGATCGCCATGTCGGTCACCCGCGACCTCTATCACGGCGCCGAGGCGGCCCGTTTCTTCTCGCTGCTCATGCTGGTCATGGGCCTGGCGCCCATCCTGGCGCCGCTTCTGGGGGCGCAGTTCCTGTGGCTGTGGTCGTGGCACGCCATCTTCGTGGCGCTGGCGGTTGCCGGCCTGCTCAGCATCGCGGTCACCGGACGCTTCCTGCCCGAGACGCTGCCGCGCGAGAAAAGGCATCCCGCGGGGATCGGCGCCATGCTGCAGGCATTCGGGGTGGTGCTGCGGGACCGCGCCTTCCTCGGCTACGCCCTGGCCGGCGGCCTGTCCTTCGCGGCCATGTTCGCCTACATCGCCGGCTCGCCCTTCGTGCTGCAGAAGATCTACGGCCTCAGCCCCCAGGCCTTCAGCATGGTGTTCGGCGCCAACGCCTTCGGCCTGATCGGTTTCAGCCAGGTCAACGGGCGGCTGGTGCACCGGGCCGGCCCCCGCCGCATGATGGCGGTCGGGGTGTTCGCCGCCCTGGTCGGCGGAATCGCCCTGCTGGCCGTCGTTCTCGGCGGCGGCCCGCTCACCGCCCTGCTCGGCGCCCTGTTCCTGGTCGTCGCCGCCCAAGGCCTGATCGCCCCCAACGCCTCGGCCCTGGCCCTGGTCAACCATGCCCGCACCGCCGGCAGCGCCTCGGCGCTGCTCGGCACCTTCCGCTTCGCGCTGGGGGCGATGGCGGCGCCGCTGGTCGGGGCGGCCGGCGAAGCCACCGCCTGGCCGATGGCGGCGGTGATCGCCGCCAGTTGCCTCGCCGCCGTGATCGTCTTCCTGACCACCAAGGGGTGAGCGACAAAACCCATCTGGCTAATTTCCCTTAACTCTCCTACTAAGGTGCCGGGATCGCCGCCGGGCGATCGTCGGTCGCCACGCCAGCAAGGGAGAGGGGGAGATGCCGTTTTCCATCTGGTCGCCCCGTTCACCCGGCGGCGTCATGGCGTCCTTCCGGCCCAATGTCTGGGACCTGGCCTTGCTGCCGGTGGTGTTCGCCGTGCTGGCCTTGCTGGCCTATGGCGGCGCCCAGATGGGCGTGCCCTACGACGTGGGCGAGCCGATGCCGCTGTCGCTGGATGCCGCCATGCTGCCGCAATACCTGCTGCGCAGCGCGCTGCGCATGCTGGCGGCGCTGGGGGCCTCGCTGCTGTTCACCCTGGTCTACGCCACCCTGGCCGCCAAGATCCCCGCCCTCGGCCGGGTGCTGATCCCCATTCTCGACATCCTGCAATCGATCCCGATCCTGGGGTTTCTGTCGATCACCGTGACCGGGTTCATCGCCCTGTTCCCGGGGCGCCTGCTCGGCGTCGAGCTGGCGGCGATCTTCGCGATCTTCACCTCGCAGGCGTGGAACATGGCGTTTTCGCTCTACGCCTCGCTGCGGACGGTGCCGGCCGACCTGGTCGAGGCCTCGGCCATGTTCCATCTGTCGCCGTGGCGGCGCTTCTGGCGGCTGGAACTGCCCTACGCCGCGCCCAGCCTGATCTGGAACATGATGATGTCGGTGTCGGGCGGCTGGTTCTTCGTGGTGGCGTCCGAGGCGATCACGGTGTCGGGGCAGTCGATCCTGCTGCCGGGCGTCGGCTCCTACATCGCGCTCGCCATCCAGCAGCGCGACCTCGGCGCCGTGGGACTGGCGATTCTCGCGGTGCTTGCCGGCATCCTGGTCTACGACCAATTGATCTTCCGTCCGCTGGTGGCGTGGGCGGACAAGTTCAAGTTCGAGCAGACGCCGGGGGAGGAGATCCCGCAATCCTGGATGCTGACCCTCATCCAGCGCACCCGCTTCTTCCGTGCCGCCGCGCGGGTTCCCGGGGAACTATGGGACGCGGTGGCGGCGTTGCTGCCCCATCCGCTGCCCGCGGCCGGCGGCGCGCGGCGGCGGTTCTCGCTCGCCTTGCCGGCGTGGGCGGGGACGGCGTGGACGGCGGTGCTCACGGTGGCGATCGCGGCGGCCCTCTTGCGCGTGACTCATTTCGTGCAAAGCGAGGTCAGCTTGGCCGAAATCGGCCACGTCCTTCTGTCGGGTGTCGCGACGGCGGTGCGCGTGGTCGTGCTGATCGGCCTGGCCTCGCTAGTCTGGGTTCCCATCGGCGTCGCCATCGGCCTCCGGCCGCGTCTTGCCCAGGCGCTGCAGCCGGTGGCCCAGTTCCTGGCCGCGTTCCCCGCCAACCTGGTGTTTCCGGTGGCGGTCATGGCCATCGTCACGCTGCACCTCAACGTCGAGGTGTGGACCAGCCCGCTGATGGTGCTGGGCACCCAGTGGTACATCCTGTTCAACGTGATCGCCGGGGCGTCGTCGCTGCCCTCCGATCTCAAAGACGCCTCGGGCAATCTCGGGCTGACCGGCTGGCTGCGCTGGAAGCGCTTCATCCTGCCCGGCATCTTCCCGTCCTACCTCACCGGCGCCATCACCGCCTCGGGCGGGTCGTGGAACGCCTCGATCGTCGCCGAGATGGTGAGCTGGGGCGACACCAAGCTGGTGGCCACCGGGTTGGGGTCGTACATTGCCCGCGCGACCGAGTCCGGCGACTTTCCCCGCATCGCGCTGGGCATCGCGGTCATGTGTCTGTTCGTGATGGCCTTCAACCATTTCGTCTGGCGGCGGCTCTACGCCCTCGCCACCGAACGCCTGCATCTCGGCTGAGGAGGAACCGATGGCCACCGATGTGCCGCTGCTTCGGCTCGCCAACGTCCGCAAGGCGTTCCGCACCCCCGACGGCAGCGAACGCACCGTGCTGGAGGGCGTGGACTTCCAGCTCAATGACGGCGAGATCGTCGCCCTTCTCGGCAAGTCCGGCTCGGGCAAGTCGACGCTGTTGCGGATCATGGCCGGCCTGGTGCGCCCCAACGGCGGCGACGTGCTGTACCGCGGCGCCCCCATCCGCGGCCCGGCGCGCGGCATTTCCATGGTGTTCCAGAGCTTCGCCCTGTTTCCGTGGCTGACGGTGCAGCAGAACGTGGAGCTGGGCCTGGAGGCGCTGGGCCTGCCGGCCCGCGAGCGCGAGGCCAAGTCGACGGCGGCCATCGACATGATCGGGCTGGGCGGCTTCGAGGGCGCCTACCCCAAGGAGCTGTCGGGCGGCATGCGCCAGCGCGTCGGCTTTGCCCGCGCCTTGGTGATGGATCCCGACGTGCTGCTGATGGACGAGGCGTTCTCGGCGCTCGACGTGCTCACCGCCGAGACCCTGCGCAGCGACCTGCTGGAGCTGTGGCAGGAGCGGCGCATCCCCACCAAGGGCATGCTGGTGGTGTCGCACAACATCGAGGAAGCGGTGTTCATGGCCGACCGGGTGCTGGTGTTCTCCAGCGATCCCGGCCGGGTCCGCGCCGAGATCCCGGTGAGCCTCGAACACCCGCGCGACCCCGATTCCACGCCCTTCCGCCAGATCGTCGACGAGGTCTACGGCCTGATGACCGCCTCGCCGCGCGTCGCCGGCGCCGCGGTCGAGCAATTGCACATCGGCTACCGCCTGCCGGACGCCACGCCGGGCAAGATGGCCGACCTGCTAGAGGCGGTGGCCGAGCCGCCCTTCAACGGCCGCGCCGACATCCCGGCGCTGGCCGAAGCCACCGAACAGCCCGACGACGCCCTGTTCCACCACTTCGAGGGCCTGAAGGTGCTGGGGCTGGCCCGCATCGTCAAAGGCGACATCTTCCTGACCGCCGCCGGGCGCTCCTTCGTCGAGGCCGGCCAGGCGGAGCGCAAGGTCATCTTCGGCGAGCATCTGCTGCGCACGATCCCGCTCGCCGCCCACATCCGCCGCATCCTCGACGAGCGCCGCGACCACCGTGCCCCGGAGGACCGCTTCCTGCAGGAACTGGAGGACTATCTCACCGCCGACGAGGCCGAGCGCGTGCTGGAGACCGTGATCACCTGGGGCCGCTACGCCGAGATCTTCGACTATGATTACAATTCCGGCGTGCTGCTGCTGCCCGAGGAGGAGCAGGCGGCCGAGGGCGCAGGCTAAAGCCTAGGCCGCCCGCAGGGTTTCGATTGGATCCAGCGCGGCGGCGCTGGCGGCCGGGTAGGCGCCGAAGAACAGGCCGGTGACCACCGAGATCATTCCTCCGAGCGGCAGGGCCTCGGCGGCCAGCGCGAACTGCCAGCCCGAGACCGATGCGAACGCCAGGGCGGCCAGCACCCCGAGCACGGTGCCGGCGGCGCCGCCGGCGAGCGAGAGGGTGGCCGCCTCGAACAGGAACATGGCGCGGATGTGGCTGCGCCGGGCGCCCACCGCCATGCGCAGGCCGATCTCGCGCCGGCGCTCGGACACGTTCATCAGCATCACGTTCATCACGCCGACGCCGCCGACCACCAGCGAGATGGCGCCGATGGCGGCCAGCAGGGCGGTGAAGAGCTGGGCCTGCTTGCGCATGCCTTCGACCAATTGCCGGGCGCTCTGGACCTGCACCGCGCGCCCGTGCCGCAGCTCCTGGAGCTTCGCGGCGAGCGCCGCGCCGGCCTCCACCGCGTCGGTTCCCGCCGCCGCCCGTGCCAGTGCCGTCGAAGGCGCCGGATTGGCGACGAGGCGGCGCATGGCGGCCAGGGGAACCACCACCGCCTCGTTGACCTCGAACGGCATCAACGGGTTGGCGCCGGCCTCCTCCAGGACGCCGATCACGGTGAACAGGTAATTGTCGAGGCGCAGGCGGTCCCCCACCTTCAGCGACAAGGCGGTGGCGACGCGGGCGCCGACCACGGCGAAGGTGTCCAGGCGGTCGAAGGGCGAGACGAACCGTCCCTCGGCCAGCCTGAGGCGGGCCGCTTCGGTAAGGCCGGGGGTGGCCCCTACCAAGGTTGCGGGTATCCCGGCGCCACGGCCGAGGCGCCGTCCGGCGGTGGTCAGCGGCGCCACCATGGCGACCTGGGCCACCGATTGGGACAGCCGTTCCAGTGCGTCTGCGGGCAGGCCCAGATCCTTCCCCGGTGCGGAGAAGCCGTTCTGCACCACGATCAGGTCGGGGCCCATGGCTTCGAAGGCGCGCATGGATTCGGCCGAGGCGTTGTCGCCGATGTTGACCATGGCGATCACCGCGGCGGTTCCGATGACGATGCCGAGAAGGGCCAGCAGGGACCGCTGGCCGACGGCCCGGACATTGGCCAGCGCCTCGGCGGCCAGCAGCGGCATCAGCAGGCGGAGGGGCGGCGCGGCGGTCACGGCGCCTCCACCGGCCGGAACGGCGCCGGGCCGTCGTCCACCACCGTTCCGTCGCGCACCACGATGCGGCGGCGGCAGCGGGCGGCCACCGCCGGGTCATGGGTCACCACCACCACGGTCATGCCGTCGGCGCGGTTGAGCTCCACCAGCAGATCCATGACCTCGCCGGCCGCGGCGCTGTCCAGGTTGCCGGTCGGCTCGTCGGCCAGCAGCAGGGCCGGCCCGCCGACCAGGGCGCGAGCGATGGCGACTCGTTGGCGCTGGCCGCCGGACAGTTCCTCGGGCCGATGGTGGGCGCGATCGGCGAGGCCGACCCGCTCGAGCTCGGTGGCCGCCAGACGACGGCGTTCGGCGGTCCCGATGCCGCGATAGAGCAGGGGCAGGGCGACGTTGTCGAGGGCGCTGAGGCGGGGCAACAGATGGAAGGTTTGAAAGACGAGCCCGATGCGGCGGTTGCGCAAGTCGGCCTGCAGGTCGGCGTCGGCGGCGGCGACCGGCAGGCCTTCGAGCCGGTACTCGCCCGAGGAGGGGCGGTCGAGCAGGCCGAGCAGGTTGAGCAGCGTGCTCTTGCCCGAGCCCGACACCCCCATGATGGCGCACAGTTCCCCCTCGGCGATGGACAGCGACACGTCCGCCAGCACGGCGACGCTGACCGCCCCCGTTCCGTAGTGCTTGTGGATGGCGGCGAGCTCGATCATCGGTATCCTTGAGCCTTAGGAAATCGTGGCGGGTTTCGTTCGTCGTCATGGCCGGCCTGACCCGGCCATCCCTGGAACCCCCGGATCAGGCCCGGGGGTGACGAAGACCTTCTACCGGCCGGGCGGCACGAGGCTGAGGGTGGAGCTGCCCGCCTCCGCGGTCTCTGCGAATTCGGTCTTGCGGCCGTTGCCGCACTTCTGCCGGAGCACGGGAGTTGTGCCCTCCCAGGTTCCGCCGTCGAGCAGGCGGGCGCGCACGATCATGGTGCTGGTCTTCAGGCAGTCCTTGCGCGCCAGGGCGAAATCGAAATCCCGCCGCCCCTCGGCCAGGACGTACCAGCCGCGCCGGTTCAGGTCGAACACGACCTTTCCCTTCGCATCCCGTCCGGTGACCGAGACGGCCTCCACGAAGACATGGCCGCTGCCGCCGTTCCTGACCGTGAAGGGCAGGCGGCCGTCGTCGATCCCGGGGATTTCGATGGTGCCGGCGCTGACCGCGGCCGCCGGGGGCCGGAACACCGGGATGCTGACGGCGTTGAGCACCTTGATGGTTTCCC
This sequence comes from Solirubrobacterales bacterium, assembly GCA_050260775.1. GTDB lineage: Bacteria > Pseudomonadota > Alphaproteobacteria > Rhodospirillales > Magnetospirillaceae > CALABS01. The sequence continues at coordinate 20,830 of JBLNCP010000032.1, read as the reverse complement.
CGTCCTCGGCCGGCCGGTCGGGCAGCTCGCGGAGGCTGACGCGGTAGGTGGTCTCAAGCGCGGCGGGGGGCGGGGCGGAGATCTGGACCTTGACGATGCCGGTTTCGTTGGGCGCGACGGTCAAGGTGCCCGGCTGCACACGGATCTCCTCGCTCGGCGCCAGCTGGATCTCGCCCTTCGGCCCTTGCGTCCAGGCGAAGGCCCGCACCTCGAAGGCCGTGGGGACCGAGCGGCCGTTGGTGACCGCGAGGTCGGCGGACCCGGTCGTCTCGGAGAGGGTCAGGCTGGTGGGCTGGATTTCCAGCGGCGCGGCCGACCAGGCGGCCGGCGTGGACGCCAGGAGGAGGGCGAGGGCGCCTGCGGCAGGCGGCAGGGCATGAGGCATCGATGGTCTCCCGGGACGGGCACCGCGGGGAAGGCGACCTCTTCCCCGCGGCTTCGCGTCAGTAGGTGTAGTTGACGACCAGGTTGTCCACGCCCCCGTACACGTACGGATTGAGGATGTGGGTGGTCGACTGGGCGACGTAGAACCCGAAGCGGAAGGACTGGGCCGCCTTGCGGTTGTCGCTCGGGTAGATCGTCCCCGAGGCCGAGGTGGTCCAGTAGCAGCCGCCGCCGGCATCGCTCGGGCACACGCCGACGTTGAGCCCGGTCGGGTAATAGGACAGCCCGGCGCTGTAGGGCATCGAGGTCACGATGGCGGTCGTGGGGATGCCGGCGGGGGCGTTGATGTCCGAGCTGTAGTACGCCCAGTTGGTCTGGTAGATGGTCGGACCGCCGGTCTGGCTGCCCCACGCCCCCGAGAACGCCTCGGCCTGGCCGGCGGTCAGGGCCCCCATCAGGGCGATCGCCGAAACGGCGAGCGCCTTGGTCAAAGACGAAAGTTTCATGCTCTTTCTCCCCTTGGTTGTTGGTCACCCCATGTCGGTAACCAGCGCGGTTAGTCGTACCACGTAAGAAATACCACTTCAAGGTGCAATGACACTCTCAAGGAGGCATAATGAGCGCTGCCACAGCGCAGGCGGTGCCCGCAAAGGAAGGTCGTGGTTGGGAAAAAGATGCCTATCGGTAGGAAAAATCGTCCGGGCAATCGGCAGAATGTGCCGGGGAATGCGGGCGCGCGGGCCGGCCAGCGGCCCCCCAACGGTTGGCATGCATATTGCGGGTTGTATTGCATAACGCAAATACGCGAGGACCCCCCTGCCATGCACGTCCAATCGAACATCCCCGCCTCGGGCCCCCTCGAACTATGCCGCGGACGGGCGGTGACGGCCGGGGGAGCGGGCGACAGCCAGGAGCCGGAGCGCGCCCGGGAGCGCGGCGAGTCCCCGGCGCCTGCCGGAGAAATTGTCAGCGGCCCGTCCTCCGCCTTGCTCACCTCCCAGACACTGGGGGGCGTGCTGGCGCAGGGCCAGGATGACGGCGGTTCGCCGGTGCCGTCGGGTGTGCGCGACGACCTGGCCCGCATCGCCCGCGATGCCCGATATGCCGCCGACCAGGCCGGGGCATTCGCCCACGGCACGCGAGCCGTGTGCATGAAGCCGCCGGCCAATGGCGCCCCGGCCTCGGAATGGCAGGCCTTCTCCCGGACCGTGGACGCCGCCCGCGAACAGCTCGATCGGGTCCAGGCCGAGAAGACCGATCTTTACCAGCGGGAGACCGCGAACGGCACGGCTCCGGCCGAGGTCTACGCCCACATGCTTGAACTGGAGCTGGCGCAGCCGCAGGGCTACTGGGCGGCCATGGATCCCGCCGGCCAGCTCGGGGATTTGCGCGGCAACGCCCAAATCCGCCTGGCTGTCCTGCGCGAGGAAATGGCGCAGGCCGGCAGGAGTGCCGCCTGACGCGATATGTATCGGGGTATCTACCCCCTGGCCGGGTGCTCGTAGTGGCCGTCAACAATCAAAAGAGATTGCGTACACGCCGAGTACGCACGTATAAGGGGTGATAGATCGAAAGCCGGGGTTGGATGAATGGCAGGCAGCCGGAACCGTTTGATCGTCACCGCGGTCGTCGCGCTGCTGATGGGGGGCGGGACGGCACTGGCGCAGAATGCGGCGGCCAAGCCCAAGCCGCCGCCCGTGGTTCCCCCGGCGGCGGAAGGCCCCCGCATCGAGCTCACCCTGCCCGAGGCGGTGGCGCTGGGCCTGCGGGACAACCGTACCATCCGTGCCGCCCAGATCGATCGGATCCTGCAGAAATTCGAGCTGCGCGTGGCCGAGGACCGCTTCACGCCCAAGCTGACGGTCAGCGCCTCCTACCTGTCCCGCCGCGATCAGGGCGAGCCCGGGTCGTCCGGCAACCTCACCCCCGTCGCCACCCTGACGACTCCGGTCGGCACCCAGATCGCACTCAGTTGGGCCAACACCACCGACAAGGTGGGCGGCGCCCAGCGGGCCTCCGCGTCGAACCTCAACCTGGCGGTGATCCAGCCGCTGCTCCGCAACGGCGGGCTCGACGCCAACATGGCGCCGGTGCGCATCGCCCAACTGGACGAGAAGGTCAACCGGCTGGCGCTGAAGGCCACGGTGGCGCGCACGGTGACCGAGATCGTGCAGGCCTACCGGGCCTTCGTGCACGCCCAGGAGCAGCTCCGCATCAGCCGCGAGTCGCTGGCGCGGTCGCGGGAATTGCTGTCGGTCAACCGGGCGCTGATCGAGGCCGGCCGCATGGCCGAGGTCGAGGTCGTGCAGACCGAGTCCGACGCCGCCAACCAGGAACTGGCGGTGGAGCAGGCCTTGAACGGGGTCGATTCGGCCCGCCTGGCGCTGCTGGAGAAGTTGGCGCTCGACCCCCGCACCGACGTGGTGGCCAGCGAGCGCATCGCGGTGCAGCCGGTGCGGGTGCCCCTTGAGCGCGCGCTGGCGCTGACCTTCGACAGCCAGCCGGAGTATCTGGCGCAGATGATCGCGGTGGAGCGGGCCCGGCTGGGTCTCGGGGTGGCCAAGAACGGCCGGCTGTGGGACGTCTCCGCCGTGGCCGGAACCGGGGCGATGCGCCAGGACCCCGCCAACCCCAGGCTCCAGCGCAACAGCTACGGCGGCCTGCAGATGGTGGTGCCGCTCGGCGACCTCAATGCGGAAAAGGCGGAGGTGGCGGCGGGCGTCGCGGCCAAGACCGCCGACCTCAGGCTCGAGGCCGTCCGCCAGCAGGTCGAGCATCAGACCCGCGACGCCGTGCGCAACGTCGAAACCCGGTGGCGCCAGTACGAGATCGCCCGCCGCGCCCTCGGCCTCGCCTCGCGCAAGGTCGAGATCGAGCGCGAGAAGCTGCAGGTCGGGCGGTCCTCGAATTTCCAGGTCCTGAGCTACGAGGCCGACCTGAGGGCGGCGGAGAGCATCGAGCTCGGCGCCATGATCGGTTACCTCAACGCCCTGACCATCCTCGACCAGCAGGTGGGGACGACGCTCGACACATGGCAAATCTCGCTCGAAGACTGATGGCGCCGGCCGCGCCGGCGACCAGCCCCCCGACCATCCATCCCGAAGTCCCCGGACTGGCCGGCCGGCTGCGGCGCTGGCGGACCGCACCCCGGTGGCGGTGGGCGGTGGCGGCGGGATCGGCCCTGGTGCTGGCCGTGGTGGTCGCCGCGGTGCTGGCCGGCGGCCGCTCCCCGGCCGGATCCACCGCGGCGGGCGACAGCCGGGAGGTGGTGGTCACGGCGCGGCCGTTGGTGGAACGCCTGTCCCTGGTCGGCACCATGGAGCCCGGCAGCGTGGTCAACCTGGTGGGGCCGTTCGACGGCGCCATCAAGGAGAAGCTGGTGGACTACGGGGCCCACGTGGAGCGGGGGCAGGCGCTGCTGGTGCTCGACACCACCGAGATTGAGCTGCAGATGCGCGAGGCCGAAGCCGCGGCCCTCAAGGCGGAACGCTCCTTCGGCGAACTGAAGGCCTGGGCCAACACGCCCGACGTGGTGCGGGCCCGTCACGGGGTGTTGACGGCCCAGACCTCGGTCGACGAGCAGCGGCGCAAGGAGAAGGACGCCAAGGCCCTGCTGTCGCGCGGCATCATCCCCCGCGTCGAATACGACGGCATCGCCGAGCAGTTGAAGGCGCAGGAGCTGCAACTGGTGGCCGCCCAGCAGAACCTGGATGCCGTGCTGGAGCGCGGCGGCGCCGAGCCGCGGCGGCTGGCGGCGCTGGAGCTGGAGACGGCGCGCAAGCGCCTGGGCGAACTTCGGCGGCAGATGGACGCGGGCCTGGTCGAGGCGCCGGCCTCGGGGCTGCTGCTGCGGCCGGTGGCCGCGCCCGGCGCCAACGGCACCGCCCCGGCGGTGGTCGAGGTGGGCAGCCGTGTCGGCAAGGGGCAGCCCCTGTTCACCATCGCCGCCGCCGAGACGCTCAACGTGGTCGCCCGCGTCGACGAGGTCGACGTCAACCGCATCTCCGAGGGGCAGGCGGTCGAGGTGTCCGGCGACGCCTTCGGAACCATGGTGCTGGCCGGCCGGGTGGCGCGCATTGCGGCGCAGGCGGCCGGCGGGGAGGGGGCATCGAGCGGACGCGGGGCCGCCTTCGACGTGACGGTGGCGGTGCCGGCCCTGAATGCGGAGCAGCGCCGGCGCATCCGCGTCGGCATGTCGGCCACCATCGCCATCGTCACCTATTCCAACCCCGCCGCCCTGGTGGTTCCGGCCGAGGCCATCCGCGCCGGGGCCGAGGGGCACTTCGCGTCGGTGAGCGATGCCTCGGGTCAGGCGAAGGACGTGCCGGTGATCGTCGGTCGCAGCGCCGAGGACGGCGTCGAGGTGCTGGAGGGGCTCAAGGTGGGCGACCGGCTGGTCGTTTCCGCAAGGAGCGGGGCGGCCGGGCCCAAGGCGCAGGGGCTGCCGCCCGCCTTGCCCAGCCTGGGCCGCTGAGCCCCTAGCGACAGGTCATCGCGTTGCCGAAGATCGAGCACGAACGTCCGTCGGAGCGGGTGACCGTGTCGCCGACCTGACGGCTCCACGAGCCGTCGGCATGGAAGAAGGTGTCGCCGCGCTTGACCGTCACCTTGCCGTCCGAATGCTTGTAGGCGTCGCCGACCCGGCGCATCCAGCTGCCGTCGGAAAAGAAGGTGAGATCGCCGAGCTGGTTGGCGGAGACCCCGTCGGCGCTCGTCCAGCCGTCGTCGGTGCGGGTCACCTGCCGGCGCGCCGGCAGCCCGGGGGCGGCCAGCACCGTGTCCCAGCCGCCGCTGCGGGCTGCGGGCCCAGCCGGGCGGGCGGTGCCTGTCTTCTCGGTAGCCGGCAGTCCGGCCGCGCCGATGTCGCGGGAGACGGCGCCGCCGGTGGCCTGGGCGACGGCCGGCAGGGGTGTCGCGGCAAGGGTCGGCATGTGCGCCTGGGGCGGCGGGGCGTCCAGCACGTCGGGGCTGGCGCACCCGGTTGCCGCCAGGAATACGAACGAAAGGACGAGGCCTTTGCGGATCATCGCACGTCCACCGCTGAGAATGCTGCAACCTATGGTACTTGATGGCGGCGGAGGCGGCCATATGGTTCGTCGCCTATCCGAAGCGGAAGAGGGGTGGTGTCGCTGGCCGGATAATGGTAAAGAAGTACCAGAAAGCATGAAATCGGCGATCCAGCCGGCATGCCGCCCTGGGAGGCCTCGATGTCCCTGACCATTACCGACGACTGCACCAGCTGCGACGCCTGCGTGCCGGTCTGCCCCAACACCGCGATCACCGCCGGCGACGTCATCTATCACATCGACGCCGACCGCTGCAGCGAGTGCGTCGGCGCCGAGGACAGCCCGCAGTGCCAGTTGGTGTGCCCGGCCGACTGCATCGTCGTCGGTGTCGCCGAGACGCCCGAGCAGCTGCAGGCCAAGTACACCGCCCTCCATGGCTGAGGGCTCGGGCGGCATCCGGCAGATGGCGGGCGGGGCTCAGCCCCGCACCGCCTCGAAACGCCAGGGTGCCGCCCCGTCCGCAAGGCGGCGCACTCGCCCGTCGAGCTCCAGCCGCCGGAGATGCGCCAGGATTTCGGCGCTGGCGAAGGCGGTCTGGTGCTGGTCGAGCGGCCGGCGGAACACCACCCGCTGGATGTCGAGCACCGTGGCCGGCTCCGGGCAGGCGGCGGCGATGGCGTCGAGGCGCTCCTCGTGGTGACGCGCCAGCTCCTCGCAGCGCGCGCCGAGCGTCCGGAACGGGTGGCCGTGGGCCGGCAGGACCAGGGTATCCTCGGGCAGCTCCTTCAGGCGCTCCAGCGCCGCCAGGAACAGCGACAGCTGGTCGGTGAAGGGCTCGTCCGGCCAGATGCCGACGATGGGGCTGATCTTCGGCAGCACCTGGTCGCCGGCGATCAGGATCTTCGCCTCCTCGCACCAGAAGCAGGCATGTTCCGGCGAGTGGCCGCCGAAGGTCATTACCCGCCATTCGCGCCCGCCGATCGAGATGCGGTCCCCGTCGCTGATGCGGCGGAAATCGGCCGGCGGCGGCGCGATGCGCGAGCGGTAGACGTTGCCGCCGGCCTGCATCTGGGCCAGCTGCTCGTCGCTGTAGCCGAGCCGGCGGTAATGGGCGAGCTTGTGGGCGATGTGGTCCGGGCCGGTGTCCAGCCAGGACATGCGGGCCGAGCTCCATTCCCCCAGGGTGGCGGTCAGCGGCACGCCGATCCGTCCCTCCAGCCAGCCGGCCAGTCCCATGTGGTCGGGATGGTAGTGGGTGCACAGCAGGCGGGTGAACGGCCGGCCGGCGAGGTCGCCGGCCAGCAGCTGCTCCCACAGCGCGCGGTTGTCGTCGTTGCCGAGGCCGGTATCCACCTGCGCCCAGCCGTCCCCGTCCTCCAGCACCCACAGGTTCACGTGGTCGAGGGCGAAGGGCAGCGGCATGCGCACCCAAAGGATGCCGTCGGCAACCTCTCGGGCACAGGCAGGCGGCGGATGACTGGTCGATTTATTGGCTGCGGTCACCGGAGCACCATGGAAGAAGGGTTTGGGCATTATCGTGCATAGACACAGTCAAACGCCAAGGAAAAACGGGAGGATGTGATGGCCGGAAAGGTCTATTCATTTGATGGTGTTGTTCCGGTCATTGATCCGACGGCTTTCGTCCATCCGACCGCGGTGATGATCGGCGATGTGCGCATCGGCCCCCACTGCTATATCGGACCGGGGGTCAGCCTGCGGGGCGACTTCTCGGCGGTCATCCTCGGCGAGGGCTGCAACGTGCAGGACAATGCCGTGCTGCACGGCACCCCCCACCTCGACACCGTGGTCGAGGCCGGCGGCCACATCGGCCACGGCGCGGTCGTGCACGCCTGCCATGTGGGCCCGAACGTGCTGATCGGCGTCAACGCGGCGGTGTTCGACGGCGCCGTCATCGGCGAGTGCGCCATCGTCGCCGCCCTCTCGTTCGTCCGCGCCGGCTTCGAGGTACCGCCGCGCACCCTGGTGGCCGGTGCGCCGGCCAAGGTGGTGCGGCCGTTGACCGACGCCGACATCGCGCGCAAGTCGCTCGGTACCGAGGCCTACCGCCGCCTGGCGCGGTACAGCCGCGAAACCATCGTCGAATGCCAGCCGTTGGCCGAACCCGAGCCCGGACGCCGGCAGGTGGACCTCAGCACGTTCTGGCCGATGGATTAGGGCGGCGGGGAACAGGGCGGGGGGCGCCATCGGCCGCGGGCTCAGTGCGAGAGCACGGTCGGCAGCGTCATGTGCTCGAGGATGAAGCGGGCCCCCGACGAGCGGAACTGGCGCAACCGCACGTGGCTGATCGCCCCCATGATCATGAGGTCGGCCCCCAGGTCGCAGGCTTGCGACAGCAGCAGGTCCATGTCGCGGATGTTGTCGCGCACCAGATGCTCCTCGCTGGCGTTGACGCCCCAGCGCCGCAGGTGCTCGACCATGTCGACCGGCGGGCCGTCCACCGGCTTGTCGGTGTGTCCGCCCTTGCCGTGGATGGTCAGCAGGCTGACGGTCTGCGCTCCCGTCATCAGGGGCAGCGTGTCGTGGATGGCGCGCGTCGCCTCGCGGCTGGCGTTCCAGGCGACGACGATGCGGTCCCCGAGGGTGGGGAACTCGCCGACCCGCGGCAGCACCAGCACGGGGCGCCCGGCCTCGCGCACGATCTGCTCGACGAGGTTCGGCGGGCTGCGCTCCTCGCCGTCCGGCTGGCCGACCACCACCAGGTCGGCATAGCGGCTGGCCAGGCGCACCGAGGCGAGCAGCCGCTCGGCGTCGCCGTGATCGAGCTGCCACCAGCGCGCCTCGACGCCGGCCCTCTCGGCCAACTCGGTGAACAGGGCGCGGTCATGGTCGGCGCTTTCGAGGAGGTACGAGCTCGCCTGGCGCGTCAGCACGCTGGGCTTGGCGCTGTCGACCCGGGCGAACAGGGCGGTCACGCGGGCGCCGAAGCGCTTGGCCAGCCCCAAGGCGGCCTCGCACAGCAGGGCGCTGCGCGGCCCGCCATCGAGATGCAGCAGGATGTCTCTCATCGCCGAATTCCCTTCATCCGCCAATTTTCTTTGGCAATTTTCTTATCCGAACGTGCCGGTCCGGCATGCGCCGTCATCGACGGTGACCCTCAGCCGGAACGCGGTCAGCTCGGCATGGAGGCTCGTGGTCTCCGCCACCAGCAGGGCGACCGGCTGCGGCAGGGCGGCGCGACCGCCCGCAAGGCCTTGCCATGGCGGCAGTTCCGCGGCGCGGGCGACCGCCACCGGGTCGCCGTCCTCGGCAAGGACGCGGATCATCTTGTGCAGCCAGCCCATGCACAGCAGCAGCGCGGTTCCGACCGACGCGATCTGGCTGGCGCAATGAAAATGGCCGGGCAGTCCCTGGTTGTGCTGCGCGAGCATCTCCCCGAGGCCCTGCGAGGCAGAGCGCGCATTCTCGGCCAGCGTGCGGCAGCGGCCGACCAGTGCCTCCAATTCGCGGAGGTCGATGGCGTTCCCACTCATACAGGTCCCCCCACCCCAAAAAAGAAAAGGGGGGCCAGGCGGATTTGGCATTCCGGGAGAGGCCGCCTGGCCCCAGTCTGGCCCCAGAGGATCTCCCTTTCCGGCTTGGGGGCCGGAAAGGGGGGTGTGCCGGGGAGGCCTCCGGCAACTCTTGGTCCGGTGCGCCTTAGAAGAAGGCGTTGAGACCGGTGATGGCACGGCCGAGGATCAGCGCGTGCACGTCATGGGTGCCCTCGTAGGTGTTGACCGCCTCGAGGTTCATGGCGTGGCGGATGACGTGGAACTCGTCGGACACGCCGTTGCCGCCGTGCATGTCGCGGGTGATGCGGGCGATGTCGAGCGCCTTGCCGCAGTTGTTGCGCTTGAGCATGGAGATCATCTCGGGCGCCATCTGGCCGGAATCGAACAGGCGGCCGAGCCGCAGGCAGGCGTGCAGCCCCAGGGTGATCTCGGTCTGCATGTTGGCGAGCTTGAGCTGGATCAGCTGGTTGTTGGCCAGCGGCCGGCCGAACTGCTTGCGGTCCAGGGTGTACTGGCGGGCGGCGTGCCAGCAGTACTCGGCGGCGCCCAGCACGCCCCAGGCGATGCCGTAGCGGGCGCGGTTGAGGCAGCCGAACGGGCCCTTCAGCCCTTCGATGTTGGGCAGGCGGTTTTCCTCGGGGACGAACACCTCGTCCATGACGATCTCGCCGGTGGTCGAGGCGCGCAGGCTGAACTTGCCCTCGATCTTGGGGGCCGACAGGCCCTTCATGCCCTTTTCGAGGATGAAGCCGCGGATCACGCCGTCCTCGGTCTTGCCCCACACCACGAACACGTCGGCGATGGGCGAGTTGGTGATCCACATCTTGTTGCCGGTCAGCAGGTAGCCGCCGTCGACCTTCTTGGCGCGGGTGCGCATGCTGGCGGGGTCGGAGCCGGCGTCGGGCTCGGTCAGGCCGAAGCAGCCGACCAACTCACCGGTGGCCAGCTTGGGCAGGTACTTCTGGCGCTGCGCCTCGGAGCCGTAGGCGTAGATGGGATGCATCACCAGCGAGGACTGCACGCTCATGGCCGAGCGGTAGCCGGAATCGACGCGCTCGACCTCGCGGGCGATCAGGCCGTAGCAGACGTAGTTGACGGCGGCGCCGCCGTACTGCTCGGGAAGCGTCGGCCCGAGGAAGCCGAGCTCGCCCATCTCGTTCATGATCTCGCGATGGAAGGTCTCGTGCCGGTTGGCCTCGAGGATGCGGGGCATCAGCTTCTCTTGGCAGTAGGCGCGCGCCGAGTCGCGCACCATGCGCTCGTCCTCGGTCAGGCACTCTTCCAGCAGCAGGGGGTCGTCCCACACAAATTGGCGCTTGTCGGCAGACATCTCGCTCTCCACGCAAGGGTTGGTTTGGCACTAGGGGCGGTGAGTGGCATGTGGGACTGACCTTGCTCTCCCTGGCTCACCCGAAACCCGCTTGACGGCAAAAAATGCATTGTGGTACTTCAATGCCAGTATCGTATTGCGGAGTTGCGGTGCCGTCAAGGGGCGCTCGCATGTGGGTGGAGGAGAACAGGGTATGTCGAAGCAACCGCATCGCTGGGTGATGACCGCCGTCGGCGCTCCCATGGTCAAGGAAGACATCGAGGTCGCCGCCCCGCAGGCCGGCCAGGTGGTGGTCGAGGTCGCCGGCTGCGGCGTCTGCCACACCGACCTCGGCTTCCTCTACGACGGCGTCCGCACCAACATGCCGCTGCCGCTCACCCTCGGCCACGAGATCAGTGGCCGCGTCGTCGCCGCCGGTCCGGGCACCGAGCAGTGGATCGGCAAGGCGGTGATCGTTCCCGCCGTCATCCCCTGCGGCCAGTGCGAGGATTGCAAGCGCGGCAAGGGCACGATCTGCGCCAAGCAGTCCATGCCCGGCAACGACATCCACGGCGGCTTCGCCACCCACATCACCGTTCCCGCCGTCGGCCTGTGCCCGGTCAACGAGGCGCGCCTGGCCGCCATCGGCCTCGGGCTTGCCGACGTGTCGGTGGTGGCCGACGCGGTGACCACGCCGTATCAGGCGGTGGTCCAGGCCGAGGTGACCTCCGGCACCGTGTGCGTGGTCATCGGGGTCGGCGGCGTCGGCGGCTATTGCGCCCAGATCGCCAACGCCTTCGGCGGCACCGTGGTCGCCATCGACGTCGACCCGGTCAAGCTGGCGGCCGTCGCCAAGCACGGCGTTGCCAAGACGCTGAACGCCCGCGAGTTCGACGCCAAGGCGCTGAAGAAGGAAATCGCCGCTTTCGCCAAGGAGCGCGGCCTGTCGACCCGCGGCTGGGCGATCTTCGAATGCTCGGGCACCGCGGCCGGCCAGAACACCGCCTGGAGCCTGCTGGTGCACGGCGCCACCCTGGGGGTGGTCGGCTTCACCATGGACAAGGTCGAGGTCCGGCTGTCGAACCTGATGGCCTTCCATGCCCGGGCCCTCGGCAACTGGGGCTGCCCCCCCGAGCTTTACCCCGGCGCCCTCGACCTGGTCCTCGATCGCAAGATCGAGCTGGGCGCCTTCGTCGAGCGTCATCCGCTCGAAGACATCAACCAGGTTTTCGCCGACGCCCACGCCCACAAGCTGACGCGGCGGGCGATCCTCGTCCCCTGACACCGACGCACAACGCAAAAAAGAAACTCAGAGAGGGAAACATGACCAGGGACACTGCATCCATCGTCAAGTCCACCGCGCCTGCCGAGCTTCACGACCATAATCTCGTCAGGGAGATCGTGGCGCCGGGCGTCATCTACGAGAAGCGCCCCGCCCGCACGCCGGACGGCAAGGTGGTTCCCGGCCTCTACAACGCCTGGATCATCCTGGACAACCCCAAGCAGTTCAATTCCTACACCACCGAGATGGTCAAGGGCGTGATCCTGGCCTTCCGCGCGGCGTCCAACGCCCGCGACGTGGTGGCCACCGTCTTCACCGGCACCGGTGACAAGGCTTTCTGCACCGGCGGCAACACCAAGGAATACGCCGAGTACTACGCCGGCAATCCGCAGGAATACCGGCAGTACATGCGCCTGTTCAACGACATGGTCTCGGCCATCCTCGGCTGCGACAAGCCGGTGATCTGCCGCGTCAACGGCATGCGCATCGGCGGCGGCCAGGAGATCGGCATGGCGGCCGACTTCTCGGTGGCGCAGGACCTCGCCCGCTTCGGCCAGGCCGGCCCCAAGCACGGCTCGGCCCCCATCGGCGGCGCCACCGACTTCCTGCCGGTGATGATCGGCTGCGAGATGGCCATGGTGTCGGGCTCGCTGTGCGAGCCGTGGTCGGCGCACAAGGCCGCCCGTCTCGGCATGATCACCGACATCGTCCCGGCCCTGAAGATCGACGGCAAGTTCGTCGCCAACCCCACCGTCATCACCGACCGCTGGGTCGACGAGTACGGCCGCATCGTGCACGGCGAGTTCAAGACCGGCGCCGAGGCCGCCGCCGGCCGTGACCTGCTCAAGCAGGGCACCATCGACCTGTCGCTCTTGGACGCCAAGGTCGAGGAGCTGTGCTCCAAGATCCTGCTGACCTTCCCCGATTGCTTCACCAAGACCATCGAGGAACTGCGCAAGCCCAAGATCAACGCCTGGAACGCCAACAAGGAAAACAGCCGCTCCTGGCTGGCGCTCAACATGATGACCGAGGCGAACGCCGGCTTCCGTGCCTTCAACGAGGGCACCAAGGAAGACCGCGAGATCGATTTCATCGGCCTGCGTCAGGCCCTGGCCGCCGGCACCCCGTGGAGCCCCGAGCTCATCGAGAGCCTGCTGCCGGCCGCGAGGGCGGGCAAATGAGCGACTCCCCGCTCAAGGTCTGGCGTGACCGGGACGGCAAGCTGTTAAGGCTTCGCCTCGCCCGGCCCAAGGCCAACATCGTCGACGCGGCCATGATCGCGGCGATGGATCAGGCGCTGGCCGACAACCTCGCCGACCCGCAGCTGTCGGCGGTGCTGATCGACCACGAGGGCCCGCACTTCAGCTTCGGGGCGAGCGTTGCCGAGCACATGCCGGACCAGTGCGCCGACATGCTGAAAAGCCTGCACGCCCTGATCGTGCGCATGCTGGAGGCCCCGGTGCCGATCCTGGTGGCGGTGCGTGGGCAGTGCCTGGGCGGCGGCCTCGAGGTGGCTCTCGCCGGCCACCTGATCTTCGCCGACCCGGAGGCCAAGCTGGGCCAGCCCGAGATCCAGCTGGGCGTGTTCGCCCCCGCCGCCTCGTGCCTGCTGCCCGAGCGCATGGACCGCAGCTCCGCCGAAGCGATGCTGTACTCCGGACGTTCCATCAGCGGCGCCGAAGCCTTCCGCACCGGCCTGGCCTACCAGGCCAGCCCGGACCCGGAGGCTGCCGCGCTCGCCTATTTCGACGAGGGGCTGGCCCCGCACAGCTCGTCGTCCCTGCGCTTCGCCGTCAAGGCCGCCCGCTTCGACATGGTCGAACGGGTCAAGGCCAAGCTGGCCATCGTCGAAAATCTTTATCTCACCGGCCTGATGTCGACCCGCGACGCTCTCGAAGGGCTCACCGCGTTCGTCGAAAAGCGTCCGGTGAAATGGGAGGGCCGTTGACATGTCTTCTGCTGCTGAAATCATTGCCCGTTGCCAGGCGATCTACGAGGACCTCAATTTCTCGCACGCCCGCGCCTGGAAGGCGGCCGCCCCCGGCCGCAAGGTCATCGGCTTCCTGCCGGTCTACGTTCCGCTTGAACTGATCCATGCCGCCGGCTGCCTGCCGCTGGGGATCTTCGGCGGCGGCGACCAGATGGAGGTTATTCACGGCGACGCCTACTACCAGAGCTATATTTGCCGCATTCCGCGCTCCACCATTGAGCTGGGTGTGACCAATCGGCTCGACTTCGTCGACGGCATGGTCTTCCCGTTCGTCTGCGACGTCATCCGCAACCTGTCGGGCATGTGGAAAATCATGTTCCCGAACGTGTGGACCAAGTTCTTCGACACGCCCCAGAACTTCGACCCGTCCATCGGCGGCAGCTACTACCAGCACGAGCTGCAGGAGATGCGCGAGGGTCTGGAAGGGGTGATCGGCCGCAAGATCTCCGACGACGACCTGCGCAAGTCGATCGCGCTTTACAACGAGAACCGCCGGCTGATCCGCGAGGTCTACGCCCAGCGTGCGCGTGAGCCGTGGAAGGCGCCGAGCTCCGAGGTCTACGTGATGATGCGCGCCGGCCTGATGATGCCGGTGGAAGAGCACAACCAGATGCTGACCGAGTACCTGGCGGCCCTGGGCAAGGAGGATCGGCCCAAGCGTGACAACGTGCGCGTGGCGATCTACGGCTCGTTCTGCGAACAGCCGCCGCTCAACCTCATCAAGTCGATCGAGATGGCCGGCTGCTACGTGGTCGAGGATGATTACGCCCTGGTCAACCGCTTCCTGACCACCGACGTCCCCACCGACGGCGATCCGATCGAAGCGCTTTCCAACACCTACATCCGCCACTCGGTCGAGACCTCGTGCAAGTACGTGCCGGTCGAGGCCGACAAGGGCAAGTTCCACGTCGAGCAGGTCAAGCGCTCGGGCGCCGAGGGTGTCATCTACGCCACCCCCAGCTTCTGCGACCCGGCCCTGTTGGATCGCCCGATGATCTGCCATCGCCTCAGCGACGCCAACATCCCCTACATCGCGTTCAAGTACGCGGAAAACTCCGGCCAGATGCAGCCCATCCGTGAGCAGGCCGGCACCTTCGCCGATTCCATCAAGCTGTGGAGCTGACACCATGAGCGAAATCGTCAAAGAGCCCTCGATGCTGCTCCAGAAGGAGATGATCGCCCGGAACTACGAGGCGATCACCTCCAAGCACGAGACCGGCCGCAAGGTGTCCTCCACCTTCGTTCCCGGCAACCTCAACGAGTTGCTGATGTGCTTCGGCATCGTCAACAACCTGCCCGAGATCAACGCCATCCAGAACGGCATGCGCAAGCAGTCGGGCAACTACATCATGGAGGCCGAGAAGCACGGCCATTCCGAGGACGTCTGCACCTACGTGAAGGCCGACATCGGCATGATGGGCAAGGGCAACATCGCCCCCAACGGCAAGCCGTTCCCCGAGCCCGACGTGCTGCTGCTGTCCTACACCGGCTGCTACACCTTCATGAAGTGGTTCGAGCTGCTGCGTGAGCAGTACAAGTGCCCGACCCTGATGCTGCACGTTCCCTACGAGGGCGACGGCCACTCGACCAAGAACATGCGCGACTACGTGGTCAAGCAGCTCAAGGAAGTGATCATCCCCGGCCTCGAACAGGTGTCCGGCGTCAAGTTCGACATCGACCGCCTGCGCGAGTACCTGCGCAACTCCGCCAAGGCCGAGGACGACCTGGTGTGGGTGCTTGAGCAGGGCAAGCACAAGCCGTCGCCGATCGACGCCTACTTCGGCGGCGTCTACTACATCGGCCCGATCTTCACCGCCTTCCGCGGCACCTCCGACGCCATCGACTACTACAAGGCGCTGCGTCAGGAAGTGCAGGCCCGCATCGACGCCAAGCAGGGCCCGGTGACCCCCGACGGCAGCAACTTCAACGACCAGAAGTACCGCCTGGTCGTCGAGGGCCCGCCCAATTGGACCAACTTCCGCGAGTTCTGGAAGATGTTCTACGACGAGGGCGCGGTCGTGGTGGCGTCGAGCTACACCAAGGTCGGCGGCATGTACGACCTCGGCTTCCGCCACGACCCCGACAATCCGCTGGAGTCGCTGGCTGATTACTGCCTGGGTTGCTACACCAACCGCAACCTGCCCACCCGCGTCGACATCCTCGCCAAGTACGTCGAGGAGTACCAGGCCGACGGCCTGCTCATCAACTCGATCAAGAGCTGCAACAGCTTCTCGGCCGGTCAGCTGATGATGATGAAGGAAGTCGAGCGTCGCACCGGCCGCCCCGGCGCGTTCATCGAAACCGATCTGGTCGATCCCCGCTACTTCTCGGCGGCGAACGTCAAGAACCGTCTGGAAAGCTACTTCCAGATGATCGAGCAGAAGCGTCGCGGCTCCACCAAGGCTGCGTGAGGAAGGGGGTAGACATGCGTTGCTTCATTGGAATTGACCTCGGCTCGACCACCACCAAGGCGGTGGTCATGGACGAGAACACCCAGGTCATGGGTCGCGGCATCACCAACTCGCGCTCCAACTACGACACCGCCGCGGCGGTGTCGAAGCAGGAGGCCCTGATCGACACCCGCCTGACCCTGTTCCGGCGCGGCCTGTCCGGCGTGCCGGCGGTGGCCGGCAAGGTCGACGACATCCTGGCCAACATCGAGGCGAACTTCCGCCACGTCCAGTTCCTGGAACAGCTGGACGACCTCGAGCGGACCTGCGTCTCCAACGTCAAGGGCGCCCGCTACCTCGGCCGTGAATCCGGCGTCATCGAGGTGCTGGGCGAGGTGTTCCGCCGCCTGCGCGACCAGTCCGGCCAGCTGTTCCAGCCGGGCGCCAAGCGCAAGTCGGACTTCTTCCGCGACCTCGCCGGCTCGGACTTCATGGCGGTGGGCGAGCCGGTGTGCAAGGACGCCGGCCTCGGCTTCGACATGATCCTCAACGTCTACGACAAGTCGATCATCGAGGTGGAGAACCGTCCGCCGTCGGGTGACATGGAAGGCAAGTTCCTGCGGGCTCTCGACAAGTCGGGCGCCGGCAGCCTGGGCGATACCGTGATCAAGCCGGTCAAGGACGCCCTGGCGATCCCGCTGGAGGAGACCTACGTGGTCGGCACCGGCTACGGCCGCGTCCGTCTGCCCTTCCCCAAGGAGCACATCCGCTCCGAGATCCTGTGCCACGGCCTCGGCGCCCACATGATGTACCCCGAGACCCGCACGGTGCTCGACATCGGCGGCCAGGACACCAAGGGCATCCAGGTCGATCCGGCCGGCATCGTCGAGAACTTCCAAATGAACGACCGCTGCGCCGCCGGCTGCGGCCGCTACCTGGGCTACATCGCCGACGAGATGAACATGGGTCTGCACGAGCTCGGGCCGCTGGCCATGAACTCGACCAAGCAGGTCCGCATCAACTCGACCTGTACGGTGTTCGCCGGCGCCGAGCTGCGCGACCGTCTTGCGCTGGGCGAAAAGCGCGAGGACATCCTGGCCGGCCTTCACCGCGCCATCATCCTGCGCGCCATGTCGATCCTGTCGCGTGCCGGCGGGGTCAAGGACCAGTTCACCTTCACCGGCGGCGTCGCCAAGAACGAGGCGGCGGTGCGCGAGCTGCGCAAGCTCATCAAGGAGAACTACGGCGACGTCCAGATCAACATCAATCCGGACTCCATCTACACCGGCGCGCTGGGCGGGGCGACCTTCGCCGTGCGCGCGGTGGTGAACTGAGAACCGGGAGGGAGACGACCATGAGCGAGATCATCACCGCCGGCATCGACATCGGCTCGGGCTGCGTCAAGACCGTGCTGTTCAAGGTCAACGGCGACAAGGCCGAGTGGCTGGGCAAGGAAACGTCGCGCATCCGCAACCGCGACCCCTTCCAGCTGGCCGACGAGGGCTATGATTACCTGCTGAAGAAGAACGGCCTGTCGCGCAAGGACGTCGCCTACGTGGCGTCCACCGGCGACGCCGAGAACCTCAAGTTCTCGACCGGCCACTTCTACTCCATGACCACCCACGGCCGCGGCGCCGTGTACCTCGACGGCGAGGCCCGCTCGGTGCTCGACATCGGGGCGCTCAACGGCCGCGCCATCAAGGTCGACGCCGGCGGCAAGGTGCTGTCCTACAAGATGACCAGCCAGTGCGCCTCGGGGTCGGGCCAGTTCCTCGAGAACATCGCCCGCTACCTCGGCATCGCCCAGGACGAGATCGGCACCCTGTCGCAGAGCGCCGATGATCCGGAGAAGGTCTCGTCGATCTGCGCCGTGCTGGCCGAGACCGACGTGATCAACATGGTGTCGCGCGGCATCTCGGCGGCCAACATCCTCAAGGGCATCCACGTCTCCATGGCGGTGCGCCTGGCCAAGCTGCTGAAGTCGATCGGCGCCTCGGAAGGCGTCGTGCTGATGACCGGCGGCCTGGCGCTCGACACCGGCCTGGTGGCGGCGCTCAACGAGGCGATGGTGCAGGAGAAGGTCAACCTTACCGCCCGGTCCAACCCGGACTCCATCTATGCCGGCGCCATCGGTGCCGCGCTGTGGGGCGCCTTCCGGCACGAGAAGCTCTCGCGCCTGCAGGCGGCCTGACCGAGGGGCGGGGCGAAAAATGGCGAACATCCGCTACATGCTTCGTCCCGCACCCGTGGTGCCTCTGGTGGTCCTCGGCCACCAGATCGCCCACGCGGCGAAGCTCCTGGGTCCGGACGTCATCGCCCAGGCCCTGCGCGAAAGCGCCGACAAACTTGACCGCGAAGGCCCCGAGGGCCTCGCCAATGGGCTGACCCGGATCAACCGGGCGCCGGAATAAGAAGACAACAAATGAACAAGGAGAGGGAAGGGAATGATTGGTCGCGCACTCCGGGCCGCCCTGGTGGCCTGTGCGCTCGTCTTCTCCGGAAGCGCGAGCGCCGATGAAGTAGGCACCGCCGACGAAGCGGTGGCCCTGGTCAAGAAGGCCATCGGCGTCTACAAGGCGCAGGGACGGGACAAGGCGTTTGCCGCCGTGTCCGACCCGGCCGCCGGCCTGCAGGTCAAGGACGTCTACATCTTCGTCCAGGACCTCAAGGGCAACATGCTGGCCCACGGCAAGAACCCGGGCCTCGTCGGCAAGGACCTGTCCGGCCTCAAGGACAGCGACGGCAAGCTGTTCGTCGCGGAAATGATGAAGGTCGCGGCCGACAAGGGCAGCGGCTGGGTCGATTACAAATGGGTGAACGCGGCGACCAAGAAGATCGAGCCGAAGAGGAGCTATGTCGAGCGGGTCGACGACCTGTATTTCGGCGCTGGCATCTATGCGCGCTGACGGTACGCCATGCTCGAGCGTCTCGCCAACCTGCGCATCGCGGCGAAGGTACTGATCGCGCCTGCGGTGCTGGTCGCCAGCATGGCAATCCTCGCGGTGATCTTCCAGTGGGGGATCCACCGCGAGGGCCAGGCTCTCACCCACCTCTACGAGGATTCTTTCCAGAAGAACAAGCGGACGGGCGAGGCCCAGACCGCCAGTGCGGTGGTGGAATCCAACCTCTATCGCCTGCTCGGCTGGCAAAGCAGCGGGGTCGACAAGGACAAGGTCGCCGCCCTGGACAAGCTGGTCCGCTCCCAACTCAAGTCGCTGCGTGAGAGCGCAGCGGCGGGCGGCGATCCGGGGCTGCAGAAGGCGATGGACGCCTTCGCCCGGGCCGCCACGGAAGTCCTCGACATGTACGCCATCGACGAGGTCACCGCCCTCGTCATGATGGTCAACACCGAGCAGCAATACGACGCTCTCGCCGGGCGGCTGCAGGTCCTCGCCGACGAGGCCAACGCCGACACCGAGCGGGTGTATCGCGGAGCCGAGGACGTCGCCGGCTCGTCCCAGGGGACCTACTACGGGGTCTTGGCCGCCTTCCTCGTCCTGGGCACGCTCGCCAGCGTCGCCATGGCCAGGCTGATCTCCCGGCCGGTGACGGCGCTCACCGCGGTCATGGACCGTCTGGCCGGCGGCGACGTCGGGGTGGAGATCCCGCTGCGCGAGCGGCGGGACGAAATCGGCGGGATGGCTCGCGCCGTCCAGGTGTTCAAGGCCAACGCCGTCGAACGCCGGCGCGTCGAGGAGCGCGAGCGCGAGGCCATCGCCCAGCGTGAGGCGCGGGCGCACGCCATCGAGGAGCTGACGCGGGACTTCGACACCCACGCCGGCACCGCGCTGGGGGCGGTGGCCGGTGCCGCCGCCGAGATGACGGTGACGGCGCAAGGCATGTCGGCGAACGCCGAACAGACCTCGCGCCAGGCCGCCACCGTCGCCACCGCCACCGACCAGGCTTCGGCCAACGTCGAGACCGTCGCCGCGGCGGCGGAGGAACTGAGCTCCTGCATCTCCGAGATCGGCCGCCAGGTCGACAGCTCGGCCCGGGCGGCCCAGATGGCGGCGGACGAGGCGCAAAGCACCAACGAGATGGTCCGGGGCCTGGCCCACGCCGCCGCCCGCATCGGCGACGTGGTCAGCCTGATCAGCGACATCGCCAGCCAGACCAATCTGCTGGCGCTCAACGCGACCATCGAGGCGGCGCGCGCCGGCGAGGCCGGCAAGGGCTTCGCGGTGGTGGCGGGTGAGGTCAAGAACCTCGCCACCCAGACGGCACGGGCCACCGACGAGATCACCCAGCAGGTGGCCAGCGTGCAGCAGGCCACCGGCAGCACCGTGGGGGCGATCGAGGGCATCGTGGCGCGGATCGCGGTGATCAACGAGATCGCCTCGGCCATCGCCTCGGCGGTGGAGCAGCAGCGGGCGGCCACCCAACAGATCGCCCGCAACGTCCAGGAAGCGGCGGCCGGCACCCAGGAAGTCACGGTCGCCATCGGTGGGGTGACCCAGGCGGCCGCCGAAACGGGCAGCGCCGCCTGCCAGGTGCTGCATTCGGCCAACGCGCTGTCGCAGCGCTCCGACGAGATCCGCGACCTGGTGCAGGGCTTCCTGCTCAAGGTGGCGGCGGTGTGACGAGCGGTTGACGGGGGATCCCGTGCGTGGCAACGGACGAGGTCCCTCGCGTCCGCTCGGGATGACACTTTCAGGGTGTCATCCTGAGGAGCGCCAGCGACGAAGGATCTCGTACGTGGACACAGACGAGGTCGCTTGCGTTCGCCCGGGATGACACTTTCAGGGTGTCATCCTGAGGAGCGCCGGCGACGAAGGACCTCGTACGTGGACACGGACGAGGTCCCTCGCGTTCGCTCGGGATGACACCCCAGACCGTCGCCACCCCTCACATGTTGGGATAATTGGGCCCGCCGCCGCCTTCCGGGACCGTCCAGGTGATGGCCTGGTCGGGGTCCTTGATGTCGCAGGTCTTGCAGTGCAGGCAGTTCTGGGCGTTG
>JBLNCP010000031.1:0-22976 GCA_050260775.1 Solirubrobacterales bacterium | reverse complement strand
ACGAAACCTCGGCTTCCGCCTCCGCTTCGCCCCCGTCTCGTCGGCCGTGCCGGCGTTTCGGGGAGGCCGGTTTATATTGGAACCGCCGGCCCGGCGTCAACCTTTTTTTTCGCGGCGGCCCGTTTTTTTTCGGACCACCCGGCGGAGAGCTGACCTCCGCCGTTTCCTTCCCTTCCGGCCAACCGGCCTTCCGTTCGGGGAGGCCGGTTTCTACTGAAGTCGCCGGCCGCTGTCAAACCCTTTTTTTACCGCCCCGGAAGCCCCTCGCGGATCCTCCGAAACCCCCGGCCGTCTGACTTTCCGGGGCCCGCCGTTCCCGGCGAGGCGCGCTTTCTACCCCCCGCCACCCCCACCGTCAACCGCTTTTTTCAAAGCAATCACGATTTCGATGCTGACGCCTTCTCCAATGCGCGACCACGCGGGCGCCAGGGGGGTCGGGGGTGGGGGAGAGTCGCCGGGGCGACCTTGGGGATATGGGGTGGCCGCGATGGGGTTCAAGGCGACCAGGGTCGCCCCGGCGATCGGTGCCCCCCCCAGGAGCCATCCGGGCATCGCCGTGATGATGATATGTGACTCGCGCGCGCGTGCGAGGGAGGCTGTCCCGAAAGGTCCGCCGAAGCATCCATCGGCGCCACCCCGGCGGGAGCCCTGCGGCGCAAATGTAACTTCGCATCCCGCACGGCTGATGCGAAAGCACCACAGTCAAGGGCAAAAAACTCGCATAAATTCTTGCCTTCGGTCTCCTGCACTGCGATAACCCGAGGGACTTTGTGGATTGTCCGGACGGTCGAGAGTGGGCTGCTGCGTTTCCGCCAAGATCAAGCGAACCTTGAGAGCGGCCGCGATCGTCGGCCTGGCGGGTATCGGCGCCCTGTTCGCGGCGCGGCCGTTCGTCGGCGAATCCCCCACCCCGCTCGATCCCCATCCCCCCGCCTACGTCGATCTCGAGGCCGAGCGCTCATGGCGCGGTCTGGCCCTCGCCGCCGATAGCGAGATCGAGGACAGGGCGGGCCGCCCGGTCGAGCGTCCGATCCAGGTCGGGTCGGGCGATACCCTGATGGACGTGCTGATGCGCGCCGGGGTCGACGGCAGCGAGGCGACCCAGGCCATCGAGGCGCTCAAGGACAAGTTCAATCCCCGCGCCCTCAAGGCGGGCCAGAAGGTGCTGGTCACCTTCGAGCGCCCCGCCCACGGCTTCGGCATCGGCGACTTCCACCGGGTCAGCCTCAATTCCGACCCGATGCGCGAGGTCTCCGCCACCCGCACCGCCGAGGGCGGCTTCGCCGGGTCCGAGACCAAGCGGGCGGTTACCCGCCAGGTGGCGCGCTACAACGGCACCATCCGCTCCAGCCTGTTCGAGAGCGCCCAGAACGCCGGCGTCCCCGCTCCGGTGATCATCGGCATGATCCGGGCGCTGTCCTACGACGTCGACTTCCAGCGCGACATCCAGGCGGGCGACGGCTTCGAGGTGATGTTCGACGGCTACTACGACATGAAGGGCAAGCTGGTGCGGGCCGGCGACATGCTGTTCGCCTCTGTGAACCTGGGCGGCAAGCCGATCGCCATGTACCGCTTCGACACCGAGGGCGGCACCGTCGAGTACTTCAACGAGAAGGGTGAGAGCGTGAAGAAGGCGCTGCTCAAGACGCCCGTCGACGGCGCCAAGATCACCTCGGGCTTCGGCATGCGCAACCACCCGATCCTCGGCTTCACCAAGATGCACAAGGGCGTCGATTTCGGCGTCCCCACCGGCACCCCGATCCAGGCCGCCGGCGACGGGGTGGTCGAGATGGCCGGCTTCAACGGCGCCTACGGCAATTACGTCCGCATCCGCCACGGCAGCGGCTTCGGCACCGCCTATGCCCACATGAGCCGCGTCGCCCAGGGCCTGCATCCCGGCAAGCGGGTGGCCCAGGGCCAGATCGTCGGCTATGTCGGCTCCACCGGGCGCGCCACCGGCCCCCACCTCCATTACGAGGTGCTGCAGGGCGCCAACCAGATCAATCCGCTCTCGGTCAAGATGCCGACCAACGTCAAGCTGGCCGGGCGCGAGCTGGAGCGCTTCCGGACGGCCAAGCACGAGACCGACATGCTGCTGGCCCGCATCCCTCCTGCCCAGCACATCGCCCTGGCCAAGCCGGGGCCGCTGACCAACTAGGTCCCTCCATCCCACGCAGACAAACGAATGCCCGGACCAGGTCCGGGCATCGGCAGCGTTTGGGTTCTCTCGGGGACGGCAGGGGGCCCTGCTTCGCAGGACCCCCGCCGAGCGGCCAGTACCCCTATGGGGGGGGGAGGGGGACGGAGCACCAGCCGATATCGTTTCGTGCGTGTCGCACACATTAGCTTGACCTAATATGGCGTCCACCCACCCGTCTTGTAAAGAGGCCTGTGCGCGGTAACCACTGAAAAATGCGCATGGGCCTATGCACAGGGCAGCGAGCTCAGTCGATGGCCACCGCGCGGCCGTTGATCACCAGGCCGGACGCCTCCGCCGAGACATGGACGGTTTCGCCGTCGCGCACCGCGCCTTCCAGGATCAGGCTGGCCAGGGGGTTCTGCAGCGTGCGCTGGATCACCCGCTTCAGCGGGCGCGCCCCGTAGACCGGATCGTAGCCCTTGTCGGCCAGCCAGGTGAGCGCGGACGCATCGAGTTCCAGCGAGATCTTGCGATCGGCCAGCAGCTTGCGCAGCCGCGCCAACTGGATGTCGACGATGCCGGTCATGTTGGCCCGGGTCAGCCGGTGGAACAACAGGATCTCGTCCAGTCGGTTGAGGAACTCGGGGCGGAAGGCATCGCGCACCACCGCCATCACCTGGTCGCGCACCTCGCCGGAATCGCGGCCCTCGGCCTGGTTGGCGAGGATGTCGGCTCCGAGGTTCGAGGTCAGCACGATCAACGTGTTGCGGAAGTCGACGGTCCGCCCCTGCCCGTCGGTCAGGCGGCCGTCGTCGAGCACCTGCAGCAGGACATTGAAGACGTCGGGATGCGCCTTCTCGACCTCGTCGAACAGGATCACCTGGTAGGGCCGCCGCCGCACCGCCTCGGTCAGCGCGCCGCCCTCCTCATAGCCGACATAGCCGGGCGGCGCCCCGATCAGGCGGGCCACCGAGTGCTTTTCCATGTACTCGGACATGTCGATGCGCACCAAGGCGGTCTCGTCGTCGAACAGGAATTCCGCCAGCGCCTTGGTCAGCTCGGTCTTGCCGACGCCGGTCGGCCCCAGGAACAGGAACGAGCCGATCGGCCGGTTGGGGTCCTGCAGGCCGGCGCGGGCCCGGCGCACGGCGTTGGCCACGGCGACCAGCGCCTCGTCCTGTCCGATCACGCGGGTCTTGAGGCGGTTCTCCATGTCGAGCAGCTTCTCGCGCTCGCCGGCCAGCATCTTCTCGACCGGGATGCCGGTCCAGCGCGACACCACCGCCGCGATGTGCTCCTCGGTGACCGCCTCGTTGAGCATGCCGGGCTTGGCGGTGTCGGCGGCGGCGAGCTTGCGTTCAAGCTCGGGTATGACGCCGTAGAGCAGCTCGCCGGCCTTGTCGTAGCGCGCCTCGCGCTGGGCCCGCTCCGCCTCCATGCGGGCGTGGTCGATCTGCTCCTTGAGCTTGGTCGACGACGCCAGTTCGGCCTTTTCCGCCTTCCAGCGCTCGGTGAGCTCGCGGCTCTCATCCTCCAGATCGGCCAGTTCGAGCTCCAGCTTCTCCAGCCGGTCGCGCGAGCCGGGATCGTCCTCCTTGCGCAAGGCCTCGCGCTCGATCTTGAGCTGGACGATGCGGCGGTCGAGTTCGTCCAGCGCCTCGGGCTTGGAATCGACCTCCATGCGCAGGCGCGAAGCCGCCTCGTCCATCAGGTCGATGGCCTTGTCGGGCAGGAAGCGGTCGGTGATGTAGCGGTTCGACAGCATCGCCGCGGCCACCAGCGCCGAGTCGCTGATCCGCACCCCGTGGTGCAGCTCGTACTTCTCCTTGATTCCGCGCAGGATCGAGACGGTGTCCTCGACCGAGGGCTCGGAGACGTAGACCGGCTGGAAGCGCCGCGCCAGCGCCGCGTCCTTCTCCACGTGCTTGCGGTACTCGTTGAGGGTGGTGGCGCCGATGCAGTGGAGCTCGCCGCGCGCCAGGGCCGGCTTCAGAAGGTTGGAGGCGTCCATCGAGCCCTCGGCGGCGCCGGCGCCGACCAGGGTGTGCATCTCGTCGATGAACAGGACGATGTCGCCCTGCGCCGCGGTGATCTCGTTGAGCACCGCCTTGAGACGCTCCTCGAACTCGCCGCGGAACTTGGCTCCCGCCACCAGGGCGCCGAGGTCGAGCACCATCAGCTTCTTGTTCTTGAGGTTCTCGGGCACGTCACCGTTGATGATCCTGAGCGCCAGCCCCTCGACCACCGCGGTCTTGCCGACGCCCGGCTCGCCGATCAGCACCGGGTTGTTCTTGGTGCGCCGGCTCAAGACCTGGATGGTGCGGCGGATTTCCTCGTCGCGGCCGATGACCGGGTCCAGCTTGCCCTCGCGCGCCGCCGCGGTGAGGTCACGGGCGTACTTTTTGAGCGCGTCGTACTGGTCCTCGGCCGAGGACGAGGTGGCCTTGCGCCCCTTGCGGACATCCTCGATCGCCTTGTTGATGCCCTGCGGGCTGGCGCCCGCCTCGCTCAGCGCCCGGGCCGACGCGGTGCCGGCCGCCATGGACAGCGCCAGCAGCAGGCGTTCGGCGGTGACAAAGGAATCGCCGGCCTTCTCGGCCATCTGTTCGGCCTGGTCGAGGACGCGGGCCAGTTCCGGGGTCAGATGGATGCCGCCGGCGCCGGGGCCCTCCACCTTGGGCTGCTTGTCGAGCTCGGCCTCGGTGGCGGCCAGCGCCTTCTTGGGGTCGGCGCCCGAGGCCCGCAGCAGGTTGGCGGCCAGGCCCTCCTTGTCGTCGAGCAGGACCTTCAGAAGGTGCTCGGGCAACAGCCGCTGGTGCCCCCGCCGCAAGGCCAGGGTCTGCGCGGCCTGAATGAAGCCTTTCGACCGCTCGGTGTACTTTTCGAAATCCATCGCATTCCTCCCAGGCGACAGGGCCTCCCGCCCCTCTCGGAGGCAGCCGGGAGACCCCTCACGGAACCGCGAAATAATATGGAGGGGTTTTCCGCCCCCGCAACGCCCCGGCCCAAGGAAGGAATTGGGAAACATTCCCTCCCCCGGCTCGGCCGGGGGAGGGTTGGGGTGGGGGCCAACAGGGGGAACGACGCGGGTAGTGGTCGCGAAAAACCATCGCGCCCCCACCGTCCCTCCCCCAGCAAAGCCGGGGAAGGCTTTGAGACAAAGTAGCCCCAACACTGAATGACCACTCGCCGAGAAGGGTTGAATTGACCGGGCCGAAGGCGCGAGGATTGCCCCATGCCCAGGCACACCCCCCCGGCCTGCAAGTTCGGCCCCGGCTGCGAGCGATCGCGGACCGACGCTCCGCGCCACCGTCCGGGAATCGGCCGCGACACCTCGGGCTGCTGCCCGTTCCCCACGGCGGTGGCCGACCTCTCCTGGCAGAAGGGCGAGCACCTGTTTCACCAGGGTGACCGGGTGTGCGGCGTCTATTCCCTGCGCTCCGGGCTGGTGGCCCTCGAGCGGGTGAACGAGGACGGCGAACTGGTGGTGCTGAAGCTGCTGCTGCCCGGCGCCTTCTTTCCCTGCGCCGACCTGTTCTCCGACGGCGTCCACGGCAACACCGCACGCGCGGTGGCCGATGCCACCGCCTGCTTCGTGCCGGCCGAGCGGCTGGTCGCCATGCTGGGCAGCGACGCGCGGCTGGGGTTCGAGATGGCCAAGCGCGGCTGCGAGGAAGCCCGTGAGAACGAGGACATCATCTTCCGCCTGTGCTCGGGCGACATGGCCGAGCGTGTCCTGGCCCTGGTGGAATCGCTGGGCGACGACGCCGGCGAGGTCGGCCCCGACGGCAGCGTCTCCTTCACCATGCCGATCAATTGGCGCGATCTCGCCGCCATGGTCGGCACCAGCCCCGAGGTGATGTCGCGCACCGTGCGCAAGCTGGCGCAATCGGGCCGGCTGGCGGTGGAGGGCCGGCGGGTGCGGCTGCCGCGTTGGGAGGACGGACGCTTTGAGGCGGGATAGGCCGAGGCGGGATAGGCGGCACCGGCTCGCCGGCACCGCCCAGGCACGGAGGCCCTAGACCGCGCGCGCCTTGACGTAGGCGCCGGGGGCGTCCTCGATGGCCTTCAGCTTGCCCTCGCCGGGCTTGCGCGCCGGCACCTGCTTGCCGCCATGCTTCGACACCCAGGCGTGCCAGTCGGGCCACCACGAGCCGTTCTCCTGCTTGGCGCCGTTCAGCCAGGTGTCGGGGTTCTTGACCTTCTTGGCATTGGTCCAGAAGCAGTACTTGTTGGCGGCCGGCGGGTTGACCACGCCGGCGATGTGGCCGGAAGCGGCGAGGACGAACTTCACCGGGCCCGAGACGTACTGGGTCAGGGCGTAGGTGCTCTTCCACGGCGCGATATGGTCCTCGCGGGTCGACAACATGTAGATCGGGGTCTTGATGCGGCCGAGGTCGACGGGCACGCCCGCCAGCTCGATCGCGCCGGGCACCACCAACTGGTTCTCCTGGTACATCTTGCGCAGGTAGAAGCTGTGCATCGCCGCCGGCATGCGGGTGGAATCCGAGTTCCAGTACAGCAGGTCGAACGGGAACGGGTCCTTGCCCAGCAGGTAATTGTTGACCACGAACGACCAGATCAGGTCGTTGGCGCGCAGCATGTTGAAGGTCATCGCCATGTCGCGGCCGTCGAGGTAGCCGTGCTCGCTCATCTTCTCCTCGATGGCGGTCAGCTGCTCCTCGTCGATGAACACCCCCAGTTCGCCGGGCTCCTTGAAGTCGGTCATGGTGGTGAACAGGGTGGCCGAGGCGATGCGGTCGTCGCCCTTGGCCGCCATGTAGGACAGCGTGCAGGCGGTCAGCGTGCCACCCAGGCAGTA
Organism: Solirubrobacterales bacterium; assembly: GCA_050260775.1. GTDB lineage: Bacteria > Pseudomonadota > Alphaproteobacteria > Rhodospirillales > Magnetospirillaceae > CALABS01. Next base: position 16,014 of record JBLNCP010000031.1, on the reverse strand, counting down.
GCCGATGGCGTTGACCTGCTTCTGGCCGGTCGCCTTCTCGATGGCGTCGAGCGCCGCCAGCGGCCCCTCCAGCATGTAGTCGGTGAAGCTCTTGGCCGCCAGGCGTTCCTCGGGGTTGACCCACGAGATGACGAACACGGTGTGACCCTGGTCGACCGCCCACTTGATGAAGCTGTTCTTCGGGCGCAGGTCGAGGATGTAGTACTTGTTGATCCACGGCGGCACGATCAGCAGCGGCTTCTCCAGCACCGTCGGCGTGGTGGGGGTGTACTGCACCAACTGCATCAGGTCGTTCTGGAACACGACCTTGCCCGGGGTGACCGCGATGTTCTCGCCGACCTTGAAGGCGTCGTAGTCGGTCATGCGGATGGACAGCCGCCCCTTGCCGCGCTCGAGGTCGTCCAGGAGGTTGTTGAGCCCCTTGACCAGGTTCTCGCCGCCGGACTCGATGGTGGTGCGCAGGACCTCGGGATTGGTCAGCACGAAGTTCGAGGGCGCCATGGCGTCGACGAACTGCCGGGTATAGAAGTCGACCTTCTGGGCGGTGTGCTCGTCCAGGCCCTCGACGTTGTTGACCAGCCCCTGCACCCAGCGGGCCGACAACAGGTAGGACTGTTTGATGAAGTCGAAGACCTCATTGTCCTCCCACATCTCGTCCTTGAAGCGGCGGTCGGCCGGGTCCGGCTTGGCCACCGGCTCGGTGTGCTCGCCCAGCAGGCGGCGGGCGGTGTTCTGCCACAGGGTCATATAATCCTGCCACAGGGACAGGTTGGCCTCGACCAGCTTGGTCGGGTCGCTCATCATCTTGGCCGTCATCTCGAGGAAGGCGTTGCCGATGTTGAGCGGATCGGCCGACGGAACGGCCCCGTCCTGCGCCTGGCGCTGGACGAAGTCCGAGACGATTCGCTGGCTGCGCTCGGCGATGTTGGTCATCGCCCGGGACAGTTCGGCGGGGTCGATCAACTTGATGTCTGCGCCCATCTCTTCGGCCATAGGTGTTCCTCGTTAGGGACGTGTACAGAACCTTGAACCGTCCATCGCGACAACCCCACAGAAGGGTTATGGCGATAGGAAGCAATGCGCAGCCTTGGCATTGCGTCAGCCCCATAGCCCTATATACTTTCGTTCGCAGTGCTGTTAAACGTGAACTTGCCGTAAAAGTCGGCAGGGTAACGAAAATTTGTGGAATCGGGGGTGGCGGGTGTCCATGTTCGGTTGCGTTCGGATGGCCGAAGGTCGTAGTCGCGTGTTTATGGCGGCCGGCCGGGTGGTACTGACGGTAGGCGTATTGACCGGCTGCTCCTCGGTTCCCGACGCCATCAATCCGGTGGAATGGTACAAGGGCGCCTCGGACCTGGTGTCCGGACGCGAACGCCCCGAGACCGCCGGAGCCCCGAGGGGCGAGTTCCCTGACGTCAACAAGGACGCCGGCAAGGAGCCGGCCAGGGCCCTGGTCGCCGATCGCGGCAACGCCAAGTACGCCGAGCCGGTGCGCCGCGAGGTCGCCCCGACCAAGCCGCTCGTCAAGCGGCCCACGCCCCCGGCCGAGACCCAGGTGGCCGCCGCGACGAAACCGGCCGCGCCGGTGGCCGCCCCCACCCCGGCCGCCCCCACCCCGGTCATTCCCGCCGCGCCCGCCGTGGCCAAGGCCGACCTGCCGCCGACCCCGGCTCCAGTCGCTGCCTCCGCCCCGGCCGCCCAGACGCGCCTGTCGCCCGACCGCCCGCAGCAGCCCGCGCGCAGCGAGGGGCCCGACAGCCCGCCGCAGGCGCTCAACATGACGCCGCCGGCCCCGGCCAACATTTCCGAGACGGTTCCCACCCCCGGCCAGCCGCGGCTGAAGCCGGTCCAGGCGCAATACCAGAAGCGTCTGGCCGAGTCCGCGGCCACCGTGGTGCGCCCCGACATTGTCGATGGCGGTGCTCCCACCCCGCGCACCGTCGCCTCGCTCGACGACGAGCCGATCCATCTGGTGCCGCCCTCCTCGAAGCGGGGAAGCCGCGCCAAGGGAGCCGCCGCCCGCGACGCCGAGACCGGCCCGGCCGCCTCGTTCCAGGTGGCGTCGCTCGACTTCCAGGCCACGTCGGCAACCTTGACCAAGGACGACCGCGCGGCCATCGCCGAGGTCGCCCGCCTGTACCGCCAGAGCCGCGGCGGCGTGGTCCGCGTGGTTGGCCAGGCCCCGGCCCCGGCCTTCGCCGGCGACGAGGTCAGCCGCCTGATGGGTGGCCTGGACGCCTCGGTGCAGCGTGCCAACGCGGTGGCCAGGGAACTGACCCGCCAGGGCGTCCCCGCCAGCAAGATCCTGATCGCGGGCGACCCCGGCCAGGGTGACGGCAGCGGCGCCAAGGTCTATCTGGACGTCATCTGAGCGGAGGCGGTGTGACCGCCGGCCGGCGTGACCGCATCGCTGCCGCCCTCACGGCGATCTTCCCGCGCATCCCGGCGCGCGAGATCGAGTCCGTCCTCGACCACGCCCTGGTCTCCGCCGGGCTGAAGAAGGCCTCGCCCGAGGCCGCCGCCTGGCTGTCGGCGCTGGCCGTCATCCGCCACCAACACACCGAGTACGACGACCTTCTGGCCGAGGGCTACGACGTCGACTCGGCCCGCCACTTCACCCTCGAACCGATGAACGCGGTGCTGGCGGAATGGGGGTGCCGGCGCCGGATCGACGGCGCGGAAGAGGGCTGAACCGCACGCCGGTGTTGAGCCTGACGCACCGCCGGTCTACCCAAAAAGATATCGATTATTAAGGCCCGCCGCGCTAGAAATTGACCCCTCCCGGCGCCTGGGCCGGCCGGTTGCGGCCGGAGGGACGGGAGTGCGAGGAAGAGAATCGTCGCCATGAGCACGAACCACGATTTCCACCGGATCAAGCGGCTGCCGCCCTACGTCTTCGCCGAAGTGAACGCCATGAAGGCGCGAGCCCGCGCCGCCGGCGAGGACATCATCGATTTCGGCATGGGCAATCCGGACCAGCCGACCCCCGCCCACATCGTCGAGAAGCTGGTCGAGGCCGCACGCAATCCCCGCGCCCACCGATACTCCATGTCGCGCGGCATCCCCGGCCTGAGGAAGGCGCTGTGCGCCTATTATTCCCGCCGCTTCGGGGTCGAGCTCGACTGCGAGAGCGAATGCATCGTCACCCTGGGCTCGAAGGAGGGCCTGGCCAACCTGGCCAACGCCATCACCAGCCCCGGCGACATCGTGCTGGTGCCCAATCCCAGCTACCCCATCCATCCCTACGGCTTCATCATCGCCGGCGGGTCCTGCCGCTACGTGCCGGTGCAGCCGGACGCCGAGTTCCTGAAGGCGCTCGACCGCGCCGTGCGCCACTCGGTGCGCAAGCCGATCGCGCTGGTGCTCAATTATCCGTCCAACCCGACCGCCCTGCTGGCCGACCTCGATTTCTACGGCCAGGTCGTGGACTTCTGCCGCCACCACGGCATCTGGATCCTGTCCGACCTCGCCTACAGCGAGATCTATTTCGACGTGGAGCCGCCGCCGTCGATCCTGCAGATCCCCGGCGCCAAGGACATCGCCGTCGAGTTCACCTCGATGTCGAAGACCTACAACATGCCGGGCTGGCGCATCGGCTTCGCCGCCGGCAACAAGACGCTGATCGCCGCGCTGGCCCGCATCAAGAGCTACCTCGACTACGGCGCCTTCACCCCCATCCAGGTCGCCGCCGCGGCGGCGCTGAACGGGCCGCAGGATTGTGTCGAGGAGATCCGCCAGACCTACAAGGGTCGCCGCGACGTCCTCATCGAGGGGCTGCACGCCGCCGGCTGGGAGGTCCCGTCACCGCCCGCGACCATGTTCGCCTGGGCGCCGATTCCCCCCGCCTTCGCCCATCTCGGCTCGCTGGAGTTCTCCAAGCTGCTGATGCGCGAGGCGCAGGTGGCGGTGGCGCCCGGCATCGGCTTCGGCGAATATGGCGATTCCTTCGTCCGCATCGGACTGGTGGAGAACCGCCACCGGACCCGGCAGGCGGTGCGCAACATCAAGGCCTTCCTCGCCAATTACGACAAGGTGCTGGAAGCCTCGGAAGAGAAACGAGCAACGGCAGGCCGATGACCATGACCACTCCCTTGAAGATCGCCATCGCCGGACTGGGCACCGTCGGCGGCGGCACCGTCCGCCTGCTGGCCGACCAGGCCGAGATCCTGGCCGCCCGCGCCGGCCGCCCGCTGAAGCTGGTGGCCGCTGCCGCGCTGGAGAGGCCGGCCGACCTGCCGCTGGATGGCGTCGCCTTCCATGCCGACGCCCGCGCCATGGCGCGCGAGGCCGATTTTGACGTGCTGGTTGAGCTGATCGGCGGTTCGGGCGGCGTGGCGCTGGACGTGGTCAACATCGCGCTGGAACGCGGCAAGAGCGTGGTCACCGCCAACAAGGCCATGATCGCCCACCACGGCGTCGAGCTGGCGCGCAAGGCGGAAGCCAAGGGCGCGGCCATCGGCTTCGAGGCCTCGGTCGGCGGCGGCATCCCGATCATCAAGTCGCTGCGCGAGGGCCTGGCCGGCAACCGCGTCGGCAAGGTGATGGGCATCCTCAACGGCACCTGCAACTACATCCTCACCACCATGCGCGAATCGGGCCGCGGCTTCGACGACGTGCTGGCCGAGGCGCAGAAGCTGGGCTACGCCGAGGCCGATCCCACCTTCGACATCGACGGCATCGACACCGCCCACAAGCTGGCGATCCTGGCCAGCCTGGCCTTCGCCCAGCCGGTCGACATCGACGGCGTCTCCTGCGAGGGCATCCGCCACGTCTCGGCGCTCGACATCCGTTACGCCGACGAGCTCGGCTACCGCATCAAGCTCCTGGGCGTGGCCAGCCTGACCGAGGCCGGAGTCGAGACCCGCGTCTACCCGGCCATGGTGCCGCTGTCCTTCCCGCTCGCCCACGTCAACGGCGTGTTCAACGCCATCGTCACCGAAGGCGACTTCGTCGGGCGCACCGTGCTGGAAGGCCGCGGCGCCGGCGCGCTGCCTACCGCCTCGGCGGTGGTCTCCGACCTCATGGACATGGCCCGCGGCCGCACCACGCCGACCTTCGGCGTGCCGGTCGGCCAGCTGTCGGCCAAGGCGAAGGCTCCGGCCGGCGCCCACCACAGCGCCTTCTACATCCGCCTGATGGTGCGCGACGAACCCGGCGTGTTCGCCGACATCGCCACCGTGCTGCGCGACGAGAAGGTGTCGATGGAACAGGTCATCCAGCGCGGCCGTTCGCCCAATGAGACGGTGCCGGTGGTGATGACCGTGCATGAGACCGACGAAGCCGCCATGCTGCGCGCGGTCGACCGCCTGGCCAAGCTGCCGAGCGTCGCCGAGCCGCCGCGCATGATCCGCATCGAGGCGCTCTGACCATGCCCCACCGCGCCATCCCGGAGCAGCCCGCCGCCGCGCTGGACCGCAACCTGGCGCTCGAGGTGGTTCGGGTGACCGAGGCGAGCGCGCTGGCTGCGGCCCGCTGGATGGGCCGCGGCGACGAGAAGGCCGCCGACGAGGCGGCCGTCACCGCCATGCGGGCCTCGCTCAATGCGCTGGCCATGGCGGGCGTCATCGTCAACGGCGAGTCCGATGATCCCGAGGTGCCCCTGCACACCGGTGAAGCGGTGGGCACCGGCGCCGGCCCCAAGGTCGAGATCGTGCTGACCGCGCTCGAGGGCGCCACCATCTGCGCCAAGGGCGGCCACAACGCCCTGTCGGTGGTGGCCCTGGCCGAGCGCGGCAGCTTCCTCAAGGTTCCCGACCGCGTCTACATGGACAAGATCGCGGTGGGGGCCGGCCTGCCCGCCGGCATCCTCGACCTGGATGCCGGGCCCGAGGAGAATCTGACGCGGGTGGCCGAGGCCAGGGGGTGCGCGGCGACCGACCTCACCGTCTGCGTCCTCGACCGCCCCCGCCATACCGAGCTGATCGGCCGGCTCTACGATTTCGGCGCCCGCGTGGTGCTGATCGACGACGGCGACGTCTCCGGTGCCATCGCCACCGGCCTGCCCGAATCCGGCATCGACCTCTACATGGGCTCGGGCGGGGCCGCCGAGGGGGTTCTCGCCGCCGCCGGCCTGAAGTGCCTGGACGGCCAGATCCAGTGCCGTCTGCTGCCGCGCAGCGAGGACGACCGCGCCCGCACCCGGCAAGCCGGCATCGCCGATGCCACGCGCAAGTTCGACCTTGCCGACATGGTGCACGGCGACGTCATGTTCGCGGCCTCGGGCATCACCGACGGCCACCTGCTGCAGGGCGTGCGGCTCACCGCCTCCCGGGCCGTCAGCCACTCGCTGGTGATGCGCTCGCTGACCGGCACCATCCGCCACCTGACCTCGCACCACGACTTCACCAAGGCCGCCCACGTCGAGCTGCGATGACGGCCCAGGGCTTCCCGCTCGCGGCCTCGGGCGCCGCCTTCCTCGGCATCGAGCGCTCGCTCACGGGGCGCCGCTGGCAGGTGCGCGAGGGGGACGACCGCCTGGCGCTGACCCTGTCGCAACGCCTTGCCCTGCCCGAGGTGATCGGGCGCGTCCTGGCCGCCCGCGGCATCGGCCTCGACGAGGCGGAATCCTTCCTCAGCCCGACGCTGCGCGACCTGCTGCCCGATCCGTTTCACCTGAAGGACATGGACATCGCCGCCCGCCGCCTCGTCCAGGCGGTGACCGCCGGCGAGACCATCGGCATCTTCGGCGACTACGACGTCGACGGCGCCACCTCCTCGGCCCTGCTCAAGATCTTTTTTGAGGCGGTCGGCGCGACGGTGCGTGTCCACATCCCCGACCGCGTCGCCGAGGGCTATGGCCCCAATGCCCCCGCCCTGCTGCGCCTGAAGGCCGAGGGGGTGACCGTGGTGGTGACGGTCGATTGCGGCACCACCGCGTTCGAGCCGCTGGCGGCGGCGGCCGAGGCCGGGCTCGACGTCGTCGTCGTCGACCACCACGAGGGCGAGGCCCAGCTGCCGAAGGCGCTGGCCGTGGTCAACCCCAACCGCCTCGACGAGGACAGCCCGCACGGCCACCTCGCCGCCGTCGGCGTCGCCTTCCTGCTGGCGGTGGCGGTCAACCGCGGCCTCAAGCAGGCCGGCTGGTACGCCTCGCGGCCCGCCCCCGACCTGCTGCAGTGGCTCGACATCGTGGCGCTCGGCACCGTGTGCGACGTGGTGCCGCTGGCGGGCGTGAACCGCGCCCTGGTGGCGCAGGGGCTCAAGGTCATGGCGCGGCGCGCCAACCCCGGCCTGGCGGCCCTGGCCGACGTGGCCGGCATCAAGGAACGCCCGGACGCCTATCACCTCGGCTACGTGCTCGGCCCGCGCGTCAATGCCGGCGGCCGGGTCGGCGAGGCGCCGCTGGGCTCGATCCTGCTGTCGACCGACGATCCCGACGAGGCCGCCGAGATCGCCCGGCGCCTGGACGGCTACAACAAGGAGCGCCAGGAGATCGAGGCCGCCGTGCTGCTCGACGCCATCGAGCAGGTGGAGGGACGCCCCGACGACGGCCTGCCGCTGGTGCTGGCGGCCGGCGACGGCTGGCACCCCGGCGTCATCGGCATCGTCGCCGGGCGGCTTAAGGAGCGCTACAACCGCCCCGCCTGCGTCGTCGCCTTCGACGGAGAAACCGGCAAGGGCTCGGGCCGCTCCGTCACCGGCCTCGACCTCGGCGCCGCCATCATTGCCGCCCGCCAGGCCGGCATCCTCTCCGCCGGCGGCGGCCATGCCATGGCCGCCGGCTTCACCGTGCCCAAGGCCCGGCTGGGCGAGTTCCGCGCCTTCCTCGCCGACCGCCTGCAGGCGCAGCTGGCCGGCGAGCTGGTGCCGCTGATGGAACTGGACGGCGCGCTCGACTGCGCCGGCTGCACCATCGAGCTGATCGACACCCTGAAGCAGCTGGGCCCGTTCGGCGCCGGCAACGCCGAGCCGCGCTTCGCTGTGGTCGCCGCCCGCGTGGTCAAGGCCGACGTGGTGGGCTCGGGCCACATCCGCTGCATCCTCGCCGGTGCCGGCGGCCAGCGCCTCAAGGCCATCGCCTTCCGCGCCGCCGACAGCGAACTGGGCCACGCCCTGCTGGCCAGCCAAGGCCAGGCCTTCCACGTCGCCGGCACCCTGCGCGCCGACACTTGGCAGGGCAACACCACCGTCCAGCTGATCATCGACGACGCCGCCCCGGCACGGTGAGGACGGCGGTGTTTCCGCTGAACCAGCCCTTGATTTTCCCCGCGCACGCGGCTACAAAGCCCCCCTGCCTCACGTCCCCTTCGTCTAGAGGCCTAGGACACCGCCCTTTCACGGCGGCGACACGGGTTCGAATCCCGTAGGGGACGCCAAGCATTTTCAAAGAGCTAGCCCCGCCAGCGTGCGGGGTTTTGTCATTTGTGTCCAATATGGGTCCAATATCCACCCCTGAACGGGGATGGACGGGGCTGGACACGGGGCAACCGACGCTACCGCGACTGCCCGTGCTGACAAGCAGGGCCAATGATGCGCAGCGCCTCGCCATCCTCCTCCGCTTCAAGCGCGACCGCGGGCCTCCCGGCTAGCATCTCGGACACCGCTGCCAACGGCACGGTGCCCATGACCTGGCCGTCGCGGATGACCAGGGCCGGAGCCTTGGGATCGGACGACGGGGTGGATGTACCGGGCTGCATCGGGGCGTGGATGGTGACGATCATCCTAGGTCAACATCCGTGGACGCTAATGGTGCGCAATCACCTCGCCCACCTGCCAATCCGGCCGCGTATCGCAATCTCGGGCGCCGCAATGGCTGCAGCGGGTAAAGCATCCGCGCCCGGCAGCTTGTTCCAGCCCCCCAGCATAGCGCGCCAGCCTGCCAGGGGTACTGCCCCCCCCCAGCGGCCGCGAGAGACAATCCCCTACTGCAAGCTATCGGGACGAGCTCCAGAGATCCGCGGAAATCGGGTTAGGAGAGCCCCCTAATGGCTGGTTTGGGGGCTGTTGCTATTGTTGCAAAATCTCGGCAACACATCTGAGCCTCATCAGCATGGAGGCACAGCATGAGCGCGTTGGAGACTTTCATGGATCGGGCGCAGACCTACGGCCGCGCCACCCTCGACGATCATCTGACCGAGCAGGGCTTCCTTGACCCCGCCAAGCGAAGGGCTATGAGGGCACAAGCAACGAGGGCGCTCAAGCCGGGCGGCGCTTATCGGCATCTCGCCGAGAAAGGGATCGTCGTCCCTAGCACCGCGGGTCGTGGTAGGTCGGGTTCCTGGGAAGAGGGGCTGACCGCGGCCGAAAATTCTCTGACCTTCTCGCCCGCCAGCGATGCGTTCGCCCCGTTAAGGCTAATGGAAATCCAGACCAAACCGGCTCAGCTAAGGGGTGAGCTCCAAGCGCTGATGGATCGAAATATCACGGGCCGTACCGGCGAGACGGTCGCCAATGCGATCGTGGAATTCAACCACCAGTACGAGCTTGAGCGCACGAAACGGGAGGGCGAGGAGAAAATGCGCAAGATGTCGGAGGAGCACCTGAAGGAGACCCGGCAGGCGCTCAACCGGATACTCGCTCTTCTCGAAGAAAAGGGTGAGCCGGGGGCCTTGATGAAAGCCGCGCCGGCCGAGTAAGCCAATGGACACCACAGCAGGCAAGATCCTGGCCTCCATGTTCTCCGACGTCGAGGGAGAGCGGATGGCCGCTGCAAACGCCCTGGTGAGCTATTTTAAGCGCCAGGGCGTACACCCTTCAGACGTTTACGTCGTTCATGGCCAGGACCTGCTACGCCGGCAGCACGAGCAGATTGCCAGTTTGATGGCGAGGGTTGAGGAGCAGGCCAAGGAGTTGGCTTTCCTTCGTGCACACGTAGATCCTGTCATTCTTCGCCAATTCGACAGAAGCACGCAGGGTAGCGGCGGCGCTTGGTTCGCTTTGGCTGAAGTGGCAATCCGCGCGCTTTGCAAAGGTAGACCACCAAAGCGAGGCTTGGAGGGCCGAATTGCAGATGCGCTAGGTGTGCCGATTGAGGAGGTGCGCCAATGGAGGGATGGTAAGCAGCCCATACCAGAGGAGGCCATGCAACTTCTCATGGACGCCCCCAGGCGCCCAGCGCGAAAGGTAAAGAAAGCGAAGAGGCGTGAGACCGTCGTGGACGGTCGGCGCCTGTCGCCATCGGCCGCGGCCGTCTATGAGCAGATCAAGAGCAGCGGCGCTCGAGGTGCGTCGACCAGGGAAATTACCGCCACCACAGGGATGTCCTCGAAAACCGTCACGGCACGCTATTCCGAGCTCACGAACTCTGGTCTGATCCGAGAGGCAAAAAAAGCTAGTAAGGGTCAAGGGGCGGTTTACGTAGCCCTGGATGCCGCAACGTCACCAGAGGGAGCGGACAGCACCCCGCCGTGAGGCGAAGGTGCTATGCCGAGATCCCTATGCCCTGCTCACAGGCGCGCCTCCGGGGCGATGCCTTCAAGAGCGGCCAGGGCTGTGCGCAGCAGATCCTCTTCCCATTCGGCTGTGCTGCCGTTCTCCCGCAACCACTTCAGCACGGCCAGCTTTGCCGCAATGCCGCTGGCACCGTGGCAGGGCGACTCAGCAATCAAGATGTGGCAATCGCTTAACTCGGCAGCCAAGCGGTTGGTGTTCTCCTGGTCCCATTCGTCCAGGGCCTCGATGGCGGCGTCCAGTTCGTGGGACCGGCGTAGGGCAGCCACGAGGCGGGTGTCGGGGTCATCGAGAAGGGCGCTCATGCCGCACCTCCCAGGCGCTTGGCATCCTGATAGGCGGCGAACAGCATCATGGCCCCCCCTTCCATCTGTTCGACCAACTCCCAGCCGATGGGCTGGCCGGTCTCGAACCACATGGCGATCTTCACGGCCACATCCGAAGTGTTTTGCGCCGGGCTCTCGCGAATGCGCAGTTCGATGGCGTCCATCTCACTCATCAGAGCTTCGGCGGCCGGATCATCGTCGCCGGGGACGGTGCTCAGCACGTCCCGCATCGCCTTCCACTCTTCGAACAGTGCGGGAATCGGCGACGGGCACTGCGGAGTTGCTGCCCCAACGGAGGCGGAGCCAACGGCGGCTGCGGCGTTGGGCGAAGGCATAGCGGGCGCGTTCCCGCCCGCAGCGGGTTTGGTCATCTCATACTCCCTAGGCTTGGTTAGAACGTCCGAGGCTTGAGAACTCGGCCTGCCGCGGAGAGAAGGTCATGGGCGAGTTCGTAATCGAACTCATCTGGAAGAGGCAGATCGGGTGGATCGTCACCCCAGCACCACACGCCTTTGCTGCCGTCCGACGCCGTGTAGGCCACTGGCTCCATTCCGGCGGCTAAAGCTTCCCTGAGCCAAGCACAGGTTAAAGTGTCTGTGACGCAGATGGGCATGGTGGTCACGTCAACTCTCCAACTTCGCGTTTACGAGCGCCAGCAGCGGCCAACGGGGTCGACGATAAAGACGGATTGGTCCCAGCGGGGAAGGGCATGCGTGGGAAGGACGGCAGCCCAAAGGCGAGCTAAGAAATTGCGCATCGCTTCCTCCTCTACCAAGCGTGGGTGCAAGGGGTGCCCAGACGGGCGCGGCGGTTGGCTACGGCGCGAGCGCGGTAGGGATCGGCCATGAACCAATCCGGGGCGACCGAGGTTGGCTGCACCACCGGGCGCCTGGCCTCTTCCTTCACCATCGCCTTGACCAGTTCCCACACTCGACGCAGGGCCGCGGCGAAGGCAGCGCGCAGGCTGTCATAGCTGGCTGCGGTGCCCTTGGCTGACTTCCATGCGAGGCGAAAAATCTGGGTGCGGTCAGCGGTCATTGGCGGAAGCCCTTCTCCGTGTTAACCTGAGATTAATAATACGGAGTTATGAGGCGGTAGTCAATATTTTTGATACGGAGTTTCCCGGATGCCTGATATCTCACCGTCCCAATGTCGTGCTGCCCGCGCCCTGCTCGGTTGGTCCCAGGACCAACTCAGAGAGGCATCTGGGGTGGCTAAGGTCACGATTGCTGATTTTGAAAGGGGGGCGCGGGCAAGGTCTCCCTACGCAGACACGCTAAAGCGCCTAGTGGAGGCCTTCGCTGCTGCCGGCGTGGAATTCATCGGCGCAGGTGAAGACAGCCAGTACGGCGGGCAGGGCGTGCGGCTGAAAGGGGAATAGCGATGGAGGCGTTCACGTCCTGCCCGGCCTGCGGCCTGGGCTCGGAAGACGATGGCATGAACCTGAAGATCAGCTACCGCGTCTTTCGCTGCCCGGCGCGCCAGGGAACGTTTTGTTCCTCCTGTGGCCATGCTGGGTAGGGCTTGGCAGATCCCGATAGGCCGCCGGACACCCGAGCCGCCGCTGTTACACTGGGCAGTTCTAAGGCATAAAGACCCGGGGCCTTAGGAAAGAAGGTATTGCTCGTTGCGAGACATTTACGCCGACGAATCCAGCCAGACCGCGCACCGCTACCTCGTGCTTGGGGCGGTAACCATCGAGACTGCGGCCGTGCCGGATCTCGTGGCTGCGATTCGGGCCGCCAGGTTGCCAGGGCTTCCCCATGGCGAGGTGAAGTGGACCAAGGTTTCGGCTGCCAAGCTGGAGACCTACCGGGCGGTCGTCGATGCCTTCTTCGCGCTGTCGGAACAGAACGTGGCGCACTTCCATAGCGTCATCATCGACACCTCGCGCTTCGATCACCACCGCTTCAACCAAGGAGACAGGGAAATAGGCTTCTCCAAAATGGTGTTCCAGCTCCTGTTCAAGCACGCCCGCCTGTATCCAGAGCGGTTGTACGCTTACCTGGACAGCCGGACGACGCAACAATCTCTAGAGGACTTACGGCTCATGCTCAACCGGCGTGCCGCCAGCAGGATCGGCCGCTCCGAGTTTCCGTTCCGGCGCGTCGTCTTCAGGAATTCCAAGGAAAGCGATATCCTGCAACTCAACGACGTCCTACTCGGCGCGATTGCCTGGGTGAAGAATGGGCATGGCCAGCGACCCGATGCGTCCGTGGCAAAGAACGACCTGGCGGACCACATCATGGGGCGGGCCGGTTTGCGGACGCTGGACACCGACACGCCGCGCGGACGAAACCGCTTCAGCGTCTGGAACTTCCAACTGAAATAGGGGAGAGAGGGTCCCGTGGCCCTAGGCTTTCGCCACCGCCTTGAGCGGTCCTCCTACCGTGGGTAGGAGTTTCGGGCCACGGGAGGTATGTGATCTCATATGCTCCCATAGGATCTCATGTCAACCCTGTCAGCTCTTAAACCCCTCTTAAAGGGCTCTTAAGGCCTCTCAGTCGCTCTCAATCTCTCAGGCCGCCTCCGCATTCGACGGGAGCATTGCCTAATTCAGCGCCCGGCAGTTAAAAGCGAACCGGCGCCCCCTCCGCCAGAACGGGGCGCCGGCAATGGTGCTGATCGGCATGGGCATGCCGCCTCGGACGGTAGCGGCGCCGGCGCGCAGGTGCAAGGGCTCCGGGGCAACCGGACTGCAGGAGCCCGCTATGCCCACCACCGACACCACGCTCGTCCGCCTGCTCGCCTGGGTCTATCGCGACCAGCGGGCCGACATCATGATGGGCGACGACTTCACCCATCCCCCCACCAACCGCATCGATCTCCCCGACGTGCTGACCGCCGGCGACCGCGGCTCGTGGGCGAAGCTGGCACCCCAGGTCGAGCCGGGCGCGGCGATCAGCAGCACCGGCCACCTGCAGCGCGCCGTCCTGCACCCCGACGCCGAGGCTGTCCACCAGGTGATGCATCGCCTGTGGCGCGAGGATTGGCCGGTTGCCGCGCTGGTGTTCCAGCACGCCCGCACCGGCGATGTGCCGAGTTGGCAGGTCGAGCCGATGGGCTGGGAACCGGCGCTCGGCTGGAAGACCGACACGGTGGCGGTGCCGATGGCCGGCGAGGTGGTCGACATCCGCAACAAGCACGGCCAACTGGTCGAGGCGACGGTCTACCACACGCCGGTCCGTCCGTATCCGGGCGCGGAAATGGCGGAATTGGCCCGCGCCGTCTATCAGGCCTGGCACCGCGGTCTCGAGCGGACCTTCGTCGGACTGCGAAGCGTGCGGCTACAGCGGTGGGCTCTCACCCGCATCGGCGCCGTCCCAGCGCCTTGGCTCGCGGGCCAAGGCGCTGAGGGGGGCGAGGACTGGCAGGAAGCATCGTGACCGGTCCGGGGAACACCCGTGGCGGAGATGGGGCGTCAGCGCCTGCGAAATCGTGCTGCGATATTCATTGCGCCGGCCCGATACGCCCTATTTCGGCACGGTACCGTCGGCCATCCCCCGACATGCGCTCATCAGCGTCTTCCCCAATGCCGTCAATCTGAGAGCCCGGTCGGCGTGGAGGTAGGACTGTTGGGGCTCGTTTGCCCCTTTCAGGCCTTGGGGATCCTCGGATCCGACCGCAAGACGGAAGGTCCGTTCAATCTTCTCCTCGACGCCACGAACCAAATCCTTAACCGCTGAACTGGGCTCCGTCCGCGACATGATGTTAAACGCAGAGGTCGAGACGGGGAATGTCTTGTCAGCTTCGACCGCAGCGCATTCAAGCCTAATAAGGTTTCGCACGGCCACCTCACGGGCAAAAACGCTCAACGGCGCCCACCGCTCAGCCCGCAGGATTTCAACGGTGTCAAGATTGCGCTGCAGCTCTTCTCTGGGCATCATCCGGCGCCCTGACCGGAGCCACAGCATCTCAAGCAACACCGCGTCCGGCCCCTCCAACTGCTTGAGGATGTTGATCAGGACCTTGTGGGCGTGGACGTCGCTCGCCGGATCCATGGCGCTGGCAAGGAGTGCGGCCCAAAGCTTCTGAACATCCTCGGATTCCTCAAGCGAAGCTCCCTCGAACAGACGGTATGCCTCGGGAAACGGCAAGGGCTCGACCGCCTCTGGATCAACGTCCCGCCGACGCAACTCCTCCTCGGCTTGGCGGAGGATGGGATCGAGGTTGCCGGCCCGGAACTTGGCCATCTTGTCGGCGAGAAGCACCCCAACTTCGTCGGCCGCCGGCCCCAATGCCCGCACCAGCAATTCGCCAGCCGCCGCGGACAGGCTGCGCGGTCGGGAAGGCGCCCTCGTCTTGGGTTTCGGCGCTGCAGGAGCCTTGGCCGGTCTGACATGCTTTGGCTTTTCCAACGACACAGGACGACCTCCGGGGCTGCGTGGGGACTGGGCCTGTCGACCATACCGTCGCGCCGCCCATCCGTCGACTCTTGCCCCTATGAGTTGCGCAAGATGACCGAGGGTGGTTTTATGGATCGAGCATTCCGCGCACGCGATCATGGGGGCTGGAGATGGGTGGCGGGGGTGATCCCACGAGCATGCAGACCGAAAGCGGACTGACCAAGACCTGCTTCGTCATCTGCCCGATCGGCGAGCCGGGCAGCGAGATCCGGCAGTGGTCGGACGACATCTACGAGAACCTGATCAAGCCGATCTGCGCCGACTTCGGGTATCGCGCGTTCCGCATCATCGACGCCAGCCGTCCCGGCGAGATCACCCAGGGCATCATCGCTGCGATCTACCAGGCGGACCTGGTCATTGCCGATCTCACGCCGATCGACGGGCACGCCCCCAACCCCAACGTCATGTACGAGGTGGCCTTGCGCCATGCCTCCGGCCGCCCGTTCATCCATCTCTCCACCGTGCCCGGCCGGCTCCCATTCGACGTCGGCGGGCTCAATGCCGTGCAGATCCGAGGTGGGTTTGGGGGCATGGATGCAACGCGGAAGGAGTTGGCAGACCACATAAGAGCCGTCGAACAAGGCCGAGCCAATTGCGAAAATCCTGTGTCCCGATACCTCGACCGGCAACGGATCGAAGCCGAGGGAGGGGCGCAGGGACAGATGATTGCAATGTTGATGGACGAGGTCGCCGACCTGCATAGACAGGTCGCTATTCTGAATGACACTAAGGCAGACCGCGCTCATTCACCCCTAGCCAAGATGTTTCTTTCTCCCGCAACCCGAGCTGCTATGGCCCTGGTCTCCGCCGACACGGCGGATGATGTGCCGAAAGCTGGTTTCAGTTCCCCGTTGCCCGAGTGATCGACCATGTCCTGGCTCCGGCAGTGGTGG
>JBLNCP010000030.1:0-9596 GCA_050260775.1 Solirubrobacterales bacterium | reverse complement strand
CCGGAAACGGCGACCTTGCCCGAGGCGGCATAGGTCTCGTGGTTGGCCTCGATCTCGTCCAGTTTATAGAGGTAATTGACCATGACGCCGCAGGACTGGAGCATCCCCTTGGGGCTGACGTCGGCCAGCCAGTTGAGGCGCTCGACGCGCGCCCCGTTGGACAGGTGGAAATGCGCCACCGGGTCGAGGGCGCGGCCATCGGCGCCGCGCTTTTCCTGCACGAGGTAGCGGGCGGCCAGGCGCAGCAGCGGCGCCTTGAGCGGCTCGGACAGCAAGGCGTCGCTGGTCCAGTTGGGGTCCGCCAGCAGCGTCTTGAGGCTGCCCTTGGCCCCCAATCCGTTCGACAGCGCGACCAGCGCGCGGTGGTCCGGCCCCGACAGCAGGTTCGGCTCGCCGAGGGACAGCCTGTCCTCCAGCCACGGACGGAAGCCCGGCAACGGCGACAGGGTGGCGAAGGTCTTGAGGCGCTTGAACTCGCGCGACAGCTCTTCCACCACCCGCTTGATGAGGAAATTGCCGAAGCTGATGCCGTTCAAGCCCTTCTGGGCGTTGTTGATCGAATAGAAGATCGCGGTATCCGCCGCCTCGGGGTCGCCGAGCGGCGCGTGGCGGTCGAGCAGTTCGTGGATGTTGCCGGCGATGCCCTTGACCAGCGCCACCTCCACGAAGATCAGCGGCTCGTCGGGCATGCGGGGGTGGAAGAAGGCATAGAGCCGGCGATCGGAATCCAGGCGGTTCTTGAGGTCGTCCCAGCCCTGGATCGCGTGCACCGCCTCGTAGGCCATGATCTTTTCGAGGATCAGCGCCGGGGACCGCCAGGTCACCCGCCGCATCTCGAGGAAGCCGACATCGAACCACGAGGTGAGCAGCTGCTTGAGGTCGGCCTCCAGCGCCTGCAGCGCCGGCTGGCCCTTCATCACCGACATCAGCTCGGCGCGCAGGTCGACCAGGAACTTGACGCCCTCGGGCAGGGCATTGAACTGGGTGAGCAGGCGGACGCGCGGCGGCTCCAGCGCGAGCCGGAGCTCGGCCTCGGCGACCGCCCTCCCCGCCTCGCCCTGGGCGGCGCGCAGGGCCTCGACGGCGGCGTCGACCCCGTCGCGGTCGGGGCCGAATTCCTCGGCGATCAGGGTGAGGAAGCGCAGCCGTCCCACCGGATTGAGCGACAGGTACTCGCGCCCGAGCGCGGCGGCGCGAGCCCGCGCCGACACCTCGCCGCCCTTGGCTTCCAGGCAGGCGAACATCTGAGCCCTGAGCCGCCCGAGATCCTCGTCCGGCAGGTCGGGCGCCAGGCTGATCAGCTCGCCCGACTTGGTCGTCCCGGCGACTTCACGCCACAGCTTGGCCAGCCCCTTGATGCGGGCCAGCAATTGGGAACCGACGTTGCCCTCGTCCATGGCAGCCTCCTACTGGCGTGGCATGATCCGCCGGTCGGCGGCGAACCGACAAGCGAACGGACGGTCCTCCGGGCGGCGCTGTTGGTTCAACGCCGACAACACTTCCGGCAGCCGGTCGGAGAGATCCTCGGCGATCAGGCCGGGGCCGAAGGCATTGGCCGCCTCGCCGTGCAGCCAGGCGGCGGCGCAGCCGGCGGCGAAGGCCTCCATCCCGGCGGCCATCAGCCCGATGGCGATGCCGGACAAGACGTCGCCGGCACCGGCGGTGGCCAGCCATTCCGGCGCATTGGCATTGATGGTGGCGCGGCCGTCGGGGTGGGCGATCACGGTGTCCGGCCCCTTGAGCAGGACCACGGCGCCGCAGGCCTTGGCGGCGGCGCGGGCGCGGTCGAGCCGGCTGCCCGGCAGGTCGCCGAACACCCGATGAAACTCCCCGTCGTGGGGGGTCAGCAGCACCCGCGGCGACAGGTCGCCGAACAGGCGGCGGGGATTGTCGGCGAAGGCGGTGAGCGCGTCGGCGTCGAGCACGCAGGCCTTGTCCGCCCCCAGCGCCATGCCGACCAGCTTGCGCATGGACTCGCCGAGGCCGCCGCCCGGGCCGACCAGCACCGCGTTCTTGCGCTTGTCGGCCAGCATTTGCTCGAACTGATCAAGGTCGGTGACGATGTTGCCGGGATCGCCGGCGCGGTAGACCGCCAAGGCGGAGGACGGGGCGGCGATGGTCACCAGTCCGGCGCCCGCCCGCCGGGCCGCCCGCGCCGCCAGGCGGGCCGCCCCGGTCATCTCGGCGCCGCCCACCACCACGGCATGGCCGCGGGCGTATTTGTGGCCGTCGGGACAGGGCCAGGGGAAATGCGACCGCCACAGCTCGGGCGCGTTGGCGTGGGTGAGCGGCGTGATGGTCGACAGCACCTGGTCGGGGATGCCGATGTCGGCCACCACCACCGTGCCGCAGCGCGAGCGACCCGGCAGCAGCAGGTGCCCGGGCTTGCCGCGGAAGAAGGTGACGGTGGCGACGGCGCTGACCGCCCCTCCCCGCACCGCCCCGGTATTGCCGTCGACGCCCGAGGGCACGTCGACGGCGATGGTCGGCAGGCCGCGGCGCCCGATGCCCTCGACCACGGCCAGGGCCGCGCCCTCCAGCGGACGTGCCAGCCCGGCGCCGAACAGGGCGTCGACGACCACGTCGGCGCGATCGAGCAGGGCGGCATCCATGGCTTCGATCGGCCCGTTCCATAGCGCTGCCATGGCGGCGCAATCGCCCGTGAGCCGGCCGACATCGCCCAGCAGGCCGAGGCGGACGGCGTAGCCCGCGCGCATCAGGTGGCGGGCGGCCACGAAGCCGTCGCCGCCGTTGTTGCCCGGGCCGCACAGGACGGCCACCCGGCACGGGCCGAAGCGGCGGCGCACCTCGCAGGCCACGGCGAAGCCCGCCGCCTCCATCAACTGCGGGCCGGAACCGCCCGCCGCCATGGCCAGCTGGTCGGCGCGATACATCTCCTCGACGGTGAGCAGCGTGGTGGCCGTCATCACGTAGTCCTCACCCCCTCATCCTCACCGTGGTCCGCACTCCCTCACCAAAAGGGTAGACCTACCGGGACGGATTGCAACCCGTTCCATGGCTCACCCCGTCCCTGCCGAGACGGGGGATTTACGCCTCGTCCGTCCTGCGCTACGACGAAGGTCCGATTTGCGAGTGACGGGAGGCGATGGTGAGGGTGCTGGTTCTCGGCGCCGGAGTGGTGGGGACGGCGGCGGCGTGGTACCTGGCCAAGGCCGGGCACGCGGTGACGGTGCTCGACCGCAACCCGGGCGCCGGCCTGGAGACCAGTTTCGCCAACGGCGGCCAGGTCTCGCCCTGCCACGCCGAGCCCTGGGCCCACCCCGGCGTCATGGCCAAGGTGACGCAATGGCTGGGGCGCGAGGACGCGCCGCTCTTGTTCCGCTGGAACCGCTGGGACCCGGCGCTGTGGGCGTGGGGCCTGCGCTTCCTGGCCAACTGCACCGCCGGCCGCGCCCGCATCAACACCGAGCGGGCCCTGAGGATCGCGCTCTACTCGCGCAACTGCCTGCGCGCGCTCCGGGACGAGACCGGGCTCGAATACGACCAGCGCCGCCAGGGCATCCTCCATATCTACCGCGATCCGGTGGAATTCGAGCACGCGCTCGGCGCCGCCGAGGTGATGCGCAAGAACGGGCTGCCCCGGGTCGCCAAGACCCCGGTCGAATGCGTGGCGGTCGAACCGGCGCTGGCCGCCGCCGCCCCCACCCTGGCCGGCGGCATCCTCACGCCCGAGGACGAAAGCGGCGACGCCTTCAAGTTCACCACCGGCCTGGCCGACCTTGCCGGGCGGAACGGGGTGGAATTCCGCTTCGGCGTCACCATCACCGGATTTGAGCGCGAGCACGGCCGCATCAGCGCCGTCGTCACCGACGCCGGACGCTTCGATGCCGACGCCTACGTGCTGGCGCTCGGCAGCTACAGCCCGCTGCTGGCGCGCGACCTCGGCCTCAGGCTGCCCATCGTGCCGGCCAAGGGGTACTCCATCACCGTGCCGGTCGACGGCCATGACGGCGCCCCCACCGTCTCGATCACCGACGACGAGGCCAAGATGGTGTATTCCCGGCTCGGTCACCGCCTGCGTGCCGCCGGCACCGCCGAGTTCAGCGGGTGGGACACCAGCCTCAACCCGGTGCGCTGGAAGGTGCTGCTGGCCAAGGCGCGCGCCCTGTTCCCCGACGGCGGCGACTACGACAAGGTGGAGCCGTGGACCGGCCTGCGTCCGGTCACCCCCGACAGCGTGCCCATCCTGGGCGCCACCCCCATCCCCAACCTTTGGCTGGACACCGGCCACGGCACGCTGGGCTGGACCATGGCCTGCGGCTCGGGCCGGGTGATCGCCGACCTCATTTCGGGCCGTGCCCCCGACATCTCGCTCGACGGTCTGACGCTCAAACGATTTTAGAAACAGTGTCATCCCGAGCGTCCGCGAGGGATCTCGTCCGTGGGCCGTCCGGCGAGGCGGCGCCAAACGAGGTCCCTCCTCGCGGCGCTCGTCGGGATGAGGGGGGCCCTTACCCCTCCTCCCCCTCCTCGCCGGCCGGCGGTTCCGACGGGGTCTCCTCCACCTTCTTCTTCTGGCGGCGGTGCGGCCGCCAGGCCCAGGGGCGGTCGCCCTGCCAGCCGGCCACGGTTTCGACCCGCGCTCCGTCCGGAGTCAGCCACACGGCGTGGCCACCCCGCCGCCACAGGTCGAAGCGATCGACCACCACCTGGGCGCTGCGGCAAGTCTGGCGGATTGGCACCGCGGACAGCACCACCTGCGCTCCGTCGCAGGCGGCCGCGAGTCCCGCCTCGTCCTTGACCAGCGCCACCATGCGGCCGTCGGCGCGGTACAGGCAGCCGCCCTCGTCGCACGACAGCCGTCCGTCGTTGCTGCGGCCGCGCTTCGGCCAGCGCTCGGCCGCCTCGGGGCCGGCGCGGCGCAGCCACGTCTCGCGCAGCATCCGTCCCCCTTTCTGGATGAGCAGCCCGCCCTCGGCGGTGCGCACCGCGAAGCTCTGCCCCCGGCCTTCGACCAGCAGGTCGGGTGGCCGGCTGAAGGCCATGCCCGACAGCCCCACCGCCATGGCCACGAGCCCCCACAGGCGCCAGCGCGTGCGCCAGAAGCACAGCCACGCCCCGCCCAGGGTGAACAGGACGATGCCCCACAGCGGCAGCACCGGCACGGTGAAGGCGGCCCCAGGGAGCGCGGCGACCTTGACCGCCACCCAGTTGACGGCGGCGACGCCCCAGTCCATGGGCACCAGGGCCAGGCTTTCCCACCCCAAAGGCATCAGCAGCAGCGCCATCAGCGCAAACGGCATGATGATCCCGGTCAGCGGCACCGCCACCAGATTGGCCAGTACCTGGTACACGGCGAAGCGATTGAAATGGTAGACGGCGTAGACCGAGGTCGCCGAGCCGGCCACCAGCGAGCTGAATACCGATCCGAACACGTAGAGGGCCGCCGCCGCCAGCCAGCCCGGGTGCTCGGCCTTCCAGGCCGCCTGACGCGGTGACAGTTCCTCGTAGGCGGCGATCAGGGCGGCCACCGCCGCGAAGGACATCTGGAAGCTGGGACCGATCAGCGCTTCCGGCACCACCAGCATCACCGCCACCGCCGCCCACGCCACCATGCGCATGGACAGCGCCACACGGTCGAGCATCACCGCCACCAGCACGATGCCGGTCATCAGGAACGAGCGCTGGGCCGGCACCGGCGAGCCCGCCATCAGCATATAGAAGAGTGTGGCGACCAGGGCGATGGCGGCAGCCCACTTCTTGATGTTGTAGCGCAGCGCCACCGCCGGGATCAGCGCCAGTCCGCCCCTCACCACGAAGAACACCAGCCCGGCCACCATGGTCATGTGCAGGCCGGAAATGGAGAGCAGGTGCGCCAGCCCGGAATCGCGGTAGGCATCCAGCAGGCTGCGGGGGATGCCGGCGACCTCGCCGGTAATCAGGGCGGCGGCGACGCCGCCGTCGCCGCCGGGAAGCACAGCCAGGATGCGGGCCGTCACCGTCTGGCGGAAGGCGTTCAGCGCCAGGGACAGGCTGCGCCCTTGCGGCGGCGCCAGCACCTCGACCGGACCGACGGCACGTCCGACGCCGCCCAGGCCGAGGTACCAGGCGTGGCGGGCGAAGTCGAACGCCCCGGGCATCGCCGGCTGGGGCGGTGGCGTGAGCAGGGCGACGGTGCCCAGCCGCTGCCCCACCGACACCAGGGGCGCGTCGGGGCCAAGACGGATGCGCACCATTTCCGGCGACGGGCCGGAAAGACCGTCCACCGCCGCCTCGGACAGGGTGACACGCTGGCCGCCGCCCGCTTCCAGCTCCACCTCGGAGACGATGCCGCTAAGCCGCACCGAGCCGGTCGGGCGCTCCAGCACCGGGGCCGCGACCAGGGCGGAGCGCACCTGGGCCGCCGTGAACCCCGACGCGGCCGCGGCGAGCGCCCCCAGCACCACCACCGCCCCCCAATGCCGGCGCAGCAACCACATGGGAGCGAGGCAGAGAGCCAACAGCACCCCGCCGACCATCGCCGGCGGCTCGGTGGGGAGGGCGAAATAAAGGCCGATTCCCGCCCCCAGGAACACCGGCAGCCACAGCGGCCAGCGGTCGCGCTCGGCCAGGATCCGCTCCAGCCATGCGGACCAGGCAAGGGTTGCCCGAGGCCCTAACCATATGGCTGGGTTATTTCCTATCCTATTGGGCGGGTTTTGTGGCATTCCCCCCCATCTCCGGGCTGTCACGGCGGAAAGAATATGCTACACAGGGCCGCCCTGCCACTCGCGGCTATGAGGAACAGCGCACGGACATGACCGTCGTAACCCGCTTCGCCCCCTCCCCCACCGGCTACCTCCACATTGGCGGAGGCCGCACCGCCCTGTTCAACTGGCTGTTCGCGCGCCACAACGGGGGCAAGTTCCTCCTGCGCATCGAAGATACCGATCGCGCGCGCTCGACCACCCAGGCGGTGGACGCCATCTTCGAGGGCATCGAGTGGCTGGGGCTCGACTGGGACGGCGATGCGGTGTTCCAGTTCGCCCGCTCGGACCGCCATGCCGAAGTGGCGCGCAAGCTGGTCGAGGAAGGCAAGGCCTATTACTGCTACTGCACGCCCGAGGAGCTGGAGAAGATCCGCGAGGAGCAGCGCGCCGCCGGCAAGCCCATGCGCTATCCCGGCATCTGGCGCGACCGCGATCCCTCCGAGGCGCCCAAGGACCGTCCCGGCGTCGTGCGCCTGAAGGCGCCGCAGGCGGGCGAGACGATCATCGCCGACCTGGTGCAGGGCGAGGTCCGCGTCGCCAACGACCAGTTGGACGACATGGTGCTGCTCAGGGCCGACGGCACGCCGACCTACATGCTGTCGGTGGTGGTCGACGACCACGACATGGGCATCACCCACGTCATCCGCGGCGACGACCACCTGACCAACGCCTTCCGCCAGACCCAGCTCTACCGCGCCTGCGGCTGGGACACCCCGATCTTCGCCCACATCCCCCTGATCCACGGCCCCGACGGCGCCAAACTGTCCAAGCGCCACGGCGCGCTGGGCGTGGACGCCTACCGCGACATGGGCTACCTGCCCGAGGCCATGCGCAACTACCTGCTGCGCCTGGGCTGGAGCCACGGCGACGACGAGATCATCGCGACCGAGCAGGCCATCGAGTGGTTCAACCTGGAAAGCGTCGGCCGCTCCCCATCGCGCTTCGACTTCACCAAGCTGACCGCGCTGAACGGCCATTACATGCGCCAGGCCGAGGACGACCGCCTGGTCGAGCTGACGCTGCCGTTCATGGAAAAGAGCCTGGGCGCCCCCGTCGACGAGGCCGGGCGCGCGCGCCTGCGCGCCGGCATGACCGGGCTCAAGGAACGCGCCAAGACTTTGATCGAACTTGCCGACTCGGCGCTGTTCTACGTGCGCCCGCGCCCGTTGGCGCTGGACGAGAAGGCGCAGAAACTGCTGGACGAGGATGGCCGCAACACGCTGGCCGGCTTCGTCGAGCGCATCCGGGGTGTCGAGCCCTGGAACAAGGAGAGCCTGGAGGAAGCCGCCCGCGTCTTCGCGGAAGAGTCGTCCCTCAAGCTCGGTAAGATCGCGCAGCCCTTACGGGCGGCGCTCTCGGGGTCCACGGTGTCGCCCCCCATCTTCGAAGTGATGGAGGTGTTGGGACGCGCCGAGACCCTGGCCCGGATCGAGGACACCGTAACCGGACGGTCATGAACCAAGCCGCACCGCGCGGCGCCAACAACAAACCTCACAACTGTGGAAACACGGGGACTGCTGAAATGACGAACAACGCCGAGAACAAGAAAGAGTCGGTCAGCCTGATCGACAACAGCACCGGCAAGCAGATCGAGCTGCCGCTGCATTCGGGCACCATCGGTCCCAAGGTCATGGACATCAAGTCGCTCTACAGCGACCTGGGTGTTTTCACCTACGACCCGGGCTACACCTCCACCGGCTCGTGCAAGTCGGCCATCACCTACATCGATGGCGACAAGGGCGTGCTGCTGCACCGCGGCTACCCGATCGAAGAGCTGGCCGAGCATTCCGACTTCCTTGAGGTCGCCTACCTCATCCTCAAGGGCGAACTGCCGAACCAGGTCGAGAAGACCAAGTTCGTGGCCGACATCACCCGCCACAGCATGCTGAACGAGCAGATCAGCTTCTTCTATCGCGGCTTCCGCCGCGACTCGCACCCGATGGCGGTGATGTGCGGCGTCGTCGGCGCCATGGCGGCGTTCTACCACGACTCGATCGACATCAATGATCCCTACCAGCGGATGGTCGCCAGCTACCGGCTGATCGCCAAGATGCCGACCGTGACGGCCTGGGCCTACAAGTACTCGATCGGCCAGCCGTTCATGTACCCGCAGAACAACCTGTCCTACGCCGAGAACTTCATCCACATGATGTGGGCCACCCCGTGCGAGCCTTACAAGGTGAACCCGGTGCTGGCCAAGGCGATGGACCGCATCCTGATCCTGCATGCCGACCACGAGCAGAACGCGTCGACCTCGACCGTCCGTCTGGCCGGTTCGTCGGGCGCCAATCCCTTCGCCTGTATCGCCGCCGGTATCGCCTCGCTGTGGGGTCCCGCCCACGGTGGCGCCAACGAGGCGGTGCTCACCATGCTGACCGAGATCGGCGACAAGAAGCGCATCCCCGAGTTCATCAAGAAGGCCAAGGACAAGAACGATCCGTTCCGCCTGATGGGCTTCGGCCACCGCGTGTACAAGAACTACGACCCGCGCGCCAAGATCATGCAGCGCACCTGCCACGAGGTGCTGAACGAGCTCGGCATCAAGGACGAGCCGCTGCTCGACATCGCCATGGAGCTGGAGCGCATCGCGCTTGAGGACGAGTACTTCGTCGAGCGCAAGCTCTACCCGAACGTCGACTTCTACTCGGGCATCATCTTCCGCGCCATGGGCATCCCGACCTCGCTGTTCACCAGCCTGTTCGCCCTTGCCCGCACCGTCGGCTGGATCGCCCAGTGGAACGAGATGCTGACCGACCCCGATCAGAAGATCGGCCGTCCGCGCCAGCTCTACATCGGCCAGCCCCAGCGCAAGTACATCCCCATCCATCAGCGTGGCTGAGCGGAGCGGATATCAGCGTAAACCGGAAGGGGGGGGGGGGGGGGGGG
>JBLNCP010000029.1:0-144502 GCA_050260775.1 Solirubrobacterales bacterium | reverse complement strand
CTCGACCTTCCCCGCCACCGGCGGCTGGTCCCGCGACATCACCCGCCCGCCGGGCTCCGCGCCCTCGATCCCGCCGCGCTTGGCATCCAGACGGACGCCGTCCGCCTTGGGGACCATGGCGATGCCCTGCGCCGTCGCCAGCAGGTCGAGGGCCGGCAGGCCGACGGGGGAACGCACGCCGGCCCCCACCGCCATCACCGGCATCACCTGGAACGTGTCGCCGACCTCGGGGTCGCGGATCAGCACCGCCTTCTGGGCGGCGTCGCCGGTCGAGGCCACCATCAGGCGGCCGCGATCCTCGAAGTCGAACTGGCGGTCGATCGCCAGGGGAATCTTGGGATAGAGCGGCTGTTCGGCGAGGTCGAACACCCACAGCAGCCCCTCCTTGCGCACCGAGGGGTTAAAGCCCGGACGCGTCACCATGCGGATGGCGGTGCCGCCCGAAACGTCGGGCACCTGCTCGACCTGGCGCACCAGCTCGCCGCCGGTCCGCTTCAGCAGCTTGACGTCGACCTCGACCTTGCGGTCGAACACCAGCCACAGCCAGCCGCCACGACGGAACGCCGCCGCCGCCGTCGGCTGGTCGAACGGCACGCCCATGCTGGCCACTTGGGCGGTGGGAGCGGCGGGGGCGGGAGCGGTAGCGGCGGGGCCGGCAGGCGTGGCGGCAGCCGGCGCGGCTTGGGCCGGCGCGGCGGCCGGCGGCGCCGCCTCGGGACGGGGCGGCGGCAGGCGCTTGGCGAGATCCTCGACCGGCGGGGTCGGCGCCGGTTCCTGCGCCAACGGCTTGAGGGCGGGCGGCTGTTCCGAGGCGCCGGGCGCCGGTGCCAGCGGCGGCGCCGGCGTGCCGGCGGCGCGCGGCGGCGGCGGGCTGCCGGCCGGCCGGACCAGGTCGAGGGCGACGCGCGGCCCGGTGGTGAAGTGACGCACCCGCATGTCGGCGGGCAGGGCCAGCACCACGGCGGTGCCCTTGCCGGCCGGGCGGGTCTCGACGAACTTGACGTCGGCAGGCAGCGAGGCCTCGAGCGCGGTGGCGTTCAGCCGGGCCGGACGGTCGAAGCTGACCACCACCTTGCCGTCGGCGAGGTTCACCGAATATCCCACCGGCTGCGGCCAGTCGAAGACCAGGCGGTTGAAGCCGGTGTGCTCGCCGCCGCGCACCATCAGGTCGACGGCCGGCTCGGCGGGCGCTCCGGCGGCGGCCTTGGCCGGCGGCGCCGGCTGCGCCACCGAGGCGGTGGGCTGCGCCGTCTCCAGCAGGTCGACCACGGTGGAATTGCCGGTGGTGAAGGACTTGACCTGGACCGGCACCGCCAGCGGGAAGCTGACCATGCGGCGGTCGGGGCTGATGGTGACCGACTTCAGGTACTTGCCGAGCGGCTTCAGCAGCGCCCTGGGGTCGCCGGCCACCGGCTTTTCGAAGCGCAGCACCAGCTCATTGTTGACCACGTCGGCCGACCACCGCAACGGGGCGTCCCAGTCGAACACCATGCGGCCGAAGCCGTCGTGCTCGGCGGCGCGGGGCGTGCTCTGGGCGATGGCGGTCAGGGGAGCGAGGGCGAGCAGCCCGATCAGCGCCAAGAAAGACAGAAAGGAACGCACGGTCACGGCGGAGCGGTGCCAAAGGTGGTCGGGCCGGGGTCCCTTGTACTCCCTTTGGGTTCGTGCGGTCATCGGCGCATCCGGGGAGGCAGGCGAAAGGCAGGGCAGGACCGCCGGCGGGGACACGTCCCCGGGTGCCGTGCCTGCTCCCCTCGCCCGCGTTCCGCCATCGTCCTCCATCGGGTCTAGTCGAAGCTCGCCAGCAGCCTGTCGATCTCGGCCTGGTCGGCCGCCGTCTGGGGCAGCTGCGGACCGTTGAGGAGATCCTCGTCCGTGAGAACCGCCTTCTCGGCCTTCGGCTCGGCCGAGTCCGTCTCGCCGCCGAAGGCCTTGACCAGGCTGTTCACCCGGCCCTCGATCTCCTTCAGCATCTTCACCACCTTGGTGATGCGCTGACCGGTGATGTCCTGGAAGGTGCAGGCCTCGAAGATGGCGGTGGTGTGCTCGGTCAGGCGCGCGGCGACCTCGGAATCGAGCACCGGCGTCAGCGCTTCGAGGTGCTCGGCCGCGTCCATGATGGAGTTGGTCGCCGCCTCGGTGGCGCCGACGATGGCGTCGAGCTCGTCGGTCGCCGAGGCGATGAACTCGCTGCTGATTTCGCCGGGCCTGAGGGCGGCGATTTCGGCCTTGGCGGCGTGGATGTAGTCGGCCAGCGACTCGATCTCGCGATAGAGGCGCAAGTCGCCGGCGTCGATGTCGCCGGTCATGGTGTCGAGCACCGCCCGCACCACTTCGGCGATCTGGTCGACCTGGACGGTGTCCCCGTGATCACGGCGGATGGCGTCGAGGCGCAAGGCAAGGTCCCTGTCGATACCCCTCGGCGCCATGGCCGGTCCTCCCCCCACAGAGGCGAACACGGGCGTCAGAAGTCGCCCAGCACGCTCGACATCTTGGTCTTCAGCGTCTCGGCGTTGAAAGGCTTGACGATGTAGTTGGACACGCCCGCTTCCTTCGCCGCGATGACGTTCTCGGACTTGGACTCCGCGGTCACCATGATGAAGGGGATCGGCTTGAGCTTGGGATCGGCGCGCACTTCGCGAAGAAGCTGCAGGCCGGTCATGGGCTCCATGTTCCAGTCGGAGATGATGAGGCCGTAATTGCCGACGCGCAGCATCTGCAGGGCCATCGATCCGTCGGTCGCTTCGTCGACGTTGTTGAACCCGAGCTGCTTGAGCAGGTTCCGGATGATACGCAGCATGGTCTTGTAATCGTCCACGATCAGGACGTTCATATTCTTGTCGACAGCCATCAATCAGCTCCTTCGAACCACTAGCCGCCTGAACCTGAAACCCGCCAAGCCGCGAGTTTTCCTAGTTAAGATAGGCGACCACTATAGCGCAAGGCATTTTTGGACCTGTGCGCTGTTAAACTGTAATCATCCGCCGCCGGCGGACGGTTTCGGAATGGGGATCTGACGCCGCTGCGCCAGCTCCGAGGTGACCGCACGAGCCTTGGAGGGATCCATTTCCGCCAGGATTGGAGCCACCTTCTGCTCCTTCATGCGCTCGACGACGTCCAGCATGATGGGCATGTCGAGCTGCTCGAAGATCTTGGCGGCCTCCTTGGGCTTCATGTTCTCGTAGATTTTCACCAGGGAGCGCATCTTGTTGTCTTCCTGGTCGTTGTACTGTCTCAGCAGGCCTTCGATCGTGCTCTGCAGAGTTTTCATTTCTGAAATCTTGCGCTCAATCTGACTTTCGGCCGCCTTCTGCAGCGCTTCCCGCCGTTCGATGTCCTTTTCCCGCGCATCCAGCAGGGCGCGCCGGTCCGACAGCTTCTGCAGCACGTCCATCTCGGTCTGGGTCAGGTTGGACTGCTCGGCGACCGGCGCCGCGACGGGCGTCGGGGCCGGCGGGGCGTCCTTGCCCTTGTCGCCCTGCGCCTGCTGCTCGCCCGGCGCCTGCGCCAGCTGCTGCGGCGACGGCTGGGGCGCGGCCAGGCGCGACTTCGGCTGCTGCGCCTGCAGCTCGCCGCCGAGATTGACGGTGCCGGCTTCCAGGATGCCCTTGCGGATGTCGTTGACGCGCACCGACAGCATCAGGACGGCGACCAGGATCAGCGCCGGCAGGATGCGCAGGAACGGCGTGCGCGGGGCGGCCTTGGGCTTGGCGGATTTCTGCTTGGGTTTGGCCATGGCCCGCCTCACCGCATCGACTGCAGCGCGCGCAGCAGCTCGCGCTCGGCTTCGGAACGCTCGTCGACGTCGAGCTCGCTGGCGGCGGCGGCGGCGGCCACGGTGGCCTGCTTGGCGCCCTGGGCTCCCAGGCGCGGCGTCGGGGCGGCCTGCTGGGCGCCGTTGGCCGGGCGTACCTCGGCCCGGGCCGAGCGCACCGCATTCTCCAGACGGTTGGCCATGGTGTCGGCGCGCTCGATCATGAAGGCGATGTCGTCACGCAGCGACTGCGCCTTTTCGACCCGCTCCTGCAGGCCGCTGCCGGCATCCTCGGCCGCTTTCTTGAGCTTGGGGATGGAGGCCTCGGCCCGCACCGTCGCCTCGTTGAAGGCGACGATGATCTTGGCGAGGTCGTCGCGGTTCTTCCTGAGCGCCGTCAGGCGGGCGTTCAGCATCACCGCGTAGCCGATGGTGGCGACGAGCAGCACCGAGACGACGATGTCGAGCAGGATCTTCCAGTCCATCGCCTCAGTCCTAGCTCTTGTTCCGGAATTTTTCGTCGATGCGCATGGCGATGTGCTGCCCCTTGCGCCCCATGCGGCCGCGGAACAGGCGGATGTCGCCGCAGCGCAGGTCGATGGGGGATTGCGGTGTCGCGTTGAGCATCATTTTCGAGCCGACCTTCCAGCCCAGCACCTCGCGCAGGCCCATGACCTGCTCGTCCAGCACCGCCTCCAACTGCACCTGGGTCAGCCACAGCTCCTCGGCCAAGTGGGTTTCCCAGATGGAGTCGCGGCCGAACTTTTCGCCCATGAACATCTGCAGCAGCAGCTCGCGGACCGGTTCGAGGGTCGCGTAGGGCAGCATCAGTTCGAGACGGCCGCCGCGGTCCTCCATGTCGATCCTCAGCTTGGCGACGATGGCGGCGTTGCTGGGACGCGAGATGGTGGCGAAGCGCGGGTTGGTCTCCAGCCGGTCGAAGCGGAAGGTCACCGGGCTCAACGGGTCGAAGGCCGCCGACAGGTCGGACAGCACGACGTGGACCATGCGCTCGACCAGGTTGCGTTCGATGGTGGTGTAGGGGCGGCCCTCGATGCGCATGGCCGCGGTGCCGCGCCGGCCGCCGAGCAGCACGTCGACGATGGAGTAGATCAGCGAGGAATCGACGGTGAGTAGGCCGAAATTGTCCCATTCCTCGGCCTTGAACACCGCCAGCATCGCCGGCAGCGGGATCGAGTTCAGGTAGTCGCCGAAACGAAGCGACAGGATGTTGTCGAGCGACACCTCGACGTTGTCCGAGGTGAAGTTGCGCATGGAGGTCGACATCATGCGCACGAGGCGGTCGAACACCACCTCCAGCATGGGCAGGCGCTCGTACGAGACCAGCGCCGAATTGAGGATGGCCTGGATGCCGGATTTGTCGTCGCCGCGCCCGTGGTCGTCGTCGAAGCCGAGCAGCGAGTCGATTTCGTCCTGATTGAGGACGCGGGTCGAGTCCTTGGGCATGGCATCGACGGCGTTGCCGTCACCGCCGTCGCCGGCCCCCAGCATGGCCTCCCACTCGGCGGCCATGGCATCGCCTTCCTCGCCGCCGCCACCGCCGCCACCACCGCCACCGGCGTCGTCGCCTCCGGCCATGGCGGCCCACTCCTTCATCAGGGCCTCTTCGTCCTCTGAGGAGCGGGTGCCGCCGCCTTCGTCTTCCATCGCCATCCGGATAAGCCCTTACTGGACCAGCATTTCGCGGAACAGAACGTCGTTGACCTTGACCGGCTTGACCGCCGCGTTGACGCGAGTGAGCAATTCCTCACGCAGGGCATGCATGCCGGCGGCCCCCTGCAGGTCTTCGACGCGCAGCTCGCGCAGGTAGACCTGGAAGGCGTCGACGATGCGCGGCATCACCTGCTCGATCTTGGGCTGGTCGGTCGGCTCCTGCAGCTCCAGCGCGACGCGGATCTTGAGGAACGCCTGCTTGCGCCCGGGGCTTTGCAGGTTGACCAGCATCTCGGGCAGGTCCATGAACACGGCCGGCTGGATGGTCTTCGGCTTTTCCGGGGCGGCGGCCTGCTCGTGGCCGCCCTTGCCCATGATCATGTCGAGCACGCCGGTGAAATACAGGCCCGCCCCGGCGCCGACCAGCAGCAGGATCGGCAGCACGATGATCAGGATCTTCTTGATCGGCAGTTTCTTGGACGGCGCGCCTTCGGACAGCTCATCCGAGCCCTCGGCCTCGTCGAAATCCTCTTCCAGGTCTTCTGCCATGATCCCCCGCCTGCGGCACCGGCCGCACGAATTCGATCCTGAAGGTACCCCCGCGCGGTTAACAGAAGGTTGAACCCCTGGCATCCATCGGGTGGCGTCCTTGATACCAACCCGGCGCCAGGCCGGCAATAACTGCCCGGCAAGGCCTGCCTTTCGACCTGCCCCGATCGGGCCGACCCCAGGATTTCCGCCATTTCTCCCGCACCGACCCGGTTGGCACGCCCCGTGCAACAGTTCCGGCGCAAGGCTTCGGCAGACGGGCTTCGAGAAATGGAAAACACGTCCTACATCGCACTTTCGCGGCAGACCGCCCTCTGGCGGCAGTTGGAGGTGATCGCCAACAACATGGCGAACGCCAACACGCCCGCCTACAAGGGCGAGTCCACCATGTTCCGCGAATACCTGATGAACACCCGTTCGAGCGACCGCGCCACCGGCGGCAAGCTGTCGTTCGTCCAGGACGTCGGGCTGCTGCGCGACACCCGCGAGGGCCCGCTGACCAAGACCGACAACCCGCTCGACTTCGCCATCCATGGCGACGGCTGGTTCCAGGTCGAGACCCAGGCCGGCATGCGCTTCACCCGCAACGGCCACTTCCGCCTCGACGAGGCCGGCATGCTGGTCAACAGCCAGGGCTTCGCCCTGATGGACCAGAACGACCAGCCGGTCATCCTGGCCCCCAACGAAAGCGACATCCAGGTCGCCACCGACGGCACGGTCTCCACCGAGAACGGCGTCGTCGCCCGGCTCAAGGTGGTGCGCTTCGCCAACGACCAGGACATGCGCAAGGCGGGCGACAGCCTGTACGAGACCACCCAGGACCCCGAGACCGTCGCCCGCCCGGAGATCGTGCAGGGCATGATGGAGGAGTCCAACGTGCAGCCGGTGGTTGAGGTCACCAAGATGACCCAGCTGCTGCACGAGTACCAGTCCATGCAGAAGATGATCGACTACGAGCACGAGCGCCAGATGAAGGCCATCGACGTGCTGATCCCGCGCGGTTGATAGCGGCCCCCTGGAGGAGATGAAGCAATGCGTTCCCTGAACATCGCCGCCACCGGCATGCTGGCCCAGCAGACCAACGTCGAGGTCATCTCGAACAACATCGCCAACATGAACACCACCGCCTTCACCCGTCGGCGGCCGGAGTTCAGCGATCTGCTCTACCAGAACCTGCGCCGGGTCGGCGCCGCCTCGTCGGACGCCGGCACCATCGTGCCGACCGGCGTGCAGCTGGGCCTCGGCGTCAAGACCACCGCGGTCTACCGCATCACCGAACAGGGCTCGGTGCAGAACACCGACAACACGCTCGACATGGCCATCCAGGGCAAGGGCTACTTCCGCATCAAGCTGCCCTCGGGCGAGACCGCCTACACCCGCGACGGCTCGTTCCAGCTGTCCAAGGACGGCGAGATCGTCACCCACGAGGGCTACCAGGTGCTGCCCGGCATCACCGTGCCGTCCGACGCGGTCGGCGTCTCCATCAACAGCTCGGGCCAGGTGCTGATCAAGAAGGACAACCAGATCGACCAGGAGGTCGCCGGCCAGATCCAGCTGGCGGTGTTCCCCAACGAGGCCGGCCTGGAAGCCCGCGGCGACAACCTGTTCATCGAGACCCCGGCCTCGGGCAACGCGGTGGTCGGCAATCCCGGCGCGCCGGGCTACGGCACCACGCTGCAGGGCTTCCTCGAGACCTCCAACGTCAACGTCGTCGCCGAGATCACCAACCTGATCGGCGCCCAGCGCGCCTACGAGATGAACTCGCGGGTCATCAAGACCTCGGACGAGATGCTCGGCACCGTCAACCAGATGAAGTGAGGCCGGCCATGAAGCGCTTCCTCCTCGCTCTCGTCCTCTTGCTCGCCGCGGCGCCCGCCTGGGCGGCCGGCCTGCCGGCCCAGCTCAAGTCCGCCGCCGCCATCGAGGGCGACCTGATCAAGCTGGGCGACCTCTGGGACAATCTCGGCGACAAGGCCGAGACCCCCATCGCCGCCGCGCCGCAGCCGGGCAAGCGCATCACGCTGGAGGCCCGCTGGCTGTCGGCCGCCGCCGCCGCCTACGGCGTCGACTGGCACCCCAACACCGCCTTCGACCGCATCGTGGTCGAGCGCGCCGGCCAGACCGTCGATCCCCGGATCATCGACACCGAGCTCCGCGAGGCGCTGCAGATGGAGGGGCTGCCGCCCCAGTCCGACTTCGACGTCACCAACCGTTCGGCGCTCAACATCGTGATCCCCGCCGGTTCGCCCGCCACCGTGGCGGTGCGCGACCTGGTGCTCGACCGCCGCATGAACCGCTACACCGCCCTGGTCGAGGTGCCGGCCGGCAGCCCCACCGCGACCCGGGTCAAGGTCAGCGGCCGCGTCTTCACCACCAGCCGCGTGCCGGTGCTCAAGCACGCCATGGGCCGCGGCGACGTCATCGCCGAGCGCGACATCGACTGGATCGACGTGCGCGAGGAAATGGTGCGCCGCGAGGTGGTCACCGACCCGACCCAGCTGGTCGGGCTCGAGCCCCGCTTCCAGATCCGCCAGGGTGTGCCGGTGCGCACCAGCGAGCTGCAGCGCCCGGTGCTCGTCGCACGCAATTCCAATGTGACGCTGGTGCTCAAGACCCCGTTCATGCAGCTGACCGCCCAGGGCAAGGCCATGGAAGACGGCGGCCGCGGCGACGTCATCCGCGTCACCAACCTGCAGACCAAGCGCACGATCGACGCCAAGGTCGAGGGCCCGGGCACCGCCTCGGTCGCCTTCGCCGGCCCGACCATGCTGACCAACTAAGGGGAACGGCCATGACCACCCGCGCCACCACCCAGCTGTTCCGGACCGTCGCCATGGTCGCCGCCATGGGCTCGCTGTCGGCCTGCAATGCGCTCACCCGCATGTCCGAGGTCGGCTCCGGCCCGCAGGTCTCGGCGATCCAGAACCCGACCCAGAAGCCCAACTACCAGCCGGTCAGCATGCCGATGCCGCAGGCCTCGGCGCCGCCGCAGAACGCCAACTCGCTGTGGCGCCAGGGCTCGCGCGCCTTCTTCAAGGACCAGCGCGCCAAGGACGTCGGCGACATCCTCACCGTCTCGGTGTCCATCAACAACGAGAACGCCAGCTTCGAAAGCACCCTGGAGCGCAAACGCGACGCCTCCGAGGGCGCCGGCATCAACAACCTGATGGGCTTCGAGACCAGCATGAACAAGGTCCTGCCCAACAGCGTCAATCCGGCCGCGCTGGTCGACCTCACCGGCACCAGCAACAACAAGAATTCCGGCAAGACCGGCCGCACCGAGAGCATGACCGTCAACATCGCGGCGGTGATCACCCAGCTGCTGCCCAACGGCAACCTGGTGATCTCGGGCAAGCAGGAGATCCGGGTGAACTACGAACTCCGCGAGCTCTCGATCCAGGGCATCATCCGCCCCGAGGACATCAGCTCGTCCAACACCGTCACCTACGACAAGATCGCCGAGGCGCGCATCTACTACGGCGGCCGCGGCGTCGCCAGCGACGTCACCCAGCCGCGCTACGGCCAGCAGATCCTCGACGTGATCCTTCCGTTCTGATAGCCACGAGGGCGGAAGAACCGGGGCCCGGAGGCAGAAGCCTTCCGGGCCCTTGGCATTTTCAAGGGGGGCAATTTGTGCCGGGCTCCCGCCCTTACCCGCATTCGTCGTATTGCTCCCTCATCTGACGATCAAACATGGACACCCCAGGGTGCCTTTGAGTACGCTCCCCGCAACTCACTTGCGAGGTGCGCGACATGGTGGTGCTGGTCGGCTCGGCCGGAAACGACACCCTTGATGGAAGCAGCGGTAACGACACGCTGACCGCAGGGCTCGGCTACAACACCCTGCGGGGTGGCGATGGGGACGATCTATTGACCGCGACCGGCGCGGATCGGCTCGAAGGCGGGGATGGCGCGGACACCCTGGTGGCCGTGGCCGACCCGCGGCTCTTCGCCTGGATCACGGGCAACTCCCCGGTGCTGTCGGGAGACGGCACCCACCTGGGCTTCTGGACAGCCAGCAGCGGTAGCACGAACCTCTACGTCTACTCCGCGGGGACCACCGTTCCGGTGTGCGAGGGGGTGACCGGCTTCGACGGCCTGGACCTGTCCTACGATGGGCGCTATGTCGTATTCTCGGAACGTTCCGATAAGACTTGGGACGTTTCGCGCAAAGACTTGCAAACAGGTACGATCCAGACGGTATCAGTATCCAACAATCATTTGTCAGATGCGTCCATTTCTGCGGATGGCCAGATGGTCGGATTTACCGACCATGCCTATGGCGGCGACGTCATAGTCAAGAACATGATTACTGGTGGATATACCGTCGCATCTGAGACTGCCAGCGGTACCTTGGGAAATGGGGGTAGCCAGCGCGGGGCATTGACGGCCAACGGGACGGGCATCGCCTTCGAAAGCACTTCGTCGAATTTCGCCACAGGGGATACGAACGGGGCGACAGACATATTCTATAAGGACTTTGTTACGAAATCGCTTGTCTGCGCCTCCACCACGGTCAATGGGGTAATAGGGAATGGCGCGAGCTGGAAGCCTGCGGTTTCATCCAATGGGCGCTATGTCATATTTCGCAGCGATGCCAGTAACTTGGTTGCCGACGACACCAACGGCAAGTCAGATATCTTCGTGAAGGATCTTCAAACTGGCGCAATCCAACGCGTATCTTTGGACACTAAGGGGAAGCAATTTCTATACGGGTGCAGTTCGGATTTCGGGATTTCCGGGGATGGATCAAAAGTTTTTTTTAATTGCTATACAACCGATTCGATGTATGTGACACAAAATCGCGCAACATACGTGAGAGATTTAACAACAAATATTACGATTAATATTGGCGATAGTGACTGTGCAGATGCATCTGATGACCTGAGCATTGTGGCATTCGGGGATTTGGGCTGGATCACGGAGGCAACCCCCGGCTCCACCCTTGCGGGCGGCTCCGGAGATGACGTTTATCAGCTGGCAACCGGAGAAGAACTTTATCAGAAGATACAGTGCAACTTAGCCGTCATCATCGAACAAGAGGGGGGCGGTTACGATACCATCGAAGAAAACAGCGGTAGCTACACTCTTCCAGCGAATGTTGAGAAGCTGGTATTAAAATCGACTGGGCATTTTGGCTGCGGCAACGGGCTGGACAACGTCCTTATCGGCAACATCTATGCCAATACATTGGATGGCGGCTTCGGGGTGGACACGCTCGTGGGCGGCGGCGGGGACGACGCCTATTACGCCGATAACAGTGATGACGCAGTAATCGAACTGGTCGGCGAGGGAACGGATTGCGTCATAGCCGCTTGCTCCTCGTACACACTCGGGGAGAACGTCGAGAACCTGGTCTACCAAGGTGGAGGAGCGTTCGTCGGCACCGGCAACGCCCTTTCCAATAGGATCACCGGCGGAACGGGGCATAATACCCTGGATGGCGGGCTTGGGGGCGACACCCTGATCGGGAATGTCGGCAACGACGTCTACCGGATCGATGCCACAACCGACCTGATTCTTGAAATGGGCGGCACGGACAGGATCGAGACCACCCTGGCGCTGTGCGACCTGACCAAGCTGCCCGATATCGAGGATGCCAAGTTCATTGGCGCCACAGCAACCCCGTTCAAGGCGATCGGCAACGACGGCAATAATTGCCTGAGCGGGGCGGCAGGCAACGATTCACTGCTGGGCGGCAAGGGAGACGACACCTTGGCCGGCGGCGGCGGCCTCGACAACCTGCAGGGCGGCCTTGGCACCGATGTCGCGGTGTTGGCCGGCAACCGCGCAGCCTGGGTCGTTACACGATCGAAGTCAGGGACGACGGTGGTTCTGACCAAGGGCACGGACAAGGTCACGACAACCGACGTCGAGTCGTTCGCATTTGATGATGGGCTCCTGAGCTTTGCCCAAACCCTGCAGAATTCTGTCAGCGACCAAGCCGATGCCATCGTGATGAGCGTCGAAGCCTGCAGCGTCTCGAGCGGCAGGGGCGATGACACCCTCACTGGCCATGATGGCATCGACACCATGGTCGGCGGGGCCGGCAACGACCTTTACATGGTCGACAACGTCGAGGATGTGGTCACGGAGGAAAAGTCCGGAGGAAACGACACCATAAAGACCGCGCTGACCAGTTTTGATCTACCTGATGCACTGACCTCCGAAATCGAGAATCTCATCTATTTGGGAAACGAGGACTTTACCGGTAAGGGCAACTCTCTCGGCAATCGCATCACCTCCGGTGCAGGCAATGACGTCTTGGACGGTGGCCAGGGTGCCGACCTCCTCAATGGCGGAGCCGGAAACGACGTCTTCAAGGTCGACCACAAGGGCGACAGCGTCATCGGTGGTGACGGACTGGATGAGGTGCAGGTGGCAGACTTACTGACGACCTTCTCGCTGGCCAAGATGAGCGGGGTCGAACGACTCGTCTACTCGGGAGCGGCAGCCTTCCGCGGCACCGGCAACGGGGAAGCCAATCTCATCGTCGGAGGCTCCAACAATGACGTCCTCGCCGGCGGGGCGAACGACGACACCCTAGTTGGCAACAACGGAGCCGACGCGCTGAAGGGTGAGGCCGGCAATGACACTCTGGATGGGGGAAGCGGGGCCGATACCCTGACCGGTGGCGCCGGCACCGATGCCTTCGTCTTCCGAGCGGCAGCCGACGGACTCGACGTGATCACTGACTTTGTCATCGGCAGCGACAAAGTGGCCCTTAAGGCCGCAGGGTTTGCGGGCTTGGCTGAAGGCTCGCTCCCCGCCGAGGCATTTTGGTCGTCCGCGACCGGCATCGCCCACGACAGCGATGATCGGCTGATCTACAACAGCAAGACGAAGACCCTTTATTGGGACGAGGACGGGTCGGGGGACGGCGTCGCGCTCGCCCTATGCAAATTCGCTAAGGCGGTTAATTTGGGCGCATCCGACTTCGTGGTCCTCGGAGACGGCTAGTTCAGGCGGCGTCCTTCGGTCAGCTCGCGCTGGATCACCGCGTAATCGTCGGGATGGAGGTCGAACCAGGCGGCCGAGGCTTCGCGGTGCTCGGGGTCGGCCGAGGCGGCGTAGATGCCGGCCTGCAGGCCTTCGGCGATGGCGGGCGCGCCCAGCCGCTCGACCAGGCCGGCGATGATGGCGGCCAGCGCCTCCTCGGCCTCGGGCACCTGGGCGCGGTCGAGCGCGTGGTAGACGCTGGTGAGGTAGGCGCGGCGCACGTCCCATCCCTGGTCGGCGGTTTCGGCCGCCACCTGATCGACGATGGCCCGGTAGGGCGGGGACAGTTGGTCGTATACGGTCATGCGCACGGTCATCGGGGGTCTCCTTCCTCCCCCAAAGATGGGGCGCGACCCCGCCGCCGTCCAGCGCCCCGCCTCAATGCTGATAGATCGGGCGGGGGCCGCCGTCGGCGAAGGGGACGAAATTGTCGGCGTAGCTCTTGGGCTTCTTGCGCCGCGGCGCCGGGGTCTGCACCACCGGCACCAGCTTTTCACGGCTACAGTAGGCCAGAGCCTCGTCGAGGCTGTTGAAGGTCAGGCGCACCTGCTGCAGCACGTCGTCCGAGCTGACCCAGCCCATGAGGGGATCGACCTCGGGCGGCGTGATCGGCTCGAATTCCAGCACCCATTCCCCCGCGTGGGCGGGGCCGGATTGCATGGGGTTGGCACCGCGGCGATAGATGCGCACCTCGGCGCCTTGGGGTTCGCCGTCGACAAGAGTCACGGGCAGCGGCTTTTCGTAATCCATGGGCCGCATATGGTGCCGCGCCGAAATTCGCCACTCCCCCGCTGGCGGGAGACTCCCCGGTGGCGAAGGAGGCATGCGGAGGGTTTTGACGGGACCCGGATTGCCCTATCTTCATCCCATGAGCGACAAGCTGCCCGCCAACGCACCCGGCAAGTCCGGCCGCGCCGAGATCGACGCCTTCCTGAGGACGGCCGCCGCCGTCCCGGTGGCCGGCCACGCCGGCCGCGGGCGCCTGGTGTTCGCCATGGACGCCACCGCCAGCCGCGAGGCGACCTGGCGCCAGGCCCAGGCGCTGCATGCCGAGATGTTCCAGGCCGCCGCCCGCGTCGGCGGTCTCGA
This sequence comes from Solirubrobacterales bacterium, assembly GCA_050260775.1. Lineage (GTDB taxonomy): Bacteria > Pseudomonadota > Alphaproteobacteria > Rhodospirillales > Magnetospirillaceae > CALABS01. Next base: position 130,437 of record JBLNCP010000029.1, on the reverse strand, counting down.
CGTGCAACTGGTCTATTACCGGGGAATGGGCGAATGCCGCGCCGGCAAGTGGACCTCGGATCCCGACAAGCTCCTGGCCCAGCTGCGCTCGGTCGGCTGCATCGGCGGCGAGACCCAGATCCGCAAGGTGCTCAGGCACACCCTCGACGAGACGGCCAAGGCCCGCGTCAACGCGCTGGCCTTCGTCGGCGACTGCATGGAGGAGGACGTCGACCTGCTGTGCCGGCTGGCGGGCGAGCTCGGACTGTCCGGCGTCCCGGTCTTCCTGTTCCATGAGGGCGACGACCCCGCCGCCGCCCGCGCCTTCGCCCAGATCGCCAAGCTGTCGGGTGGCGCCTGCTGCCGGTTCGACGCCTCGGCCCCGGGACAATTGCGCGACCTCTTGTCCGCGGTGGCGGTGTTCGCCGCCGGCGGACGGCAGGCGCTGATCGACTACGGACGGCAGAGCGGCGGCATGGTCAAGATGCTCACCGACCAGATGGGACGGTGACGCCGCCGCCATGCCCATCCGCCTCGCCCTCGCCGTCGTCGCCCTGGTCGCCCTGTGGTGGGGCGCCCGCTGGTTCACCCGCGCCAATCCCAAGGCGGTGATGCGGGCGGTCACCGGCGCCGGACTGGCCGGGCTCGTCGTTCTCGGCGCCTGGCTGGTCCTGACCGGCAAGCTGGCCGGACTGCTGGCGGTGGCGGCGGGTCTGTCGCCGTGGATCATGCGGCTGCTGCGCCTGCACGCCTTCTGGCAGATGCTCCGCCAAGCCGGCCTCCGGATGAGGGGTGGACAGGCCTCGGCCGGCAATACCAGCACGGTCGAGACCCGTTTCCTGCGCATGACGCTCGACCACGACAGCGGCCGCATGGACGGCGAGATCCTGGAGGGGCCGGGACGCGGCGGCCGCCTGTCGGACCTGGATTTCGACATGGCGATGGATCTATGGCGCCGCGTCCAGGTCGACCCGCAATCGGCCCAGGTGCTGGAGGCCTGGCTGGACCGCACGTGGCCGGACTGGCGCACGCGCCAAGGAGCGGGGGACGAGCCCGAGCAGCCGGCGCCGACCGGCGCCATGACCGCCGCCGAGGCCTGGGAGATCCTGGGCCTTGCCCCCGGGGCCGACGCCGAGGCCATCAAGGCCGCCCATCGCCGGCTGATGCGTCTAGTCCATCCCGACCACGGCGGCTCCACCTGGCTGGCGGCGCGCATCAACCAGGCGCGCGATCTCCTCCTCGGCCTTTCCTAGCCAAAAGATCGCCGCAATCACCCGTTAAAGAACGGGATTGTCCGCCGGAGACGAGGTCCTAACGACCGAAGCGCCCGTTGCTTCCTCCGCGTGGGCATGGCAAAACAAGCCCCGGCCGGCACAATACGGGGTCGCAAAACCTGCCGGCGGGACCAAACCAAGTTGAAGGAGTTCCGATGGCTCGTCGCGTCCGCAAGGCCGTGTTCCCGGTCGGGGGCATGGGTACCCGCTTCCTGCCCGCCACCAAGGCCATGCCGAAGGAAATGCTGCCGGTGGTCGACAAGCCGCTGATCCAGTATGCGGTGGAGGAGGCTGCCGCCGCGGGCTGCGAACACTTCATCTTCGTCACCGGCCGCGGCAAGAACGCGCTCGAGGACCATTTCGACCACAATCCCGAGCTGGAGCGCACCCTCAAGGAGCGCGGCAAGTTCGACCTGGTCGAGGCGGTGACCAGCTGGATGCCTAAGTCCGGCCAGATGAGCTACACCCGCCAGACCGAGCCCCTGGGCCTCGGCCACGCCGTGTGGTGCGCCCGCGACCTGGTCGAGGACGAGCCGTTCGCGGTGCTGCTGCCCGACGACCTCATCCTGGCCAAGACCCCCTGCCTCAAGCAGATGGTGGCGGTGCACACCGAAGTGGGCGGCCACGTGGTCGCCGTTTCCGACGTGCCGCGCGAACACACCAAGCGCTACGGCATCCTCGACGTCGAGACCGACAACGGCCGCATCGCCAAGGCCAAGGGCTTGGTGGAGAAGCCGGCTCCCGAGGTCGCGCCGTCCACCCTGTCGATCATCGGCCGCTACATCCTGCATCCGGCGGTGTTCGACGTTCTCGACAAGAAGGAAAAGGGCGCGGGCGGCGAGATCCAGCTGACCGACGCCATCAGCCAGACCATCGGCATGGTGCCCTTCCACGGCCTGCGCTTCGAGGGCAAGCGGTTCGACTGCGGCGACAAGGTCGGCTGGCTCGAGGCCAACGTGGCGTTCGCTCTCGAACGCGAGGACATCGGCGCCATGGCTCGCGAGGCCCTGCGGCAGTTTCAATTCTGAGCCCTTTCTAGAGAGAAGGACTGCGCCATGCGCATCGCGATGATCGGCACCGGCTATGTCGGCCTGGTGTCGGGAACCTGCTTTTCGGAGTTCGGCGTCGACGTCGTCTGCGTCGACAAGGACCAGCGCAAGATCGACCTGCTGCATCAGAACGTGATGCCGATCTACGAGCCCGGGCTCGACGAACTGGTCGCCAGCAACGTCAAGGCTGGCCGGTTGTCCTTCACCACCGACCTCAAGTCGGCGGTCAAGGGGGCCGATGCGGTGTTCATCGCGGTGGGCACGCCGTCGCGCCGCGGCGACGGCCATGCCGACCTGTCCTACGTCTACGCCGCCGCGGAAGAGATCGCCGACGCCATGGACGGCTACACCGTGATCGTCACCAAGTCGACGGTGCCGGTCGGCACCGGCGACGAGGTTGAGAAGATCATCCGCAACCGCCGCCCCGATGCCCAGTTCGACGTGGTCTCCAATCCGGAGTTCCTGCGCGAGGGCTCGGCGATCAACGACTTCATGCGTCCCGACCGCGTGGTCATCGGCACCGAATCCGAGCAGGCGCGGGCGGTGATGAAGCAGCTCTACCGCGTGCTCTATCTGATCGAGACCCCGATCGTCTTCACCTCGCGGCGCACCTCGGAGCTGATCAAGTACGCGGGCAACACCTTCCTCGCCACCAAGATCACCTTCATCAACGAGATCGCCGACCTGTGCGAGGCCGTCGGCGCCGACGTGCACGACGTCGCCAAGGGCATCGGCCTCGACGGCCGCATCGGCAAGAAGTTCCTGCATCCCGGCCCCGGCTACGGCGGCTCGTGCTTCCCCAAGGACACCCTGGCCCTGGTGCGCACGGCGCGCGATGCCGGCGCACCCTTGAAGATCATCGAGACCGTGGTCGCGGTAAACGACGAGCGCAAGCTCAGGATGGCCGACAAGGTGGTCGCCGCCTGCGGCGGCAGCGTCAAGGGCAAGAGCGTCGCCGTACTGGGCCTGACCTTCAAGCCCAACACCGACGACATGCGCGACAGCCCCAGCCTCGCCATCGTGCCGGCGCTCAAGGAGGCGGGCGCCCGCATCCGGGCGTTCGACCCCGAGGGCACCGCCGAGGCCAAGAAGCTGCTGCCCGAGATCGAGTATTGCGAGGACGCCTACGCCGCCATGGACGGGGCCGATTGCGTGGTGGTGGTCACCGAGTGGAACGAGTTCCGCGCCCTCGACCTCAAGCGCATCAAGTCGCTGCTGAAGGCTCCGGTGGTCGTCGACCTGCGCAACATCTGGGATCCGGCCGAGATGCGCGGCGCCGGCTTCAGCTATTCGAGCATCGGCCGGCCGTAGGGCGCGAAACCACCGTCATCCTGAGCGGAGCGAAGGATCTCATCGGGTTCGCACATTGCCTGATCCCGTTAAGATCCTTCATCGCTGCGCGCCTCAGAATGACGGCAGGAATCGTTCGAGGGGAAGAAGACCATGAAGAAGACTGCCATCCTCGCCGCCGCCTCCGTCCTGGCGCTGGCCGCATCAGCCGGCGCCGCCGAGCCCAAGCCCGAGAAGGTGTGGGAGGCGACCGGCTTCGCGCAGCCCGAATCGGTGCTGTGGGACCCCGCCGCCAAGGCCCTCTACGTCTCCAACGTCAACGGGGTCCCCAACGAGAAGGACGGCAACGGCTTCATCTCCAAGCTGTCGCCCGACGGCAAGGTGCTGGTGCAGAAGTGGGCGACCGGCCTCGATGCCCCCAAGGGCATGGCCGTGTTCAAGGGCCGCCTCTACGTCTCCGACATCGACCGGCTGGTGGTGATCGACACCGCCAGCGGCAAGATGACCAAGACCTACGCGGCGCCCGGCGCCAAATTCCTCAACGACGTCACCGTCGACGACCAGGGCGCCGTCTATGTCTCGGACATGCTGACCGACACCCTGTGGCGGTTGGCCGGCGGGCGCTTCGACAAGTGGCTGACCGATGCCCAGCTGGAATCCCCCAACGGCCTCAAGGCCGAGCGCGGGCGCATCGTGGTGGCGTCCTGGGGACCGATGACCGGCAACGGGTTCGAGACCTCCAAGCTGGGCTCGGTCAAGGTGGTCAGCACCGCCGACAAGACCGTCCGCGTCCTGTCCCCGGCCTTCGGCAACCTTGACGGCATCGAGCCCGACGGCAAGGGCGGCTATCTGGTCAGCGATTGGATGAACGGCGGCGTGTTCCGCACCGACCGCCAGGGCCGGCCGACCCGCCTGCTCAGCCTCGACCAAGGATCGGCGGACATCGGCGCCATCACCGACCAGAAGCTTCTCGTCGTGCCCATGATGATGCACGCCAAGGTCGTCGCCTACCGACTACCCTGACGGTTTTTGCAGGTTGGAACCACCGCCCGGCGAAAGACTTCGCCGGGCTTTTTCTTTTTGAGGTAGTTTAATCCCAAGATATGCCAAAAGTTATACGATGAAAGCGTTTGCGGGGGGTTGAAATCATTTACTCCCGCAAGCAATATCCCGGTGCTGTCGACAGCCGCCATTAGCAGAGGCGAGTGAACATATCGGTGACCTGGGCATAGCCCGGACCGCCGGGTGCCGCATGGTATGTCCAGGGTGTCACAACCTAAAGCCATGTGGGTCGTGCACACTCGCGACTGCTAACGCCCGGCTCCCGGGCCCCGCAAAGGGGATTGATGGTGCCAAAAAGAACAGCCAGCCGGGTCAACCGGGTCGCCGACCGTCTCGACCTCGATCACCCCGATGACCGGGCCCTGCTGCGCGTCGCGGTCGAAACCGCCATCGCCGAGGGTCTGGAGGCCGCCGAGATCGTCCTGTTGATCGACGAACTGGAACGGCGCACCGGCCGCCCTCTCCACCCCTACCGTTTCGACGATACCCACCACGCATCGTCCAACCGCAATTGACAGCCCGTCGCTCCTGCGCCATCAACGGGACCAGCACATCGTGAGGGGAGCGGGAAATGAGCGTGAAGACCGTCGCCACCCAGCCGTTTGACGGCCAGAAGCCCGGAACCTCGGGCCTGCGCAAGAAGGTGAGGGTCTTCCAGAAGCCGCACTATCTCGAGAACTTCGTCCAGTCGATCTTCGACTCCATCGGCGAGGTCGGCGGCAAGACCCTGGTACTGGGCGGCGACGGCCGCTTCCACAACCGCGCCGCCTGCCAGACCATCCTCAAGATGGCGGCCGCCAACGGCTTCGCCCGCGTCATGGTGGGCAAGGGCGGCATCCTGTCGACCCCGGCGGCCTCGTGCGTGATCCGCAAGTACGGCACCTTCGGCGGCATCATCCTGTCGGCCAGCCATAATCCCGGCGGCCCCAGCGAGGATTTCGGGATCAAATACAACATCCCGGCCGGCGGCCCGGCGCCCGAGGGCGTGACCGAGGCCATCTACGCCCGCTCGCAGCAGATCGCCGAATACCGCATCCTCGATGCCGCCGACGTCGACATCGACACCCTGGGTGAACGACCCCTCGGCGCCATGACCGTCCAGGTGATCGACCCGGTGACCGATTACGCCGAGCTGATGGCGCGCCTGTTCGACTTCGACGCCATCCGCGCGCTGTTCGCCTCGGGCTTCCGCATGAAGTTCGACGCCATGCATGCCGTGACCGGCCCCTACGCCACGGCGATCATCGAGGGCCACCTGGGCGCGCCGGCCGGCACCGTCATGAACGGCGAGCCGCGCGAGGATTTCGGCGGCGGTCATCCCGATCCCAACCTGGTGCACGCCCACGACCTCGTCGCCATCCTCTCGGGCCCGGACGCTCCGGATTTCGGCGCGGCCAGCGACGGCGACGGCGACCGCAACATGATCCTCGGGCGCAATTTCTACGTGACGCCCTCGGATTCCCTGGCGGTGCTCGCCGCCAACGCCACCCTCTGCCCCGGCTATGCCGGCGGCCTCAAGGGCATCGCCCGCTCGATGCCGACCTCGGCGGCCGCCGACCGCGTCGCCGCCCATCTCGGCATTCCGTGCTACGAGACGCCCACCGGCTGGAAGTTCTTCGGCACCCTGCTCGACGCCGGCCGCGCCACCCTGTGCGGCGAGGAAAGCTTCGGCACCGGCTCGGACCATGTGCGCGAGAAGGACGGCCTGTGGGCGGTGCTGATGTGGCTGAACGTGCTGGCCGTCCGCAAGCAGAGCGTTGCCGCCATCGTCGAGGAGCATTGGGCCAAGTTCGGGCGCAACGTCTATTCGCGCCACGATTACGAGGGCATCGACACCGCCGCCGCCAACGGGCTGATGGAGCGCCTGCGCGGCCTCGCGCTGGCCGGCAAGCAGCTTGGCGCCTACAGCGTGGCCTTCAACGACGATTTCGCCTACACCGATCCGGTCGACGGCAGCGTCAGCACCAGGCAGGGCATCCGCATCGTCTTCGCCGACGGCAGCCGCATCGTCTTCCGCCTGTCCGGCACCGGCACGGAAGGCGCCACCCTGCGCGTCTACATCGAACGGTACGAACCCGACCCGGCCAAGCAGCATCTTGATCCGCAGGTCGCCCTTGCCGACCTCATCGCCATCGCCCGCGACGTCGCCGAGATCGAGAGCCGGACCGGCCGGGCCGAACCGACGGTGATCACCTAGAGGCCGCCCCCTCGCACTCTGGCCAGCGGGTGGGCGCCGGAGAGGAGCCGATGTCCCACAGCTTCCACCCGAGCATCCTGCGCGAATACGACATCCGCGGCATCGTCGGCGACACCCTGTTCGCGGTCGACGCCTACGCCATCGGCCGGGCCTTCGGCACCCGCGTGCGCCGGGCGGGCGGCGCGGTGGTCTGCGTCGGCTGGGACGGCCGCCTGTCCAGCCCCGACCTCGCCGCCGCCCTGGTGGACGGGCTGGCCGCCACCGGCTGCACCGTGCGGCGGGTGGGACGCGGTCCCACGCCCATGCTGTATTTCGCGGCGCAGGTGCGCGCCGCCGACGGCGCCATCATGGTGACCGGCTCGCACAATCCGCCGTCGCACAACGGGTTCAAGATGGTGCTGGGGGGGAAGCCGTTCTTCGGCCGCGACATCCAGGACCTGGGGCGCATCGCCGCCGAGGGCGACCTGGTGGCCGGCGAAGGGCGCGTCCTCGACGACACCACCGTGTTCGCCGAATACGTCGAACGCCTGCTGGAGGATTACGACGGCCGCCGCGACCTCAAGGTGGTGTGGGACGCCGGCAACGGTGCCACCGGCGAGGTCCTGGCCGCCCTGCTGCGCTCGCTGCCCGGCCGCCACCGCCTGCTGTTCGGCGACATCGACGGGACCTTCCCCAACCACCATCCCGACCCCACCGAGCCCCACAACCTGCGCCATCTGCAGGACGCCGTGCTGGCGGAACAGGCCGACCTCGGGATCGCCTTCGACGGTGACGGCGACCGCATCGGGGTCGTCGACAACGAAGGCCGCATCCTGTGGGGCGACCAGATCCTGGTGATCCTGGCCGAGGACCTGCTGAAGGCACGCCCCGGCGCCACCGTGATCGCCGACGTCAAGGCCTCGCGCGTCTTCTTCGACGAGGTCCAGCGCATGGGAGGCCATGCGTTGATGGGACGGACCGGACACTCGCTGATCAAGCGGCAGATGGCCGAGACCGGCGCCCTGCTGGCCGGCGAGATGAGCGGCCACATCTTCTTCGCCGACCGTTATTGGGGCTTCGACGACGGCCCCTACGCCGCAATCCGCCTGCTGGGCATCGTGTCGCGCTGGGATCGCGAGACCCTGGCGCACCGCCGCGACCGCCTGCCGCACATGGTCAACACCCCCGAGATGCGCTTCGACTGCCCCGACGAACGCAAGTTCCAGGTGGTGGCCGAGGTCCGCGACCGCCTGGCCGCCGCAGGCGCCCGGGTCAATGCCCTCGACGGCGTGCGGGTGGAGAGCGACGACGGCTGGTGGCTGCTGCGCCCGTCCAACACCCAGGCGGTCCTGGTCGCCCGCTGCGAGGCCACCACCGTGGATGGCCTTAAGCGGGTGCGCGCCGCCCTGGAGGGGCAACTGGCTGCCAGTGGCATCACCCCGCCCTCGGCCGGACATTAGCCCGACAAACGGCCAGTTATTGTACGGCGCGGCGGAACAGCCACCTCATCTTGACTGTTCAAGAAGGGTGATTATGGAGGCTGTCATGGCCATGAACATCGATGACGATGAAGTCCGCCGGCGTGCCTACCGCATCTGGGAGGCCGAAGGCCGCGCCCCGTGCTCGGAGCAGGAATGCTTCGCCCGCGCCCGCGCCGAGATCGAGTCCGAGTTCCGTCGTGCCGTCGAGCAGGCGAGCCACTCCGACAAGCGGATCAATCCTCCGCTGCAAGTCGAAGAGGCCCTGGACCCCGGGCTTTGGCGGCGGCCGGGGGGCGAGAAGCTGCACAACGGAAGCAAGGACCGGGGAAACTGAGGCAACCCCGCCCCTGCATCCTACCCAATCGCTTGACCCTTTATTCCGCTCCCTATTTCATTGCGATGCTGGCGCCTTGCGCACGCAGTGAAATGAGGGCGGAATGAACCTGTTCTTTTTCGGCACGTTGATGGACCCGGAGGTGCGCGCCCTGGTGATGGGGCGTGACGTCCACCCGGAACAGGTCGAGCCGGCCATCGCCCAAGGATTCCGGCGGGTCTTCATCGCGGGGCGCCACTATCCCATGCTGCTGGCGCACGCATCCGGATGGGTGGAAGGCACCCTGGTCACCGGCGTCGATGCCGTGAGCCTGCACCGCCTGCAGGTCTACGAGGGATGGGAATACACCCTGCAGCCGATCCAGGTGCAGGCGAGCGGGCGCAAGGTGATGGCCCACGTGTTCATGTCCCGGCCCAAGGTGGCGCCCGACCGGCGGCCATGGCGACTGGACCAGTGGCAGCGCCGCCACAAGCGCACCTTCCTGCCGAAGGCCCGCCTGCACATGGAGCGGGTGCTGCGGGGCATCGCCAAATCCAGCCCGTACAGCGGCACTCACCCGAGACCGGGCCTCGCGCCGCGCTCCGGAAAGAAGTAGGATGCCGCCGGGGACCTGAGGCTGCTCCACGAGGGGAGGTGGGAATGAAGCCGACGCGAATTATCCTTCACGGCGGCTTTGTGCGCTTCCAGGTGGGGGTCATGGTGGCGACGGCGGTATCCGCCTTCCTCGCCGTCCTGTTTCTGCAGCACTACTTCCACCAGGGCATGGCGTTCCTGGGCATCACCCAGAGCTTTCTCGACGCCATCGGCACGGTGGTGACCATCGTGCTGGCCTATGGCGCGGTGGCCACCGCGACGGTGCTCTACGGCCCCTTCTCCCGGCAGGAGGTGGTCGACCGCCAGGACACGCTGGAAATCGGCGGCGAGAGCTGGGACGAGGCCCGCGTCGCGGCGCTGGTCGAGGAGCGCGCCCGCCTGCGGGCCGATTCCGAGGACGCGCGCGCCCGCGCCCAGATGATCGCCGGCGAGATCGACAAGTTCTCCAAGGTCGAGGAGATCCTCCGCCGCCAGATCGACGGCTCCATCGCCTTCACCGAGCAGTCGGCCACCAACATCCTCGAGCGCCTGGGCACCATCAACGCCCGCACCCGCGAGCTGACCGACTTCCTGCTCAATTCCGGCGAACGCTCGGACGCGATCATCAAGGAGGCCAAGGACCGCATCCAGGCCAACCACACCTTCGTCGCCGAGATGCGGCGCTACGTCGACGCGCGCAAGAGCGACATCGAGGCGACGCGCCAGCAATTCGCCGCCATCACCGACTACATCAAGTCGTTCAACGGCGTGCTGGGCACCATCGAAGGCATCGCCAACCAGACCAACCTGCTGGCCCTGAACGCCGCCATCGAGGCCGCCCGCGCCGGCGAGGCCGGCAAGGGCTTCGGCGTGGTCGCCGACGAGGTCCGCGCCCTGTCCCGCCAGACCATGGCGGCGGCGGAACAGATCCACAAGGGCCTCGGCCAGCTGGATACGGTGATCGGCGCGTTCCTGGTCGAGCACATCGACGCCAGCCGCTCGCAGAGCGAGATCAGCACCCTCGAATCCTTCGGCGACCAGCTGCTCGGCGCCGTCGAGGGCTACGACCAGCTGACCAACTACCTGAAGGACGTCATCGCCGCCGCCGACGGCCAGAGCAAGACGGTGCACGGGCTGATCCTGCAAGCGGCCGGCAACATCCAGTTCCAGGATATCGTGCGCCAGCAGATGGAGCAGGTGGTCGCCGCCCTCGGCCGGCTGGACGAGTGCAACCGGTCGCTGGCCAAGGCCCTGAAAGACCCCGCCGCCCACCTGGAGATCGGCCAGGTCGACGCCCAGTTGGACGCCATGCTGGGCAGCTACGTGATGTACGCCCAGCGCGCCGTCCACGCCGAGGTCACCGGCACCAAGGTCGCCGCCGCCACCCACGACGACATCGAGCTGTTCTGAGTCCTGCCTCCCTGTCTTCCCGAGCGCCCGCGAGGGACCTCGTCTGGCGGACACCGTCACGGGCGGAGCCGGACGAGGTCCCTCCTCCCTTCGGTCGTCGGGATGACCAGTCGTCAGCCCAAAAGAAAACCCCCGCCGGAGCGGGGGTTTGGCAACGGTCGCCGGTCCCTCGACGGTCAGCTCGGCTGCACCACCGAGCAGGCCTTCTTGGCGCGCGCGAGCTTGCGGCAGGCGGCGCGGGCCTCGTCCTCGGTGAAGCCGGTCAGGCGGGCCCGGTAGACCTGCTGATGGCCCTGCTTGCCCTTGTTGACGCTGATGGAGGCGTGCGCCAGCAGGCCGCCCAGCTTCTTGGCCGCCTGGGCCGCCGCCTTGTGCGCCGGGTCGTACTCGCCGAAGGCGCCGACCTGCACCGACCACGAGCTGGGATCGGCATCGCCGGAGCCGCGGGCCTCGTCGTCGCGGCCGCCGCGCCCCGAGGCCACCTTGGTGGGCTTGGCCGTCTTGGCCATGGCCGGCTTGATGCCCTTGGCGGAGGCCACCAGGCTGTCGAGCTCGGCACGGTCCTTGTGGTCGACGGAGGCGGAGCGGATGTCGACGGCCTCGCCGCGAAGGCGGGCGAAGCCCTTGTCCAGGATCTGGGCCATGCGGTTGTCGCGCCACGCCGCCGTCTGCCCGCCGAACACCACGCCGATGATGCGGTGGCCGTCGCGCTTGGCCGAGGCGATGAGATTGAAGCCCGAGGCGTTGATGTAGCCGGTCTTGATGCCGTCGGCGCCCTGGTAGCGCAGCATCAGGCGGTTGTGGGTAGAGATCGGCTGGTTCTGCCAGCGGAACTGCCGCGTCGAGAAATAGTGGTAGTAGCGGGCGTGCTGGCGGACCAGGGCCCGGGCGAGCAGCGCCTGGTCGCGCACCGTCGAGATCTGGCCGCCGTCGGGCAGGCCGGAAGCGTTCTGGTAAGTGGTGCTGGCCATGCCGAGCGCGTGCGCCTTCTTGGTCATCATCTCGGCGAAGCTGTCCTCGTCGCCGCCGACCGCCTCGGCGATCACCACCGCGACGTCGTTGGCCGACTTGGTGACCAGGGCCAGCACCGCGTCCTCGACGCTGATGCGGTCGCCGACCTTGAGGCCGAGCTTGGAGGGGGCCTGCTGGGTCGCATGCAGCGACACCGGCATCATCGTGCTGAGCGACACGCGGCCCTGCTCGAGCGCGTCGAACAGCAGGTACAGCGTCATCACCTTGGTCAGGGACGCCGGGTAGCTGTGCGCGTCCGGGTTCTCGGCGTGCAGCACCTCGCCGGTATCGGCGTCCATCACGATATGGGAGTAGACCCTGGCCTGCGCGGAAGCCGCCACGCCGATGGTCAGGACGAGGCCCAGGACGGCCAACAGGATCCGGCGGGCGATCAGGCCCGCCCCGAATCCAATGACGTTACGGGTCGCGTGCAATCTCTCGACCTTTCCCTTGGATTTCGACATCGTATAGAGTAGCGGCGCACGATAAAGAATTTGAAGATTCCTGTCTACTTTGCCCAGGCTGCAAGAGGTCGAATTTCCGGCTTGCGCTGGTGTCCGAACGGCGTGCGCGAATATCGCGGTGACTAGAACGGATCGGCACGCTCGATTCTCCTGCGGCTATCGATCGAGGAAACCGAACATGCCGTCATTCCCTGCCCGTATGACTGCCGTAGTGCTGGGACTTTTCGCCATAAGCGGTTGCGCCTATCAGGGTGGCGACATCGGCAATCCGCTGACCCGCAAGTTCCATTGGTTCTCGTTCATCGAGGGTGAGGACATCCGCGCCAGCTGCGCCCCGGGCACGCCGGACCGCTACCGTGTGGTCTACAACGGTATCTACGACGAGCAGTTAAGGATCTATGAGCTGGACGGGCTGCGCCGGGTCCTGGTGGCCAATGTCACACATCCCGGGGTCGAGCCGCTCACCGCCCCGGACATCCTCGAGCCCTGGCGCGCCGCCACGTCGCGGCGCCAGTTGGACGCGGCGGCGTACGAGAGCCTGGTGGCCGCCTTCGCCGCCAGCGGCATGTTCGAGCCGCCGCCGGTCGGGCTGGAGCTGCCGGCCCGCTCGTATTTCTGGACGGCGGCCATGTGCAAGGACGGCCGCTACGCCTTCACCGCCTGGAAGGCCCCGTCGCCGGCCTTCGACCGCCTGAGCTTCCCCGCCCGGCTGTTCGAGCTGGACGACACCGGGGTGGCGGTCAACGCCCCCAAGCCGGTGCCGTTCGACCCGATGTGGGAGCAGAAGGCGCGCCGCAACGAGGTGCCCAATTTCACGCTGAAGGTCGGGCGCAACGGACTTGTAGGCTAGGCCCGCCCGGACCTTACACTTATGCTGCACTGCACAAAGCGATATTGACTCCGGTGTACGCGGCGGCGCATAAAGGGCGTATGTTGCATTGCAGCATGCGCCCCCCAGGCGCGCCGTTTCCAAGCCGGTCCGATACCAAGGAGCCTTATTGAAATGCCTCCCGCGAAAGTGAAGCAGGCCGCCGCGGCGGCCGCCATCGCCCCGCAGCCCGCCGCCCAGATCGAGCACGCGGTCGCCGCGGGCAAGCAGACCGTCGACGCGATGGTCAAGACCTCCCAGGACGCCGCCGCCAAGGCCAACGTCCAGGTGATGAAGGGATATGAGGACGCGCTGCAGACGGCGCGCGAGTCCGCCGAGGCGGTGTCGCAGGCGAGCGCCGTGCTGGCCCGCGGGCTGACCGAACTGAGCCAGGCGGTGTTCGGCCTCGCCCAGGAGACCGTCGAGCAGTCGATGGAGGCGTCGCGCCAGCTGATGGCCGCCCGGACGCTGCGCGACCTCGTCGACATCCAGTCCAGCCTGGCCAAGGCCCAGCTCGACAAGGCGATCGCCGAGGGCAGCCGGCTGTCGGACCTGTCGACCAAGCTGGTCGAGGAGGCGCTGGCGCCAATCAACGCCCGCGTCCACGCCGCGTTCGACCGCCTGGTGAAGACCGCCGCCTGAGCGGGACCTCCGCGTACCCGCCCCCCTGACGAACGGCCCGGCGGGACCCCTGCCGGGCCGTTGTTCGTCGAGTGGCCCCCTCGCCCTTCGATCCGTGCAACAGGGGCCTTTTCCCCCGGCATGCGCTCCCAATATGATAGGCGTGTATCGAGGGCAACACCCATGCATGCGGAACTATGAGCGACAATCGAGACGACAAGCGCAACGACGACGGCACGCAAACCGGCGTGGTCATCAAGACCCGGCCGAAAACAAAGAAGCCGGCGATGTACAAGGTGCTGATGCTGAACGACGACTACACCCCGATGGAGTTCGTCGTCCACGTGCTCGAGCGCTTTTTCAACAAGTCCCGCGAGGAGGCGACGCGCATCATGCTGCACGTCCACACCCGCGGGGTCGGTGTCTGCGGCGTATACACATACGAGGTGGCGGAGACGAAGGTCACCCAGGTGATGGACTTGGCGCGCCAGAATCAACATCCGCTGCAATGCACCATCGAAAAGGAATAGCCCTGGAAGGAATGCCCTATGCTGTCGCGTAACCTGGAGCAGAGCCTTCACCGAGCCCTGGCTTATGCTTCCGAACGCCGCCACGAATACGCGACGTTGGAACATCTGCTGCTGGCTCTTGCCGAAGACCAGGACGCCGTCGCCGTGCTCAGGGCGTGCAACGTCGACATCGACCGGCTGCGCCGCGACCTGATCGAATTCATCGACACCAACCTGGCCGAGCTGGTCTCGCCGCGCGGGGCCGACCCGAAACCCACCGCCGGCTTCCAGCGGGTGGTGCAGCGCGCCGCCATCCATGTGCAGTCGTCGGGCCGCGAGGAGGTCACCGGCGCCAACGTCATCGTGGCGCTGTTCTCCGAGCGGGAGAGCCATGCCGTCTATTTCCTGCAGCTGCAGGACATGACCCGGCTGGACGCGGTCAATTACATCAGCCACGGCGTCGCCAAGGCCCCGGGCCGGTCGCAACAGCGCACCGTGCACGGCGCCGACGAGGAAGCCGGTGGGGAGAAAGTGGTGAAGAAGGGCCAGGACGCTCTCAACGCCTACTGCGTCAACCTCAACAAGAAGGCGCTGCAGGGCAAGATCGACCCGTTGATCGGCCGCGACGCCGAGTGCGAGCGCACGATCCAGATCCTGTGCCGCCGCTCCAAGAACAACCCGCTCTACGTGGGCGATCCCGGCGTCGGCAAGACCGCCATCGCCGAGGGCCTGGCCCGGCGCATCGTCAAGGGCGAGGTGCCCGACGTCCTCAAGAACGCCACCATCTTCTCGCTCGACATGGGCACGCTGCTGGCCGGCACCCGCTACCGCGGCGATTTCGAGGAGCGCCTGAAGGCGGTGGTGACCGAGCTCGAGAACTACGAGGGCGCCATCCTCTTCATCGACGAGATCCACACGGTGATCGGCGCCGGCGCCACCTCGGGCGGCTCCATGGACGCCTCGAACCTGCTGAAGCCGGCGCTGGCCTCGGGCTCGCTCCGCTGCATCGGCTCGACCACCTACAAGGAATTCCGCAACCACTTCGAGAAGGACCGCGCCCTGGTGCGCCGTTTCCAGAAGATCGACGTCAACGAGCCGTCGGTCGAGGATTCGGTCAAGATCCTAACCGGGCTCAAGCCCTACTACGAGAGCCACCACAAGGTCCGCTACAACCCCGACGCCATCCGCGCCGCGGTCGAGCTGGCGGCCAAGTACATCACCGACCGCAAGCTGCCCGACAAGGCCATCGACGTCATCGACGAGGTGGGGGCGGCGCGCATGCTGCTGCCCGAATCCAAGCGGCGCAAGACGGTGACGGTGCGCGACGTCGAGGAGATCGTGGCCAAGATCGCCCGCATTCCTCCCAAGTCGGTGTCGCTCAACGACATGGAGGCGCTCAAGAACCTCGAACGCGACCTCAAGACCCTGGTGTTCGGCCAGGACAAGGCCATCGAGGCGCTGGCCTCGGCCATCAAGCTGGCCCGCGCCGGCCTGCGCGAACCGGAGAAGCCGATCGGCTGCTACCTGTTCTCGGGCCCGACCGGCGTCGGCAAGACCGAGGTGGCGCGCCAGCTCGCCCGCATCATGGGCATCGAGCTGACCCGCTTCGACATGTCGGAATACATGGAACGCCATTCGGTCAGCCGGCTGATCGGCGCCCCGCCCGGCTATGTCGGCTTCGACCAGGGCGGCCTGCTCACCGACGCCATCGACCAGCATCCGCATTGCGTGCTGCTGCTGGACGAGATCGAGAAGGCGCACCCGGACCTGTTCAACATCCTGCTGCAGGTGATGGACCATGGCCGCCTGACCGACCACAACGGCAAGATCGTCGACTTCCGCAACGTCATCCTGATCATGACCACCAACGCGGGCGCCGCCGACCTCGCCCGGCCGGCCATCGGCTTCGGCCGCGACACCCGCGAGGGCGACGACGCCGAGGCGATCCAGCGCATGTTCAGTCCGGAATTCCGCAACCGCCTGGACGCCACCATCGCCTTCGCCGGCCTGACCCAGGAGATCGTGGCCCAGGTCGTCGACAAGTTCGTCATCCAGCTGGAGACCCAGCTGGGCGATCGCGACGTGACCATCGAGCTCAGCGAGGCCGCCCGCGCCTGGCTGGCCAAGAAGGGCTACGACCCGCAGTTCGGCGCCCGGCCGCTGGCCCGCGTCATCCAGGAGCACATCAAGAAGCCCCTGGCCGAGGAGCTGCTGTTCGGCAAGCTCGCCAAGGGCGGCCTGGTCAAGGTCGACGTCGGCCCCGACGGCAAGCTCACCTTCGACATCCAGGAAGGGTCGGGCAAGGACGAGAAGGTGGTGGAGCTGGTGGAATAACCGCGACGA
This sequence comes from Solirubrobacterales bacterium, assembly GCA_050260775.1. GTDB lineage: Bacteria > Pseudomonadota > Alphaproteobacteria > Rhodospirillales > Magnetospirillaceae > CALABS01. The sequence continues at coordinate 113,993 of JBLNCP010000029.1, read as the reverse complement.
CGCCAGGCCTGGCCACGGTTTGACCCAAGGGGCGCCCAACGGCGCCCCTTTCGTTTTCTTGACTCCCCCGGGCCAATTTGGCATACTGAGGCTGTAAATAAGAGCGGAGGACGACGGTACGGTCAGTCAACCCAAACATCCGGTAAGTGTTGACCGCCAAGCGGCGGACAATAGACCGGGTAGGAGGATGCAGAACGGCATGACACCGCCGGGTAAGAGTGAGGGTGCCTGACACACTCGGCGCCCAGGACTTTGCAGAGACTGAAGACTGTCTATCGGCCATCGGCCGACCATGAGGGCCCGTGAGGCCCAGCACCGAACAGCCCCGCGATGAGCGCTGACCCGCCCGCGGGGCTTTGTGCTGTCCGGAGGCGTTGTTGGCGGCCTGTACCCGCCCCCGTCCGCGCTCAGCGCATCCGGCTGAACACGTAGAGCAACGACAGCCAGAAGGCCGTCGACAGCGTGAAGGCGCCGTTGGCGATGAACATGCGGGGGAAGTGCCAGGGCGAGGCCTGCTCGGCAACCGACATGGCGATGCCGCCGGGCACGGCAAGGATGGCGAAGAGGGCGTCGATCAGTTCCATGATGGCTTCTGCCGGATGAGTTCGATGCCACAAAATTATCACGGCGCGCGGCGCGCCGACCATCGAGCGGGCCGGTTAGGCCGCGCGGGCATGGATATGCGGGATTCGTGCCGCCGTGCCCACTCGGGGAAGATCCTGTACGGGGAATTCTACTTCGGGTGAAAAAGCCGTGCGGATTCTGCATAGCTTTGACGCAAAAGACAAACTCGTACGCCAATTGCCTTAAATCAAAGCGCGACGTTAGTATGTATGCCTATTAGATATGTCTAATGTCTTGCGCGAAACGGGCCCCAGAAGGCGCCCGGAGCACGGAGGGGGCGGGATGTCTGTTCTCGATTGGCATGACGGTATGAAGGTCGGCATCGGCTTCATGGATTCGGACCATGACGATGCCGCGGCGACGATCAACGCCTTGGCCGCCGCCAGCGGGCAGGCCCGTATCGATCTCATGCGCCACTTCGTGGACCATTGCCGCCAGCACTTCGGGCGTGAGGAAGAGATGATGAAGGCCATCGGCTTCTTTGCCCTGGCCCCCCATTCCGGCGAGCATGAGCGCATGCTGGCCGAGCTCACCCACGTGCTGCAGCGAATCGAGGGCGGCGACGTCCTCGACGATTACTTCCGCCGCGAACTGCCGGCTTGGCTGGTGCAGCATCGCAACACCATGGACTTCGTCACCGCCGAGTTCGCCCGCCGCATGGGCTTCGCCGGCTAGACCTGTCGCCCCCGCTCGCGCGGGGGCCCATCGCGGATGGATGCCCCGATCTCCCGGGGCATGACGGTCGACTGCCCCTTACTGCACCTGCTGGTCCGACGGACCGATATCCGGCGCCGGAGGCTCTTCCGACGGAATGTCCTGCGGGGTCGGCTGCCGGTGGGCGGGACGCGGGGTCGGCATCTGGCCGACCTGCTGGCTGCCGCGCTCGATGCCCAGCGCCGCCAGGGTGCGGTTGTCCGGCCGCCCGGTGGCGTTAATGTTCTGGTCGCGCTGGAAGTTCATCAGCGCCTGGCGGGTATTGTTGCCCCATTGGCCGTCGATCTTGCCGGGGTCGTAGCCGCGCTGCTGCAATTGCTGCTGAAGATCACGCACCTGGGCGGTATTCATGCCCGCCGCCTCCTGGCGCATGCTCGACTGGCGCCCGGTGGTGGACTTCTGCGCCGGCTGCTCGGCTCCGCGGCGGCTGGTCGCCGTATAGGGCCGGTCGGCCGAGGGCGCCGCCTGCGCCATGCCGGACGGGGCGCCCGTGACCCCCAGCGCCGCGAGGGTCTGCATGTCGATGGCGCCGCTCTGCTCCAGGCGCTGGTCGCGCTGGAACTTGGACAAGGCCGAGGCCGTGGATTCACCCCACACGCCGTCGGTGGCGCCGGCGTCATAGCCGCGGTCGTTGAGGCGCTGCTGGATGGAACGGACCATCGCGGGGCTGACCGACTGCTGCGCCGCCATGCTCGCCTTGGGAGCGGCGGATGTCTGCTGGCTGCGCTCGCCGCCCATCCACTGGCACGCGGCCAGCGACAGCGCGACAGCGGCCGTCGCCACGATGGGCTTGGCCCGGGTGAACATCATCTAATCCTCCATAATGGACGCATCCTCCCCCGCCAACCCCGCGGCGGGACGGACGTTCCCTCGGATGGAGGGCTTAATCCATAAGCGGCCGGGTGGCCCGAACGAGCCAATTGCGCGCGCCCTCATCCAGCAGGGGCGCGATGTCCGCCCGCACCCGCGCGTGGTAGGCATCCACCCATGCGCGTTCCTCGGCGGAGAGCAGCCCGGCCTCGATGAGGGCACGATCGATGGGGACCAGGGTGAGGGTCTCGAAGCCCAGCAACTCGCGCTCGGCCCCGTCCGGCGCCGGCGCGTCCGTCACCGCCAGCAGGTTCTCGATGCGGATGCCGTAGGCGCCCGCCTTGTAGTAGCCGGGCTCGTTGGACAGGATCATGCCGGGCCGCAAGGGCACCGAATTGCCGACCTTGGAGATCCGTTGCGGCCCCTCGTGGACCGACAGGTAGCTGCCGACGCCGTGGCCGGTGCCGTGGTCGAAATCCAGGCCGGCCGCCCACAGGTGGCGGCGGGCCAGCACGTCGAGCTGGCTGCCGGTGGTGCCCTTGGGGAACACCGCCGTGGCGATGCCGATATGGCCCTTGAGCACCAGGGTGAAACGCCGCCGCTCCTCCGCCCCCGGACTTCCCACCGCGATGGTGCGGGTGACGTCGGTGGTGCCGTCGAGATATTGGGCACCCGAATCCAGCAGGAACAGCTCGCCCGGCTGCAGCCGCCGGTTGGTCTCGGCGCTGGAGCGATAATGGACGATGGCGCCGTTGGGGCCGGCGCCGGCGATGGTCGGGAACGACAGGCCCTGGAACAGGTCGCCGTCGCGGCGAAACGCCTCCAGGCGATCGGCGGCCGACAGTTCGTCCGCGTTGCCCTCGGCGGCGAGCCAGGCGAGGAAGCGGACCAGCGCGGCGCCGTCACGGCGATGGGCGGCACGGGCGCCCTTGAGCTCGACCGGGTTCTTGCACGCCTTGGGCACGGCGCAGGGATCGGCGCCCTTGTCGACCTTGGCCCCCGCCTTGACCAAGCGGTCGACCACCGCGAAGGGACAGGTGGCCTGGTCGACGCGCACCCGGCGGCCGGCCAGGGCATCGAGCGCCGCCTCGAACTCCTCCGGCGGCCGCACCACCGCCTCGGGCGCCACGGCAAGGCGCCCGGAATCGACGAACAGTTCGGCCGAGCCGTCGGCCTGAACCACGGCGAAGGCGAGCGGCAGGGGGGTGTAGGCGACGTCGCCGCCGCGAAGATTGAGCAGCCAGGCCACCGACGCCGGGTCGGACAGCACGGCGGCATCCAGGCGATCCTCGGCCAGGAGGCGGCCGATCTCGGCCCGCTTGTCGGCGGCGGCACGGCCGGCATGGGTGAGGTCGTGCGCGACGATGGCGGCCGACGGGGCCGGCGGCCGGCCGAGCCACACGGCATCGACCGGATTGCCGTCGCTCGGCACCAGGACGGCGTTGGCCCGCTCGCAGGCGGCGCGATAGGCGTCGAGTTGGTCGGCGGTGTGCAGCCAGGGATCGAACCCGAGGCGGGCGCCGGTAGGCAGGGCCTCGGCCAGCCACCGCGACGGCGGGAGCTCGGTCAAATGCAGGGGTTCGAACAGGGTCGTGTCCACCTCGGCGCGCACCTGGATGGTGTAGCGGCCGTCGACGAAGATGGCGGCGCGGTCGGGGAGAACCACCGCGATGCCGGCCGAGCCGGTGAAGCCGGTCAGCCAAGCCAGGCGCTGTGACGAAGGCGCCACGTATTCGCCCTGGTGCTCGTCCGCCCTGGGCACCAGGAAACCGTCGAGGCCGCGCCGCGCCAGCTCTTCGCGCAAGGCCGCGACCCGCTCGGGGCCGGCACGGCCGAATTCCGGTTCCAGGCTCATGACGGGCTCCGCATCCATCCTTCGACGAACTTAAGGGCGCCGCCCCCGGTGGGCAAGGCGCTGCGCAAGCGGGGTAATGCTGCAATGCAAAATATTTGCTCGCGCAAGGGCCATTGGTGGGAGTAGGGTCCGGCCAACCCTACCTCCATGAGGGAAGACGGCCGTGCTTCACCTGCTGCTGCCGCTGCTCCACCGCCTGCGCCTGACCCGGTGGCGCCGCTCCAAGCCCTCCGAGACGGGCCTGGTGGCGCCGCTGATGGTCCGGCTCGACCCCGGCTTCCGCCGTTAACTAGAACCCGTCATTTCGAGCGAACGCGAGGAACCTCGTCAGGCGGCCGTCCGTCCGGGTGGCGCCCAACGAGATCCCTCCTCCCTACGGTCGTCGGGATGACGTCCCCCTACCGCCCGATCACCAGCGTCGCCCAGCCGTCGAGCACGATGCGCGATTTGAGCGTCAGTCCCTGGCGCTCGTGCACGGCCATGACCATGCGCTCCTGCCACTCCAGCAGGCCCGACAGCACCGCGACGCCGTCGGACGCCAGGTGGGCGGCCAGGGCCGGGGCGAAGCGCATCAACGGGCGGGCCAGGATGTTCGCGACGATGATGTCGAAGGGGGCCGCGCGCTTGAGCGCCGGGTTGCGGTAGCCGTCGCTGACCACCGCGGTGAAGCGCGACGCCACGCCGTTGTCGCGGGCGTTGCCGTTGGCGACCTTGACCGCCGACGGGTCGATGTCGGTGGCCAGCACGTCGACCGCCCACATCTTGGCCATGGCGATGCCGAGGATACCCGAGCCCGAGCCCAAATCGAGCGGACGGCGGAAGCGGCGGCGGCGCGCCAGCCGGTCGAGCTGCAGCAGGCAGCCCTTGGTGGTGGCGTGCTCGCCCGAGCCGAAGGCGGTGCCGGCATCGACCTTGAGCTCGATGCGGTTGAGCGGCACGCGGCCGTCCCAATGCGAGCCGCGCACGAAGAAGCGTCCGGCGTCGATGGGCGGGAAGTCGCGGAGGTTCTCCAGCACCCAGTCGACGTTGGGCACCCGCTCGACCTCGAGCGGCGGCACGTCGATCCCGGCGGCGGCAGCCACCGCCGACAGCGCCGCGACGATCTCGGTGCGGTCGGGGGGCGTGCGCGAGTAGCCTTCCAGGAACCACAGGCAATCACCGTCCGAGATGCCGGAGCGGTCCTCCATGAACATGGTCACCGACTCGGCATAGCGCTCGAACACCTCCTCGAACACCGGCAGAGCCTCGGGCTCGACGGTGAGGTGGAGACGCCAGATGTCGGGGAAGGTGGGCATGTTCTGCGGTGTCCTTGGTTCGAGTATGCCTCTGTCATCCTGAGGAGCGCAGCGACGAAGGATCTGGTGGGACACGGGCGCTCGGGCCCAACCCGACGAGATCCTTCGCTGCGCTCAGGATGACAACTTAAGACGTCTTCACACCAGCTCGACGAAGCTGTCCAGCACCTTCTTGGTTCCGGCCTTGTCGAAGGAGATTTCCAGCTTGTCGCCGTCGACCGCCACCACCGTGCCGTTGCCGAATTTCTGGTGGAAGACGCGGTCGCCGGGGTCGAAGCCGGCCTGCGCGGGGGCGCGGGAGGCCACCTTCCAGGACCCAGCATCGATGGTCTGCGGCGGCTTCCTGGCGCCATAGGCGGCACGGACGTAGCCGTCGTCGGACCACCGTGCACCACCGAACCCGCCACCCTGCGCGCCGCCGCCGGCATAGAGGCCGCGTTCGGCCTCGCGCTCGACGTGGTCCTCGGGCAGCTCCTCCAGGAAGCGGCTGGGCAGCGCCGACTGCCACTGGTTGTAGATGCGGCGGTTGGCGGCGAAGGTGATGAGGATGCGCTTGCGCGCCCGCGTCAGCCCGACATAGGCCAGCCGACGCTCCTCCTCCAGACCCTGGTTGCCGCTTTCGTCCATGGCACGCTGGTGGGGGAACACGCCCTCCTCCCAGCCCGGCAGGAAGATGCTGTCGAACTCCAAGCCCTTGGCGCCGTGCAACGTCATGATGGTGACCTTGTCGGCGTCGGTCTTCTCGTCGTTCTCCATCACCAGGGCGACGTGCTCGAGGAAGCCCTGCAGGCTCTCGAACTCCTCGAGCGCGTGCACCAGCTCCTTGAGGTTCTCCAGCCGTCCGGGCGCCTCGGCCGACTTGTCGTTCTGCCACATCTCGGTGTAGCCGGATTCGTCGAGGATGGTCGCCGTCAGTTCGGCATGGGGCATGGCTTCCAGCAGCGAGCGCCAGCGGTCCACATCGGCGACGAAGCCGGCCAGCGCCTGCCGGGGCTTGGGCTTGAGCTCGTCGGTCTCGACCAGGCGGCGCGCGCTCTCGAACAGCGACAGGCCGGAGCGGCGGGCCAGCCCATGGATGGCCTGCATCGCCACGTCGCCGAGGCCGCGCTTGGGCAGATTGACGATGCGCTCGAAGGCCAGCCCGTCGTCGGTCGAGACCACCAGGCGCAGATAGGCCATGGCGTCGCGGATTTCCTGGCGCTCGTAGAAGCGCGGGCCGCCGATGACGCGGTAGGGCACGCCGGTGGTGATCAGGCGTTCCTCGAACTCGCGGGTCTGGAAGCCGGCGCGGACCAGGATGGCCATGGAGGCCAGCTTGTTGCCGGCCCGGTGCAGCGCCTCGATCTCCTCGACCACCACCCGGGCCTCCTCGGCGCCGTCCCATACGCCCCTGACCCGGATCTTCTCGATGGCCTCCGGCTCGTGGGCGAGGCCGGGCTTCAAGGTCTTGCCCAGGCGCCCGGAATTGTGGGCGATCAGCTTGGAGGCGGCGGCCAGAATGTGCGGGGTCGAGCGGTAGTTGCGTTCCAGGCGCACCACCTTGGCGCCCGGGAAGTCGCGCTCGAACCTGAGGATGTTGCCGACCTCGGCGCCGCGCCAGGAATAGATCGACTGGTCGTCGTCGCCGACGCAGCAGATGTTGCGATGCTTCTGGGCCAACAGGCGCAGCCACAGGTACTGGGCGACGTTGGTGTCCTGGTACTCGTCGACCAGGATGTAGCGGAACTGATCCTGGTAGCTCGCCAGCACCTCGGGCTCGTTGAGGAACAGCGTCAGGACGTGCAGCAGCAGGTCGCCGAAATCGCAGGCGTTCAGCGTCTTCAGGCGCTCCTGGTAGAGGCGGTAGAGCTCCTGGGCGCGGCCGCCGGCGAACTCGCTGGCCTGCTCGCCCGCCGCCTTGTCGGCGGCGATGCCGCGGTCCTTCCAGCGCTGGATGGTCGACATCAGCGCCTGGGCCGGCCAGCGCTTGGTGTCGACGTGCTCGGCCTCCATCACCTGCTTCAGCAGGCGCATCTGGTCGTCGGAATCGAGGATGGTGAAGTTGGACTTGAGCCCCACCGCCTCGGCATGGCGGCGCAGGATGCGCACGCACAGGCTATGGAAGGTGCCCAGCCACACCCCTTCGGCCACCGGGCCGACCAGCCCGAACACGCGCTCCTTCATCTCGCGCGCCGCCTTGTTGGTGAAGGTCACCGACAGGATCTGCCACGGCTGGGCCCGCCGTCCCGCCAGGATGTGGGCGAGCCTGGCGGTCAGCACCTTGGTCTTGCCGGTCCCCGCCCCCGACAGCACCAGCACCGGGCCATCGGTGGAGGTCACCGCCTCGTGCTGCTCGGGGTTCAAGCCCTTGAGCCAGGGCGCGTCGGCCGGCACCGGCGCCGGTCCGGCGGGGGCGCGCGGCGGCTGGAACGGATTGGGGATGTCGTCGTCGTCGAGGGCGAAAGGATCGGACATGGCGGGAATATAGAGCCCTCGCCCAAGCGTGTCATCCCGGGGCACACATCGGCCTGTCATCCCGAGGAGCACCGCGACGAGGGACCTCGTACGGCAGCCACCCGACCCTTGGCGGGCGTACGAGGTCCCTCGCTTACGCTCGGGATGACACACGCGGCTGCGCTTGGCCGCGATGACGATTGACCGCTATCATCCCCGCATGGTCGCCCTGGTTCCCATCGTCTTCCTCGCGGTCTATGTCGGCATGGCGCTCGGGCGGGTGCCGGGGCTGAAGATCGACCGCACCGGCATCGCGCTGTTGGGCGTGGTGGTGCTGCTGGCCTCGGGCAAGGTCGGGGTCGCCGGCATCGGCGGCGCCATCGACGTGCCGACGCTGTTGCTGCTGTTCGCGCTGATGATCGTGTCGGCCCAGTTCCAGGCGGCCGGGGTCTACCGCGCCGTGGCGGCGCGGCTGGCGGCGGCGGAGGGCTCGGGCCACCGGCTGCTGCTGCTCACCGTGGTGGTGGCCGGCCTGCTGTCGGCGGTGCTGGCCAACGACATCGTGGTCTTCGCCATGACCCCCATCATCGCCGAGGGCATCCGGGACAGGGGGCTCGATCCGCGGCCCTATCTGCTGGGACTGGCCGGCGCCGCCAATGCCGGCAGCGCCATGACGGTGATCGGCAACCCCCAGAACATCCTCATCGGCCAGATCGGCGGCCTCGACTTCTGGCGCTTCCTGCTGGCCTGCGGAATCCCCGGCGCCATCGGGCTGGCCATCGTCTACGCCACCGTGCGCCTGGTGTGGCGCCGCCACCTGGCCGAGAGGCCGCAGGCGCAGCCGGCGCAGCCGTTGCCCGCCCCCAATCGCTGGCAGACCACCAAGGGCATCATCGCCGTGCTCGCCCTGCTGGCGCTGTTCGCGACGCCGCTGCCGCGCGAGGTGGGGGCGCTGGTGATCGCCGCCGGCTTGCTGCTGTCGCGCCGGCTGGCCAGCCGCGACATGATCGGCGCCGTCGACTGGCATCTTCTGGTGCTGTTCGCCTGCCTGTTCGTGGTCACCGACGCCTTTTCCGCCACCGGCATGGCGGCGCAGGTGCTGGACGCGCTCGACCGCGCCGATCTGTCGCCGGCGCGGCTGGCGGTGATGGCGCCGCTGATGCTGGCGGCCAGCAACACCATCGGCAACGTTCCCGCCACCATGCTGATCCTGTCGGTCTGGCCGACCCCGGGCGACGGCGCCCTCTATGGCCTGGCGGTGCTGTCGACGCTGGCCGGCAACCTGCTGATCGTCGGCAGCCTCGCCAACATCATCGTGGCCGAGCGCGCCGCCTCGGTGGGCGTGCGCCTGTCCTTCGCCGACTTCGCCCGCGCCGGCGTGCCGATGACCCTGGCCTCCATGGCGGTGGCGGTGGGCTGGCTGGCGCTCGGCGGCTGGATGGGCTGGTGAGCGCCCGGCAGATCCTGCCGGCCCGGCGGTTTCTTCCCCGCCCGACCGCAACCATCCCCTGACTTTCCGCCAGTTTCCCTTGGCGTACGCATTGCATCACACTTCCCGACATGTCGGAGGTGTTGCCATGATCGACCCGCGCCATCCGCTCTACGACCTCGCCCTGGCGACCTTGTCGTTGCCCGCGCCGCCGAAACAGGTATGCGCCAGGCCGCAGCCGGTGCCCGTACGCCGCCCCGCCCCGCCCGTGCCCGATAACCGCACGGCGGACAGCCGTTCGGACCCTTGCGCCTGAGGCCAACCCGGACCTAGCGTGCCCCTTCGATTTCGGAGGGTGCCCATGTCCGCAAACGGGTTCCTGCCCCTCATCCTGTGCGCCATCGTCTTCGTCGGCGCCCATTTCCTGCTGTCGGCGCTGCCGGTGCGCGACTGGCTGACCGCCCGACTCGGTGAGCGACTGTTCACTCCCCTCTATGCCGCCATCGCCCTGGCCTCCCTGCTCGGCATGATCTGGGGTTACAGCCGGGCGCCGGTGGTGCCGCTGTGGCCGATGCCGCGCTGGCTGGCGGTGCTGCCGCTGGCGGTGATGCCCTTCGCCTTCTGGCTGCTCATCGAGGGCCTGTCGCGTCCCAACCCCACCGCCGTCGGCCAGCGGGTGGCTGATCCCAAGCCCAAGGGAGTGTTCGCGGTGACCCGCCACCCCGGCCTGTGGGGCTTCGCCCTGTGGGCCGCGACCCACATGGTGGTCAACGGCGACGTGGCGTAGCAGATCATGATGGGCTCGGTCCTCGTGCTGGCGCTGGGCGGCGCGCGCCACATCGATGTCCGCCGCCGCGACACGCTGGGCGGCGCTTGGCGCGAGTACGCCCGCCGCACCAGCTGGCTGCCCTTCCAAGCCATGGCCGAGGGCCGCGCCAAGCTGCGGCTGCGCGAGATCGGCTGGGCGCGGCCGCTGGCGGCGCTGCTGATCTACGGCGCCATGCTCCATTTCCATTCCCGCCTGTTCGGCGTGAGCCCGCTGCCGTAGCCTTGAACCTTGAACCGGCGGGGGCTTGGGTGTAGGTGAAGCCCATGGCTTCCCCTCCCCTGCTCTCGCTCCGCGACGTCCGGCTGACCTTTGGCGGCAACCCGCTGTTCGAGGGCGTCACCACCTGGGTCGGACGCGGCGACAAGACCTGCCTGGTCGGCCGCAACGGCTCGGGCAAGTCGACGCTGCTCAAGGTCTTCGCCGGCATCATCCTGCCGGATTCGGGCGAGCGCTTCGTGCAGCCCGGTACCCGCGTCGCCTACCTGCCGCAGGACCCCGTGCTTGACGGCGCCACCGTCGCCGACTACGTCGCCGCCGGCCTGCCGCACGCCGAGGCCGACGAGCATTACCGCGTCGAGGCGGTGCTGGATGCGGTCAAACTGTCCCCCAAGGCCGACCCGACCACCCTGTCGGGCGGCGAGGGCCGCCGCGCCGCCCTGGCGCGCGCCCTGGTCGGCGAGCCCGACGCCCTACTGCTCGACGAGCCCACCAACCACATGGACCTGCCCACCATCCTGTGGCTGGAGGAGTGGCTGAAGGCCTACCAGGGCGCCCTGGTGATGATCAGCCACGACCGCCGGTTCCTGGAGACGGTGTCGCAGCAGACCCTGTGGCTGGAGCGCGGCCTGGTGCGCCGCGCCGAGTTCGGCTTCGGCGGCTTCGCCGCCTGGCAGGAAGAGACCTACGCCGCCGAGGAGGCGGAGCTGGCGCGCATGAACACCCGCATGCGCCAGGAACTGCACTGGCTGGCCCGCGGCGTCACCGCCCGGCGCAAGCGCAACATGGGCCGCCTGCGGGCGCTGCAGGGTCTGCGCAAGGAGCGCGCCCAGCGCAAGCAAGGCGTGCTCGACCAGTCGCGCCAGGTCAAGATGGCCGCCGAGGCCGGCGACATTTCCGGCCGCCTGGTCGTCGAGGCGGAGGCCATCACCAAGGCCTACGGCGACCGCGTGGTGATCCAACCCTTCTCGACCCGCATCATGCGCGGCGACCGGGTCGGCATCCTGGGCCCCAACGGCGCCGGCAAGACCACGCTGCTGCGCATGCTGACCGGCGACCTCGCCCCCGACGCCGGCACCGTCAAGCTGGGCACCAACCTGGAAACCGCCTATTTCGACCAGCGCCGCGACGCCCTCGATCCCGAGACCAGCGTGTGGGACACCCTGACCGACGGGCGCGGCGACAACGTGTGGGTGCGCGGGCGGCCGCAGCACGTGGTCGGCTACATGAAGGACTTCCTGTTCTCGGAGGCGCAGGCGCGCACCCCGGTCAAGGCGCTGTCGGGCGGCGAGCGCAACCGCCTGCTGCTGGCCAAGATCCTGGCCAAGACCTCCAATCTGCTGATCCTCGACGAGCCGACCAACGACCTCGACATGGACACCCTCGACCTGCTCGAGGAGATGCTGGCCGATTACGAGGGCACGCTCGTGGTGGTCAGCCACGACCGCGACTTCCTCGACCGCCTGGTCACCAGCGTGATCGCCGTCGAGGGCGGCGGCGAGGTGGCCGAGTACGTCGGCGGCTACTCCGACTACCTGAGCCAGCGCCCCCGCGCCGACGAGCCCAAGGCGGACGCCAAGGCGCCCCCCGCCAAGGCGGAATCGCGGCCGAAGACGGTGACCAAGCTGTCCTATAAGGAAATGCGCGAGCTGGAGGAGCTGCCGGCGCGGATGGACGCCCTGGGGGCCGAGATCGCCAGGCTGGAAGCCGACCTCGCCGACCCCGGCCTTTATTCCCGCGATCCCGCCCGCTTCCAGAAATCCGCCGCCCGCCTGGACGGCGCCCGCGAGGACCTGGCCGCCGCCGAGGAACGCTGGCTGGAATTGGAGGCCAAGCGGGAAGAACTGGGGGCGAAATGAGTGGCGCCGGGCCAAGGAGATCCTTCGCTGCGCTCAGGATGACATCATCCAACTGTCATCCTGAGGAGCGCCGCGACGAAGGATCTCATGGGGTCATGGCACCCCCATGACCCCGCGCGACTGGCTGTCGGCGTTGCTGGTCGTGGTGCTGTGGGGCCTCAACTTCGTCGCGGTCAAGCTCGCGCTGACCCAGCTTCCGCCGTTCCTGCTGACCGCGTTGCGCTTTGCCGGGGTGGCGCTGATCCTGGCGCCGCTGTTCCGGCCCCGCCTCGAGCAGCTCAAGGGCATCCTCGGCATCGCGGTCGTGCTCGGCATCGGCCATTTCGGGCTGCTGTTCTTCGGCCTATCGGGCATGGAGGCCGCGACCACCGCCATCGTCATCCAGCTTGGCGTCCCCTTCAGCGCGCTGCTGGCCTGGGCGGTGTTCGGCGAGGAACTGGGCCGCGCCCGCGCCTTCGGCCTGGTGCTGGCCTTCGCCGGCGTCGCCCTCCTGGCCGGCGAGCCGACGCTGCCCCATCCGCTGCCCCTGATCACCGTGGCGGTGGCCATGTTCTGCTGGGCGCTCAGCAACGTCCAGGTCAAGCGGCTGGGCAACATCGACCCCATGGCGCTGAACGGCTGGATGGCCCTGTTCGCGGCGCCGCTGCTGCTGCTCTTGTCGATGGCGACCGAGCATCACCAGATCGAGGCCATCGCCGCCTCGGGTCTCCGGGTATGGGGAGGTTTCGCTTACACGGTGCTGGCGTCCTCGGTGGTCGCCTATACGCTGTGGTATCGTCTGCTCGCCCGCCATTCCTTGAACCGGGTGGTCCCCATCACCCTGCTGGGACCGGTGGTAGGCGTCGCCGGCGGCGTCACCATGCTTGGCGAAACGCTGACCTGGCAGAAGCTGGTGGGCGGCGCCATCACCATCGCCGGGGTGGCGGCGGTGCAATTCGCCGGGAGGAAACCGCCGCCCGGCGCCGAAGCGGAGCCCGGAGCATGATGAGGGCTGGAGCATGATGAGAATCGTCGAACGGCCATCGCCCAATTTCGAGCCGCGGCGTGCCGACGTGATCGACATGCTGGTGCTGCATTACACCGGCATGGAAAGCGGGCGGGCGGCGCTGGAGCGGCTGTGCGCCCCCGAGGCCAAGGTCTCGTCCCATTACCTGATCGAGGAGGACGGCACCGTCTTCGCCCTGGTGCCGGAGAGCGAGCGCGCCTGGCATGCCGGCGCGGGGTCGTGGCGCGGCCACACCGACGTCAACTCCCGCTCCATCGGCATCGAGCTGGTCAATCCCGGCCACGAGTTCGGCTACCGCCCCTTCCCCGCCGCCCAGATCGACGCGTTGATCCGCCTGTGCGTGCGCACCCTGGCCCGCCATCCGATCCCGGCGCGCAACGTGGTCGCCCATTCCGACATCGCGCCGACGCGCAAGCAGGACCCGGGCGAGCTGTTCCCGTGGGAGCGGCTGAAGGGCTACGGCATCGGCCTGTGGCCGTTCGATGGGGTCGAGCGGGCGGCGGTGCCCATCGACAAGCTGCTGCGCATGCTGGAGCGGTGGGGCTACGACGTCACCGCCCCCGACGCGGCGATCGCCGCGTTCCAGCGCCACTTCCGTCCCGAGCGCGTCGACGGCGTGGGCGACGAGCAGACGGCCGGGCGGCTGGCCCGGCTGCTGGGATCCCTGAAGTAGGGATCAGCACCGGCGCGCCGGCCTGGCCTCGCGCTTCATCCGGTCGAGGATGATCGAGAGTTCGCCCCAGAACTGCTCATCGCTGTTGTATCCGACCACGCGGCCCCGCTCGCGGCCGCATTCGACCACCACGAAGGTGGGCGTCACCCGCACCGGCCCCAGTCCGTGGAGATCGGCGGGGCGGTTGCCGAGGAGGGAGACCACCCGCAGCGGGAGCAGCCGGCCTTCCTCGGTCCGCGGATAGACGTCGCCCAGCTCGCGGTGCCATTTCAGGCACCACGGGCAGGACGGCGTCTCGAACATCACGAGCTCCGCCGCCCGCGCGGTGCCGGCCAGGGCGGCCAGGACCAGCGCGACCGCGGCGGCGGCCCGCACCCGCATCAGGACTTGCGGACGATGTTGAAGGTGTAGGTGCCGCCTTCGTCCTTCCAGTTGACCAGCTCGTTGCCGGTCTGCTTGCAGAAGGCTTCCATGTCCTTCACCGAGCCGGGATCGGTGGCGATGACCTGCAGAGCGCCGCCCACCGGAATGTCCTTGATGGCCTTCTTGGTGCGCAGGATCGGCAGCGGGCAGTTGAGGCCCTTGACGTCGAGAATGGTGGCAGACATCGATCGTAACTCCCCTAGAGTGACCCGTGGCCCCGGCGCGACCGCTACGCGCCGAGATTGATATGTTTCAGACAAACCACCCGCAGGCACGATGCCAGATTCTTGTCGTTGTTGAACAGACAATGGTCATGGATGCGGGTGATCAGGGCGCTGGCGGTGACGCCCTCTTCCGCGGCCAGATCGTCCAGCACCGTCCAGAAGGCCCGCTCGAGCCGGATGGTGGTGCTGTGGCCATGGATCCTGAAGGAACGCTTGACGGGCATGTACTCCCGCGCCTGTTCCGAATTGCACAACGAGAACAGGCGGGCCAGCGGGCCGTCGCCGGTGCGATCGCTGACGAAGCTCGGGACGTCCGGCGTCAGATGTAGAGGTTGATGTCGCACTGGGTCGCCGTCTCGATATAGGTCGCCGCGCCGGCCACCTCGATCCCCTCGATCAGGTCGGCCGGCGCGTACTCGAACAGATCCATCGTCATCTGGCAGCCGATCATGCGCACGCCCTGCTCGACGGCCATGTCGCGCAGCTCCTCGATCGAGGCCACCTTCTTCTTCTTGATCAGGGACTTCATCATCGACGACGCCACCGCGTCCATGCCCGGCAGCGCCCCGACCAGATTGGGCATGGCGATGTGCATGCCCATCATCGGCATTTCCATCGCCGCGTTGCCCAGCGTCGTGATCTTGAGGTCCAGCGTCTTCTTCAACAGCCCAAGCCCATAGAAGGTGAAGAACAGCGTCACGTCGAGGCCCATGCTGGCCGCGGTGTTGGCCAGGATGAAGGGCGGATAGGCCCAGTCCAGCGTCCCCTTGGTGACGATGATCGACATCGACTTGCCCGCGTCGCTCATCTCGCGCTCCTTGGATTAGCATAACCTAATGCTGCATCCTTGGCACGCCCTTCCCGACGCCGGGTAGTAGCCTTTGCCTACGCCCCCAAATTCGTGCTCGACCCCTCCCAACGGCCGGCATACAAGCAACCTTGCCCAGGCCGCCGGGCCGGTGCTAATTTAGATACAAGGAATATAGATAGGAAAGCTCCGGCCGCCAAGCCCGTCTTGAACCTTGCGGAAGCGGAGCCCTGACCCGGGAGGATGAACGTGACTGAACTCTCCATCACCACGGTCGTGGGTGGTGCCGCCTTCCTTGCGGGCGTCGTGTTCGGCGGCACCGCGCAGCGCACCAATTTCTGCACCATGGGCGCCATCTCCGACGTCGTATTCATGGGCGACTGGAACCGCATGCGGGCGTGGATGCTGGCGCTGGCGGTGGCCATGCTGGCCAGCCAGGGCCTGCAGGCCGCCGGCCTGATCGACCTGTCCAAATCCATTTACCTGGGCGCCGCCATCCCGTGGGCCGGCGCCATCCTCGGCGGCCTGATGTTCGGCTTCGGCATGACGCTGGCCGGCGGCTGCGGCAACAAGACGCTGGTGCGCATCGGCGGCGGCAACCTCAAATCGGTCGTCGTCTTCATGATCGTCGCGCTGTTCGCCTATATGACGCTGAAGGGGCTGATCGGCCTGGCCCGCATCCAGCTCGAGCAGGCCACCACCATCGCCCTGGCCGGCAAGGCGCAGAACCAGGCGATCCCCAGCCTGCTCGCCGCCCTCGGCCTGCCGGCCGCGGTGGCGCGCTGGGGCGCGGTGGCGGCGATCGCCGGCGGCCTGATCGTCTGGTGCTTCAAGAGCCATGAATTCCGCGAGAGCCCCCGCGACTGGGTCGGCGGCATCATCATCGGCCTGATGGTCCCCACCGGCTGGGCGATCACCGGCATCGTCGGCAACGACGAGTTCGAGCCGACGGCGCTCACCTCCTTCACCTTCATCGCCCCCATCGGCGATTCGGTGCAGTACCTGATGACCTTCACCGGCTCGACCATCAATTTCGGCATCGCCGCGGTGGGCGGCATCATCGTCGGTTCGTTCCTGTCGTCGATCACCAGCAAGAGCTTCCACCTGGAGGCCTTCACCGACGCCAACGACATGCTGCGCCACTTCCTGGGCGCCGCCCTGATGGGCACCGGCGGCGTCATGGCCATGGGCTGCACCATCGGCCAGGGCCTGACCGGCATGTCGACGCTGTCCGTCAGCTCGGTGCTGGCGCTGGGCTCCATCATCCTCGGCGGTGTCGTCGGGATGAAGTACATGGAAGAGGGCACGCTGGGCGGCGCCATCAAGGCGGTGTTCGCGCGGGCCTGAGATCATCTTGAGCGTCACCCTCGGGCTTGGCCCGAGGGTCCACGCGGCCCCGGCGATGACGGAAGAGGTGCTGGGGAGGGCCGTCAGGGCCTGACGCAGCACACGGCGGTCAGGTCGTCCTTCAACGGCCGGGTGACGGTGGCGAGGAAGGGGGCCAGCACGGCGTGGACGTCCGCCCGCTCGCCCAGGCGGCCGAGGCCGTCGCCGACCAGCCCGCAGACGCCGGCATGCCCCAGCTTGCCGCCATCCACGGCGGGGCTCTCGGCAAAGGCGTCGCTCGCCATGAACAATGCCTCGCCGGGCCTGAAGGCGAGGCGGCGTTCGGCGTAGCTGGCCGTCTTGGAAATCCCCAGGGGCAGCCCGGCCCCGTCTCCCACCTGGGTCAGCCGGTCGGCCCACGCCACGGCGATGGGGGGCGGCGACGCCGCCGCCGCGTAGGTGAAGCTGTCCGCCGCCACGTCGACGACGCCGTACAGCATGCTGCAATACTGGCCGACCGGCAGCTGCCCGGCGAGACGGCGGTTGACCTCCTCCAGGAACGTACCCGGCCGGTGGCGCTCGCCGATGTGCTGCAGCAGGGCATGCAGGCGGAAGGTGTTGAGGGCGGCGGTGACCCCGTGGCCGGAGAAATCGGCCAGCCAGAGGGCGAAGCGGGACTCGTCCAGCAGGTCGAGGCCCCAGATGTCGCCGCCCAGCTCGCATGACGGTTCGAAGAAGCCGCTGACCCGCACGCCGTAGCGGCTGGTGGCCGCCTCCAGTTGGCGGGCCGGCGGCAGCAACTCGGTCTGCATGGAGCAGGCGATCTTGAGGTCGTCGTCGCGCTCGGACCTGGGCGCGGCCGGAGCGGGCGCCGCGGCCTTTGCGGGCGTGACGGAAGCTTCCGCGGGGGATTCGGCGTCCAGGCAGCGCACGATGCACACCACCTCGTTGCCGGGGTCGCGGTATTCCAGGCTGTCGAACGACAGCTGGCGCGCCATGGCGATGCCGCGGCCGTGGGCGGCGAAGGCGCGGGCGGCATCCAGCTCCATGTAGGTGCGCCAGTCGAAGCCCTGCCCCTCGTCGCGCACGGTGATGCGCGCTTCGCCGGGACGGCGCTCGAACTGCACGGTGACCCAGCGGTCGCGATAGGGCGGCGCGTCCATGCGGGCTTCGATTTCGCGGGCCCAGGTCTTGTCGCCGATGAGGCGGGCCTTTTCCGCGAAGTCGATGCCCAGATTGCCGTGCTCGATGGCGTTGGTGAAGATCTCGGACAGGCCGACCACCAGGTACTGCGAGCGCGGGCAGGTGCGCGCCAGCGCCACCGCCAGGGTGTTGGCCTCCTCCAGCGTCCGGAAGCGGAAGGTGCCGCCCTCCATCAGGCTGAGCGCGGTGGTGCGCCGTTCCAGATCCTCGGTGAGGCGGCGGTAGCGCTGGTGTTCCTCCACCGCCGAGGCGACAACCGACAGCAGCAGGCGGCGGTCGAGCGGCTTGCCGAGGTAGTAGTAGACACCGGCCTTGATCCCCTCGACCACGTCCTCGGAGGAGGCGTAGGCGGTCTGCATGATCACGGGGATGCCGCGCAGGCGGTCGTCGGCCTTGATCTTGCCGAGCAGTTCCATGCCGTCCATGCGGGGCATGCGGCGGTCGAGCAGGACCACGTCGAAATCATGGGGGAGACGGTCGAGGATACCCCAGGCCTGGACGCCGTCCTCGGCGGTGATGGTCTCGTATCCGGCGGCGCGCAGATTGGCGACCACCACCTCGCGGTTCATGCGTTCGTCATCGACCACCAGGGCCCGGGTGGGACGGGATCCTGCGGCGCCCCCGTCCGCCATGCCTCAATCCTCCTCGATGGCGAACAAGGTGTCGAAGCAGGCCAGCACCAGAAGCTCGCGCACCTCGGCCTTGGGGTTCTTGAGCGCCACCTCCATGCCGGCGCGCTCCGCCTGGTCGCGCAGCGTCAGCAGCATCCCGAGCCCGGCCGAATCCATGTATTCCAGGGCCGAGAGATCGACGCGCGCCCTTTGGGCACGACGCGCCAGAAGCTTGGCGATGACGCCTTCGAAGGCGCTGCGGTCGCCGAAGGTCAGCTGGTCCCTGAGAACCAGGGTGGGCCCGCCCGACTCGTCGGAAATCTCGTACCTCACCGCGTCTCTCCTAAGCCTTCTTTTGCCGTGCGGCGATGAACTCTTCCAGCCGCGCCATCTGGGCCTCGTCCAGGTCGAACCGCACGTGCGTGTTCTGGTCGGTGATCGCCACCACGGACCCCTTGATCGCCCCCAGATGCGGCACCTCGGCCACGAACTCCGCGCCGCGGCGGGCGCCGACCGGCCGGTCGAGGACGGCGGTGCCGATCAGCGCCACCTCCTGCAGCAGGCAGGGGCGCTTCTCGCCGTCCAGAATGAGCGAAGCCGCGACGTTGACGGTGTGACGCTGGGTGTTGTGCCGGTTCTCTTCCGAGGTCGATTTGACGATCTCGTCGATGGCGGCCTTCATGGTGCCGATGCGCTCGCGCACGCTGGTGGCCGATCCCCGCACCTCGTCGGAGCGCTGGCCGGTCTCCTCGGTCGATTGCGACACCTGCGCGATCTCGGCGGCCGCCTGCTGCGTCCCGGCCGCCGCGGTCTGGGCGGAGCGGGCGATTTCCTGGGTGGCTGCCGACTGTTCCTCGACGGCGGCGGCGATGCCGCCCGAGATCTGGCCGATCTGGTCGATGATGCCGACGATGCCGCGGATGGCGCCGACCGCGTCCTGGGTGGCGGCCTGGATGGCGGTGATCTGCTCGCCGATCTGGTCGGTGGCGCGCGAGGTCTGGTTGGCGAGGTTCTTGACCTCGCCGGCCACCACCGCGAAGCCCTTGCCGGCCTCGCCGGCCCGCGCCGCCTCGATGGTGGCGTTGAGCGCGAGCAGGTTGGTTTGACCGGCGATGTCGTTGATGAGGTTGACCACCTCGCCGACGCTTTCCGCCGCCTTGGCCAGGCCGGTGACGATCGAGCTGACCTTCTCGGCCTCCTGCTCGGCCTTGCCGGCGATGTGGGTCGATTGCTGCACCTGGCGGCTGATCTCCTGCACCGACGCCGACAGTTCCTCGGCGGCGGCGGCGACTGCGTCGACGCTGCCGTTAGCGGCCTCGGCCGCCCCGGCGGCGGCGTCGGAGCGCTCGCGCACGTGATCGACGGCGCCCGACATGGCGCCGGCCGCCCCCAGCATGGCGTCGGCCTCGGTCATCACCACGCCGATGGCGCCCGAGACCTCCTCGTCGATGGCATTGGTCAGCGCCAGGATCTCGGACTGGAGCTTGCGCCGGTTGCGCCGGTGCTCGGCCTCCTGCTCGGCGGCCGACTGGCGCACCTTGTGGGCATTCTCGCGGAAGACCTCGACGGCGCTCGCCATGCGCCCGATCTCGTCGGTGCGGCCGACGCCGGGCACCTGCACGGCGAGGTCGCCGGCCGCCATCCGGGCGGTGGCCTCCGTCATGTCGGCCAGCGGCTCCACCATCTGCCGGTCGAGCATGATCGCGGTCCCCACCAGCAGGATCAGCAGCAGCACCGCCGACCCGGCCTGGATGAAGGCCTGGTTGCGCACCGAGGAATCGAGGCCCTCGCGGGCGTCCAGCAGCTGGGTGGCCGACGTGGCCACCGCCACCTGCACCGCCTCGACCAGGCTCTCGGTCAGCGAGCGCAAGCCCTCGGCCGAGGCGTCGAAGTCCTTCCGCAACTGCTCGCCGGCCTGGGGGCCCTGCTCCACGTAGGCGCGCGCCATGTCCTGGCCGGTCTGGTAGTAGGGCTCGAAGGCCAGCGCGACCCCTTCCAGCACCCGCGCCGAATCCGCGAGCCCCATCGCCTGCGCCATGCTGAGCGCCGTCGACTGATGGTAGCGGAAGCTTTCGGCCGCCTGCTCGGCTTCCTTGGCGCCCTCGGCCAGCCGCTCGGGCGTGCGCACGGCGCCGATGTCGGAGTAGATCCCCTGGATCCGCACGATATCGAGCTGCAGGTTCTTGACCGTCTCGATGAACGGGATCTGCTCCTCGGACACCACGGCCGAGATGCGGCCCACGTCCGCGGTCAGGGTGAACTGACGCAGGGCGATGAATCCGTTGACGACCAGCCCGGCGATGCTGGTGACCAGGATTAGCCCGAACGCCAAGATGAACTTGCGCCGAATGGTCATGCTGGCACCCCCAAAGATACCTTTGCGATGTTGACGGATGGCGGGCGGGTGCGCAACCACCGAGGTGTGAATTTTTCGCGGGTGCAGAAAACACCGTTAAGGTTATGGATTTCTAATGTAGCCGTTGCCTTCCATCCCGGCGTCGAATACCCTTTCGGCCAGAACAACCATGCGATAAGGGGCGGACGGACGTCATCGGACCGGCCAGCCCCGGCACGAGGGAGAAGAGGATGTCCGAACCCCGCATTTTCTCGGCGGAGCTGAACCGCCGTGAGGTTCTGGCCGCCACCGTCGCGGGCGCGGCCGCCGTCGCGCTGCCGCGCGTGGCCGCCGCCACGCCGCAGGAGGCCGACGAGTTCGTCAAGAAGCTGCTCGGCGGCGCCGTGCCCAAGGAGGGCAAGGTCACCCTCAAGCTCAAGGACGTCGCCGAGAGCGGCGCGGCCGAACCGGTCTCGGTGGTGGTCGACAGCCCGATGACGGCGTCCGACTACGTCAAGACCATCCACGTGGTGGCGGAAGGCAACCCGCAGCCGGGTGTCTCGTCCTGGAACCTCAGCCCGCGCTCGGGCAAGGCCGAAGTCAGTTTCCGCATGCGCCTCGGCAAGACCCAGGTGGTCCGGGCCTACGCCGTCATGAGCGACGGCTCGGTCTACATGGCCAAGCAGGAAACCAAAGTCACCATCGGCGGCTGCTGAGCGGGCTTTCGAGGAGAAGAGAGATGAGCGTTCCGATCAAGACCCGCATCCCCGCCAAGGCGAAGAAGGGCGAAATCATCGAGATCAAGGCCCAGGTCACCCATGACATGGAATCCGGGCAGCGCAAGGATGCCGCCGGCAAGCCGCTGCCGCGCCGGATCATCAACAAGATGGTGTGCACCTGGAACAACGACGTGGTGATGAACGCCGACTGGTACCCCGCCATGTCGGCCAACCCGTTCGTGTCGTTCTATGCCGTGGCGACCGAGTCGGGCAAGATCACCCTCAAGTTCCACGACGACAACGGCGAGGTCCACGAGGCCGCGGCCGACATCGTCGTCGAGTAATCGGTCACACCCCCCTATTGCCGTCATCGCCGGGCTTGACCCGGCGATCCACGCGGGCCAACCACGTGGATGCCCGCGTCGAGCGCGGGCATGACGGCGAGGGGGACGACGGTCCGGCTACCGGGACGCCACCACGTAGTGGCGCAAATTGTCGACCTCCATGCTGGCCTCGTCCAGGCGGCTCTTGACCACGTCGCCGATGGTGACGATGCCGACCAGCCGGTTGTCGGTGTCCATCACCGGCAGATGGCGGATGCGCCGCGTCGTCATCGTCTGCATCAGGCTGTCCAGCGTGTCTTCCTCGTGACAGGTGTGGACCGCCGCCGTCATCAGGTCGCGCACCTTGAGGGCGAGGCAGGTGGCGCCCTGCGCCGCCACGCCGCGGACGATGTCGCGCTCCGAGAGGATGCCGGCGATGGCGCCGTGGTCCTCCACGGCGATCAGCGCGCCGATGCGGTGCTCGGCCAGCAGCTTGGCCGCGTCCCCCACCGTCGCCTCGGGCGATACGGTGACCACGCCGGCGCCCCGGGCCTTGGCCTTCAGGATCATCTTGACGATCATGGTCCAACCTCCCTGACGTTTCTCTTGATGGTGACCACCCCCTTGAAATAGGGGGCGCCACAACCACGGTTCAAGGGGGTGGGCCGGGGCGCCCAACCTTCGGCTAGGGTGCAGGGCTTGATCGGAACGCTTCCAGTTCCCATCCCTAGCCCATGAGACCCCCGCTGCTCGGCCTGGGACGCGTACCCACCGATGGCCGCATGGTCGATGTCGAGGACCGCCTTCTCCTCGATTCGCCGGCGGCCATCCTGCATCACTACCGCAAGCCCGGCACGCCGCCGCAGCCGCCGGTGCTGGTGGTCGCTCCGCTGTCGGGCCATTTCGGCTGGCTGATGCGCGACCTCGTCCTCGGGCTGGCGCCCCGGCACGACGTCCATCTGCTGGAGTGGCAAGACGCCCGCGACATCCCCGCGGCGGCCGGCCGCTTCGGCCTGGACCGCAGCATCGGCTGCATCATGGACGCGCTGCGCCGGCTGCCCCGCCGCGCCACCGTGGTGGCGGTGAGCCAGGCACCGACCGCCGCCCTGGCGGCGGCGGCGCTGATGGCCGCCGACGCCGAGCCGATGCGGCCGCGGGCGCTGGTGCTCATGGGCGGCTTCATCGACACCCGCATCAACCCGACGCCGATGGCGCGGATGGCCGGCGCGCTGCCCGCCGGCTGGTTCTCGCGCATCCTGGCGACGCGCACGGCGGGCGGGCAGGCCGGCGACGGGCGCCTGGTCTATCCCGGCCGCTACCACTGGCAGGCGCTGGCCCGCTATCTGTCGCGCCACCTTGCCACCGGCGGGGAGTTGGCGGGCAAGCTGGCCGACGACGACGGGGCCGATCCCGACGCCTTTCCCTTCCTGCGCCTGTTCTCCACGCTGATGGACCTGCCCGCCGAGTTCGCCGAGGACAATTCCGAGTTGGTGTTCCGCCGCCACGCCCTGGCGCGCGGGCAACTCACCTGGGCCGGGCAGCCGGTCGAGCCGGCGGCGCTGGAGGACGTCGCACTGATGACGGTGGAAGGCGGCCGCGATGATTCCTCGGGCTTCGGCCAGACGCTGGCCGCCCACGCGCTGAGCCACCGCATCCCCGATGGCCTGCGCGAGCACCACATCGAGCCCGAGGCGGGACATTTCGGCCTGTTCCATGGCCGCCCGTGGTTCGAATCGATCCTGCCCGAGGTCGAGGCCTTCATCGCCCGGGTCGCCAGGAGCCGGCGCGCCCCGCGGCACCGCCAAAAGGTTTAAGCTCCCGGCCCGCCCAGCCAAGTCCGTCATGGCCGGGCTTGACCCGGCCATGACGCAAGCCCTCGCGGCTAGCGGGTCAGCGGCTTGTACTTGATGCGGTGCGGCTGGTCGGCGTCGGCGCCGAGGCGGCGCTTGCGGTCGGCCTCGTAGTCCTGGTAGTTGCCCTCGAACCACACCACCTGCGAATCGCCCTCGAAGGCGAGGATGTGGGTGGCGATGCGGTCAAGGAAGTAGCGGTCGTGGCTGATGACCACGGCGCAGCCGGGGAACTCGCCGAGGGCGTCTTCCAGGGCCGACAGGGTCTCGACGTCCAGGTCGTTGGTCGGTTCGTCGAGCAGGATGACGTTGGCGGGGCGGCTCAGCATCTTGGCGAGGTGGACGCGGTTGCGCTCGCCGCCCGACAGCACGCCGACCTTCTTCTGCTGGTCGGCCCCCTTGAAGTTGAACAGGCCGGCATAGGCGCGCGAGTTGATCTTGCGCCTGCCGAGATCGATCTCGTCCTGGCCGTCCGAGATCTCCTCGAACACCGTCTTGTTGGCGTCGAGCGAATCGCGGCTCTGGTCGACATAGCCCAGCACCACGGTCTCGCCCACCGTGAAGGAGCCGGAGGTCGGGGTTTCCTGGCCGGTGATCATGCGGAACAGCGTCGTCTTGCCGGCGCCGTTGGGGCCGATAATGCCGACGATGCCGCCCGGCGGCAGCTTGAAGTTGAGGTTCTCGTACAGCAGGTTGTCGCCGAACGCCTTCGAGACGTTCTCGGCCTCGATCACCTTGCCGCCCAGGCGCGGGCCCGGCGGGACGCTGATGACGGCGGGGCCGGTCGCCTTCTCCTGGGATTTGGCGACCAAATCCTCGAAGCGCTGGATACGCGCCTTGCTCTTGGCCTGGCGCGCCTTGGGCGAGGAGCGCACCCAGTCGAGCTCGTCGCGGATGGCGCGCTGGCGCGCGGTCTCTTCGCGCTCTTCCTGGGCCAGGCGCTTTTCCTTCTGCTCCAGCCAGCTGGTGTAGTTGCCCTCGTAGGGGATGCCGTGGCCGCGCTCGAGCTCCAGGATCCAGCCGGTGACGTTGTCGAGGAAGTAGCGGTCGTGGGTGACCATCACCACGGTGCCGGTGTACTCCTCGAGGAAGCGCTCCAGCCAGGCGACGGATTCGGCGTCAAGATGGTTGGTCGGCTCGTCCAGCAGCAGCATGTCGGGGTGCGACAGCAGCAGGCGGCACAGCGCGACGCGGCGCCTCTCGCCGCCCGAGAGCCGGTCCACCGCCCAGTCGCCGGGCGGGCAGCGCAGGGCGTCCATGGCGATCTCCACCTTGCGGTCGAGATCCCAGGCGTCGAGATGGTCGATCTTTTCCTGCAGTTCGGCCTGCTCGGCGATGAGATCGTTCATCTCGTCGTCGGTCAGCTCCTCGGCGAAGCGGGCGGAGACCTCGTTGAAGCGGTCCAGCAGCGCCTTGGTTTCGCCGACGCCTTCCATGACGTTCCCCATGACGTCCTTGGCGGGGTCGAGCTGCGGCTCCTGCGGCAGGTAGCCGATCTTGACGCCGTCGGCCGCCCACGCCTCGCCGGCGAATTCCTTGTCGATGCCGGCCATGATCTTCAGCAGGGTCGACTTA
Source organism: Solirubrobacterales bacterium (assembly GCA_050260775.1). GTDB lineage: Bacteria > Pseudomonadota > Alphaproteobacteria > Rhodospirillales > Magnetospirillaceae > CALABS01. The sequence goes on along the minus strand of JBLNCP010000029.1, from coordinate 88,853 downwards.
CCGGCGCCGTTGGCGCCCAGCACACCAATCTTGGCCCCCGGCAGGAAGCTGAGGTAGAGCCCCTTGAGGATCTCCTTGCCGCCCGGATAGGACTTCTTGAGATCCTTCATCACGTAGACGTACTGGTAGGCGGCCATGAATCCTCCGCGGGGCAGGGCACTGAAACTCGGGAAGTCTGGGGTTGGTAGACGACCCGGCCGCCCCCGTCAAGCGCGCGACTTGGAAACGCACTCGGATGCCGCCATCCCCGGCTCCGCCCCGCTTGCCTTGGGCCGCCGGCCACGCTATCACCGCTTGATCCATCAGGTGCCGGACCGTGCGAGCGGGCCGGAGAATCGGGAACGCGGTGCAACCCCGCGACGTGCCCAACGCTGTAAGGGGGACCTGTCGGACGAATGCCACTGGCTCGAGGGCTGGGAAGGCGTCCGGCAGGGATGAACCCGAGTCAGAAGACCGGCCTGACGGACCTTGCCCGGCCAGCGTGGAGGCCGGCCGGGCGTTCCATCGAAGGGGAATGATGATGGACGACACCGTTTTGCCCGCCACCCTTGTGCCTGCCGCCCCCCTGTCCGCCGCCGAACGCGAGGGCGTCTACCGCGCCATCTACACCCGGCGCGACACCCGTGGTGAATTCCTGCCCGACCCGGTGCCCGACGACATGCTGAGCCGCATCCTGCTGGCGGCGCATCACGCGCCCTCGGTCGGCTTCATGCAGCCGTGGAGCTTCGTCGTCGTGCGCGACGGGACCGTGCGCCGAAAGGTCCACGACGCCTTCCGCAAGGCGCACGCCGAGGCCGCCCTGATGTTCCCGGAAGACCAGCGCGACTTCTACAGCGCGCTGAAGCTGGAAGGGATCATGGAGGCCCCCGTGAACATCTGCGTCACCTGCGACCGCGAGCGGGCCGGGCCGGTGGTGATCGGCCGCACCCACATCCGCACCATGGACCTCTACAGTTCGGTGTGCGCCGTGCAGAACCTGTGGCTGGCCGCCCGGGCCGAGGGCCTGGGCGTCGGCTGGGTCAGCATCTTCGACAACGACGCGGTGCAGGCCGCGCTGGCCATCCCCAAGGGCATCGTCCCGGTCGCCTACCTCTGCCTCGGCAGGGTCAAGGGCTACCACCGTCGCCCGGAACTGGAGGCCGCCGGCTGGCGCCCGCGCCTGCCGATCGACCAGTTGGTGCACTTCGATCGCTGGGGTGAGCAGCAGGGGGACGCGGCCCTGCTGGACCGCCTGCGCGCCGACCAGGCCAGTGCCAACACCGGCATCCTGCCCGGCCACGGGTGAGCCAAGTCAGCCGAGGGAGCGATGCGCCGTCACGCTCCCTCGTGCAGCTTCAGCCACTCCTGGCTCTCGTGGAGGATGTAGGCGTTGATCATCGCGCGGTAGATGTGCTCGATCAGGTCGGGCGAGGTCCCGTACTCGTTGGCCAGGTGACGGACCTTGAGCACGATATCCTCGATGCGGTCGTTGTCGACCACCGCCGCCTTGGTCGCCTTGAAGCGCGCCGCCTGCTCGACGTAGCGTCCGCGCTCGGCCAGCAGCTCGACGATGCGGTCATCCAGGCGGTCAATATTGTCGCGCACTTCCGCAAGGCTGGTGCAGGTCGTCCCCATTGGCGAGCTCCCTAGTAGGCGTATTCCTTGAAGATCGGTTCGACGCTCTCCTGCCAGCGGCCGTGGTAGGCCTCCAGCATTTCCTCGGCCGGGGTGCGGCCCGAGCGCGCGATGGCGTCGAGGGTGTCGAGGAAGATGGATTCGTCGCGCCCCGAATCGTTGAAGCGGCGGCGGGCCTTCAGGCCCTGGGACGACAGCGCCAGCACGTCGAGCGCCAGGTCGCGGACGGAGCGCCCGCGCACCTTGGCGTTGAGCCCGAGCCGCGGCACCTCGGCGCGCAGGGTCTCGCGCTCCTCGATGGTCCAATCCTTGACGAGGTCCCAGGCGCCGGCCAGCGCGTCGTCGTCGTAGAGCAGGCCGACCCACAGGGCCGGCAGGGCGCACAGGCGCCGCCACGGTCCGCCGTCGGCGCCGCGCATCTCGAGGTACTTCTTGAGCCGGACCTCGGGGAACGCGGTGGTGAGATGGTCGGTCCAGTCGCCGATGGTCGGCCGCTCGCCCGGCAGCGCCGGCAGCCGCCCGGCCATGAAGTCGCGGAAGGACTGGCCCGAGGCGTCGATGTAGCGGCCGTCGCGGTAGACGAAGTACATGGGCACGTCGAGCATCCAGTCGACGTAGCGCTCGAACCCCATGCCGTCCTCGAACACGAACGGCACCATGCCGCAACGGTCGGGATCGGTATCGGTCCACACGTCGGAGCGCGACGACAGCAGGCCCGACGGCCGCCCCTCGATGAACGGGGAGCTGGCGAACAGCGCCGTCGCCACCGGCTGCAGCGCCAGAGAGGTGCGGAACTTGCGCACCATGTCGGCTTCCGAGGCGAAATCGAGGTTCACCTGCACCGTGCAGGTGCGCAGCATCATGTCGAGGCCCTTGCTCCCCCGCTTGGGCATGTACTCGCCCATGATGGCGTAGCGCCCCTTGGGCATCCACGGGATGTCCTCGCGCGCCCACTTGGGCTGGAACCCCACCCCCAGGAAGCCGACGCGCAGGCGCGCCGCCACCTGCTTGACCTGCTTGAGGTGGGCATAGGTTTCCCGGCAGGTCTCGTGGATGGAATCCATCGGGGCGCCCGACAGTTCCAGCTGCCCGCCCGGCTCCAGAGTCACGCTGGCGCCGGTGTCGTCGAGCAGGGCGATGACTTGGCCGTTTTCCTCGACCGGGCGCCAGCCCAGCCCGATCAGGCCCTCCAGCATGGCGCGGATGCCGCGCTCGCCCTCGAAGGGCAGCGGCCGCAGATCGTCGAGGGTGTAGGCGAACTTCTCGTGCTCGGTGCCGATGCGCCACGCGTCGCGCGGCTTGCACCCGGATTCAAGGTACTCGACCAGCTGGCGCTTGGAGGTGATCGGCTCGCCGCTCGGCTTGGCGGGTGCGGACATACGGGGGGTTCCTGTCCAAGGGAGCGAGGCGCGACCGGGGTGGCGCTTCGCGAGAGGGGGCGACGGGCGGACGCTCAAACAAGCCAAAGGGCCGAGAAGGCGTCAAGGCTTGATTTGGTGCCTCACGGCGGCGACAGGAAGCCCCCTCCGCCGGTGAGCGCGGCCCTCAGCCGCCCAGATAGCGGGCCACTTCGTCAAGCAGCTTGCGGATGGAGATCGGCTTGGTGATGACCTGATCGAAGCCCTCCTTGAGGAAGCCGGCCACCGAGTCCGGGTCGGCGAAGGCGGTGACGGCCAATACCGGAAGGGCGCGGGTGCGCGCATCGGCCTTCAGCAGCTTCAGGAGATCGACGCCGGATTGCTTGGGGAGCTGGATGTCCATCAGGACCAGTCCGGCACCGGAGCCCGCGGCCAGGTCCACCAGCCCCTCGCCGTCCGAGGACTTCACCGCCTCGTAGCCGGCGATGGTCAGCGCCTGCTCCAGGAGCTTCATGTTCATGGCGTTGTCTTCGACGATCACGATCGTACCCGTCATGAACCGGCTCCCTGCAATATCCCGTTGGGCGCGGTGGATCCCGCGTCGTAATTCTTGGCGAAGGTGAGGAAATCAGCCGCCGGCAGCGGGCGGCCGATCATGTAACCCTGGATCTCGTCGCAGCCGTGCTTGGCCAGCAGGCTGGCCTGCGCCTCGGTCTCCACGCCCTCGGCGATGGTCTTCAGCGACAGGGAATGGGCGAGCGAGATAATGGCGTTGGCGATGACCCGGCCGTCCTCGTCGTGGTCGAGGTCGCGCACGAAGGCGCGGTCGATCTTGACCGTGTTGACGGGGAAGCGCTTGAGGTAGGCCAGCGACGAATAGCCGGTGCCGAAATCGTCGATGGAGAGCGACACCCCGAGCCCCGCCAGTTCGCGCAGCAGCTTCAGCGTGCCCTCGCCGTCGACCATCAGCATGCTCTCGGTCAGTTCGAGGTCGAGCTGGTGGGCCGGAATGCCGGCATCGGCAATGGCAGCGCGCACGGTGTCGGCGAGATCGGGCTCGCGGAACTGGCGGCCCGAGATATTGACCCCGATGCGGATGGCCGGCAGCCCCATGTCGTTCCACTGCCTGAGCTGGCGGCAGGCCGTCTGCAGCACCCAGGTCCCCATGGGGACGATGAGGCCGGTGTCCTCGGCGACGGGAATGAACTTGTCCGGCGCGATGATGCCCAGTTCGGGATGGCGCCAGCGGATCAGCGCCTCGGCGCCGATCAGCCGATAGTCGGACAGGCGCACCTGCGGCTGATAGAACAGCTCGAACTGGCCGATCGCCAGCGCATGCTTGATGGAGCGCTCCAGGGTCAGCCGCTCGGAGACGGCGTAGGACATCGCGGCGTCGAAGAAGCCGACCCGCTCGCCGGGGTCGCGCTTGACGATGTGCAGGGCCATCTCGGCGTTGCGCAGCAGGTCGTGCGGCTCGTCGCCGTCGCGCGGATAGACGGACACGCCCATGTCGGCGGGCAGCGTCAGGTCGTTGCCGTGGATGCTGAACGGCTTGGACAATTGCTCGGTGACGTGCTCGACCGCCACCGTCACCGCCGCCGGGTCCTTGAGCTGCGGAATCACGACGGCGAACTCGTCGCCGGCCAGCCGCGCGGCGGTCCCCACCGGCGACACCGCCTGGCTCAGGCGGCGGGCGGTCTCGCGCAGCACGGCGTTGCCGACCTCGTGGCCCAGCGAATCGTTGATGGTGGTGAAGCCGGCCAGGTCGATGGTCATCACCGCCACCATGGACGCGTTGGTCCTCGCCTGCGCCAGCGCCTGCGCCAGACGGTCTGACAACAGCGTGCGGTTGGGCAGGTCGGTGAGCGAATCGTGATTGGCGAGATAGGCGACGCGCTGCGCCAGCTGCTTGTTCTCGGTGAGGTCGCGGATGGTGCCGGTGAACAGGCGGCGCTTGTCGAGCCGCAGTTCCGATACCGACAGGTGCACCGGGAAGAGGGTGCCGTCCTTGCGCCGTGCCATGACCTCGCGGCCGATGCCGACCACGCCGCCGCCCTGGCCCGACAGATAGTTCCGGATGTAGCCGTCGTGCCGGCTGGCCTCGGGCTCGGGCATCAGGATCTTGACGTTGGTGCCGATCAGTTCCGACAGCGGATAGCCGAAGATGCGCTCCACCGACAGGTTGGCGCTGACGATGATGCCCTCGTCGTCGATGGTGACGATGGCGTCGAGCACGGTGTCCATGATGGCGCGGATGCGATGCTCGCGCGCCGCCACCGCGCGCATGGCGGCGGTGACCTCGGTGGTGTCGCGGCCGACCAGCAGGGTGGCGGTGTGTCCGTCGCGCTTGAGCGGCACCGCCGACAGTTCGACGTCGCGCGTGCGCCCGGCGAGAGTCACCACCTTGACCGGGACCGGGTGGTCCTCTTCGTAGAGCGCCTCCAGCCCGCCGTCGAAGATGCCGCGATAATCGGCCTGGATGAACTCGACGAAGCTGCGCCCCTCGCAGGCCGAGGCGGCCGGGGCGCGCAGCATTCCCAGGCCGGCGGCGTTGATGCGCTCGATCACCCCGTCCACGCACACGCAGATGAGGTCGGGCGACAGCTCGACGAGGTCGCGGTACGAGGCCTGGTCCTTCAGCAGCGCCGATTCCAGCATCGACACGTCGGTGATGCGGTCGATCAGCTTGAGGATCTGGCTGCCGGAATTGAAGATGCCCTCGGCGTACTCGCGATAGGCCCCCGGATGGAGCGGCCCCAGCATCTCGGTGGCCATCATCTCGGCGAAGCCGATCACGTCGTTGAGCGGCGTGCGGATGTCGCGGCTCATGCGGTTCATGAACTCGGTCTTGGCCCGGTTGGCGAGGTCGGCCTCGTCCTTGGCCTCGGCCAATTTCTCGGCGGCGGCACGCTCCGAGGAGATGTCGCGGCAGAAATAGGCGTAGCGGTGCTCCCCCGGCCCGGCGCCCGGCACCGCCAGCACGCGGTTGGCGAACCAGCGGGGGCCGTCGGAATCCTGGAACTCCACCGTGCGGCCCTTGCGCATCGCCTTGGCGAGGTAGGCGCGGCGGTGGTCGGCCAGCTTGGGCGGCAGCAACCCGAACAGGTCCTCGCCCTCCAGCTCCTCGGCGAGCTTGCCGAAATATTGCGCGCCCTGGGCGTTGATGGTGAGGATGCGGCCGTCGGCGTCCAACAGCGCCGCCATGTCGTGGCTGGCGTCGAGCAGGGCCTCGGTGGTGCGGTGCGAGATTTCGAGCGCGGTGCGGGTCTGCTGGCGGTCGACGGCGTGGCGGATCACCCGCGGCAGCAGCTCCAGCCCGGCCAGCGACTTGACGACGTAATCCTGGGCGCCGGCACGGATGGCGTCCTGCGCCACCCGCTCGTCGTCGAGGCCGGTCAGCACCACCAGGGCGGTGTCGGGCGCGGCGGCCTTGAGGCGCAGCACCGTGTCGAGGCCGGAGGCGTCGGGCAGGCCGAGATCGGCCAGGATGCATTCGAACTGGTCGAAGGGGGCAAGCGCCAGCGCCCCGGCCAGCGTCGAACGACACTCCGCCGGCCAGGGAACCATCGCCTCACGGAGCTTGATCTCGATGAGCCGTTGGTCCCCGGGATTGTCCTCGATGATGAGGAGCTTCTTGGCCAAGTTGCCGGAGTTCATATCCCGAAGATGCAGGATGCCGGGCACGTTGTAAATGCCAGCGTGGCTACACCGAACGTTGCTACGGGCGCTGCTTCGCCAGCCATTCCATCACCGTCGGCACCATCGCCTTGCAGGTCAGGGCGAACGACGTCATCAGCTTGTCCTTCTCCTGGGTCATGTGGAGAAGGTTGTCGATGACCTTGCGCAGCACTTCCTTGGCGAAGGCCGGCCGCGACAGGATGTGCTGCAGGCGGTCGCCGAAGGCCGCCTTGAGGGAGACCACCAGCACCTCGATCTTGTCGATGTTGAGACGCTGGATCTCTTCGAGGTTCTCGGCCGCGACATAGCACAGCACGTCGCCGAAGATCTTCGCGGTCGCCTTGTCGAGGGCCGCCACCACATTGAAGAAGGCCTTGTCGCGGGCGAAGAAGGCCCAGGCCTTGTCGCCGAGGTTCTTGCGATAGAACTCGTACATGTCGCGGTTCCACACCGCGACCCCGGCGATGGCCTGCGGCCGGTCGGCCAGGATCTCGACGAAATCGGGACCGGCCGCCTGCTTCACCTTCCTGAGGGTCTGGGGGTCGAACTGGCCGACCGCCTCGATCTTGGCGGCGGTGGGCAGCGCCACCAGGTCCTCGCCGATCTCCATGATCTGCTGGTAGGTCAGGCAGCGGCGGTAGGTCTCGAGCAGCGGCAACTGCCAGCCGAAGGCGATGTAGCGGGTGAGCTCGCGGATCTTGCGCTCCTCGACGGGATCGGCGGTCTCGCGGTGGATCTCCTCGGTCTTCTTGATCAGGCCGAGGAAGCTCTTCTTGGTGACGGTCTCGGTGACCGTCGTCATGGTCTTCTCGCTCTCCAGCACCTTCTTGGCGCAGGTGCGCACCAGCAATTGCTGGACCTGGTTGAGCGTCACCGGGCAGGCCAGCGGGGCGTCGAGATCGCGCACCGGCTTGCCGTCGCCCCCCAGCACCACGTCGTCGCAAAGCTCGCGATGGGCGAGGAAGGTGGCGATGAACTTTTCGAGGATGTCGGGGTGGGCGATCAGATCCTGGTAGGTCACACCCGCATCAACCAGACCGGCGCCCTGGAACTTGGCCAGCACCTTTTTCAGACCATCGATGATGGCCTTCTTGGTATCGCTGTCGATGTCCACCGGCGGCGGGAGGGTAGCAACGGCCATGACCCCGGCAATCCTTCGGTTTGCAAACTGTTTAGAGGTTTACCCCGTCCGTGGGGGAGGAAGCAACTTCTCCCTCCAGCAGGACCCAGGTCAACTCATGCTTATTGTGGAAGAGATGAAGCAGTTTTGAGCCGGGGACGGCGGCGAATGCCTTGGCGATGGCATGATCGGTCTCGCCCTGGAATTTGACTGTGCACAGGAAGTTCTTCACCAGTCCCGAGGCGCGCCAGCGCTCCACCAGCCGCAGCAGGCGCTCGGGGTAGCAGATGACGTCCGAGAACAGCCAGTCGACCGGCCCCACCGACGCCGGCTCCAGCCCGAAGGCGCTCTCGCGACGCACCGAGACCCCCGGCATGGCGGCGATCCTGGGATCGAGCGGCGCCTTGTCGATGCTGATGACGCGGGCGCCGAGCGATGCGATCACCCAGGTCCAGCCCCCCGGGCAGGCGCCGAGATCGAGGCAGGTGTCGCCGGGCTTGGGCGCGATTTCCAGGCGGGTGAAGGCGTCCCACAGCTTGAGATAGGCCCGGTTCGGCGGCACCACCTTGTCCTCGATGAAATGCAGCTCGCCGTTGGGGAACGGGCTGGAGCAGGACGCGGCCGCCAGCAGCGTGCGCTCGTCCAGCCAGGTGAAGGAGCCGAGCGGGGCGGTAGGCGCCGGCTGGCCGAACACCAGCGGCTTGGCCGAGACCTTGGGCAGCTTCTCGACCAGCAGCGCGGTCCGGCGGTGCAGGCCGGGGGCATAGGGCCACCAGTTGCGCTGGATGGCCCGCAGCGCCTTGGCGCCCTCGCCGATCGACGCCACCGGGAGGCACACCACGTCGTGCCAGACGTTCTGGGCCCAGGCCGCCGGACGGGCCGGGCCGGGCGCCAGCAGCAGGCGGCCGTGCTCCTGCACCACCTCGCCCAGTTCGGCGCGCAGGTCGGCCTCGAAACCTTCGGCGGCGAGATAGCCGGTCAGCCCGGTGGGCTCGGGGATAGGAAGTCGGGTGTCGCTCATGGGCGGGGATATAGCACAGGCCGGCGGCGCGGGGGACCTATGCCTCTTCCTTGCGTTGGTGGATCTGCTGGCCGAGTTCGTCGAGGAAGGCCTGTTCCTTGCGGTCGGCCTCCAATTGCTCGCGGCGCTCCCGCTCGCGCTGGGTGATCTCGTAGGTCTTGAGTTGGCGGAAGGATTCGGCCAGCGCGTCGCGGGCCTGCTCGATCATGTGGCGGACCGCCATCAGGGCGATGTCCTGATGCTGGCGCCAGTCCATCCAGGCGCGGTGGTAGGCGCCGTAGAGGAAGCCGACGCCGGTGGCGTCGCCGGCCGCGACCGCCTGCTCGTGCTTGAGCCGCTCCTCGCCCTGGCGGATGTCTTCGAGGATCTGGTCCTCGCGCGCCTGCAGCTCAGTGAGCATGCGCCGCTTCTCGTCGACGTCGAAGCGCGCCAGCCGGATCAGGGTCTTGAGGCCCTTGGCCTTGGCCATGGCTTACCCGCCCATGCCGTCGCCGCTGAAGGGCATCCCCAGGATTCCCGCCAGCTGGGCGTAGCACGCCTGCAGGTCGGTGGCTTCCTTCTTGGTCTGGGCCAGGAAGGCCTCGATCATCGGATAGTAGTGGATCGCCTCGTCCACCGCGGGGTCGGTACCGCGGCGATAGGCGCCCAGCCGGATCAGCTCGGCCATGTCCTCGTAGGTGGCGAGCAGGCGGCGGGCGCGGCTGACGATGGCGTTCTCCGCCTCGTTGTTGCAGCCGGGCATGGTGCGGCTGACGCTGCGCAGGATGTTGACCGCCGGATAGCGCCCGCGGTCGGCGATGGCGCGGTCGAGCACGATGTGGCCGTCGAGGATGCCGCGCACCGCATCGGCGATCGGCTCGTTGTGGTCGTCGCCGTCCACCAGCACGGTGAAGATGCCGGTGATCGAGCCCTGATTGGTGCCCGGCCCGGCGCGCTCCAGCAGGCGCGGCAGCTCGGCGAACACCGTCGGCGTATAGCCCTTGGAGGCCGGCGGCTCGCCCGCCGACAGGCTGATCTCGCGCTGGGCCATGGCGAAACGGGTCACCGAATCCATCATGCACAGCACGTTGAGGCCCTGGTCACGGAAGTACTCCGCCACCGACAGGGTGACGTAGGCGGCCTGGCGCCGCATCAGCGGGCTCTCGTCCGAGGTGGAGACCACCACCACCGACCGGGCCATGCCTTCGGGCCCGAGGTCGTCCTCGATGAACTCGCGCGCCTCGCGGCCGCGCTCGCCGATCAGCCCGATCACCGAGACGTCGCACGAGGTGTTCTTGGCCATCATCGACAGGATCGACGACTTGCCGACGCCGGACCCGGCGAACACACCCATGCGCTGGCCGCGGCACATGGTGAGGAAGGCGTTGACCGAGCGGACGCCGAGGTCGACCTTGCCCTGGACGCGCGAGCGCTGGTGCGCCGGCGGCGGACGGTTGCGGATGGCGTAGGCGGCGTCGCCCATGGGCAGGGCGCCCAGGCCGTCCACCGGCTGGGCGAAGGCGTTGACCACCCGGCCCAGCCATCCCCGGTCGGGGTAGACCACCGGCTCGGAATCCTGCACCTCGGTGCGGCAGCCCAGCCCGACGCCGTCGATGGCCACGAACGGCATCAGCAGGGCACGGCCCTGGCGGAAGCCCACGACCTCGCACGGAACCCGCCGGCCGTCGCGCGCCAGCACGTGGCAGCGGTCGCCCACCGAGATCTGGCGCTGCACGCCGCCGGCCTCGATCAGCATGCCCTGGACGGCGGCGACGCGGCCATAGACCTGGATGCCGGTGACGCGGTCGATGTCGTTGATGAGGTTCTTGACGAGGAACTTCAACCTGTGGGCTCCAAAATCCAGCCTTTCGGGGAGGGCTCAAACGCGATCGGGTGAAGAATTACCCTTTGTCGTGAGGGGGTTGGTTGCCCTGCGCCTTGAAGTCGCCAAAATACCCCCTTATGGTTAACCCATCCTCAATACACCGCTAAAACGGGATACCGCAGATGCGAGTGCTGGTAGTCGAAGACGACCGAATGATGGCCCAGGTCATCGAGACGATGCTCAAGGCCGAAGGAATGGTCGTCGATACGACGGCGCTTGGCGAGGATGGTCTCGAGATCGGCAAGCTGTACGATTACGACATCATCCTGCTGGACCTGATGCTGCCCGACATGGACGGCTATGAGGTGCTGCGGCGCCTGCGCGCGGCCCGGGTGGAAACCCCGGTCCTGATCCTGTCGGGGCTGACCGAGCCCGACAAGAAGATCAAGGGCCTGGGCACCGGCGCCGACGACTATCTTACAAAGCCCTTCGATCGCGGCGAATTGGTGGCGCGTATCCAGGCCATCGTCCGCCGCTCCAAGGGCCATGCCCAGTCGGTCATCCGCACCGGCAAGCTGGGGGTCAACCTCGACACCCGCACCGTCGAGGTCGACGGCGAGCCGCTGCACCTGACCGCCAAGGAATACGGCATCCTCGAGCTCCTGAGCCTGCGCAAGGGCCAGACGCTGACCAAGGAGCAGTTCCTCAACCACCTCTACGGCGGCATCGACGAGCCCGAGCTGAAGATCATCGACGTCTTCATCTGCAAGCTTCGCAAGAAGCTGGCCACCGCCACCGGCGGCGACAGCTACATCGAGACGGTGTGGGGCCGCGGCTACGTGCTGCGCGACCCTGACGGCGCGCCCGCGCGCCCGCGCGAGGCGCAGGGCCAGGGAATGCCGGCCGCGTAAGACCAAGGCCCTCCCTTCGGGGAGGGCCTTTTTTCTTGGTCACCCGCCGCCCCTCTCGTCACCCTCGGGCTTGACCCGAGGGTCCAGTTTGGCGCCAGCGGACGCGCACATTGGATAGCCCCCAATACTGTCATCCCGAGCGGACGCGAGGGATCTCGTCCGGCCCCGCCTGAGAATGGCCCCGCCGTACGAGGTCCCTCCTCCCGCCGGTCGTCGGGATGACAGGCCTCACAGCACCCGCACCACCACCTGCTTGGTGAAGGGCGAGACCATGGCAATTTCGAAGCGGGCGCCGGTCTCGGCGACGAATTCCATGAAGGCGCGGTATTCGTCCTCGGCCCAGGTGCGGTTGCCGATGAACTCGTCGAACACCAGGATGGTGCCCGGCCGGATGCGCTCCTTCAGCGCCGTCAGCACGGTGCGGGCCGAGGAATAGACGTCGCTGTCGATGTTGACCAGCCGCACCGGCCCCGGATGGGCGGCCAGGAACGGCGGCAGCGTGTCCTCGAACCAGCCGGGATGGAGGGTGACGGTGGCGGCCACCGGCGGCAGCGCCCGGCCGGTGCTCAAGACCCCGGCGCGCTCGGCGCCCCAATCCTCGGGCAGGCCTTCGAACGAATCGAAGCCGTGCACCTCCTGGCCGGCGCTCGCGGCCAGCACGTTGACCGAGGTGCCCCAGCGCACCCCGAATTCCAGCACCATACCCCCGCCGGTCGCCATGGCCAGCGCCGCGCGCAGCACCTCGGCGGTCACCGCGCCGAGACGCAGGTCGGGCGCCAGGTGCGGCATCAGGGCGTCCACCGATTCGGCCGGCGGACGGCGGCGGGGATCGTCGGCGAGGCGGGAGGCGAACACCGCCCCGGCGGCCGCGCCCTCGCCCAGCAGCCGATGGTAGGCATAGCGATACACCCAGTAGCGGCTGTTGGCGCCGGGACAGGTCAGCGCCCGGTCGAGCCGTGCCAGTCCGGCGGCGAGACCCTCCAGATGCAGGGCGGCGGCATGGCTGCCCAGCCACGAGGCGGCGTGATCGGGGCGCTCGGCGAGGATACGGTCGAAGATGGCCAGCGCCTGGGCGCAGTCGCCCAGCGCCAGCAGCGACGTCGCCATCTCGAACAGCAGGGCACGGCCGGGCGCGGCAACGGTGGCCGCCAGCCGCACGGCGTCGGCGTGGCGGGAATCCCGGCGGTAGGCGCCGACCAGGGCCTCGGTCAGCCCGGGCTGGTCGGGCGCGAGCGTGGCGGCCCGTTCTAGGCGCAGCACCGCGCGATGGAAGTCGTTGGCGGCCAGCAGCGCCTCGGCCTCCAGCGCCAGGCGCTCCGGGCTGCCGTCGGGATGCGCGTCGGCGCGCGCCAGGGCCTCGCGGGCACGCTTGCGCTCGCGGACGGGCAGACGGTCGAAACGGCGGGGGTCGATGTCCATGGCCGCAAGCTAGCGCAACCGGCCTTGGCTTCCCAGCGCGTCGTCCTGTAGGCTGGCCGCGAATATGAGCAGGAGCTTATCCATGTCCGAGCCGGTCCGTTACGCCGACATCGAGGCCGAGGCCCGCGACCGGGCCGCCGCGGCGCTGGCCCAGGGGGAGACGGCCGCCGCCCGCGCCGCCATCGCGGTGGCCGAGTCCGCCATGGCCGAAGCGCTCGGACAGGCCGAGATCGCCACCGCCGTCGCCGGAGCCGCCTGCGCCAAGGGCTGCGGCTGGTGCTGCCACCAGGTGGTGGGGATCACCGCCGCCGAGGAGATGATGGTGGTTGAGGCCGTGCAGGCGCTGCCGCCCGCCGCTCGCGCCGGCATCCGCTGCCGCGCCGGCGCCGCCGAGGATCGCCTCGCCCGCCTGCCGGTCGAGCGCTGGCAGGCGGAGCGGCTTCCCTGTCCCCTGCTCGACGACGGCGCCTGCCTCATCCATGCCCAGCGCCCGCTGCCCTGCCGCGCCGTGCTGTCGGCCGATGCCGGCGCCTGTCGCCGCTGGTTCGAGGGCGAGGACGGCGCCCGCATCCCGCTGGTGGCGGTGCAGCGCCGCGTCTACAGCAGCGCCCAGGCCGGCCTTGCCCAGGCCCTGGCCGGCGCCGGCATCCCGCCGGGACCGGTGTCGCTGGTCGAGGCGCTGGTCATCGCGCTGGCATGAGCTTCGGGTAGCTAAACTCGCCCCACCTCAGGGTAGTGGAGCACCCACCCCGCCCCGGGGAGCTACGCTGCCGGCCGTCCTTCGCTATGTTAATGGAAGCGAACCCAGGAGGACGGCCGCATGACCGATGTCCGCGCGCAATACGCCATCACCGACGAACCCTACTACCGCCCCCAGGCCGACGAGGTCCGGCTGTTCGAGGCGGCGTGGGACAACCGCCTGCCGGTGATGCTGAAGGGGCCGACCGGCTGCGGCAAGTCGCGCTTCGTCGAATACATGGCGTGGAAGCTGGGCCGCCCGCTGGTCACCGTCGCCTGCAACGAGGACGTCACCGCCGCCGATCTGGTGGGGCGCTACCTGCTCGACGCCGAGGGCACCCGCTGGCAGGACGGCCCGCTGACGGTGGCGGCGCGCATCGGCGCCATCTGCTACCTGGATGAGATCGTCGAGGCCCGCCAGGACACCGTGGTGGTCATCCACCCGCTCACCGATCATCGCCGGGTGCTGCCGCTCGACAAGAAGGGCGAGCTGCTGCGCGTCCACCCCGACTTCCAGCTGGTGATCTCGTACAACCCCGGCTACCAGAGCCTGATGAAGGACCTCAAGGCCTCGACCAAGCAGCGCTTCACCGCGCTCGACTTCGATTATCCCCTCCCCGAGGTCGAGGCCGAGATCGTCGCCCGCGAATCCGGGCTCGACCCCGCGACTAGCCTAAAATTGGTGGCGGTGGCCGAGAAGGCGCGGGCGCTGAAGGGCCACGGCCTTGACGAGGGCGCCTCGACGCGCCTGCTGGTCCATGCCGCCAAGCTGATCGTCTCGGGGGTGTCGCCCGAGCGCGCCTGCGCCATGGCGCTGGCCACCCCGATCACCGACGATCCCGACATCCGCGCCACCCTCGCCCACGCCGTGGACCTGGCGCTGGCGTAAGCGCCATGGACGCGATCTACCCCCAGGCGCTGGCCAAGGCCGAACGCCTGCTGTCTCCCGAAGGAGTGGCGGCGTGGCAGGGCGGTGTCGAGCGCATGGCGGCGCTCGGCCGCGGCCAGGGGCCGGTGCTGGCCTTCCTCGACGCCGTGCCCGACGCGGCGGTGGCCGCCGACGAGAGCATCATCGCGCCTGCGGCCGAGACCGCCGCCTACCTTGCCGCCGTGCCCGAGCTCGCGGTCGAGGAGGCGTTCCTGTCGGTGCTGCCGGCGGTGGCGCGCCGCGTCGAGGACGCCACCGCGGTGCGCGCCTGGTTCTCGCTGGCCCGCCGCATGGCGCAGTTGGCCCGCCCCGGCCTCGCGCCGCTGATCGACCACCTGCCGCACCTCTTGGAGATGGTGGGGATCGCCGGGCTGGCCCGCTGGATCGAGTTCGGCATCTCCACCTACAAGAGCCAGCCCGATCACGTCGCGCTGTTCTTCGCGCTGGAAACCGCCGATTCCCAGGCGGCGCTGCAGCGCCAGCGCCACGGCACCCTGCTGGTCGACGTCGAGCGCCAGCTGCGTTTCACGCTGCGGGCGTTCTGGGACCTGGACGTCCAGATCCGCGCCTTCACCCCCGTCGGCGAGCAGGCGCGGCGGCCGCATCCCTTCATCGACAAGCAGGGCTTCCACTTCCCCGACGTGCTCGACGACGCGGGCGGCGTGTCGGCGCTCGACCGCTACCGCGCCATGGCCGCCCACCTCGCCGCCCACCGGCTGTGGAGCCGGCCCTATCTCGCCGACAATTACAGCCAGCTCCAGCACCTCGCCATCGAGGTGTTCGAGGACACCCGGGTCGAGCGCCTGGCCGCCGCCCGCCACCCCGGCCTGCTGAGGCTGTGGCGGCGGCTGCACCCGATCCCGCGCGCCGGCGCGGTGCCCGAGGGCTACTCCACCATCCGCCACCGCCTGGCCCGGCTGTCACGCGCCCTGCTGGATCCGGAATACCGCCACGGCGACCCGGTGTTCGCCGAGTTCATCGCCCGCTTCGAGGACGAGATGGCGAAGGATCCGCTCGATCCCGACCTCAGCGCCCGCCTCGGCGTGGCCCTGCTGCCGCGCATCCGCACCCCGGACTTCCGCGAGCCCCGCATCTGGTTCGAGGACACCGTGGTGCCCTACCGCGACGACAACCGCTGGATCTGGCGCTTCCTGGAGGACACCGACAGCAAGGACGACTTCCATTCCGACCACGGCACCGAGGAGCCGCCGCTGCTCGACATGCGCCTGCCGGTCCATTACCCGGAATGGGATGCCGAGGCCGACGATTACCGCCCCGACTGGACCACCGTCTACGAGACGACGCCGAGGATCGGCGATGGCGCCGAGATCGACCGCCTGCTCGACCGCCACCAGGCGCTGGCCCGGCGCATCCGCCAGGTGATCGACCGCCTGAAGCCGCAGCACCGCCGCCGCGTCCGCGGGCAGGCGAGCGGCGACGAACTCGACCTGGACGGCGTGGTGCGGGCGGCCGTGGAGCTCAAGGCCGGCAGGGAGCCGGACCTCAGGATCTACCAGCACCACGTCCCCGACGGCCGCGACATCGCCGTGCTGCTGCTGCTCGACCTGTCGCAGTCGCTGAACGACAAGGTGCCGGGCGGCGAGACCACCCTGCTGCAGCTCGGCCAGGAGGCCACCGCCCTGCTCGCCTGGGCGGTGGAGCGCCTGGGCGACGCCTTCGCCATCGCCGGCTTCGCCTCCAAGAGCCGCCATCAGGTGCGCTACGTCCATTTCAAGGAATTCGAGGAGCCCTGGGATCCGGTCACCAAGGGCCGTCTCGCCGCCATGGAGGCCGGGCTCGCCACCCGCATGGGCGCGGCGCTGCGGCATGCCGGCTCCATCCTCGACGACCGCCGCGAGGCCAAGAAGCTGCTGCTGCTGCTGTCCGACGGCGAGCCGGCCGACATCGACGTCGACGACGACGACTACCTCAAGGCCGATACCCACATGGCGGTGGGAGAGTTGCGCGCCCGCGGCATCGCCACCTTCTGCATGACGCTGGACACCAAGGCGGACGCCTACGTCGCCGACGTGTTCGGCAAGAACGGCTACACGGTGGTCGACCAGATCGGGCGGCTGCCGGAAAAGCTGACGCGCCTGTTCCTGTCGCTGACGAAGTGACCCCATCCCTGTAGACTGGCCGCCTTGAAGGAGGCGCAGACCATGCCGGTGACCATCTATCACAACCCGCGCTGCTCCAAGTCGCGCGAGACGTTGAAGCTGATCGAGGACAAGGGCGTCGCCCCCACCGTGGTCGAATACCTCAAGTCCCCGCCGGGCGCCGAGGAGCTGTCCCGCATCCTGGCGCTGCTGGGCATCCCGGCGCGCGACCTGGTCCGCAAGAAGGAAGCCGCCGAAGCGGGCATCGACCCCGCCGCCCTGGACGAGCCGGCGCTGATCCGGGCCATGGTGGCCAATCCCGCCATCATCGAACGCCCGATCGTGGTGGCCGGCGACCGCGCCCGGGTGGGACGGCCGCCGGAGAGCGTGCTCGACATCCTCTGACTGAGAGCGTGCTCGACATCCTCTGACCGAGAGCGTGCTCGACATCCTCTGACCGGGCGCATCCGGAATCCCTCGAAGGAGGTGGGCCTATCCCTCTTGCTCGCTTGCCCCAGGCCGCCCCCAAGGGGCAGCCTTGACACGTCCCCGACGCCGAGCGGAGAGGTGCAGATGGGCAGGGAAGCCTACCAACGAGCCATGGAGCAGCGGGTGCGCGACCTGTCGCTCCAGATCGAAAGCGTCAAGATCCGGCTGGGCGAAAGTTCCGACGGCCTCAAGATGGAACTGGCCAGCCGCCTCACTTTCCTGGAAGGTCGCCGAGACCGGGTCCGGGAAAAGCTGGAAGCCCTCTATGACGAGCCCGACGGCACCTGGGACGATCTGAGGGCCGAGATCGACGACGAATGGGACACGCTGGTGCAGGACTTCGAGGAGCGCGTCGCCAGCCTGGCGTAACGCAACAAGCCAGCCTGCCGTAAGGCAACAAGATCGAGGAACGTCCAGAGGAGCCCGCCGCCGGACCGCGGCGGGCTTCGCCATTTCAGACGACGATGTCGGTCGGCGCCGCCGCGTCGAGCGTGACCATTGTCAGGCCTGCCTGGCTGACGCTGCGCTCCAGCAGGTCGTATTCGCGGTCTGGACGGCCGTTTCGCGCGTGCTGCTCACGCTGTTCCCGCACCACCCGCTTCAAGTGATTGAAGAGGGAATGCATCTCGCGCCGGAACTCGGCGGTCGGCACCCATTCTTGACTTTCGGAGGGCAACCCGGCCCCCGGCTTGGCCTGGGCCGCCACCTCGGCGACGGCACCACCGAGCTGGCGGGCCAGCCGTGCGGCTTCGCGGGCGATGGCCTTGGGGTTGCCGACGGCGAAACGCCGCAGGGCATCGATTTGCCGCTTGATGCGTTCGATCTTCTCGCGGGCCGCCGCCTTGCGCTGCGCCTTGAGGTCGCGCTTGGCCTGCTTGATCGCATCCAGCGCCTGCCGCGCGGCGGAGTCCCGGTCGGAATCCGCGGCCTCACCCGCGGTATCGGTGTCGGGCACTCCGTCCTGTGACCGCGCCCTCACCGGCGCGAACAGTGTCCGGGACGTAACCTCGTGGCCCTTGATGCCGTTCAGCATGGCCGTTTCCTCCCTTCTGGAAGACGGCACCATTGTCGATGTGCGGCCCGGAAAAATCAACCTTTCAGCGTGCCCGACTTAATCGCCAGTCGGCGATGGAGAAAAAAGCCCCGGCCGAAGCCGGGGCTGGCATTCTCAAGTCTGGGCTTAGGGATTCACGCAGCCTTGGCGCGGCCGGCCACCAGTTCGACGATATCGCCCATGATGGCGGTGATGTCGTAGTCCTTCGGCGTGTAGATGCGGGCGCAGCCGGCCGCCAGCAGGGTCTTGGCGTCCTCGGCGGGGATGATGCCGCCGGCCACCACCGGGATGTCGCCCAGGCCGGCGGCGCGCATGCGCTCCAGCACCTCGGTGACCAGCGGCACGTGGCTGCCCGACAGGATCGACAGACCGACCACATGCACGCCCTCCTCCAGGGCGGCGTTGACGATCTGGGCGGGGGTCAGGCGGATGCCTTCGTAAACCACCTCCATGCCGGCATCGCGGGCGCGCACCGCGATCTGCTCGGCGCCGTTGGAGTGGCCGTCGAGGCCGGGCTTGCCCACCAGCATCTTGATGCGGCGGCCGATCTTGGCCGAGGTCTCGTCGACCAGCTTCCTGACCTCGGCGATCTTCTCGCCGCGGGCCTGGGCGGCGGCGCGGGCCACGCCGGTGGGGGCGCGGTACTCGCCGAACACCTCGCGCAGCGTCTGGGCCCACTCGCCGGTGGTGACGCCGGCATGGGCGGCGGCGATGGAGGGCTCCATCACGTTGCGGCCCTCGGCGGCGGCCGAGCGCAGCTCGGCCAGCGCCTTGTCCACCGCCTTGCCGTCGCGGGAGGCCTTGAACGCTTTCAAGCGCTCGATCTGCTCGGCCTCGGCCCTGGGATCGACGGTGAGGATGGCCCCTTCGCCGGTTCCTTGGGCGCCGGTGGTCAGCGGGCTGGGCTCGGTCTCGGTCCACTTGTTGACGCCGACCACGATCTGCTCGCCGGCCTCGATGTCGCCGATGCGCCGGGCGTTCGACTCCACCAGCTTCTGCTTCATGTAGCTGGATTCCACCGCCGCCACGGCACCGCCCATGCCGTCGATGCGGGCGAGCTCCTCGCGGGCCCCCTCCATCAGTTCGGCCACCTTGCGGGCGATCTCGGTCGAGCCGTTGAAGATGTCGCCGTATTCCAGCAGGTCGGTCTCGTAGGCGACGATCTGCTGCAGCCTGAGCGACCATTGCTGGTCCCACGGACGCGGCAGGCCGAGGGCCTCGTTCCAGGCCGGCAGCTGCACGGCGCGGGCGCGGGCGTCCTTGGACAGCACCACCGCCAGCATCTCCAGCAGGATGCGGTAGACGTTGTTCTCGGGCTGCGGCTCGGTCAGGCCCAGCGAGTTGACCTGCACGCCGTAGCGGAAGCGGCGCAGCTTCTCGTCGTCGATGCCGTAGCGCTCGCGGCAGATCTCATCCCACAAGTAGGTGAACGCGCGCATCTTGCACAGTTCGGTGACGAAGCGGATGCCGGCGTTGACGAAGAAGGAGATGCGGCCGACCACCTGCGGGAACTCGGCCGCCGGAACGGTGGGACGCACGGTGTCGAGCACGGCGATGGCGGTGGCCAGGGCATAGGCCAGCTCCTGCTCGGGCGTCGCGCCGGCCTCCTGCAGGTGGTACGAGCACACGTTCATGGGGTTCCACTTGGGAACCTCGCGGTAGGTGAAGGCGATGACGTCGCTGGTGAGCTTGAGCGACGGCTGCGGCGCGAAGATGTAGGTGCCGCGCGACAGGTATTCCTTGATGATGTCGTTCTGGGTCGTGCCGTTCAGCGACGTGCGCGCCGCCCCCTGGCGCTCGGCCACCGCGATGTAGAGCGAAAGCATCCACGCCGCCGGAGCATTGATGGTCATCGAGGTGTTCATCTTTTCGAGAGGGATTTGCTCGAAAAGAGTGGACATGTCGCCGATGTGGCAGATGGGCACGCCGACCTTGCCGACCTCGCCCCGGGCGAGCGGATGGTCGGAATCGTAGCCGGTCTGGGTCGGCAGGTCGAAGGCGATGGACAGTCCGGTCTGACCCTTGGTCAGGTTGGTGCGGAACAGCTTGTTGCTCTCGGCCGCGGAGCTATGACCCGAATACGTGCGAAAGAGCCACGGCTTCTCGCGGGTAGGTGCCTTGTTTCCGGACGGAGTTCCTTGCGTCATTCCCTGCTCACCCTCACATCTTGCGTTGCAACATGATCCTTCCGCCAACGGAAAGCCTTACGACGTAAAGTTTCTCGACATCAGCGCGACACGAAACAAACTATCATTTTGTGCATTGCGAAGAAAGACGCAAAACGCTAAAACCCGGTGATGTGGTGTCGTCGATGGGTGAAGCCCGCCGCCCGATGGGGCAAGGGAGCCCATACCGACGGGTAGCAGGGCAAGACCCTATTCCAAGAGGAGTTGGCTGCATGAGCGAAGCGGCGAAGATGGCCGAGATCCGGCCGGGCCAGGCGGTGAAGGACCTCTACGAGGTTGGCGAGATCCCCCCGCTCGGCCATGTGCCGTCGAAGATGTACGCGTGGGCGATCCGTCGCGAGCGCCACGGCAATCCCGACACCGCCATGCTGTGCGAAGTGGTCGAGACCCCGGAGATCGATCCGCACGAGGTGCTGGTCATGGTGATGGCCGCCGGCGTCAACTACAACGGCGTCTGGGCGGCCCTCGGCAAGCCGATCTCTCCCTTCGACTACCACAAGGCCCCCTACCACATCGCCGGCTCCGACGCCTCCGGCATCGTCTGGAAGGTGGGATCGAAGGTCAAGCGCTGGAAGGTCGGCGACGAGGTCGTGGTCCACTGCAACCAGACCGACGGCGACGACGAGGAGTGCAACGGCGGCGACCCGATGAACTCGCCCAGCCAGCGCATCTGGGGCTACGAGACCCCCGACGGCTCGTTCGCGCAGTTCTGCCGCGTCCAGGCCCAGCAGCTGATGCATCGTCCCAAGCACCTGACCTGGGAAGAGAGCGCCTGCTACACGCTGACGCTCGCCACCGCCTACCGCATGCTGTTCGGCCATCGCCCGCACATCCTGCGCCCGGGCCACAACGTGCTGGTGTGGGGTGCCGCCGGCGGCCTCGGCTCCATGGCGATCCAGCTGATCTCGGTGGCCGGCGCCAACGCCATCGGCGTGATCTCGGAAGAGGACAAGCGCGACTTCGTCCTCGGCCTCGGCGCCAAGGGCGTGATCAACCGCAAGGACTTCGACTGCTGGGGCCAGCTGCCCGACGTGGACGGCGACCAGGAAGCCTTCAAGACCTACATGAAGAAGGTCCGCGAGTTCGGCAAGGCCATCTGGGACATCACCGGCAAGGGCAACGACGTCGACTTCGTGTTCGAACACCCCGGCGAGGCGACCTTCCCGGTGTCGTGCAACGTGGTCAAGCGCGGCGGCATGGTGGTGTTCTGCGCCGGCACCACCGGCTACAACCTGACCTTCGACGCCCGCTTCGTGTGGATGCGCCAGAAGCGCATCCAGGGCAGCCACTTCGCCAACCTGCTGCAGGCGGCCCAGGCCAACCAGCTGGTGATCGAGCGCCGCATCGACCCCTGCATGTCCGAGGTCTTCCCGTGGGACGAGATCCCGGCCGCGCACATGAAGATGCTGAAGAACCAGCACAAGCCCGGCAACATGGCCGTGCTGGTGCAGGCCTTCAAGCCCGGCCGCCACACCCTCGAGGACTGCATCGAGGGCTGACCACCACAACCCGTGTCATCCTGAGGGAGCTCGCGACCGAAGGATCTCCCAGCCGCCTGGGAGATCCTTCGCTTCGCTCAGGATGACGGACTTTTTTTCCAAGGGACCCGCCCATGACCAGCCTGCTCCTGCCCGACCTCATCGCCACCTGCGAGGCGGCCCTCGCCTCGGTCCGCGGCCTGCACGCCGCCGCCAAGGCCTCCGTCACCGCCCTGGTGAGCAAGGACGGCAAGATCGATTCCGCCTTGTTCGAGGCCAACCAGGAGGCCGCCCACGGCTACGCCTGGCTGACCACCTACGTGGAGGCGCTGGCACAGATGCTGGAATGGGCCAAGCGCCTGCAGGCGGCCGGCAAGTTCGGCGAGCTCGAACAGCTGATGCTGCAATCGGCGTTCGGCGAGTACATCGCCCAGATCTTCGGCGGCATCCCCATGAGCCAGGGCGAGTTCATCCGCCCCGCCGACCTCGGCCTCGATTCGGGGCTGTGCCACCAGCACGGCTCGGAGCAGACCAGCATCTTGAGGAAGCAGGGCAACACCGCCGCCGTGCGCGTGCGCATCGCCCAGCTGATCGAGGACGGCCACCATTACGGTGAGCTCGGCCTCGACGACGAGACGCTGGAGATGATCCGCGACCAGTTCCGCCGCTTCGTCGAGGACCAGGTGGCGCCGCACTGCCACGAATGGCACCTGAAGGACGTGCTGATCCCGCTGGAGATCGTCGAGCAGGTCGCCGAGATGGGCGTGTTCGGCCTGACGCTCCCCGAGGAATTCGGCGGCTTGGGCATGGGCAAGACCGCCATGTGCGTGGTCACCGAGGAACTGTCCCGCGGCTACATCGGCGTCGGCAGCTTGGGCACCCGCGCCGAGATCGCCGGCGAGCTGATCCGCCTGGGCGGCACCCCCGAGCAGAAGGCGGAATGGCTGCCCAAGATCGCCTCGGGCGAGATCCTGCCGACCGCCGTGTTCACCGAGCCCAACACCGGCTCCGACCTCGGGTCCTTGCGCACCCGCGCGGTCAAGGACGGCGACACCTACAAGGTCACCGGCAACAAGACCTGGATCACCCACGCCAGCCGCTCGGACCTGATGACGCTGCTGGTGCGCACCGACCCCAACACCAAGGATTGGCGCGGCCTGTCCATGATGCTGGCGCCCAAGCCGCGCGGCACCGAGGACGAGCCCTTCCCGGCCAAGGGCATGACCGGCGGCGAGATCAAGGTGCTCGGCTACCGCGGCATGAAGGAGTACGAGCTTGGCTTCGACGAGTTCGAGGTTCCCGCCGGCAACCTGCTGGGCGGCGTCGAGGGCCAGGGCTTCAAGCAGCTAATGGAGACCTTCGAGAGCGCCCGCATCCAGACCGCCGCCCGCGCGGTGGGCGTGGCCCAGAACGCCCTCGAGGTCGGCCAGCGCTACGCCAAGGAGCGCATCCAGTTCGGCAAGCCGCTCTACGCCTTCCCGCGCGTCGCCTGCAAGGTGGCGTGGGCGGCGGTCGAGACCATGATCGCCCGCCAGCTCACCTACTTCTCGGCCCGCGAGAAGGATTCCGACCAGCGTTGCGACATCGAGGCCGGCATGGCCAAGCTGCTGGCCGCCCGCGTCGCCTGGTCCAACGCCGACAACGCGCTGCAGATCCACGGCGGCAACGGCTATGCCGAGGAGTACCAGATCAGCCGCATCCTGTGTGACGCCCGCATCCTCAACATCTTCGAGGGCGCGGCCGAGATCCAGGCGCAGGTGATCGCCCGCGGCCTGCTGTCCGGCAACCGCGGCTAGGGAAAATGCGGGGGGCCGGCGGCCCCTCGCGCTCCCCCTTGGTCCACGACCCCGGCCTCCGACATCGCCTGCTCTCCCTCGCGGACGCCGACCGGCGCGCCGAAGCGGGCGCGCTGCCCGAGTTGCGTGCCCGCAATGCCCGCGAGCTGGAGCTGATGGTCGACGAGGACGGCTGGCCCACCGTCGACGAGGCCGGCCTGGACGGCGCCGAAGCCGCACTCCTGCTCGCCATGAACGCCATCGGGCGGCCGGCGCTGATGCGGCGCTGCCTCACCTTCATCAAGGCTGCCGCCGCCCGCGGCGACCTGCCGGCCGACCACGCCGAGCGGCTGGAGGCACGACTGCGGGTGCTGGAAGAGGCATGAGCGCGCCGCCCGCCTGGTACCTCTACGTGCTTCTCAATCCGGCCGGAATCGCCTACACCGGCATCGCCATCGACGTGGATGCCCGCCTCGCCGCCCACAACGCAGGCAGCGGCGCCAAGTTCACCCGCGGCCGCGGTCCCTGGACGGTCACCTACATGGAGGGGCCGTTCGACAAGGCCGCGGCACTGCGGCGCGAACTGCAGGTCAAGCGCGACCGCCTGTTGAAGACCGCCCTCAAGGCAGACTGTTCCTGATGCAGACCTTCCTCCAGACCATGCATTCGAAGGGCAGCACCGCCCAGGCCGCCTTCGTGGCCGAGCAGGAGGGCGCCTTCTGGGTGCGGGCCCGCCGCAACCGGCTGCTGGCGGAATGGGCCTGCGATCTCACCGACGACGATTCCCAGAACTACACCCGCCTGCTGCTGGACGTGGATTTCGCCAAGGCCGCCAGCCCGGAGACCACCGACTTCCTGCTGGTCAAGATCCGCAACGACCTGATGGGCTACGGCATCTTCCTGTCCATGGAGCAGATGCGCGACGAATTCGACCGGGTGCAGCGGCAGGCCTGGCTGGAAAGAAACGGCTGAGGATCAGCGCCGCGCGATCCCGGCAACGGCCATGCCGACCAGGGCGAGGCCTTCGGCCCGGAGGTCGAAGGCCTGGCGGCTGGCCGTCCACCTGAGCGCCACGCCCTGGATGATGGCCAGCAGCATCCACGCCGCCCGTGCCGGGTCGAGGTCCTCGCCATAGGCTCCGGCCGTCCGCCCCCGCTCCAGCGCCTGCCCCAGCCTGGCGTGGAACAGCCCCATCAGGCGCGCGGTCGCCTGGCGGACGCTCTCGTGCCTTGCCTGCAGTTCGGGCGACAGCAGCACCAGCGGCACCGCCGGGTGGCTCTCAACGAAGGCGAGATGGGCCGCGACCAGGGCCGGCAGCAGCTCCGCCGCCGCCACCCCCTCGGCCGACCTCTCCCACGCCTGCTGCAGGCTGTCGCCCAGCCAGTCGATGGTGGCGGTCCAGATGTCGTCCTTGCGGGGAAAATGGCGGAACACCGCCGGCTGCGACACGCCGAGCTCCTGGGCGATGGCCTCGGCGGTGATGCGGTCCGGCCCCAGCCGGGCGGCGAGGCGCAGCGTGGTCTCCACCACCTCCAGCCGGCGTTCGTCGCGGCTCTTGCGGACCCTCATGCCGGCACCTCCGTCCTGGCCAGCCGGCCGTCCTCCAGCACGTGGACCGCATCGAACTGGGCCATCACCTTGTGGTCGTGGGTGACCACGACCACCGCCGCCTGTTGCTCGGCCGCCACCTTGCGCAGCAGCCCCATGACGATGGCGGCGCGCTCGCCATCGAGGGCGGCGGTGGGTTCGTCGGCCAGGATGAGGCGCGGCGTGTTCGCCAGCGCGCGGGCGATGGCGACCCGCTGGGCCTGGCCGCCCGACAGTTGCGCCGGCATCGCCGTCGCCTTCTCGCCGACCTGCAGATAGTCCAGCAATTCCCGCGCCCGCGCGCTGGCCTTCGCCCTCGGCCAGCCGGCGAGCGTCAGCACCACTTCGATGTTCTCGGACACCGTCAGGAAGGGGATGAGGTTGTGGAACTGGAAGATGAAGCCGATCTTCTCCAGCCGCATCCGCCGCAGGTCCGTGCGCCGCCAGCCGCCGTCGAAGACCGTCTCGCCGTCGAGGGCCATCACCCCCGCGCTGGGGTCGACGATGCCGCCGATGCACCCGAGCAGGGTGCTCTTGCCCGACCCGCTGGGGCCCAGCAATCCGACCACCGTGCCGGCGGTGATGTCGAGGTCGATCGCCTTCAGCGCATCGACCCTGGTGGCGCCGTCACCGTAGTGCTTGGACAGGCCGCGGACCTCGACGATGGCTCCGGCCATGCTCAGCCCCCCAGCGCGCGCGACGGGTCGATGGACAAGGCATGGCGCACCCCGAGCAGGCTGGCGAGGACGCAGGCCACCGCCACCACGCCGGCCAGCAGGGCGATGTCGGCCCCTTCGATGATCACCCGCCGGGGGAAGCGGTCGGCCGCCGAGAGAATGAGCGCAGCCCCCAGCACGAAGCTGATGCCGCCCATGGCCAACGCCTGCTGCATGATCAAGGCGACGATGGTGCGGTCGGGCGCGCCGATCAGCTTGAGGGTGGCGATCTCGCGCACCTTGTCGAGGGTCATGGTGTGGACGATCAGCGCGATGATCACGGTGGACACCGACAACAGCACCACCGTGAACAGCCCGATCTGCTTGCGGGCCTTGTCGACGACCGAGCGCAGCAGCATGCCCTCCTGCTCGTCCTGGGTCAGGGCGGCGAGATGGCGCCAGCGCTCCACCGAGCGGGCGACCGCCGCCGCGTCCGTCCCCGGGTGGAGCCGCGCCAGCACGGCGTTGACCTGGTTGGGGTTGGCGGCCTGGCCGCGGGCCGCCTGATTGCGCGCCGCCGCCCCCTGCAGCTCGAACTGCAGCTTCTGGGCGTCCTTGAGGCTCATGTAGAGCAGCGGATTGCCGGCCGAATCGACCTGCCCCGAGGTCCGTCCCACCACGGTGAAGGTGTCGGCGCCGATGCGCAGCCGCTCGCCCAGCCCGATGCCGGCGCGGGCATCGACCACCAGCTCGAAATGGCTGCGGGAGATGGGGCGGCCTTCGGCCAGGGTCACGGGGCCGCCCGGTCTCCCGGGCTCGTAGCCGATGACGAACACCCGCTGCTGCCGGCCCTCGCCCACCGGGATCTGGACGGACTGATAGGTGACGATCCCGGCCTCGGCCACGCCGTCGAGGCGGGCGACGGACTCGCGGGTGTCGCGGGGAATGCGCGAGGCCTCGGCGAAGGGACCGCGGGTGCCGGCCTCGACCACCCACAGGTCGGCGGCGGGCGCGCGCACCAGGAGCAGCGCCTCCATGACCAGGCCGCGGTAGATCCCCACCATCGAGATCACCACCCCGAGCAGCAGCGACAATCCCAGGCAGGTGAGCACGAAGCGGCCGAAATGGTGGCGGATGTCGCGGATGGCGAGGTTCATGGGTCGCACCCGGTCACGGCTTGAACGCGGGGGCGCTGATCAGCACCTCCGCCTGCTCCCCGAGATGGAAGGGCCGGGGAATGGCGTCGAACGCCACGTGCACCCGCCGCTCCTCGGAGACGCGGTCGTTCTCCATGTCGATGCGGACGACCTTGCCCGCATACGCGCGGCCCGGCTGCGAGCGCAGCGTGATCTCCGCCCTCTGCCCCGGTTCCAGCCGCCCGGCCAGCGCCTCGTCCACGAAGGCGCGCACCCACACGCTGGCCGGGTCGAGCACGGTGAACGCGGCGGTGCCGGGAGCGACCGACGCCCCCAGTTCGAGGGAGCGCTCGACCACCACCGCGTCGTAGGGGGCGAGCAGGATATACTTGGCGAGCACCGCCTGCTCCAGCTGCAGCACCGCCCGCGCCGCATCGACTCCCGCCCGCGCCGCCTCCAGGTCGCTGGCGGCGACGGTCACGTCGGCGGCGGCGGTGGCGGAATTGGCGAAGGCATCCTCGGCCGCCTCCAGCGACACGGTGCCCCGCTTGACCAAGGCCTGGCGGCGTTCGTTGACGCTGTGGCGCTGGTCGCGCACCGTGCGCGCCCGCTCCAGCCGCGCCTGCGCCTGGGCCAGCACCGCCTGCGCCTGCCGCAACGCCGCCTCGGCCTGCCCGACCCGGGCCTGCTGATGGCGGGAATCGAGACGGGCGAGCACCTGCCCCTGGGCGATCCCGTCGCCCTGGTCGGCCTCCAGCCCGGCCAGGGTGCCGGCCACCTCGAACCCCAGCCGCGAGAGGACGCGGGCCTCGACGGTGCCGAGGCCGTAGACGCGGCCATCCTGAGCGGACGCCAGCGCGGGCCGAGGCGCCTCGGGGCGGGGCCCCGCCTTCAATGCCACGGCCGCGGCCGCTCCCAGCACGGCGAGGATGACCACGGCGACAGCCCTGCGGATCCGGACGGACGGCATCGGGAGCGCTCCCAGTTTGTTTGTACTCACTAACTTATTCCCGCCTCCCGTGGATTGCAACTGCCCGAAGTTGTTGTTAGATCAGGCCGATCCACCCGAGAGGACATGGCCCGTTGACCGAGACCGCCCGATTCCGCCTGCACGTCGCAGCCGAGCTCTCGGCCGGGGCCCGGGTCGCGCTGCCGCGCGAGCAGTCCCACTACCTGGCCAACGTCATGCGCGCCGAGGCCGGCGAGGCGGTGGCAGTGTTCAACGGACGCGACGGCGAATGGCTGGCGCGGCTGGCCCGCGTCGCCAAGAACGCCGCCGAGCTGGAGGTCGAGCGCCAGACCCGGCCGCAGGCGCCGGAGGCGGACCTGTGGCTGCTGGCCGCCCCCATCAAGAAGGAGCGCATCGACCTGGTGGCGGAGAAGGCGGCCGAGCTCGGCGCCAGCGCCCTATGGCCGGTGTTCACCCGCCGCACCGTGATGAGCCGCGTCAATTCCGAGCGCCTGGCCGCGCACATGGTCGAGGCCGCCGAGCAATGCGAGCGCCTGACCGTTCCCGAGCTCAAGGAGCCGCTGCCGCTGGAAAGGGCGCTGGCCGGCTGGGACCACGCCCGCGTCCTGATCTTCCTCGACGAGAGCGGCGGCGGCCCTCCGATCGCCGAGGCTCTCGCCGCCCTGCCGGCGGGACCGCTGGCCGTGCTGGTCGGCCCCGAGGGCGGTTTCACCCCCGAGGAGCGCGCCCTGCTGGCCGGCCTGCCCTTCGCGCGGCCGGTGTCGCTCGGCCCCCGAATCCTCAGGGCGGAAACCGCCGCCATCGCCGCGCTGGCGGTGGTGCAGGCGGTCAAGGGCGATTGGACGCAAAGGCCGCGGGATTGATCTTCACCACGAAGGCACGAAGACACGAAGGAACGCCAAGGTCCGTCATTCCCGCGAAAGCGGGAATCCACTGCGACATCCCCTACGGGAAAAGGCTTTGAGCCCCCTTCGTGTCTTCGTGCCTTCGTGGTTAAATGCCGGCCGTCAACGACGAGGAACCCCATGCCCCCCAAGATCAATCCGCTGAAACTGAACCCCCTGCAGTGCAAGACCCTGGTGATCTTCCAGGAACTGGCCCGCTACCCCGAG
The DNA here is from genome assembly GCA_050260775.1 of Solirubrobacterales bacterium. Taxonomy (GTDB): domain Bacteria; phylum Pseudomonadota; class Alphaproteobacteria; order Rhodospirillales; family Magnetospirillaceae; genus CALABS01. Next base: position 59,720 of record JBLNCP010000029.1, on the reverse strand, counting down.
ACCTGCAATCGCCTGGAGACCGGCGAGGCGGTGCTGACCACCCTGCCCCATCCGCACGGCGACCACTTCCATGTCGGCCGCAAGGTCGCGCTGTCCAAGGACGCCACCGGGCTGGCCAACCAGGCGGTGTGGGTGGCGCTGGAGCGCAAGGGCCTGATCCGCGGCTCGTTCCCCTATGCGCTGACGCTGACCAAGGCCGGCGAGGAGTACGATACCGGCATCGCCTCCCAGATCCTGCACGGCAGCGATCATTGATTTTGTCCTCGCCGGGCGCGCGCTCCGCGCGCTTGGCCGCCGCCTCGATGGCGGCTGGAAGGCCTGAGTAGTTGAGTTACGCGGTCAAGGAGATCTTCCACACCCTGCAAGGCGAGGGCGCCCACACCGGGCGCTCGGCGGTGTTCCTGCGCCTGGCCGGCTGCAACCTGTGGAGCGGCCGAGAGCAGGACCGTGCCGACGCCACCTGCCGCTTCTGCGACACCGACTTCGTGGGGGGCGAGAAATTCACCGACGCCGCCCGGCTCGCCGACGCGGTGCTGGCCGCCTGGCCCGCCGGCGACTTAGGCCGCTTCGTGGTCGTCACCGGCGGCGAGCCCAGCCTGCAATTGGACGAGGGCCTGATCGAGGCGCTGCACGGGCGCGGCTTCGAGATCGCCATCGAGACCAACGGCACCCGCCCGCTTCCCGTCGGCATCGACTGGGTATGCGTCAGCCCCAAGGCCGGCACCGAGCTGGCGGTGACCTCGGGCCACGAGCTCAAGCTGGTGTTCCCGCAGCCGGGCGCCGAGCCCGAGCGCTTCGCGGCCTTGCGCTTCGGCCATTTCTTCCTGCAGCCCATGGACGGCCCCGACCGGGTTGCCAACACCATGGCCGCCGTGGCTTATTGCCGCACGCACCCCCGCTGGCGCCTGTCGCTCCAGACGCACAAGCTGATAGGATTTCCCTGACCATGGCGCCCTTCCGCGTCACCCGCCGGATCGAGATCGACGCCGGCCACCGCATCATGACCCACGGCTCCAAGTGCCGGCACGTGCACGGCCACCGCTACGCCGTCGAGGCTGTGTGCGAGGCGGCTGGCCTGCATCAGGACGGCGAGCAGACCGACATGGTGGTGGATTTCGGCTTCCTCAAAGAGGAGATGCTGAAGGCGGTCGACGAGCCCTGCGACCACGGCTTCATCGCGGCGCTGGCCGACCGCGAGCTGCTCGCCATGTTCGCCCCGGCCCAGGCGGCGCCGCAGGCCTGGATCGCCGCCCTGGCCGCCACGGTCGAGGAGCAGGGCTTCGCCACCACCACCGACACCCGGCTGGGCACCAAGCTCACAATCGTTCCCTTCCAGCCCACCGCCGAACGGCTGGCCCGGCACTGGTATCTGCAACTGGCCGAACCGGTGGCGCGGCGCTCGGCCGGAACCGCCCGCCTCGTGCTGGTGCGCGTGTGGGAAACCCCCAACTGTTCGGCCGAATACGGGGAGTAGCGGGGACACGGGCCACGGGCAGTCCTCGCTTTCCCATCGCTTCGCCCCGATATATGGTGGCGCCATGACCGAGACCGCCGCACCCGCTCCCTACCGCGTCCTCGCCCGCAAGTACCGGCCGACCGATTTCGCCGGGCTGATCGGGCAGGAGGCGATGGTGCGCACGCTCACCAACGCCATCCAGTCGGGGCGTCTGGCGCATGCCTTTGTGCTGACCGGCGTGCGCGGCGTCGGCAAGACCACCACCGCCCGCATCATCGCCCGCGCGCTGAACTGCGTGGGTCCCGACGGCCAGGGCGGGCCGACCATCGATCCCTGCGGCGTGTGCGAGCACTGCAAGGCCATCGCCGAGGACCGCCACGTCGACGTCCTCGAGATGGACGCCGCCAGCCGCACCGGCGTCAACGACATCCGCGAGATCATCGAGGGCGTGCGCTACCGCCCCACTTCGGCGCGGTTCAAGGTCTACATCATCGACGAGGTCCACATGCTGTCGACGGCGGCGTTCAACGCGCTGCTGAAGACGCTGGAGGAACCGCCCGAGCACGTGAAGTTCGTGTTCGCCACCACCGAGATCCGCAAGATCCCGGTGACGGTGCTGTCGCGCTGCCAGCGCTTCGACCTGCGGCGCGTCGACATCGACGTGCTGGCCGGCCACTTCGCCGGCATCGTCGAGAAGGAGGCGGCCCAGGTCGAGGAGGCCGCCCTCCGCCTGATCGCCCGCGCCGCCGACGGCTCGGTGCGCGACGGCCTGTCGCTCCTGGACCAGGCCATCAGCCACGGCGCCGGCCTGGTCACCGAGGCCCAGGTGCGCGACATGCTGGGCCTGGCCGACCGCGCCCGCGTCTTCGACCTGTTCGAGGCGGTGATGAAGGGCGCCGTCGCCGAGGCGCTCGACCAGATGGGCGAACAATACGCCCTGGGCGCCGACCCGGCCGTGGTCCTGCAGGACATGCTGGAGCTGACCCACTGGCTGACCCGGCTCAAGCTGACGCCCGACGCCCTCGACGCCGCCGGCACCGCTTCGGAGACCGAGCGGGTGCGCGGCCGCCAGATGGCGGAGGGGCTGTCCATGGCCCACCTGGCGCGGGCCTGGCAGATGCTGCTCAAGGGCCTCACCGAGACCCGTTCCGCCCCCAATCCGTTGCAGGCCGCCGAGATGGCGGTGGTTCGCTTGGCCTACGTCGCCGACCTGCCCACCCCGGCCGAGGCCATCGAGCAGATGCGCAACAACCCGCCGGCGCCCCGCGGTCCCGGCGGAGGTGGTGCCCCGACCGGGGGCGGTGGCGGCGGCTTCGCCATGGCACCCTCGCCGCAGCGGGTGATGGAGACCACCGGCGGCGGCGGGCCGAGTGCCGCGCTCAAGCTGGTGCCCGCGCCCGAGGCGGCGCCCGCCCAGCTGCCGCCCATGCCGGCCAACTGGGCCGAGGTGGTGGCGCTGTTCAGCGAGAAGCGCGAAGGCATCCTGGCGGCCCAGATGAAGACCCAGGTCCATCCGGTTCGTTGCGAACCCGGACGGATCGAGTTCCGCCCCGCGTCCTCGGCCCCGGCCGACCTGTCGCAGAAGGTCGCCCGCCTTCTGGCCGAGTGGACCGGCCGGCGCTGGGCCGTTACGGTCAACACGGTCGATCCGGCCGAGCCGACCCTGGCCGAGCAGGAGATCCTGGCCGAGACCAAGCGGCGCGAGGACGCGGCCAGCCACCCGCTGGTGCAGGCCGTGCTCGCCGCCTTTCCCGGCGCCGCCATCGAGGTGGTGCGCGATATCGCCGCGGATGAACCCGAAGAGGGCGAGCTCGCTTTCGACGCCGACCAGATTTCCGGAGAAGAGGAACCATGAAGAACCTTGGCAACCTGATGAAGCAGGCCCAGCAGATGCAGACCAAGATGGCCGAGATGCAGGCCAAGATGGCCGATCTGGAGGCCACCGGCGCCTCGGGCGGCGGCATGCTGCAGGTCACGCTGAACGGCAAGTTCGACCTCAAGAAGGTCAAGATCGACAAGTCCCTGGTCGACCCCGAGGACGTCGAGGTGCTGGAGGACCTGCTCCTCGCCGCCTTCAACGACGCCAAGGCCAAGGTCGAGGCCGCCATGGCCGACGAGATGGCCAAGGTCACCGGCGGGCTGAACCTGCCGGCCGGCTTCAAACTGCCGTTCTGAACCTTCGTCCCGTCGTCGCCGGGCTTGACCCGGCGATCCCTGGAGGCCCGGATCAGGTCCGGGCGTGACGCCGAGAGATCTGTTCCGGACGCGCAATGGTCGGCCCCGAGATCGAACGCCTGATCCAACTTCTTTCGCGGTTGCCGGGTTTGGGCCCCCGCTCGGCCCGGCGCGCCGCCCTGCATCTGGTCGAGAAGCGTGACCTGGTGATGGTGCCGCTGGCCGAGGCGCTGGCCGAGGCGGCGGAGAAGGTGAAGACCTGCTCGGTCTGCGGCAATTTCGACAGCGTCGACCCCTGCTCGATCTGCTCGGACCCCCGCCGTGACGACGGCGTGCTGTGCGTGGTCGAGGACGTCGCCTCGTTGTGGGCCATGGAGCGGACCGGCTCGTTCACCGGCCGCTACCAGGTGCTGGGGGGATTGCTGTCGGCGCTGGACGGGATCGGCCCCGAGGATCTGGGCATCGACCGCCTGCTGGCGCGGGCGCGCCACGGTCAGGTGGCCGAGGTGATCCTCGCCACCCCGGCCACCGTCGAGGGACAGACCACCGCCCACTACCTCGCCGACCGCCTGCACGGCGCCGGCATCGCCGTTTCCGGCCTCGCCCACGGGGTGCCGGTGGGCGGGGAACTGGACTACCTGGACGACGGCACCATCAGCGCCGCCCTCAAGGCCCGCCGCAGCCTGTGACAATCGACCGGGCGCACTGCTCCGCCCTAGGGAATCGGCTTCGCACGCCGCCGGAAGGCTGCTACCCTGACCGGGTATAGGCTATTGTCCTTCGAGGGGCGGGATTTTCCATGACTTCCTGCGACGACGTTCGGCTCGCCGAACTGCTGTGCGCCCGGCTGTGCCATGATCTGGCCGGGCCGGTCGGCGCGGCGTCGGCCGGCGCCGAGTTGTTCGAGGATGCCGACGCCGACCTGCCGGACGGCGAGACCCTGGCCCTGGTGGCCGCCAGCGCGGCCGGCGCCGCCGCCCGCCTCAAGTTCTTCCGCGCCGCCTTCGGCCCGCCGGCCAGCGCGCCCCAATCCGCCCCTGCCATCCGCGAGCTGGTCGAATCCTATTTGCGCACCGCCGTCTCGGGCGCCTCGAACGGCATCGGCCTCGACTGGCGCCTCGACGGCGCCCCGTTGGACGGCGATCTGGCGCGGCTTCTGATCAACCTCGCGCTGGTGGCCAAGGATGCGCTGCCGCGCGGCGGCCGGGTGACGGTCGCCGGTTCGGCGAGCGGTCTCGCCGTGACCGCCCGCGGCGAGCCGACCGAGCTGGCCGAGGAGGCGCGCGCCGTGCTGATCGACGGCGCCCTCCCCTCCGGGCCGCGGGGGGCGCAGGCCCAGTTCACCCGCATCATTGCCGCGGCGCGCGGTACGCCCGTCGCCGTCGCGTCCACCCCGGCGGAGCTGAGTCTGACCGCCGGATATACACCTGCCCCTTCGGAAGGCGGAGGCTCTCCTTCCGATGGTTAGGCGTCTTTGAAAGGTCCCCTGACCGTGATATTAGTCGGTCGTGTCGCACACGTAACTTTGGTGAATTTCCACTTCTGGAATCTCGGTGCGGCATTAGGGTGGGAAGCTGGAGTCGGCCATGGATGATCTCCTCAGCGAATTTTTGACCGAGACCTCGGAAAGTCTTTCCGTTCTCGACGTCGAACTGGTCAAGCTGGAACAGAACCCCGAACCGGGGATTCTCCAGAACATCTTCCGGCTGGTCCACACCATCAAGGGCACCTGCGGCTTCCTCGGCCTGCCCCGCCTGGAGCATGTCGCCCACGCCGGCGAGAACGTGCTCGGCAAGATCCGTGACGGCGAACTGGAAGTCACCGCCGACGCCGTCACCCTGATCCTGCAGGCGATCGACCGCATCAAGCTGATCCTGTCGCACCTCGAACAGAACGAGTGCGAGCCCGAGGGCGAGGACGGCGACCTCATCGACCGGCTGAACGCCATGGCCGAGGGCCGCTACAACGCCCAGCCGGCCGCGGCCGCGGCCGCTCCGGCCGTCGACGACGCGCCGTTCCCGGTCGCCGCCGACCTGCTGGCCGAAGTCGAAGCCGCCTATGCCGCCGGCAAGAAGGCGGCCAGCGAAACCGACATCCTGGCCGAGATGGAGAAGGAGCGTCAGAAGGAGGCCGCCGCCCAGGCCGCCAAGGACGCGGCGGCGGCCGCCGCCCCGGCTCCCACCCCCGAGCCGGTGCCCGAGGTCAAGCCGAGCGTGCCGGCCCCGACCGCCAGCCCGCTGGCCGTGACCAAGCAGCCCGCCGCCCCGGCCGAGGCCGCCGGCGAGCCCAAGGAATCCTCGGTCGCCGCCCAGACCATCCGCGTCAACGTCGAACTGCTCGAGAACCTGATGACGCTGGTCTCGGAGCTGGTGCTGACGCGCAACCAGCTGCTGCAGATGGTGCGCGGCCGCGACGACAGCGAGTTCACCGCGCCCTTGCAGCGCCTCAGCCACATCACGACCGACCTGCAGGAAGGCGTGATGAAGACCCGCATGCAGCCGATCGGCAACGCCTGGGCCAAGCTGCCGCGCATCGTCCGCGACCTCTCGGTCGAAATGGGCAAGAAGATCGACCTGCAGATGCTGGGCGCCGAGACCGAGCTCGACCGCCAGGTCCTGGAGCTGATCAAGGACCCGCTGACCCACATGGTGCGCAACTCGGCCGACCACGGCCTCGAGGGCCCCGAGGAGCGCAAGCGGGTGGGCAAGCCGGAAGTCGGCAAGGTGGTGCTGAACGCCTTCCACGAGGGCGGCCACATCATCATCGAGATCTCCGACGACGGCCGCGGCCTCAACCTCGACCGCATCCGCCAGAAGGCCATCGCCAACGGCCTGGCGACCGAGTCCGAGCTGGACGCCATGTCGCCGCAGCAGATCTACCAGTTCATCTTCAAGGCCGGCTTCTCGACCGCCGAAAAGGTGACCAGCGTGTCGGGCCGCGGCGTCGGCATGGACGTGGTGCGCACCAACATCGAGAAGATCGGCGGCACGGTCGAGCTGAAGTCCCAGCCGGGCAAGGGCTCGACCTTCGTCATCAAGATCCCGCTGACGCTGGCCATCGTCTCGGCGCTGATCGTCGAGTGCGCCAGCGAGCGCTTCGCCATCCCGCAGATCAGCGTGCTGGAACTGGTGCGCACCACCGCCAATTCCGAGCACCGCATCGAGCTGATCAACAACGCGCCGGTGCTGCGCCTGCGTGACCGCCTGCTGCCGCTGGTGTCGTTGCGCGACCAGCTGCGCCTCCAAGGCGAGGGCGGCGGCGAGCAGTCCGAGACCTTCATCGTCGTCACCCAGGTCGGCACCTACACCTTCGGCATCATCGTCGACCGCGTGTTCGACACCGAGGAAATCGTGGTCAAGCCGGTGGCGCCGATCCTGCGGAACATCTCGATGTTCTCGGGCAACACCATCCTGGGCGACGGCTCGGTGATCATGATCCTCGACCCCAACGGCATCGCCGGCGCCACCGGCGAATCCGGCCTGCTGGGCGGCAACCAGCCGGCCGAGGCCTCGGTGGTGCGCGAGAGCCACTCGGACGCCAAGACCTCGCTGCTGGTGTTCCGCGCCGGCGGGGAGGACCTCAAGGCGGTGCCGCTGGCCCTGGTCGCCCGCCTCGAGGAGATCGACGTCGGCGAGGTCGAGTACAGCCACGGCAAGCCGATGGTGCAGTACCGCGGCCATCTCATGCCGCTGGTCGCCATCGACGGCTCGGCCCAGTTCCGCGCCGAGGGCCGCCAGCCGGTGCTGGTGTTCTCGGACCGCGACCGCACCATGGGCCTGGTGGTCGAGGAGATCGTCGACATCGTCGAGGACCGCCTGAAGGTCGAGCTGTCCGGCGACCGCACCGGGGTCATCGGCACCGCGGTCATCGCCGGCAAGGCCACCACCATCATCGACGCCGGCTACTACCTGCCGCAGGCGTTCGGCGACTGGTTCGGCCGTCCCGACCAGGAATACGGCGAGGACGAGCACGCGCAGCCGCGCATCCTGCTGGTCGACGACAGCCCGTTCTTCCGCAACCTGCTCACCCCGCTGCTGGCGGTCGCCGGCTATGAGGTGATCGCGGTCGAGGGGCCGGACCGGGCGCTGGTGCTGCGCGAACGCGGCGACGAGTTCGACATGATCATCAGCGACATCGAAATGCCCGGCATGAACGGCTTCGACTTCGCCCGCGCCGTGCGCTCCGAGGGGCGCTGGCAGGCCACCCCGATGATCGCCCTGTCGTCGCACGCAACCGAGAAGGACTTCGAGCGCGGCCGCCAAGTGGGCTTCAATGACTATGTCGCCAAGTTCGACCGCGACTCGCTGTTGACCACCATCGCCACCATGCTTGCCGCCCAAAAAGGTGCCGCATGAATCAGATCGTTCCCGCCAAGCGCCAGTCCACCGACCTGGCCGCCCCGGAGACCCGGGATTATGTGACCATGTTCATCGAGGGCCAGCTGTTCGGCATCCCGGTGCTCACGGTCCAGGACGTGCTGGGTCCCCAGAAGATCACCCGCATCCCGCTGGCCCCGCGCGAGGTCGCCGGCAGCCTGAACCTGCGCGGCCGCATCGTCACCGCCATCGACGTGCGCCTGCGGCTCGGCCTCAGGCAGCGCTCGGAAGAGAACAAGGGCATGAGCGTCGTCGTCGACATGGGCGGCGAGCTCTATTCCCTGATGGTCGACCAGGTCGGCGAAGTTCTTTCGCTGCCCGAGGCGAAGTTCGAACGCAATCCGCCGACGCTCGATCCCATGTGGCGCGAGTTCTCGGCCGGAATTTACCGCCTCGACGACAAACTCCTCGTGGTCCTCGATGTCGGGAAGCTTCTGGATTTCACCAAGAGCGAATAGTATAGCCATACCGAGGCGGAAACGAGATGCCGCCGGAAGCGGCACGATTGGGAGGCAAGCAGGGACATGAGGTCGTGTCTGATCGTCGATGACTCGAAGGTCATCCGCATGGTGGCGAGGAAGATCCTTCAAGAGCTGTCGTTCACGACCGCCGAGGCCGAGGATGGCCAACAGGCCTTGAACTATTGCAAGCAGCAGCTCCCGGATGCGGTCCTGCTCGACTGGAACATGCCGGTGATGAACGGCATCGAGTTCCTGCGCGAGCTGCGCAAGCTTCCGGGCGGCGACAAGCCGGTGGTGGTCTTCTGCACCACCGAGAACGACATCGAGCACATTCAGGAAGCGATCACCGCCGGGGCCAACGAATACATCATGAAGCCCTTCGACAGCGAGATCCTGCAGGCCAAATTTTCGCAGGTCGGGCTTCTGTAAAATCGGCGTTCTTCTCCCCTTAGGATTCCGCCTCCATGGCCCTTGATCCCGCCGCCCCCGCCAATTGCGCCTCCGAGCAGGTCCGCGTCATGATCGTGGATGATTCGGCGGTCGTCCGGGGGCTGGTGACCCGCATTCTCGAGGAAGATGCCGCCATCGCGGTGGTAGCCTCGGTCGGCAACGGCCAGATGGCGCTCTCCGCACTGGAGCGCCACGAGATCGACGTCATCCTGCTCGATATCGAGATGCCGATCATGGACGGCATGACCGCCCTGCCCAAGCTGCTGCAGGCCGATCCCAGCGTCCGCATCATCATGCAGTCGACCCTGACCCTCAAAGGCGCCGACATCTCCATGCGCGCCCTGGAAATGGGGGCCGCCGACTACATCCCGAAGCCCAGCTCGACCCGCGACCTCGCCGGCGGGATGGACTTCAAGACCGAGCTGCTCGGCAAGGTCCGCGCCCTCGGCGCCGCCCGGCGCCGCGACCCCAATCGCAAGGCACGCCCCGGCACCGCCACCACCCAGCCGGTAGCGCGGCCGGCCGCCCCGGTCGCGCCGCGGCCGTCGCTGCTCCACCCCGCCCAGCCGCCGGTGCTGCGCACCCACACGCCCGAGCCGCCCGACGTCATCGCGATCGGTTCGTCCACCGGCGGCCCGCAGGCGCTGTTCAACGTGCTGGGCACCATGCGCGCCGGCACCGTGCGCCAGCCCATCCTCATCACCCAGCACATGCCCGCCACCTTCACCACCATCCTGGCCGAGCACATCAGCCGGGTCTCCGGCTGGGAAGCGCGTGAGGGCCAGGACGGCGAAGTGGTCAAGGGCGGCCGCGTCTACATCGCGCCGGGCGACTTCCACATGCTGGTGGAGAGCAAGGGGGCCGACAAGGTCATCCGCCTGACCAAGGACGCGCCCGAGAATTTCTGCCGCCCCGCCGTCGACCCCATGCTGCGCAGCATCTCCGCCGCCTATGGCCGCCGGGTGCTGGCCTGCATCCTCACCGGCATGGGCGCCGACGGGTCGAAGGGCGGTCAGGTGGTGGTGGGCAACGGCGGCACCGTCATCGCCCAGGACGAGGCGTCCAGCGTGGTCTGGGGCATGCCCGGAGCGGCGGCCCAGGCGGGGATCTGCTCCGCGATCCTGCCGCTGAACGAGGTCGCGCCCTGGATCATGAAGCTGGCGGCGAGGCGCTGACCATGCGGCCGGAAGACTTCGACTTCATCGCCAAGCTGCTCAAGGACCGCTCGGGCCTGGTCATCACCCGCGACAAGGCCTACCTGCTGGAGAGCCGGCTGACCCCGGTGGCGCGCAAGCGCGGCCTCAAGGGGCTGGAGGACCTGGTCGCCTCGATGCGCACGGCGGGGGAAGACCTGCTGCGCGAAGTCACCGAGGCGATGACGACCAACGAGTCGTTCTTCTTCCGCGACATCAAGCCGTTCGACCAGTTCAAGGACATCGTCCTGCCGGCCATGCTGGCCTGCCGCTCCAGCCGCAAGACCTTCCGCATCTGGTCGGCGGCCTGTTCGTCGGGCCAGGAGGCCTATTCGCTGGCGATGATCCTCAAGGAGGAAGGCGCCCGCCTGGCCGGCTGGAAGATCGAGATCGTCGGCACCGACATCTCCAACGAGATGCTGGAGAAGGCCAAGGCCGGCCTCTATTCCCAGTTCGAGGTCCAGCGCGGCCTGCCGATCCAGTACCTGGTCAAGTACTTCAAGAAGACCAATGAGATGTGGCAGATCGACCCGGCGATCCGGGCGATGGTGCAGTTCCGCGAGTACAACCTGCTGCACGACCTCAAGCCGCTCGGCCAGTTCGACGTGGTGTTCTGCCGCAACGTGCTGATCTATTTCGACCAGCCGACCAAGACCCGCGTGCTCGACAACGTCAGCCGCGTGATGCCCGACGACGGGTTCCTCTACCTGGGGGGCGCCGAGACGGTGCTCGGCATCTCGGACAAGTTCAAGCCGGTGCCCGACCAGCGGGGCATCTACGCCACCACCCGCGGCGCGGGCTCGCCGCTGCCGGCCGCCCCGGCCTTCGGGGCGCGGTAACACGCCCTCCCACGTGTCATCCTGAGCGTAGCGAAGGATCTCGGGTCGCGCCCGGCGAGCCTGCCGGAGCCCGACGAGATCCTTCGTCGCATAGCTCCTCAGGATGACAGTGGAAGCCCTAAACCAACTCCTTCTTCAGGAAATCGAGCGTCCGCTTCCACGCCAATTGCGCATCCTCGCGATGGTAGTTGGCGCCGGTGGGGTTGGCGAAGGCGTGCGGCGCATCGTACCAGAACGCCGTATAGGGCTTGCCCGCCGCCTTCATGTTGGCCTCGAATGTCTCGACCACCGCCGGGGTGATGAACTGGTCCTGGCGTCCGAAATGGCCGAGCACCGGCCCCTTGAGACGCTTCAGCTTCTCCACCGGCAGGTCGACGCGGCCGTAATAGACGATTGTGGCGTCGACCGGCGTGGCGACCGAGGCGTTGAGCGACCAGCCGCCCCCGAAGCACCATCCGCAGGTCGCCGTCTTGCGCGATGAGTCCTGATGGTTCTTGGCCCAGGCCAGCCACGAGGCCAGGGTGTCGTCCGCCTCGTCGGGCTTGACGGCCTGGGTGAGCTGCTTGGCCACGTCGGGATCGGTGGTCACCCGCCCCTGGAACAGATCCACCGCCAGTGCCAGATAGCCCTGCCGCGCGAACTCGACCGCCATGGTCTTGATCTGGTCGTTGAGGCCCCACCATTCGTGCACCAGCACCACGGCCGGCGCCGGCCGGCGGTCCGGCTTGGCCAGGGCGCCGGTGACCGAGCGGCCGCCGATGGTGTCGATGGTCACGGTTTCGGTCTTCTCGGCGACGGCCTGGGCCAGCAGCGGGTCGGCCAGGACGACCGACAGCGGCAGGCCGGCGAGACCGGCGAGCACGGCGCGGCGGCCGGGGTCGGAAACGGGCATGGCAGGCCTCCCTTGCAGGACGATGCTGCCTGCCAAGATGGAGCCTCACCCCAGACGCGAAAAGGGCCCGCGGTTACCCGCGGGCCCTTTTGCGAAGAGCGTGCCTTCGAGCTTACGCCGAAGCGGCCTGCTTGGAGGCCACCGCCTTCTCGACGCGGCGCTTGATGCGACGGGCCTCGAGGGGCAGCTTGGTGTCGGAGGTCGACAGCAGGAAGGCGTCGAGGCCACCGTTGTGCTCGATGGTCTTCAGACCGCGGGTCGAGACCTTGATGCGGACCATCTGGCCGAGCGCGTCCGACAGAACCGAGGTCTCCTGCAGGTTCGGCAGGAAACGGCGGCGGGACTTGTTGTTGGCGTGGCTGACGTTGTTCCCGGTGAGAACACCCTTGCCGGTGATGGCGCAGCGACGGGCCATGATTTCCTCTCTCGTCTCTTCTCGGCGGCGCGAAATTTGCGCGCGGTCAAAATTCTGGTTCGGGCACGGCGGCCCGGGGAAGCCGCGTTTTTAAGGGCCGCACGCCCTCTAGTCAAGGATTGAATCGTACGGCGTGTGGACTCGGGCAATCGGAGCGCGGTCGTCCGCGCGACTGGCCCGTTGAGGGCCCGCGCAGCGCAAGCGGAGCGTGAGCCAAGGGCGCGGACGCGCCCGCCCGGCGCCTGAGGGCTTATCCGAACAACTTATCGATCTCGGTCTGGGCCAGCATCTTGTCGACGTCTTCCTGCGACACGCCCTGGCCGGGCAGCTGCGGGCCGTGGAGCAGCTTCTTGTCGGGATCCTGCTCCTCCTTGATCTCGACGACGACCTTGGTCAGCTCGTCCCTGCCCCAGGTGAAGATGATCGCGTTGATGCGCTCTTCCACGAATTTCAGGGTGTTGACCACCTTGGTGACGCGCTGGCCGGTGATGTCCTGAAACGAGCAGGCCTCGAACACGCCGTTCACCTTGTCGGTGACCGAATCGAAGATGGTGGTCAGCTTGGGATCCTGGGTCAGGCCGCGGGCCTCGGTCATCAGGTTGTCGATGCCCTCGACGCTTTCCATGATGGTGTTGGTCGCACCCTCGGTCGCGGCGACGATCGCGTCCAGCTGCTCGGACATGCTGCCGAAATGGTCCTCGGCGCCGGGAGTGTTCAGGGCCGCCAGCTCCTTGCGGATCTTCTGGAGATGGCCGAACAGCCCGACGAGCTCCTTCTTGAGGACAAGGATGTCGTTCAGCGTGGCTTGGGTCATTGGGGGGTACCTGGGATGGGATCTGGGATGGTGTCCAGAGGATATCCTGCCAGCCTCCCGACCGCAAATCGACAGTGGCAATCGTATAGGGCCAACACCCGCATCATCCGCTGAAGCGGTCGCGGAAGGCGCCGACCAGGGCCCGCGCCGCCGCGGCCGGGGCCAGCTCGCCGGCGGCCACGCGATGCTCCATCTCGGGCAGCAGCAGGCCGACGCGGGCATCCTCGCGCAGGGCGGCCAGCAGGGTCTCGGACACCTCGTTCCACATCCAGGCATGGGCCTGCTCGGACCGGCGGCGCCCGAACAGCCCGGCGGCGGCCATGGCGTCCTTGTAGCGGTTGACCGTCTCCCACACGTCGCCGACGCCGGCCCGCTCCAGTGCCGAGCAGGTCAGCACCGGCACCGTCCAGGCGGCGCTGGCCGGGGTCAGCAGGTGCAGCGCATTCTTGTAGTCGCGTGCCGCCCGCTGGGCGGCGACGGCCAGGTCGCCGTCGGCCTTGTTGACGACGATGGCGTCCGCCAGCTCGACGATGCCCTTCTTGATTCCCTGCAGCTCGTCGCCACCGCCCGGCACCAGCACCAGCAGGAACATGTCGACCATGTCGGCCACCGCGGTCTCGCTCTGGCCGACGCCCACGGTCTCGATCACGATCACGTCGAAGCCGGCCGCCTCGCACACCAGCATGGCCTCGCGCGTGCGCCGCGCCACACCGCCCAGCGTGCAGCCCGACGGGCTGGGGCGGATGAAGGCGCGCACGTCGCGGGACAATTCCTCCATGCGCGTCTTGTCGCCGAGGATTGAGCCGCCCGAGCGCGGGCTCGACGGATCGACCGCCAGCACGGCGAGGCGGTGGCCCCGGTCGACCACGTGCAGCCCGAACGCCTCGATGAAGGTGGATTTGCCGGCGCCCGGCACGCCGGTGATGCCGACGCGGACGCTGTTGCCGGTATGCGGCAGCAAGTCGTGCAGCAACGCCTCGGCCGCCTCGCGGTGGTCGGGACGGGTGGATTCGATCAGGGTGATGGCGCGCGCCAACGAGCGGCGGTCGCCGGAGAGCACGCCCTTGGCCAGGGTTTGCGGGTCTTGCGTCAAGGTCACGATCCTATTTCGAGGCCTATTTCGAGCCGGTCAGGGTGGTGCGGGCCAGTTCCGCCAAGCGGTCGCGCTCCTCGTCGGTCAGGTCGGCGAGCACCGACTGGCGGGCCCGCTGGACCAGCAGCGCCGCCCGCACCAACTGGGCCTTTTCCGGCGGCAGGCGCACCATGCGCTCCTCCGCCTCGGCCAGCGCCTGCGCCGGGGTGCGCTCGGGCGGCGGCTCGGGCCGGCGCTCGGTCGGGCGCGCGCGGCGGGCCGGGGCCGCCCGGGGCTCCAGCGACCGGCGGGCCTGCTTGTCGAGGAACAGGAATTTCAGCAGGGCGCGCAGCATCAGCGCCCCTTGTCGGGCTCGCGGCCCTCGTTCATCAGCGAGGTGATGGCCAGCGCCACCAGCTTGGCGCGGTCCTCGTCCGACAGATCGTCGAGGATCCTGCGCTTGGCCTTGTGCACCGCCATGGCGTTCCTGAGCAGTTCGGCCCGCTCCGGCGTCATCACCCCCTTGGCCTGGGCCTGCGCCTTGGCGATCGCCCGCTGCCGCTCGGAAACCGGCGGCGCCTTGGCCGCGGCCGCGCGCTTGTCCAGCGCCTTGCGCGCCTTCTCGTCGAGAAACAGGGATTTGAGAAGCCCGAACATGGGGGGAGTCTACCTCAGGCGCGCCGGCAATCCCAACTGTCATCCCGAGCCCAACCTGTCATCCCGAGCCTAACCTGTCATCCCGAGCGCCGCGAGGGATCGCATGCCGCCGACAGCCGTCGGACGGCACCGGACGAGATCCTCCTCCCCTTGGTCGTCGGGATGACAACAAAAGCCTACTCCGCCGCCTCGCTCTCGGTCTCTTCCAGCTTCTCGTGCAGGCGCCGGGCCTCCTGCTGCTTCGACCACATCTCGGCATAGCGCCCGCCCTTGGCCAGCAGGTCGGCATGGCGGCCGCGCTCGGCGATCTCGCCCTGCTCCAGCACCAGGATCTCGTCGGCGTCGACCACGGTGGACAGGCGATGGGCGATCACCAGGGTGGTGCGGTCCTTGGAGACCTCGCGCAACGACGCCTGGATCTCCTTCTCGGTGTGGGTGTCGAGCGCGCTGGTCGCCTCGTCGAAGATCAGGATGCGCGGGTCCTTGAGGATGGTCCGCGCGATGGCCACCCGCTGCTTTTCGCCGCCCGACAGCTTGAGGCCGCGCTCGCCGACCCGGGTGGAATACCCCTCGGGCAGGCCGGCGACGAAGGTGTGGATGGCGGCCAGCCGGGCGGCGCGCTCGATGTCCTCCTGCGGCGCCCCGGGCCGCCCGTAGGCGATGTTGTAGCGGATGGTGTCGTTGAACAGCACCGTGTCCTGCGGGACGATGCCGATGGCGGCGCGCAGGCTCTGCTGGGTGACCTCGCGGATGTCGTGGCCGTCGATGGTGATGCGGCCGGCGCCGACGTCGTAGAAGCGGAACAGCAGGCGCGACAGCGTGCTCTTGCCCGCCCCCGACGGACCGACGATCGCCACCGTGCGGCCGGGCGGCACGGCGAAACTCACCCCCTTCAGGATCTCGCGCTCGGGGTGGTAGCTGAAGCGCACGTCCTCGAAGCGCACCTCGCCGCCGCTCACCGCCAGCGCGGAGGCCCCGGGAGCGTCGGTGATCTCGGCATGCTCGGCGAGCAGGCGGAACATGGATTCCATGTCGGTCAGCGACTGCTTGATCTCGCGGTAGACAAAGCCGAGGAAATTGAGCGGCAGGTAGAGCTGGACCAGGTAAGTGTTGACCAGCACGAAGTCGCCGACGCTCATGGACCGGTCGACGACGCCCGCCCCGGCCATCACCATCACCACCGTCAGGCCCACGGCGATGATGGCGCCCTGGCCGATGTTGAGCATCGACAGCGTCACCTTGCTCTTGACCGCCGCCTCCTCGTAATGGGCCAGCGAGCGGTCGTAACGG
This sequence comes from Solirubrobacterales bacterium, assembly GCA_050260775.1. Classification (GTDB taxonomy): domain Bacteria; phylum Pseudomonadota; class Alphaproteobacteria; order Rhodospirillales; family Magnetospirillaceae; genus CALABS01. The sequence goes on along the minus strand of JBLNCP010000029.1, from coordinate 43,630 downwards.
GCCGCCTCGTGCTCCTCGTTGCCGAAGTACTTCACCGTCTCGAAGTTCAAGAGCGAATCGATGGCCTTGGTGCTGGCCTCGCTGTCGCGCTCGTTCATGGCGCGGCGGTACTTGGTGCGCCATTCGGTGACCACCAGGGTGTAGCCGATGTAGATGGCGATGGTGCCGAAGGTCGCCAGGGCGAAGCGGGCGTCGTAGAGATGCCACAGCACCACGGTGACCAGGCCGATCTCCAGCAGGGTGGGCAGGATGTTGAACAGCATGAAGTTCAACAGGAACTCGATGCCCTTGGTGCCGCGCTCGATGGCGCGCGACACGCCGCCGGTCTGGCGGTCGAGGTGGAAGCGCAGCGCCAGGGCGTGCAGGTGGCGGAACACCGTCAGGCCCACGGCGCGGATCGCCCGTTGGCCGACGCGGGCGAAGGCGATGTCACGCAGTTCGGAGAAGGTGGAGGTCGCCACCCGCGCGGCGCCGTAGGCGAGCAGGATGGCGATCGGCACCGCGGTCAGCGCCACCCCCGGGGTGGCGGTCAAGGCGTCCACCGCCTGCTTGTACAGCAGCGGCACCACCACGTTGATGCCTTTGGCGGCCGCTAGGAAGCCGAGCGCCAGCACCACGCGCAGCCGCAAGCCCGGCTCGCCCGGTGGCCACAGGAAGGGCAGCAGCGTGCGGATGGTCCGCCAGTCGGCGCGGGGGCCGTGCTGGGGCGTGCGGTAATAATTGGACGGATTGCGACGTCGCATGACGCCTAAGATGAGGGGGCGCAAGGCCGGCGGCAACCCGCCGGGGGCGCATGGGGGAGGTGCGGCGTCACCACCCCTGGCGCAATCCCCTGACGATATCGACGTAATCGGGCTCGTCCTCGGGCGTCAGGATGCCGTGCCGGACCAGGAAGTCGAGGATCACCAGGTTGACGTTGAACTTGACCTCATCGGTGTCGCGGATCTTCGTCGCGATGTCGCCGACCGCCATCAGTTCGAAATGGGTGACCTCGCCATCGGTGTTGCGGGGAGCGAACTCGATGGGGACCTCGAGGTCGAAGCAGAACATGACGTCGGGCTTGAGCCCCCACTCGTCCTCCATGCAGTAGCTGACCGCGCCGACGGGGCGGGCCGTCAGCGCCAGGTCGCGCGGCAGGTCCGCCTCCTCGGCGGCCTCCTTCACCAGATTGTCCATCAGCGACAGGTGGGCCGGCTGGCCGCCGGCGATCATGTTGTCGAGCTTGCCGGGCGCCACCGCCTTGTCCTTGGCGCGATGGCCGATCCACAGCGCCAGCCCGTCCGGCCGGCGCACCAGCCCATTGACGTGGATGCCGTAGGCGCGGATGCCGAACACGCTGACCAGCCCGCGGTCGATGGTCATCAGCGGCGCCTCGCCCCAGCGGGGCGCCACCAGGTAGCGTTCCCCGCGCATGGCCGGGTAGCCGCAATCCTCGGCCAACGCGATGCACACCGCGTCCACCGCCTCGGAGCGCTCGTCCGGCGTCTGCAGCGCCGGGTGCAGGCTGACCGCCTCGTCGTCGACCCGGAACACCTGCGGGAAGGCGCCCAGGCGCGCCGCGGTATCGTGCCGCACCCACCCGACGTGGCGGCGTTCCACCAGGAGCGGCCGGAACTTGTCGATGTCGTGGGCGTTGCAGGCCCGGATGTGGTCCAGATACGCCATCCGCCACCCCCAATTGCGTGAGCCCTTGCCGAGAGGAGGGCTAGCCTACTAAACAATCCATCTGCTTTGAAGGAGCACGTCGGCATGTCGAACCGCAGGGCCCGCACCGTTCGCGACCAGTACGAGGTGTTCCCCTACCCCGCCCGCGACCCGGCCGACGAGGCGCGGCGGCTGCAGCAGACGCTGGGCGGCAATATCGACGGCATCAACCATTTCGTGTTCGGCGGACGGCGTGACTTCACCAAGCCGTTCCGGGTGCTGGTGGCCGGCGGCGGAACCGGCGACGCCCTCATCTACCTGGCGCAGCAACTGGCGGACCGGAGATGTCCGGCCGAGATCGTCTACCTCGATCTGTCCGAGGCGTCGCGCCGCATCGCGGAAAGCCGGGCGGCGGCGCGCGGGCTGTCCGTCACCTTCCTGACCGGCTCGCTGCTCGACGTGGGATCGATGGGGCTGGGGAGCTTCGACTACATCGATTGCAGCGGCGTGCTGCACCACCTGCCGGTGCCGGAAGACGGCATCGCCGCCCTGGCCGGCGTGCTGGCCGCGGACGGCGGCATGGGATTGATGCTTTATGGCACCGCCGGCCGCAGCGGCATCTACCCGGTGCAGGAGATGCTGCGCACCCTCGCCCCCGCCGACCGGCCGGCGGCCGAGCGGGTGGCCCTGGCGCGGCGCCTGCTTGCCGCCCTGCCCCCCACCCACCTGCTCAAGCGCAATCCGCTGCTGGCGGTGCTTCCCACCGACGACGCCGAAATCTTCGATCTCTACCTGCATTCGCAGGACCGTTCGTATTCGGTGCCCGAGCTGGCGACCTTGACGCACGGCGCCGGACTGCGCATCGCCGCTTTCGTTCCCGCAGCCAGCTACGATCCCGCCAGCTATTGCGCCGACAAGGAGATCCTGGCGCCGCTGGCCACGGCGACGCTGGTCGAGCGCGCCGCCTTCGCCGAGCGCCTGGTCAGCGTGCTGCCCATGCACGTGTTCTACGCCGTGCGGGAAGCCAACCGGGTCGCGCCGCCCGTTGCGGGCGACACGGCGATCCCCGTCTGGCACGACGGCTTCGCGTTCCCGGCCCACGATCTCGGCGGCACCTACCGGTTCGGCAAGAACCGGGGCCCGGTGACCGCGCAGATCACCGTCACCCCGGAGGTGGCGGCCATCGCCCGGACGATCGACGGCGCCACCCCGCTCGCAACCATCCGCGAACGGACGGGGCTGCGCAAATCGGCGTTCGACGACGCATGGCGGGCATTGTGGAGCCTAAACGGGGTGCATTACCTCTTCCTCAGGCAGCTTTGATGCATGGCCCCATGCGCAAGGAAATTACGCGCGCACGTGGACTCTGACGCGCGGGCGTGGCTATACTCCCGCCCTCCCGGGTAGAGGGAGCGGGTAGTGGAGGAAAGAAAATGACCGAGTTCGCCAAGAAGACCCTGGCTGACTGGGAGGCCCTGGCCTCCAAGGACCTCAAGGGTGCGTCCCCGGACACGCTGAACTGGGAGACCCCGGAAGGGATCCAGGTCAAGCCCCTCTATACCGCCGCCGACCTTGAAGGCCTCGATCATCTCGGCACCCTGCCCGGCTTCCCGCCGTTCACCCGCGGGCCGCGCGCCACCATGTACGCCGCCAAGCCGTGGACGGTGCGCCAGTACGCCGGCTTCTCGACCGCCGAGGAATCCAACGCGTTCTACCGCGCCAACTTGGCCGCCGGCCAGATGGGCCTGTCGGTGGCCTTCGACCTCGCCACCCACCGCGGCTACGATTCCGACCACCCCCGCGTGGTCGGTGACGTCGGCAAGGCCGGCGTGGCGATCGATTCCGTCGAGGACATGAAGATCCTGTTCGACGGCATCCCGCTCGACAAGATGAGCGTGTCGATGACCATGAACGGCGCGGTGCTGCCCGTGCTGGCCGGCTACATCGTCGCCGCCGAGGAACAGGGCGTGTCGCAGGAGCTGCTGTCGGGCACGATCCAGAACGACATCCTCAAGGAGTTCATGGTCCGCAACACCTACATCTATCCGCCGGCGCCCAGCATGCGGATCGTGGCGGACATCATCGAGTACACCTCGAAGAACATGCCCAAGTTCAACTCCATCTCGATCTCCGGCTACCACATGCAGGAAGCCGGCGCGACCGCGGTGCAGGAGCTGGCCTTCACCCTGGCCGACGGCCTGGAATACGTGCGCTATGCGCTGGCCCGCGGCCTCAAGATCGACGACTTCGCCGGCCGCCTGTCCTTCTTCTGGGCGATCGGCATGAACTTCTTCATGGAAGTGGCCAAGCTGCGCGCCGGCCGCCTGCTGTGGGCGCGCCTGATCAAGCAGTTCGACCCGCAGAAGCCGTCCTCGATGGCGCTCCGCACCCACTGCCAGACCTCGGGCGTGTCGCTCACCGAGAAGGACGCCTACAACAACGTCATCCGCACCACCATCGAGGCGATGGCGGCGGTCCTCGGCGGCACCCAGTCGCTGCACACCAACGCGCTTGACGAGGCCATCGCGCTGCCGACTCCGTTCTCGGCCCGCATCGCCCGCAACACCCAGCTGATCATCCAGGAAGAGACCGGCATCCCGCACGTGGTCGATCCGCTGGCCGGCTCGTACTACGTCGAGAGCCTGACCGCCAGCCTGGCCGAGGAAGCCTGGAAGCTGATCCAGGAGGTCGAGGCGCTGGGCGGCATGACCAAGGCGGTCGAGTCGGGCATGCCCAAGATGAAGATCGAGGAGGCGGCCGCGCGGCGCCAGGCCCGCATCGACCGCGGCGACGAGGTGGTGGTCGGCGTCAACAAGTACCAGCCCAAGGAAGAGACCCCGATCGACATCCTGGACGTCGACAACGCCAAGGTGCGCGAGGCGCAGATCGCGCGGCTCAACCAGATCAAGGCCACCCGCGACCAGGCCAAGGTCGACGCCGCCCTGGCGGCGCTGTCCAAGGCGGCCGAGACCGGCGAGGGCAACCTGCTCGAACTGTCCATCCACGCCACCCGGGCGCGCGCCACCGTCGGCGAGATCTCGGACGCCATGGAGAAGGCCTTCACCCGTCACCGCGCCACCATCCGCTCGATCTCGGGCGTCTACGGCGGCGTCTACCAGGGTGACGAGGGCTTCGCGCAGCTCAAGGCCAACATCGACGCCTTCGCGGCCGAGGAAGGCCGCCGTCCCCGCATGCTGGTGGTGAAGATGGGCCAGGACGGCCACGACCGCGGCGCCAAGGTGATCGCCACCGCGTTCGCCGACATCGGCTTCGACGTCGACGTCGGGCCGCTGTTCCAGACGCCGGAAGAGGCCGCCCGTCAGGCGGTCGAGAACGACGTCCACATCGTCGCCGCCTCGTCCCTGGCCGCCGGCCACAAGACCCTGGTGCCGGCGCTGATCGACGAGCTCAAGAAGCAGGGCGCCGGCGACATCCTGGTGGTGACCGGCGGCGTCATCCCGCAGCAGGACTACGATTTCCTCTACCAGGCGGGTGTCGCCGCGGTCTATGGCCCCGGCACCAACATCCCCAAGGCGGCGGCCGAGATCCTCGAGCTGCTGAAGAAGGCCCGCAAGGCGGCGTAACGTACTTATCTTCGTCATTGCCGGGCTTGACCCGGCAATCCACGCCGCCATGCCCCCCCGGGTCAAGCCCGGGGGTGACGGCAACCTGAACGAGGCGCGCCCATGACCGACCAGATCCCCATCGGCATCGTCACCGTGTCCGATCGCGCCTCGCAGGGGGTCTATGAGGACAAGGGCGGCCCCGCCATCGCCGAGTGGCTGGGCAAGGCCGTCGCCGGGCCCTGGCGGCCCGTTGCCCGAATCATCCCCGACGAGCAGCCGGTGATCGAGGCGACCTTGGCCGAGCTGGCCGACGTCGAGCATTGCGCCCTCATCGTCACCACCGGCGGCACCGGCCCGGCCCCGCGCGACGTCACCCCCGAGGCCACCGAGGCGGTGTGCGACAAGATGATGCCGGGCTTCGGCGAGCTGATGCGCGCCGTCAGCCTGAAGGTGGTCCCCACCGCCATCCTGTCGCGGCAGACCGCCGGCATTCGGGGCGCCAGCCTGATCGTCAACCTGCCCGGCAAGCCCAGCGCCATCGCCGACTGCCTGGAGGCGGTGATGCCGGCCATCCCCTATTGCATCGATCTCATCGGCGGTCCGCGCATCGAGACCGACCCGGAGGTCTGCCGCGCCTTCCGCCCCAAGGGGGCCTAACCCACCCCGGCTTGACCGCGCTCAAAGCGCCCGCTCTTTTCGCCTGCCACAAATCCGGCGAAAGAAGACAATCCGAAAGGGGTGGACCATGCGCGCGGGCGTTCTGGCGGCAATGTTTGTGTTGGTCACCAGCGGTGCGGCGGTGGCTCAGACGCTGCCGAACGGCAAGCCCTGGGTCTACGATCCCGACGCCGCCAAGGACATCATGCGCACCTGCGCCGCCTGCCACGGCGAGTTCGGCGAAGGCGGCGGTGGCGGCGTCTATCCCCGCCTGGCCGGCCTCAACGCCGACTATCTCGCCGAGCAGCTGCGCCGCTTCAAGTCGCGCGAGCGCGAGAACATCCCGATGATCCCCTACGCCACCGAGCGCGAGCTGCCGGAGAAGGACGTGCTCGACGTCTCGAAATACCTGTCCGAGACCAAGCTGTCCAACCACCCGCCTTCGGACGACGTCAAGATGGACGCCTTCCAGCGTCTCCAGCTGGCCAAGCAGAGCGTGCAGATCCCCCGCGAGCCGGGCGACATCGACAAGGGCGGCGCCATCTTCCAGGAGGAGTGCGCCTCCTGCCACGGCAAGCAGGGCCAGGGCCGCGTCAAGAAGCCGCCGCTGGCCGGCCAGTACATGCGCTACCTGCGCGCCCAGATCGGCCATTTCCTCGAAGGCAAGCGCAAGCACGACGACGTGGAAGAGCTGATGCGCCCGAAGACGGCCGAGCAGTGGAACGACCTCTGGGCCTACGTCTCGACGCTGGACGACTGATCCCCCGGCCTCATCCCGGCACGAGACCCCTCGCTTGCGCTCGGGATGACAGTGAAAATGTCATCCCGACGACGGCGGCTCGCGCTGCGCTTGGCCAGGATGACGCCGGGATGGCGCCTGCCAAAAGAAAAAGCCCGCACCGAAGTGCGGGCCGAAAAGTTTGCCATACCGTTTCAAGGATGAAACGGCATCTTCGGCGCAAGTTCAAGTGAAGAAAAGGTTATGACCGCCGGGGCGGCGGCGCCTCCTCCTCGTCGAAGAGGGCGGTGAGCTGGCGCATCATGGTGCCGCCCAGTTCCTCGGCGTCCATGATAGTGACGGCGCGACGGTAATAACGGGTGACGTCGTGGCCGATGCCGATGGCGGCCAGTTCCACCGGCGAGCGGCTTTCGATGCCGGCGATGACGTCGCGCAGGTGCTTTTCCAGGTAGTTGCCGGGATTGACCGACAGCGTCGAATCATCCACCGGGGCGCCGTCGGAGATGACCATCAGGATGCGCCGCTGCTCCGGCCGGGCGAGCAGGCGCTCGTGCGCCCACAGCAGGGCCTCGCCGTCGATGTTCTCCTTGAGGATGCCTTCGCGCAGCATCAGCCCGAGGTTCTTGCGCGCCCGCCGCCACGGCGCGTCGGCCGATTTGTAGATGATGTGGCGCAGGTCGTTGAGCCGGCCGGGATTGGCCGGCTTGCCGCCCGCCTGCCACTGCTCGCGCGCCTGGCCGCCCTTCCACGCCCGGGTGGTGAAGCCCAGCACCTCGACCTTGACGGCGCAGCGCTCCAGCGTGCGGGCCAGGATGTCGGCGCTCATGGCGGCGACGCTGATGGGGCGCCCGCGCATGGAGCCCGAATTGTCGATCAGCAGGCTGACCACGGTGTCGCGGAAATCGGTTTCCTTCTCGATCTTGAACGACAGCGAATGGGTGGGATTGGCGACGACGCGGGCCAGGCGGCCGGTGTCGAGCATGCCCTCCTCCAGGTCGAACTCCCACGCGCGCACCTGCTGCGCCATCAGCTTGCGCTGCAGCCGGTTGGCCAGCCGGGCGACCACGCCTTGCAGGTGCGACAATTGCTGGTCGAGCTGGGCCCGCAGCCGTGTCATCTCGTCGGGATCGCACAGCTCCTCGGCCGGGACCACCTGATCGAACCGGGTCGTGTAGACCGAGTAGACCTTCTCCGGCCCCTCGCCCTTGGGCGCGAACATCGGGCGCTGGCGGGAGGGGCCGCCCGGCTCCTCGGTGCCGGCGCCCGACATCATCATGTCGGCGTCGCCTTCCAGGCCCTCGTGCTCGCCGCCGGCCTCGGACGACCCCGGGGCGGCCTGCGGCTGGCCCTCGCCCTTCTGGCCCTGGCCTTCGCGATCCTGGTCCTGGCGGCTGCCCTGGGACTCGCCCTCCTCGGCCTCCTGCCCCTCCTGCTCGGACTCGCGGGTTTCGTCCTCAAGCGCGTTCTCGCCGCCGAGTTCGAGGTCGGACAGCAGGTCGGACAGCCCGCGGGAAAACGCCTCTTCGTCGGCGATCAGGTCCTTGAGGCTGTCCAGCCGCTTGCCGGCCTTGGCCTCGATCTCGGCCCGCCACAGCTCGACCGCCGCCCGGGCCGAGGGCGGCGGCGCCATGCCCGAGAAATGCTCGCGCGCCAACAGCCGCAGCACGTCGGCGAGCGGCACCTCCTCCTTCTTGGTGACGCGGTCGAGGCCGTCGGCGCGGCAGCGTTGTTCCAGCACGGCGGCGATATTGGCGGCGACACCGGCCATGCGCCGGGCCCCCAGCGCCTCGACGCGCGCCTGCTCCACGGCATCGTAGACGCGCCTGGCCTCGGGCAGCACCGGCAGGCGGCGGGCATGGACGCGGTCATCGTGGTAGCGGAAGCGCAAGGCCACCGCGTCGGCGGTGCCGCGCAGGCGAGCGAGGTCGGCCTCGGTCGGCGCCCGCGGGGGCGCCGGCAGCCGCACCTCGGCGCCGCGGACGCTGCCGCCGGCGGCGGTGTAGCCGACATCGAGGTCGCTCCGGCCGGCGATGGCCCTGAGCGTCGCCGTGGTGGCGCGTTTCAGCAGGTCCGCCGGAGTCTCGTCGGCGAACCCGGAGGCCGCATGGCCGGGCTGGGGCGCATTGCGCTCGGGCAAGATCCGGTCCTTACATCGCCACCCGGGCCGGCGCCTCGGGCAGTTCGACGCCGAAGCAGCGCTGGTAGTACTCGGCGATGATCGGCCGCTCGACCTCGTCGCACTTGTTGAGGAAGGTCACGCGGAAGGCGAAGGCGACGTCGCCGAAGATCTTGGCGTTCTCGGCCCAGGTGATCACGGTGCGCGGGCTCATCACGGTCGAGATGTCGCCGTTCATGAAGCCCTGGCGCGACAGGTCGGCCAGCGAGACCATGCGGCCGACCGTCTCGCGGCCGTCCTTGTCGGCATAGCCCGCCAGCTTGGCGCAGACGATCTCGACCTCGGCGTCGTGCTCGAGGTAGTTGAGCGTCGCCACGATGTTCCAGCGGTCCATCTGGCCCTGGTTGATCTGCTGCGTGCCGTGATAGAGGCCGGTGGTGTCGCCCAGGCCCACCGTGTTGGCGGTGGCGAACAGGCGGAAGGCGGGATGCGGACGGATCACCCGGTTCTGGTCCAGCAGGGTGAGGCGGCCCTCGACCTCGAGGACGCGCTGGATCACGAACATCACGTCGGGACGGCCGGCGTCGTACTCGTCGAACACCAGGGCGCAGGGGTGCTGCAGCGCCCACGGCAGGATGCCCTCGCGGAACTCGGTGACCTGCTTGCCCTCCTTCAGCACGATGGCGTCCTTGCCGATCAGGTCGATGCGGCTGACGTGGCTGTCGAGGTTGACGCGGATGCACGGCCAGTTGAGGCGCGCCGCCACCTGCTCGATGTGCGTCGACTTGCCGGTGCCGTGGTAGCCCTGGACCATGACGCGACGATTGAAGGCGAAGCCGGCCAGGATGGCGAGCGTGGTGTCGCGGTCGAAGCGGTAGGCCGGGTCGAGCTCGGGCACGTGCTCGCTGCCGACCGAGAAGGCCGGCACCTTCATGTCGATGTCGATGCCGAAGACCTCGCGGACGGAGACTTCGGTGTCGGGCATCGCCATCGGGTGGTCAGAGGCCAGCGGGCTTTGCGTGTTCGCGGTCATGACTGGATCCTTGATCGTCCGGGTAAGCCCCGGCTCTCATGCATTGAGGCTGTTGAGGAGAACGGTGTAGGCGTGGTTGATCTCTTTGAACTTCTCTTCCGCCGCCTTGTCGCCGCCGTTGGCGTCGGGATGGTGGCGTTTCACCAGTTTCTTGTAGCGGGCCTTGAGCGTGGCCAGCGTCAGCGGCCCCTCCAGCTCCAGCACCTTCATCGCCTGCTCCTCGGGCGAGGGCGGGCGGGCTCGCGCCGCCTCCTCCGCGTCGTCCTCGAAGAAGCCGAACGGGTCGTTCATGGCGAAGGAGAACTTGCGGCTGGAAGTCTTGGAGCCCAGCGGCCAGGTCGGGCGCTGCCACGTGGTCGAGTTGCGGATCTCGGCCTCGATCTCGTCGGACGACATGCCCTTGTAATAGTCCCATGAGGCATTGTAGGCGCGCACGTGGTCGAGGCAGAACCAGTAGTATTCGTTCAGATGGTCGCGCGAGCGGGGCGCGCGGAATTCGCCGCCCTGGGTGCAGCCGGGATGGTCGCACGGGCGCACGGCGCGGTTGGCGTCGGGCTCGTCGTAGGCGATGCGCCAGGATCTCTTTGTTCCAGTGGCCTTCATGGTCGGTCATAATGAGGGCTCGGGCCCGGGCTGGCAAGGCGGCAGGGGCCTTGACGACGCGCCCCGGCCGTACCACTTCCGGGGGGTCATGGCAAGCCATCGGAGGACGCATTGAAGGTTCGCGCCGCGATCGAACAAAAACTCACCGAGGGGTTGGCCCCCACCCGGCTCGCCGTCATCGACGAGTCGAACCGCCACATCGGCCATGCCGGCCACCGCCCCGGAGGCGAAAGCCATTTCCGCATAGAGATCGTGTCACCGGCCTTCGCGGGCAAGTCCCGCATCGAGCGCCACCGCATGGTCAACGCCCTGCTGGCCGACGAGCTCGCCGGAACGGTGCACGCCATGGCGCTGGACGCCAAGGCGCCCGGCGAGGCCGGGGCCTAGCCCGGCCCGATCACCCCGTCCCCGTCCCAGACCAGTCCCGCCTGGGCGACCCAACCCCGCATCCGGCCGTTGACGCGGATGCCGTAGCGGGTCCACAGCACTTCCCCCACGCGGGCGGCAGGTACCGGCCCGCCTCGGCCCAATTCCTCGACCAGCAGCCGCACGGCCTCGACCGGCGAGCGGGGATCGCGCGCCCACGCGAGCGCCACCCCTGAGGCGGCCAGACGCTCGACATCGGGGGCGAAATCGCTGTCGTTGGAGGCCAGCACCAGTGATCGCGGCTGCGGGGACGCGGCCGCGATCTCCGCCAGTCGGGCCTGGATGATGGCGTCGGCCGCCTGGGGCGGCGCGTCGTCGGGCAGCAGCGTCACCGTCGGCGCCGCGACGCCGAGGCGCGCGAACGCTTGTCGCCAGCGGGCCACCGCCCAGGCGCGCCCGAACAGCTCGATGCGCTCGAAGGCACGCCAGCGCGTCGCCCAGCCGAGGTGGCGCCGGCTGGTGAGGTTCTCGCAATCGATCAGCGCGTACCGCGTCACTCGTCCCCACATGCGCTTCGACATGCCGGCCGGAACCGGGCATAAGGTGGCGGGACATCCTGCCGCTCGGACAAGGACGCCCATGCCCAGCCATCTTACCGTCTATCTCGCCGGCCCCGCCATCTTCCATCCCGCCGCCAAGGCGCTGCTCGACTACCTGCGCGAGACCTGCAGCAAGCATGGGCTGGAGGCGATCACGCCGCTGGACGGAACCGTGTCCGACGTGGGCGAGGACGCGGAAGCGCTGGAGCAGGCCCGCGCCATCCGCCAGGCCAACGTCGACAAGATCCGGGTGTGCGACGTGGTGATCGCCTGCACCTCGCCGTTCCGCGGCCCCGGCGCCGACGCCGGCACCGCCTGGGAGATGGGCTACGCCGAGGCGCTGGGAAAGCCGGTGATCCCCTGGTGCGAGGACACCAATCAGTACCTCGCCCGGGTGCCCCATGACCGCGACGACGACGGCCGGGTGTTCTGCCTGCAGCACGGCATGCTGGTCGAGGATTTCGGCCTGTCCGACAACCTGATGCTGACCGCCGGGATCATCCCGGTGCAGCCGGATTTCGAGACGGCGGTGCGGCTGGCGGCCAGCTTGCGGGTCCATCGGTAATTCCCGCCCGGGAAAACTTGACCCAACTTCCCCTCTTCCGGGGCGGCCCGCTCTCCCCTATGGTGCGTGCTTCCCTTTCCACCGGCATCGCTTCTGGACATCCGTCATGCGCCACCGTCCCCCTTCCGTCGTGCCTCTCGACCACATCCTGCCCGACGAGCCGCTCCTGATGATGGGAGCCGGCCCGGTGCCGGTGCCGGCCAAGGTGGCGGCGGCCAATTCCATCGTCATCAACCACCTGGGCGAGACCATGAACCGGGTCATCGAGCAGGTGAAGCTGATGACCCAGTACGTGGTGCAGTCGCAGTCGGCGCGCATCCTGGGCGTCGCCGGCCCCGCCTCGGCCGCCATGGAGATGGCGGTGTGCAACCTGGTCGAGCCGGGCACCCGGGTGCTGGCGGTGGTGAACGGCTATTTCAGCCGCCGCCTGGCCGAGATGGCGACCCGCTGCGGCGCCGAGGTCACCCTGCTGGAGGTGCCGGAAGCCCAGTCGGCGTCGCCCGAGGCGATCGAGGCCGCCCTCAAGCGGGTGCGCCCCGCCGTGCTGACCATCGTGCAGGGCGAGACCTCCAACACCGTGGTCAACCGCCATCTGCCCGAGATTTCCGCCATCGCCCATGCCTATGACTGCCTGGTGGTGGTCGACGCGGTGTGCACGCTCTCGACCATGGCGATGGAGATGGACACCTGGGGCGTCGACAGCGTCATCACCGGCGGCCAGAAGGGCCTGTCCTCGATCCCGGGCGTATCGCTGATCTCGTTCTCGGAGGCCGCCTGGAAGGTGGTCGAGGCGCGCAAGGCGCCGATGGTGCATTGGTGCCTGGACGCCCGCCTCGCCGACCGCTTCTGGAACCAGAAGTCCTACCATTACACCGCCCCGGTCTCGGGCATCATGGCGCTGCACGAGGCGCTGCGCCTGATCTGCATCGAGACCCTGCCGGCGCGCTTCCACCGCCACGAACTGTGCTCGGCCGCGCTGCAGGCCGGCATCGAGGCCATGGGCCTCGAACTGTTCGTGCCGCCCGAGGCGCGGCTGAACTCGGTGGTGGGCATCAAGCTGCCCGCCGGCGTGTCGGGCGACGAGGTCCGCCGCCACATGTCGCACGTCTACCGCGTCGAGATCTCGGGGGCGTTCGGGCTCGACATCCTGCGCATCGGCCAGATGGGCGAGCAGTGCCGCGCCCACCATGTGTTCCGCACTCTGCACGCCTTCGGGTCGAGCATCCAGGCGGTCGGCGGCAAGATCGACCTGCCGGCCGGCGTGGCGGAACTGGAGCGCATCCTCACCGCCGGGCAGGTGGCGTAGGCGCGCCCCTCCCATCGTCGTCATCGCCGGGCTCGACCCGGCGATCCACGGCGATCGCTTCCACGGGGATCGCTAAGGCGGCGCCACGGCAAAGCCCGCGTCACGCGCGGGCTGACGGCGAGGGATGAAAGGCCCCGCCCTCAGGCGCGGCGGAAGCGGAAGCGGCGGGTGCGCTTGCGGAAGGCGATGAGGCTGGTCACGCCCATGGCCATGACCACCGTCCAGGCCGGCAGGTGCAGCAGGGCCCGCTCGATCCTGGCGAGCAGCGGCCACCCCACCTCGCCGGCATAGGGGTCGCCGGTCAACAGCGTGACCACGTCGGCGGTGATGATGCCGGCATATTCCTCGGGCCCGAGGGCGAGGACGGCATCGGCCGACGCCATGATCGCGGCGAGACCGATCAACAGCCAACCGAGGATTCGTCCGAACAGCATTTTCCCCCCGTCGGGATGGACGTTAAACGCCCTTGTTCACAACCCCGTTCAAGAATTGCTCCTGAGCGAAGGAAATTTCAAGATATTTTCGTTCCGGCGGCGATTCGAAACGGGGTGTTGCACGCTTCCGGTCGCTCGTGTATTTTCCGCGCTTCGTCGGACCCCGGTCCGATGCGGAGGGGTGGCCGAGCGGTTGAAGGCGCACGCCTGGAAAGTGTGTATACGGTGTTGAGCCGTATCGAGGGTTCGAATCCCTCTCCCTCCGCCAATTTCCCCGCAGTCGATCCGATCTGTTCCGCCGCCCGCTAGATCAGCAGGAGGTCGTCCGCCGTCAGTGTCACGGCCTTCGAGAAGGTCGCGATGGCGACGGCGTGGGCGGCATTGCCGTCAGGTTCGTACCACAACGTCTTGCCGTCGCTGACGAAGCGCAGCGCTGCATCCTGGCTATCCGCAGGCGCGCCAATAAAGAACGCCTCCGCCGGGAGGGCGCCGGCCGTCAAGTCGCCGTCGAACCCCGCGACGGAAATGGCGATCTTGTCGAAGGCGTGCTGGAAGTCGGTGACCATGTCCTTGCCGTCCGATGGCTGCGCGAAGACGAAGCGGTCGGCCCCAGTTCCCCCAGTCAACGTATCGTTCCCGCCGCCTCCCTCGAGGGTGTCGTCGCCGGCCTCACCCTTCAACTGGTCATCGCCGCCCAAACCGACCAGGCGGTCGTTCCCGCCGCCCCCTGCCAGCACATCCTTGCCGGCACCGCCGCGAACGGTATTGTCGAGATCGTTGCCGGTGCCGGTGAACCCGGCAGCGCCGCCGTAGACAAGCGTCTCCACCATGGCGATTTTGGACAGGGAGAACTTGGCCAGCGCGGTCTCGATAATGTCGATGTCGGAACCCGACGTCTCGATCACCACGTCCTTGGCGTTATCGACCCGGTAGGTGTCGGCCCCTGACCCGCCAATCAAGGTATCGGCCCCGGCACCCCCGTCCAGCAGGTCGGCACCGGAGCCGCCGGTGATGATGTTGGCCAGGGCGTTGCCATGGCCCTCGAATGGTCCGTCACCGGAAAACGCAAGCCGCTCGACCTGATCGGGCAGGGTGTAGATCGCCAGCTTGCAATCGACGAGATCGATGCCCCCGCCCGCCAGTTCCTGGACCTCGTCGGCGAAGTCATCGACGGCATAGGCATCATCACCCTTGCCGCCGGCATATCGGCCTGCGATCCCATCGGCGGTGAAGACGTCGTTGAAATCCGAGGCGACGTTGGCGATGAGCGATGTCCAACTGACCGGAGCCTCGCCGCCAAACTCAAGCCATTCGATCCCGGTCAGCGACACGACATCGCCGCCCTTGGTCAACAAGGTCTCGGTTGCGCTCTTGCGGCTGACCGTCCAGCCACCGGCCTGCAGGACGGCGACGTCGCCATCGCCGTCGCCCCCGTCCAGCCGGTCGCCGCCCCCCATCGCGACCAGGCGGTCGTCGCCCTTGCCGCCGATCAGCGTATCCTTGCCGCCCCCCCCGATGATCGTGTTGGCGAAATCATTGCCGGTGCCGACAAACGCGCCGGCCCCGGTATATTGCAGAGTCTCGATCGCCGCGAGCTTGGCGAGACTGAAACTGGCCATCGCAGTCCGGATGGTGTCGCTGCCACCGCTGTCCCGCACCCCATCCTTGGCGTCGTCGATCACGTAGACGTCGTTGCCGGCGCCGCCGATCAGGGTATCGGCGCCCTTGCCCCCGTCGAGGATATCATTGCCGTCCCCACCGGTGAGCACGTTGACGAGGTCGTTGCCGGTCCCCGCGAAATCTCCCGCACCGGTGTATTCCAGGCTTTCCAGGTTGGCGCCCAAGGTATAGGCGCCAAGGCTCGTGCGAACCGTGTCCCGCCCTGCCGACGCCGCCTCGGACACGACATCGCCGAGATCGTCGACGACGTAGACGTCGTCACCGGCGCCGCCTTCCAGGGTGTCGGCCCCGATGCCGCCGTCCAAAGTGTCGTTGCCCTCCAGCCCCCCCAGGATATCCACCCCGTCGGTGCCGCGCAGGAGATCGTCGAATTTGCTGGGGACGTTCATCAGGTCGCGAACGTTGACGTCACAATCCAGGAAGCGGATGACCTCCACGCCGCTGACCACGTCCGTGCCGTCGACCAAGCTGACGAACTGGAACTCCGTGTTGGACTTCCGCGAGATACCGTAGTTGTCGCGCATCCCGTGCATGGCGACGACGTCCTCGCCGCCTTCGCCAATGATGGTGTCGTTGCCCGTGAAGCCGGCGATGGTGTTGGACAGCGAATTGCCTTTGAGGAGCGCCCCTTTGGGCGCGTCGGTCAACACCAGGTCCTCGACATTGTCCGGCAAGGTGCATTTGTTCTGGTTGAAGTACCCGCTGAAGATGACCGTGTCCTTGCCCTCGCCAGGCAATTCGACCACCTTCTCATTGGTTGACCACAACCGGTACACATCGTCGCCGACTCCGCCCGTCAGCACGTCCTTGTTGCCGCCACCATCCAAGGTGTCGTTGCCGGCACCGCCAAACAGCTTGTCGTCGCCGAAATCGCCATACAGGGTATCGGCGCCGTCCCCCCCATAGACGGTGTCGTTGCCCTTGCCGGAATTGACGAAATCGTCTCCGCCCAGGGCGTCGATGATGTTGGCTTGGCTCAAATAATTAGAGACGTTTGGAAACTTACCCGGATCAAATGGAAACTGATCCGGTCCCTCCGTCCATCCCGGACGATTTAGGTAAAACGGAGCAAATTTCTCGCCAAAACCGATGACGTAGGGATCAGTATCGCCGCCATTATAAACGAAAGACGATACACCAGCAGATCCCGCCCCCGTCGCGAGTGTCTGGAGGACTCCAGTTGTCACATCGTAGGCGTAGTAAGACACGGTGAAAGACGGATTCCCTCCAACTTTTGAAATTTCTCCATCAAACGAAAGGTCGCCAATAATTATAAATCCGTTTTTATAATAGGTGAACTCGGCGCCGCTGAATATTGTTCTAGACCCGACCGAAACGTCCTTATGATTAACATTGTAATAATGATACACCCACTCCGACCCCAACACTTCGGAATATGAGAGGATTTTTGAACTATTGCCTATATACCAATAAGTGTAGAAGGAGGCTCCATCCGGGATCGTTCCGGTGTCCGTCCGGTCGGTGATGGCGACCTCATATCCCTTGTAATTGTGGGTCTCGACGGCCATCGCACGCTCCTTCTGCCCGCCCCCCGAACGGGTGGATCTGCGCCCGTATGCGGAAACTTGCCCGAACGATGCTAGTTAAGGCCCTGGCAGATCGCAAGTTTGCATCGGTTTGGCGCTCAGGCACCCCCGTCTGCCACATCGCCGATTTGGGTCGCGCCAACAGCCTCGCCCCGCAAACGGGTAAGGCGGTGGGACGCCGAGCGCACTGATCTGTTGGCATCAGAGGATCGCGTTCAGATGGGACGGGGTGGCGCATGCCGACAGAGCGGACCTTCGACGCCAGTGCCGTGACCTTGAACTATCTGGATTACGGCTCTCCCGATGCCGAGCCTCTGGTCATGTTGCACGGCGGAGCCTGGCGTTGGCAGGAATTCCTGTCCCTGATTCCAAGCCTGGGGCGCCGCTGGCACGTCCAGGCGCTGGACTTAAGGGGAAACGGCGGATCAGGGTGGTCTCCCGGAGACTACCGCCTGCGGGACTTCGCTCAAGACAACGCGGAATTCGTACGGAGCCTGCAAAGGCCCGCGGTTCTTGTGGGCCATTCGATTGGTGGCGTCATCGCCCTGATGGTCGCCCAATCCCTTCCTGACAAGACGAAGGCCGTCATCGTCGAGGATGCGCCGATCGACTTGGGAAATTACCGGAGGATCATCGAAGCCAGCCGCACTGATTATGATTTGTGGCTGAAGATGATCCGATCATCACAGTCCGAACAGGAGCTCGCCTTGCAGATAGCGGGTGCTTACGGCAATGCTCCGGGAGTGACAAGCAGCTGGATTCTTTTTTTCGCAGGCTGCTTGAGTCGGATCGATCCAACATTCTTTGATAACCTGCTTAACGACTTTGACGATTTTGCGAGCGGGTACGATTGCAGGTCTATATTGGAGAATATTGATTGCCCTGTCTTGTACCTTCGTGGTGATCCCAAGTTGGGGGCCGTCATGACGGATGATGAGATCGCCTGGCTGAAGAAGAAGAATTTCAGCAATGTAAAACCGGTTCCGATCGAAGCCGTTGGTCATCTCCTGCATCTCGAGACGCATGGGCAGATGCCCGTGCTGGCGGCAATGACGGCGTTTCTGGAACGAATCTGACAAAGAAGGCCCCCGCTTTCCGGGGGCCTTTTGCATTTCGGAAAACTCACTCCTTCGGCGCCACGAACACCATCCACACCACCCCGAAGCGGTCGGCGACCATGCCGAAGCGGGCCGAGAAGAAGGTCTGGGCGAGCGGCATCCGCACCTCGCCGCCTTCCGCCAGGGCGGCGAACACGCGGTCGGCCTCCGCCTCGTCCTTCACCGTGAGCGACAGGGCGAAGCCGTGGAAGCTGGGGTGGCCCTGGCAGCGGCCGTCCGAGGCCAGCACCAGGGTGTCGCCGACGCGCAACTCGGCATACATGATCTTGTCGTCGTTGCCGGCGGGGACCATGGAGGGATCCGGGCTGTCCTTGTAGCGCTGGAGCATGCCGAGTTCGGCGCCCAGGGCCCGGCGGTAGAACCCGAGCGCCTCTTCGCAGACACCATCGAAGACCAGGAACGGTTGGGCTTGCATGGCGGGCCTCCTTGCCTTTCGGCCCCAGGTATTCAGCCGCCCGCGCCCCCGCAAGGCGCCTCGCCCGAATTACAGGTAGCGGACCCACAGGTAGATGGTGGAAATGACGATGCTGACCAGCATCAGGCCGAACGCCACCCTGAGGTAGGGCACGAAGCGCACCGGATGGCCGGCGCGCTCGGCGAGGCCGGCCACGGTGAGGTTGGCCGAGGCGCCGACCAGGGTGCCGTTGCCGCCGAGGCAGGCGCCCAGGCTCAACGCCCACCACAGCGGCTTCAAGCTCTCGGGACCGCCGAACGTCGGCCCCATGGCCTTGACCAGCGGGATCATGGTGGCGACGAACGGGATGTTGTCGACCACCGCCGAGAGGATGGCCGATGCCCACAGGATGGCCAGCGCCGTGACCTTCATGTCGCCGCCGGTGACGGCGACCAGCCGCTCGGCCAGCATCTTCAGCAGGCCGGCCTGCTCCACCCCCGCGACCACGATGAACAGGCCGACGAAGAAGAAGATGGTGATCCACTCGACCTCGGCGAAGGTGTGGTGAACCTCGTGGCTCTGCTGCTCGGCATCCTTGCCCAGCGTGTGCAGGAACAGCAGCGCGGCGGCCCCGAACATGGCGATGGTGCCGGGCTCGAGGTGCAGGGTGTGCGCCAGGATGAAGGCCAGGATCACCGCCCCCATCACCGCCATCGACTGCTTAAGGAGGCGGGGATCGGTGATGGCTTCGCGCTCGTTGAAGCCCATGACGCGGGCGCGGTCCTCGGGTGCCGCCCTCAGGCCGGCCGCGTAGATCACATGGATCAGCGCCGAGGTCGCCAACTGGACCACCAGGACGACCGGGGCGGTATTGAGGATGAAATCGTTGAAGGTCAGGCCGGTGGCCGACCCGATCAGGATGTTGGGCGGGTCGCCGATCAGGGTCGAGGTGCCGCCGATGTTGGAGGCGAAGATCATCGCCACCAGGAACGGCCACGGCTTGAGCTTGAGCTCCTCGGTGATGACCAGGGTGACCGGAACCACCAGCAGCACGGTGGTCACGTTGTCGAGCAGCGCCGAGAACAACGCGGTGACGACCTGCAGCATGAACAGGATGCCGGCCGGGTTGGCGTTGACCTTCTTGGCCGACCAGATGGCGACGTACTGGAACACCCCGCATTTGCGGGTGATGCCGACGATCAGCATCATGCCGGTCAGCAGCGCGATGGTGTTGAAGTCGATGCCGCGGATGGCGGTGTCCTGGTTGAGCACGCCGACGAAGATCATCAGACCGGCGCCGATCAGGGCGATGATGGCGCGGTTGACCTTCTCGCTCATGATCACGGCGTAGGTGGCGACCAGCAGCAGGGTGGCCGTCCACATGGGGCTCCATCCGAAGATGACGTGGGGCGCCCAGGCCCCGGCCTCGCCGTGCATCTCAGCAGGCCCCCGAGATCACCGACAGCGCATGCGCCGCGGTGATGACCCCGACCAGGCGGCGCCGGTCATCCACCACCGGCAGAAGCCCGTCGCCGCGGCTGAGCAGCAGCAGGGCCTCCATGGCGGCGGCGGTCTCGTGGACGGTGTCGCACTCGGCGGTGTGCTCGCCCACGGTGGCCTGGGCCGCCTCGCCGTAGCGGCGGGTGAGGTCGGCCAGGCCCTCGCCGAAATAGGCGAGATCGCCGAGGTCGACGTCGAGGCGCGCCGCGACGGGCAGGATCAGGCGGACGGCCTGCTTGAGCCCGAACGTTCCCTTGAGCCGCCCGTCGGCCTCGGTGACCGCAAGGACGGTCTGGCCGGTCCTCAGCATCTTGTCCACCGCCTGGGCGACAGTGTCGCGGCTGTCCAGGTGATCGGCCGGGGCGGTCATCAAGGAAGTGCAGGTCATGGGAACCTCCGGACGGCGCATCGGGCACGCCGCTGCTCCTCCTATCTATGACGTTGCCGCCCCTTGGGCGCAAGGCGTGCCGGTTGGCGGAACCTGAAGCCTCCAGCCCCGTTCAATCAGCAAGAGCCACGAAAGGAGGCAGCCATGGCGATCGGAATGGGCGGACACTCGCCGTCGAACATCCTGCACCACCTGAAGGGCGTGGATTTCCCGGCGCGCAAGGACGCGCTGGTCCAGCGGGCCCAGCAGAACGAGGCGGACAGCGACATCCTCGACATCATCCGCCAGCTTCCCGACACCGAGTACCACAGCATGGCGGACGTGCTGAAGGGCGTCGGCAAGGTGGAGTGAGGGCGGATCCCGGGGGCGCGGCCGTCCCACCGGGGAAGCCCGGCGGGATGCTCGCGCTCCCGTGGTTTCCTCTTCCCATCCCGCCTCTATATTAGATTATCATGGGCCGCTAGACCGTTTCCAAGGAAGGCGACCCCGGTGACCCAGGAACATCCGTTTGCCCAGGAACACCCGTTTGCACAGTACGTCCGCGTCCTCGGCAAGGGCCCCAACCTGTCGCGGCCCCTGAGCTTCGACGAGGCCCGCGCCGCCATGGCCATGGTGATGGCGGGCGAGGTCGAGCCGGTGCAGCTGGGTGCCTTCCTGTGCCTGCTGCGCGTGAAGACCGAGACGCCCGACGAGGTCGCCGGCCTGGCGCGCGCCATCAAGGACACCGTGGCCCAGCCGGCCTCGGCGCCCGCCGTCGACGTGGACTGGGCGTCCTATGCCGGCAAGTCGCGCCAGTTGCCCTATTACGTGCTGGCGGCGCTGGCGCTGGCCAGCCACGGCATCCGCGTCTTCATGCACGGCGCCGAGGGCCACACCGCCGGCCGCGCCTACACCTCGGACGCCCTGGCGGCGCTCGGGGTGCCGGTAGCGACGAGCATCGGGGAGGCGGGGCGCCAGCTGGCCGAGTCCAACTTCGCCTACATGACCCTGGAACACCTGTCGCCGCGCCTGCATGCCATCATGGAGCTGAAGCCGCTGCTGGGCCTGCGCTCGCCCATCCACACGGTGGCGCGCATGATGAACCCGTTCGATGCCGCCTTCTCGGTCAACGCCGTGACCCATCCGCCCTACCTGCCGGTCCACCAGGACTCGGCCCGCCTGCTGGGCGAGACCGCCATGGCCGCCTTCAAGGGCGACGGCGGCGAGGTCGAACGGCGGCCCGAGAAGCCGTGCGAGGTCTGGTACCTGGCCGGCGGCGAGCCTGGCCGCGAGGACTGGCCGGCGCTGGTGTCGGGCGTGCGCGAGAAGGAGGAGACCCTCGACCTGTCGCGGCTGAAGCGGCTGTGGACCGGCGAGGATGCCGACGAGGTCGCCGCCGCCATCATCGCCGGCACCATGGCGATCGTGCTGCGCTATTCCGGCCGCGCCGCCAGCGTGGCCGAGGCCGAGGGCCAGGCCCAGGCCATGTGGCGCGACCGCATCCGCACCGCGATTCCCGGGGCCGCCGCCAAGTGACCAGCCGCGCCGCCCCCCGCCTGTTCATCTCGGCCGCCCACAAATCGTCCGGCAAGACCACGGTCACCGTCGGCCTGGCGGCGGCGCTGGCGGCACGCGGCCTGGCGGTGCAGCCGTTCAAGAAGGGCCCCGACTACATCGACCCGCTGTGGCTGTCGGCCGCCACCGGGCGCGAATGCCGCAACCTCGACTTCCACACCATGCCGCCGCGCCTGATCCGCGAGACCTTCGAGCGGGTGTCGCGCGGGGCAAACATCAGCCTGATCGAGGGCAACAAGGGGCTCTACGACGGCGTCGACCTCGAGGGCCACGGCTCCTCCGCCAAGCTGGCCGAATGGCTGGACGCCCCGGTGGTGCTGGTGGTCGACACGTCCGGCATGACCCGGGGCATCGCCCCGCTGCTGTTGGGCTACAAGGCCTTCGACCCCGGCGTGCGCATCGCCGGCGTCATCCTCAACAAGGTCAGCGGCCCCCGGCACGAGAAGAAGTTGCGCGAGGTAGTCGCCCACTATACCGGCCTGCCGGTGCTGGGGGCGGTCCAGCGGGCCCCCGAGATGGAGATCATGGAGCGCCATCTCGGCCTGGTCCCCGCCAACGAAGCCGCCGAAGCGGCGGCGGCCATCGCCTCGCTGCGCGACTGCGTGGCGGCCCAGGTCGACCTCGACGCCCTGCTGGCGCTCGCCGCCGACACCCCGGCCACCGAGGTGTTCCCCTCGCCGCCGGCGGCCTTGCCGACGCCCGATCTGCGCATCGCGGTGGCCCGCGACGGCGCCTTCGGCTTCTACTATCCCGACGATTTCGACGCGCTGCGGGCGGCGGGCGCCGAGCTGGTGTTCATCGACACCATGCGCGACGCCAGCCTTCCGGACGTGGATGGGCTGTTCGTCGGCGGCGGCTTCCCCGAGACCCATGCGGCGGCGCTGGAGGCCAACGCCGCCCTGCGCGCCGACATCCGCGCCAAGGCGGCCGCCGGCCTGCCCATCTATGCCGAGTGCGGCGGGCTGATGTACCTGTCGCGCGCCATCCGCTGGCAGGGCGAGCGGCGCGAGATGGTCGGCGTCATCCCCGGCGAGGCGGTGATGCACCCCCGCCCGCAGGGGCGCGGCTACGTGCGCCTGCGCGAAACCGCCGACTTCCCCTGGCCGCGCGTCGAGGACGGCCCCGCCGTGCTGCCGGCCCACGAATTCCACCATTCGCGCCTGGAGGGCCTGGAAGGAGACTTCCCCTTTGCCTACGACGTCATCCGCGGCGCCGGCATCGGCGCCAGGAAGGATGGCTTGATCGTCGGCAACGCCCTTGCCACCTATGCCCACATGCGCAGCGTCGGTCCCAACCCCTGGGCCGCGCGCTTCGCCGCCTTCGTGCGCCAGGTGCGGGCCGGCGGCCGGGCGTCGTGTTCCCCGCGGACGCAGCCGGGCACGTTGCCAAAACTTAAGGTGCCCGCGGACGCTTAGTCCTTTACGGTTCCCGCCCGGTTGTGGAAGGATCCCGCCGCCTTGCCCGCGGAGCCAGCATGATCGTCATCGAGAACCTGACCCACGTCTATCCGGGGACCCGCAAGCTCGGGCCCAGGACCGCCATTTCCGACCTGTCGCTGTCGGTGGCCGAGGGCGAGTTCGCCATCCTGTCCGGCCCCAACGGCTCGGGCAAGTCGACCCTGTTCCGCATCCTGTGCGGCTTGGCGCTGCCGTCGGCCGGCCGCGTCCGCATCGCCGGTTACGACCTGTTCACCCAGCCCGCCAAGGTCCGCGAGGTGCTGGGCGTGGTGTTCCAGAGCCCGGCGGTCGACAAGCACCTGACGGTGGCCGAGAACCTCAAGATCCACGGCGACCTCTACGGGCTGACCGATTTCCGCGCCCGCCGCGACGAGGCCCTGGCCTGGACCGACCTCGGCGACCGCCTCGACCAGAAGGTCGACACCCTGTCGGGCGGCCTGGCCCGCCAGGTGGAGCTGGCCAAGGTGATGATGACGCGCCCGCGCGTGCTGCTGCTGGACGAGCCCACCACCGGGCTCGACCCCAGCTCGCGCCGCTCGTTCCTCTCCGCGCTGCATCGCCTGCAGGCGGAAAAGAAGATGACCGTGCTGATGACCAGCCACGTGTTCGCCGAGGCCGAAGACGTGGACCGGGTCGCCATCATGCAGAACGGCCGCTTGCTGGCCTATGACAGCCCGCGGGCGCTCAAGGCGATGATCGGCACCGAGATGGTGGTGATCCAGCCGGTCGGCGACGCCGAGACCCTGGCCGAGCGCATGCGCGGTGAGATGGGCCTCGCGGTGCGCCTGCACGGCGACGAGATCCGCCTGGAGGAGACCGAGAACGGCGAGGGCCTGCCCCTGCTGGAGCGGATCCTCGACCGCTACCGCCCCGAGATACAGTCCATTTCCATCAAGCAGCCCGGGCTCGACGACGTGTTCGTCCACGTCACCGGCCGCGCCGTGCCCGAGCACGCGGCCGACACCGCCCTGCTGCAAAGGACCGGAACCCGATGATCCGCGTTGCCCTGGCCCTCGCCGTCCGCGAATTCGTCCGCTTCATCCGTCAGCCGCACCGGGTGATCGGCACCGTGGCGCAGCCGATCCTGTTCTGGCTGTTCCTGGGCGCCGGCTTCGCCGGCTCGTTCCGGCCGCCGGGGATGGGCAACGTCACCTACCTCGAATACTTTTATCCCGGCGTCATGCTGATGATGATGCTGTTCGCCTCGATCTTTTCATCCATCACGGTGATCGAGGACCGCGACGCCGGCTTCCTGCAGGGCGTGCTGGTGGCCCCGGTGAGCCGGCTGGCCATCGTGCTGGGCAAGGTGCTGGGCGGCACCGCCATCGCCATGGTGCAGGTGCTGATCTTCACCATCGCCGCCCCCTTCCTGGGGCTGCATCTGAGCGCAGGCAGCCTCGCCCTCCTGCTGGCCGCCTTCGTGCTGGCCGGCGTCGGCTTCGCCGCGCTCGGCTTCCTGCTCGCCTGGGGCATGCGCTCCAGCTCCGGCTTCCACGCCATCATGATGGTGTTCCTGATGCCGTTGTGGATGCTGTCGGGCGCCCTGTTCCCGGTCTCGGGCGTCCCCGGATGGATGCACTGGATCATGCTGATCAATCCGGTGCACCACGCGCTCAACGTCATCCGCGCCCCGTTCTACGGGGCGCCGGCCGAGCTGTTCGGCTCGACGCAGTATTTGGTGTCGCTTGTGGTCACCGTGGTGTGGGCGGTGGGCTGCCTGCTGCTGTCGATGCTGCGGGTGGGCAAGCGCGAGAAGGGCGTCGCCCTGGCGGTCCAGCCCGCCGAGTAGGCCTTATTTGGCGGCGGCGAGGGAGATCAGGGCGGCTGCGGCCTCGCCGGCGGTCTCCATGTAGGACGGATCCCGGTTGAGCAGCACGGTGGCGAACGAGCCGTCGAGCAGCAGCAGGATCTGACGGGCGAGCGTCCCGGCCTCCGCAATCCCGGACTGCTCGAACGTCGTCCGCAGCCAGTCCTCGAATCTCTTCTTGTGGGCGGCCCCGACCTTGATGGCCGGATGCCCAGGCAGGTTGGCCAACTCCGCCGTGGTGCGCAGGAAGCCGCATCCCCGCCATTTCGGCCCCCGCGCCGACCGTGCCAAGTTGATGAAGATCCCCCTCACCCTGTCCGCCAGCTCACCGTCGGTTTCCGCGAACCACCGCTGGAACAGGGCGAGGTTGGGCTGGTCGCGGGCATCGAGATAGGCCGCGACCAGATCGTCCTTGCTGGCGAAGTGATAGTAGAGCGTGCGCTTGGTGACCCCGGCCTTCTCAGCCACCGCGTCCAGGCTCACGGCCCGGATGCCATCGCTGTAGAACAGCTTGGACGCCGCCAGGATGATGCGGTCGCGCGTGCTCGGAGCCTTGCTTGCCATGTCCCCATGTATACCGACCAGTGAATAAACACAACCTCGGTTCTGACCTAAGCTCGCCTGGGTTTGAGCATGCCGAGGTGAGGTGACCCATGGAGCCGATCGTCCTCAGGTGCCGCGACGGCTATGATCTCCGCGGCCATTTCTGGCCCGCGGCCGGCAGCGAAATCGGGAGCGTCATCGTCAACCCCGCCACCGGGGTGCTGGCGCGCTACTACCACCGCTATGCCCGCTTCCTGAGCGGACAGGGTTTTGCGGTCGTCACCTACGACTACCGGGGCATCGGGCTGTCGCGGCCGGCGCGGATGCGGGGATCGGGCATTCGCTGGCGCGACTGGGGCGAGCAGGATTTCGATGCCGCCGTGCGCTGGGCCCGGGGGCGCGACGCCGACGGCCCGTTGGCGGTGGTCGGCCACAGCATCGGCGGGTTCCTGCCGGGCTTCGCTCCTGCCGCGCCCCGGGTCGACCGGATCCTGACCGTCGGCGCTCAATACGCCTTCTGGCGGGATTACGCCGCCGCCCGGCGCCTGCGGCTGTTCCTGAAATGGCACGTGGCCATGCCGGCCCTGACCATGCTCCTCGGCTACTTCCCCGGGCGGCGGCTGGGCTGGCTCGAGGACCTGCCGGCCGGGGTGGCGACCGAGTGGAGCTTTCGCCAAGCACGCATGGAGGAGAGCTACCCCGAGCCGGACCGGACGCCGATCCTCGCACGCTTCGCGTCCGTGCGGGCGCCCATCCTGGCCATCACCATGGTGGACGACGAGTTGGGCACCCCCGCGGCTGTCCTGCGGGGTCTGCGCTATTACCGGGGAAGCGAGCGGCGGCAGATCGTGTTGAAGCCGACGGACCTCGGCTTCAACGCGGTCGGCCATTTCGACCTGTTCCACTCCAGGCATGAAGAGGGGTTCTGGGCGCAGACCTGCCAATGGCTGCGTGACGGGTCCGTCCCCTGGCCCGCCAGCACCAGCACCGCGATACCCGCCGAACCCTGTGCCTAGGCCGGCAGGTCGAGCAGCGCTTCCATCTTGGCCTTCATCATCTCGAGCGACGGGGCCTTGGGCGACTCGTGCGCCATGCGGGCGGCGATGGCCTTGACCACCCGCAGTTGCCCCTCGGGACCGAACACCTGCTTGAAGCGGTTGATGCCCATGCGGTTGTAGGCGGTGAAGAGGAACAGGGTGAAGGCGCGGATGTCGCCGCCCAGCGCCGGCGCCAGCGCCTCGAGCGCCGGCTGCGACGTGGCCGAGATCACCGACAGGGCGCGGCGCATCTCGGTTGGATCCCACTCGGGGAACAGCAGCGACACATGCATCTTCTGGCCGACCGTCCACAGGATCTCGGCATTGATGCTGGCGCCGTCCTCGGCCATCAGGCGCTTGGCGCTGTCCATCAAGAGCGGCGTCTTGCCCTCGGCCAACTGGCCCGAGACGCTGCGGTCGGCCAGCATGGCGACCGTCGCCGAGTCCTTGCAGTCGAGCAGCCTGGGGCCGAGCTCGGTGACGGTCTCCGGCGTCAGCGTCGAATAGGCGGGGATCAGCGGCACCTGCCAATCGAACTGCAGCAGGTCGCGCATGGCCCGGAACAGCCGCTCGCCCGGCGGCACCGGCTTCGGTCCGAGGCGCTTGGGCTTGGCCCAGCCCATGGCGATGGCCAGGCTGAGGAAGAAGCCGGGGCGAGGTGCCGGGGCGCGGCGGGGCCCGGGCAGGCGGTGGCGGAAATAGCGGCGGGCGCAGGCCCGCACCACCAGGGCGATGATCTCGGCCAGGGTGCGCCCGCAGCTCAAGGGATCGGCATCGGCACTCGGCAGCGCCCGCTCGCGGGTGGCCAGCACCGTCTTGAACAGTTCCGGCTGACGCCGCAGCAACCGCAGCGCCTGATGCAGCAGGGCCGGGTCGTCCAGCACCCGGTCATAGACCTTGTCGACCGGAACCAGCGCCAGAGCGGGCAGGTTGGCATGGAGGATGGCCGCCACGTCCCGCTTGAGCAGGGTGCGCACGGTCTCGACCCCGCCGGGGTTGGCAGTCAGCTGGAGCGGAGAGGGGAGCGCCACCACGGCCATGGCCGTTACTCACACCAAGTCTAAACAGTATGATAATGGTAGCCGAGGCGCGCAAATAATTCAACACGGTCAAAGTATGTATACTTCGACGTTTAAATAATAAACAGAATTTCTTTTATCTAAAATTTTATTCAAAGCGCGGCCGGCCGGAGATCCTTCGCTCCGCAGGTTGACAGGAAGTGATCTGTCATCCTGAGGCCGAAGGATCTCCGGCCGCCCCATCTCAGGCGGCGTGGACCTCGGCCAGGAAGCGCTCGACGGCGGCACGCAGGTCGGCGCTGCGGGCGGTCAGGTCGGCGGCGGCGGCCGCCACCACCCCCGACGCGTCCTCGGTGTGCTGGGCGGAGCCGCGCACCCCGGTCAGCGTGCCTTCGATCTCGCGACTGCCGGTCACCGCCTCGCCGACGTTGCGGACGATCTCGGCGGTGGCCGCCCCCTGCTCTTCCACCGCCCCGGCGATCACCGTCGACAGCTCGTTGATCTCGCCGATCGTGCTGGTGATGCCGCGGATGGCGGAGACGGCGTCGTGGGTTTCCGACTGGATGGCGGCGATCTGTCCGGTGATTTCCTCGGTGGCGCGGGCGGTCTGGTTGGCGAGGTTCTTGACCTCGCTCGCCACCACGGCGAAGCCCTTGCCGGCCTCGCCGGCCCGCGCCGCCTCGATGGTGGCATTGAGGGCCAGCAGGTTGGTCTGGCTGGCGATGTCCGAGATCAACGACACCACCTCGCCGATGCGCTGCGCCGCCGCCGCCAGCGCCTCGATCCGGTCGTTGGTGGTGGTGGCGTCGCCGGCCGCCTGCGAGGTGACGTCCACCGCACGGGTCACCTGGCGCGAGATCTCGTCGATGGAGGCGGTCAGCTGGCTGCCCGCGGCCGCGATGGTTTCCACGCTGGAGGTCGCCTGCGCCGTCGCCGCGGTGGCGGTCGTCACCTGCGACAGGGTGGTCGCCGCCTCGGCCTTCATCGTCATTGCCGCCTGGCCCAGATCCGCCACCGCGCGGCTGACGCCGTCGAGCAGGATGCCGACCGCCTGATCGAAGGCGCGGGTAGCGGCCTCGATGCGGGCCTGGCGCTCGGCACGCGCGGCCACCGCGGCCTGCTCGCGGGCGGCCATCTCCCGGTTGGCCAGGGCATTTTCCTTGAACACCTCCACCGCCTGGGCCATCGCCCCGATCTCGTCGGAGCGGTCGAGGCCGGGGATCGCCGCCTCGAGCCGGCCGGCGGCCAGTTCGGCCATGGCGCCGCGGATGCCGCCAAGCGCCGCGAACTGGCGCCGCAGCACATAGGCCATGGCCGCCCCCACCGCCAGGGTCACGCCGAAGGAGATCAGGACCAGATGCAGGGTCAGCCGGTTGACCGCCGCGAAGAAGTCGTCCCGCTTCACGCCGGTGTAGAGGACGCCGACGACCTCGCCGGCCGGCGACAGGATGGGGTCGTAGGCGGTGTAATAGACTTCGCCCAGGATGTCGGCCACCCCGCGGAAGGGCTTCTTGTCGACGAACACCGCATCCCAGGCCGGCCCCTTGGCCAGCGGCGTTCCCACCGCGCGGCTGCCGTCCGCCTTGAGGACGTTGGTGGTGACCCGCACCTCGCCCTTGAACACCGTCGCCGTGCCGCCGACCAGGCGCTTGATGGTGTCGACCAGCTCGTAGTCGCCATCGACGACGTGCCCGCCGGCCCTGAGCGTGCCGTCGACGACGGTGAAGTCCGTCCCGCGCTCGCGCAGCACCTGCCACGCCACCGCCATGTTCGAGGCCTGGCGCGACAGGGCCCGCTCCTCGGCGTCGGCGCGCAGTTCGACCACCGCGATGGACGTCAGGATGATGGCCAGCAGCGCCAGCGCCAGATAGACGGAAAAGGCGATCTTGGCCGCCAGCGGCAGCCGAGCAAGGCGGTTCATGTTCTTATCCCCCGCAGTGTTTGCTTGCCCCAATGGGCGAGAAAACCCAGCCCCGCCCCCGATCCCTTGCGAGCCCGTGATTTTCAATAAAATTTTATGGAATTTAGAACCGTTCCGGCTGAGCTGGCAAGTCCGGCCCACACCCGCGGGACGAAAAAGGCGCGGAAAAGGAAACGCCCACGCCTGTTCCGGCGTGGGCGTTTGGTTTGCGGAAAGCGGGAAATCCGGGGCCTATTCGGCCGGGGCGGTTTCCCCGGCGTGATCGGCCGCGGCGTGAACGTCGCCCTCGGCGGCATCGGCCTGGCCCAGCGAGGCGGGCAGGATGCGCAGGAAGGTCGACCCGATCACGGTGATCAGCAGCGTGATGGCGAAGCCGCCGAGGCCGAGCACGATCTCGGGCAGCGTCGGGGCATAGCCATGCACCTGGCCATCCATGAAGGACGAGCTGACCTCCATGCCCGGGAACAGGGTGAGCGGGAAGGCCTGGCCGCCGATGATGATGACGTAGACCTGCGCCAGGCCGCCCAGGATGACCAGTTGGCTGGCGAAGCGGATCATGCAGCGGGTGGCGCCCTTCTGGAACAGGATCACCATCGGCACGAGACCGCCCAGCAACACCTGCACCGCCCAGAACAGGAAGGTGTAGACGCCGCCCCCGGCCAGGATGAAGGCCTCGACGCCGCCCTTGCCCGCCCAGTAGAGCGAGGTCACGTGCTGGACGGCTACGAAATAGAGGTTGGCGGCGCAGAACACGCCCAGCAGGCGGCCCATCATGCCCACCACGTCCGACCCCAGCGGGCGGTTGGTGGCGTTGTAGACGCCGAGGACCACCAGGATGAAGAAGGCGAGGCCGAAGGCGAAGGACATGGCGATGAACATCGGCGCCATCACCGCCGAGCCGTAGCCCTCGCGCGCCACCAGGAAGCCGAAGATCGAACCGGTACCGGTGGTCAGCACCAGGCGCCAGACGAAGGCGGCCACGGCGGCGGGCTTGTAGAAGCCCTTCATCTGCCAGTCCATCATCGCCCACAGATAGAAGCCGACGATGCCGAAGAAGCCGGAATACAGGATGACGTTCCAGGCGAAGATGGATTTGAAGTTGAAGTGGGTCATGGCGACCATCAGCCGGTCGGGGCGGCCGAGGTCGAGCACCAGGGTCGCGAGTCCGCCGGCCAGCAGCGCGATGGCCAGCAGGCCCGAGAGGCGGCCGAGCGGCTGGTAGGCCTCACGCCCGAACACCGAGCCGATCGAGGCGACGTTGAGCGCCCCCGAGGCGGCGACGATGAGGAAGACCGCGAACACGTGCGGCGTGCCCCACACCACCTGGTTGTTCATGCCGGTGACCCAGTGGCCCGAGTGCTCCATGTAGAACACCGCGCCCAGGGCGGCGACGATCACGGCCAGCAGACCGCCCACGGTGGCCAGCCAGCCGGGGGTCATGGGGGTCAGCTCCTGGTAGTCCAGTCTCTTCATGGATCAGATCCCCTGGTAGCGGATGGCCGGCTCGACGCCCAGCTCGGCGCGGATGCGGGTCGTGGCCTCCTTGGCCACCCGCCTGGCGATCTCGCTGTTGGGATCGGCGAGGTCGCCGAACAGCATGGCGCCCTTGCCCGCGCCCTTGCACGCCTCGACGCAGGCCGGCTCGGCCCCGGCATCGACGCGGTGGGCGCACAGGGTGCAGGCCTCGACGCAGCCCTTGCCGCGCGGATTGTGCTCCTTCTGGCCGGTCTGGTCCTCGTGGCCGAAGGACCGCGCCTTGTAGGGACAGGCCATCATGCAGTAGCGGCAGCCGATGCAGATGTGGCGGTCGACCAGGACGATGCCGTCGGCGCGCTTCATCGAGGCGCCGGTGGGACAGACGTCGACGCAAGGGGGCTTGGCGCAGTGCTGGCACATCACCGGCAGCGAATGGGCCAAGCCGGTGGACGGGTCCTTGACGTTGACCTTGCGGATGTACTGCGCGTCGGTGAGCGGCCGGCCGTGGCCGCCCAGCCCCATCTCGTCCTTGCAGGCGGTGACGCAGGCGGTGCAGTCGGGGGCGCACTTGGTGGTGTCGATCAGCAGGCCCCAGCGGTTGGCGGGGCTGGCCGGCGTGCCGGGGGCACGCGCCTCGGCCGGCGGCGCGATCAGCGTCAGTCCGGGCGCCAGGGTCACCGCCGCGGCCGCCGTCTTCAGCAGGTCACGGCGGCCCAAATCCGGGGAACGGGTCTCTTGGTCCATGCCTCGGTCTCCTCAGCGCTGGGCGGTCTTGGCCGCGCCGGACGGCGTGGTGGCGTGGCACTGGAAGCAATCGACCGAGACGGCCGCATAGGAATGGCACGACTGGCAGAACTGGCCCTCGGCGTTGACGGGCAGCGCCTTGCCGTCCGCGCCCTTCTGGACGTGGCAGGAGACGCAGTCCTTGAGGCTGTGCTTGGCCCCGCGGATGCCGTTCCGTAGGGTCTCGTCGCGCTGGTGCTTGAGGAAATCCATGTGATTGCGGCGCATCACCTGGCTGTCCTCGACGCACGACCCCGAGGCCTTGGGGATGGCGGGCGACAGGTCGCCCGCGGCCGCCGGCGCGGGGCCGGCGAGGACCGCCGCCAGGACGGCGACCCCCGCCAGGATCGAAAGCACGAGCCCCCTCATCGCGGTGTTACTCCCCGAGGCCCATCTGGATGTACCCGGTCGGGCACACGTCGTGGCAGATGTGGCAGCCGATGCACTTGGAGTAGTCGGTCTGGACGTAGCGGCCGGTGGTGCGCTCGGCCTTGGGGGTGCGGCTGACCGCGCCCTGCGGGCAGAACACCACGCAATTGTCGCACTCGAAGCACAGGCCGCACGACATGCAGCGCTTGGCCTCGTCGACCACCTCCTTCTCGGACAGCGGCTGCAGGCGCTCGACGAAATTGCCGATCACCTCGCTGGCGTCGATGTGGATCTCGCCGCGATGGTGGCGGGCGGTGGTGTTGAAGTGGCCGAGGAACAGCTCGTCGTAGGGGATGACCTCGTTGGCGGCGCGGTCTTCGAAATTGTGGACCGCCACCTTGGACGAGGAGGTGCCGCGCATGGGGGTGCCGTCGAAGGTCTCCGGCGACAGGTTGGTCTCGCGCAGCTTGTTGAGCAGGTTCCAGTGGTTGACGTCGACCTTGGGACGCTTGCTCACCTCGCCCGACGCCAGGTACTCGTCGATGCTGGCGGCGGCGACGCGGCCATGGCCGACGGCGGTGGTCAGCAGGTGCGGGCGCACCACGTCACCACCCACGAAGTGCTTGTCCTTGCCGGGGACCTTCATGGTCTTGTCGGCGTTGATGAAGCCCTTGCCGTTGTCCATCTCCGGCAGGTCGGCGAGGTCGCCCGACTGGCCGATGGCGGCGACGATCAGGTCGCCCTCCAGCACGAACTCGGTGCCGGCGACCGGAACCGGGGTCATGCCGTCCATGGTGCACTGGCACATCTTGAGGCCGGTGGCGCGGCCGTCGGCCGCCTTGATGACCTCGAGCGGCATGACGCCCCCCTTGATGTCGACGCCCTCGCGGGTGGCGTCGTCGATCTCGCGCTGGGCGGCGAACATCTTGTCGACCGGGAACAGCGAGGTCAGCACCGCCTGGCAGCCCTCGCGCTTGGCGGTGGCGGCGACGTCGTGGGCGGTCTGGCCGAGGATGATGTGCTCGATGCGGTCCTGGCTCGACACCTCCTTGATGTGGCCCAGGCGGCGGGCCACCGAGGCGACGTCGATCGAAGTGTCGCCGCCGCCGACCACGATGATGCGGCCGGTCACGGCCTGCAGGCGGCCCTCGTTGAACGCCTTGAGGAAGGCGACGCCGGAGACGCAGTTGCTGGTGCCCTCCCAGCCGGGGATGGGCAGGCCGCGGCCCTTGTGCGTGCCGACGCCCCAGAACACGGCGTCGAACTTGGCATCGAGATCGGCGGCCTTGACGTCACGGCCGATGCGGCAATTGGTCTTCACCTCGACGCCGAGGTCGAGGATGCGCTTGATCTCGGCGTCGAGCACGTCGCGCGGCACGCGGTAGCCGGGGATGCCGTAGCGCATGTAGCCGCCGAGCTCCGCCTTGTCCTCGAACAGGGTGACGGCGTGGCCCCTGAGGCGCAGCTGGTAGGCCGCCGACAGGCCGGCGGGGCCGCCGCCGATCACCGCGACCTTCTTGCCGCTCTCAATGGCGGGCTTGGCGAAGGCGAGCTTGTTCTCGATCGCCCAGTTGCCGACGAAGTGCTCGACGGAATTGATGCCGACGTGCTCCTCGACCATGTTGCGGTTGCAGCCCTGCTCGCAGGGAGCGGGGCAGACGCGGCCCATGATCGCGGGGAACGGGTTGGCCACCGTCATGCGGCGGAACGCGTATTCCTGCCAGGGCATGCCGCCCGGGGCCTTCTCGACGCCGCGGGCGATGTCGAGCCAGCCGCGGATATCGTGGCCCGAGGGGCACGAGCCCGAGCACGGCGGGGTGCGCAACACGTAGGTCGGGCACTTGTGCGACCAGCCGGCCTTGAAGATCTCCTCCGGCCACTCGCTGGGGGCCGCGTCGCCATCCTTGTACCGGCGGTAGTTCTTGCCTTCGGTGATGGCCTTGGCGTTGGTCTTGGCAGCCATTCTACCCTCTCCCTGAGACGTCTTTTTCAGTCGTTGTTACCCAGAAGGATCGCGTTGCTCACCAGCTGGTGAGTCGACACGACCATCTCCCGGTCGAAGCCGTAATACGGCAGGATCTTGGTGAACTGCGCCTTGCAGATGGCGCAGATGCTGGCCATGTGCGTGACGCCGTGGTTGTCGACCACGTCCTTGAGCGCTTCCATGCGGGGCTTGGCGCCCTTGACGCGCAGCTCCAGCAGTTCGTCGGTGAGCAGTCCGCCCCCGCCGCCGCAGCAGAACGTCTTCTCGAAGATCGTGTCCTTGTGCATGTCGACGAAGGTCGGCACCGCCGCCTTGATGATGTCGCGCGGGATGCTGAACTGGCCGCCGGGGCAGCTGCCCATGCGGGAGGCGCGGGCGACATTGCACGAATCGTGGAAAGTCAGCACCATCTTGTCGTTCGCCGACTTGTCGAGCTTGATCCCCTTGCGGCTGATCAGGTCGTGGGTGAACTCCAGGATGTGCTGCGGCACCGGGTAGCGGGGGTCGAGGAAGTCCCACGGGCCCGCCAGGGTGTTGAGGAAGTTGTAGGCGACGCGCCAGGCGTGGCCGCACTCGCCGAAGATGATGCGCTTGACGCCGAGCTCCAGCGCCGCCTCGCGGATGCGCATGGAGATCTTGCGCATCTGCTCGTAGTTGCCGATGAACATGCCGAAGTTGCCGGCCTCCGAGGCCTTGGTCGACAGCGTCCACGAGACGCCGGCGGCATGGAAGACCTTGGCGTAGCCGATCAGCCCCAGCACGTGCGGCTCGGCGAAGAAATCGGCCGAGGGCGTGACCAGCAGCACCTCGGCGCCCTCGACGTCGACCGGGAACTTGACGTCGGCGCCCGTCTCGTCGAGCACGTCCTCTTCCAGGCCGGCCAGGGTGTCCTCGAGCGCCGGCGCCGGCAGGCCGAGGTTGTTGCCGATGCGATGGACCTTGCCGATGATCTCGTTGCAGTACTTCTGGCCGTAGCCAATGGAATCCATGATCTCGCGCGCGGCCATGGAGATCTCGGCGGTGTCGATGCCGTAGGGGCAGAACACCGAGCAGCGGCGGCACTGCGAGCACTGGTGGAAGTAGTTGAACCACTCGTCGAGCAGTTCCTTGGTGAACTCCTTGGCGCCGACCAGGGCGGGAGCCAGCTTGCCGGCCGGGGTGAAGTAGCGGCGGTAGACCGAGCGGAAGAGGTCCTGGCGCGCCACCGGCATGTTCTTGGGATCGCCGGTGCCGATGAAGTAGTGGCACTTGTCGGTGCAGGCGCCGCACTTCACGCACATGTCCATGAAGACCTGCAGCGAGCGGTACTTGCCCAACAGCTCGCCCATGCGGCCGACGGCCTTGTCCTGCCAGTCGTCCACCAGCTGGCCGGGGAAGCCCAGCGGCTCGTTGTGGGCGGGCTGCGCCACGTAGGGCTTGGACCCGGCCATGCTCCCCGGATTGAGCGTGGGAGTCGGGCGCTCGACAACGTCGCCCAGGACGGGGGTTTCGAAATCGGCCATGTCAGTTCCTCCCGGCTTCCAGCTTGGCCGCCCAGTCGCACAGATGGCGGCGCTCACGCGGGTCGTCGGCCTGGTTGCGGGTGGGGCTGAAGAAGATGCCGGGCACGTGCAGCAGCTTCGAGAACGGGAAGACGATCATCAGCACCGCGACCAGCAGAAGGTGGACATAGAGCACCGGATCGGCGGGCAGCGGCTGGAAGTCGAGGCGGACGAGGCCGAGGAAGAAGGCCTTGACCGCGATGATGTCGGTGTGGGTCAGCGCCTTCATGGCCATGCCCGAGCAGCCGATGCCGATCAGCAGGGCCAGCATCAGGTAATCGGAGGGGCCGGAGATGTAGGCGATGCGCGGGACGAACAGGCGGCGCAGCAGCAGCAGGCCGAGGCCGGCCACCATGGCGAGCCCACCGTAGACGCCGAACGGCTGGACCAGGGACACCCAGAACCACACCGGCTCCTGGAAGTAGCGCAGGTGGCGGGCCAGCACGAGGAACAGGCCGAAATGGAAGACGATGGCGAAGATCCACAGCGGCTTGTTCGACTTGAACAGGCTCTCGAACACGACCACCTCGCGGGCAACGCGGAAGGCGGCGCCCCGCTTGGTCAGCGGCGCCGGCGTGGTCGCGATCTTCAGCGGCGCCGGGGTCCGGGCGAACTGGGCGATCTTCATGCCCAGGCCGGCCGCCAGCACGGCGAAGGCCACGTAGAACAGGATGGCGAATACGGTCGTCACGGTTTCCTCGCTCCCCGCTCAGGGATCCGCTCGGAGGCGGCAAGGCTCTTGCGCGGTGGACGGACTCCACCCGGACCCCGCGTCGGTTGGCGGGGTGAGGCCTCGCTCGATGGCCGAGCGGTATACATGCCGGGGACGGGCGAGCCCGTCCCCGGGCATCGCGATCAGACGCAGCCGGTCGGCTTGGGCAGGCCGGCGATCTTGCACGCCTGCTTGGCCGGGCCGTAGGGGAACAGCTCGTAGAGGTACTTGTTGTTGCCCTTGTCCGGACCGAACTTCTTGGCGATCGCCTTGGTCAGCACGCGCACGGCCGGAGCGATCTGGTACTCCGAGTAGTACTCGCGCAGGAAGTTGATCACTTCCCAGTGCTCGGGGCTCATGTTGACGCCCTCGTCCTTGGCGATCAGCTCGGCAAGCTGCTCGTTCCACTCGGTGATGTTGACGAGGTAGCCTTCCTCATCCGCCTCGACGGTCTTGCCGTTGCACTCGTAAGCCATGTCCACTCTCCCTCTCGAAAAGAAATACCCTTGATTTACAGCCAGGCTTGCACGGCGCTGTTGTCGGCCGCCAGGTCGACGAAGGTGCCGTAATCCACCACGGAGATGCCCTCGACCACCGAGCCGGCGTCGACGCCGCGGGCCTGCAGGTCGGGGCCCAGGACGAAGACCTTGAACTGCTTGGCGGCGTCGGCCATGCGCGACGAGAAGGCGTTGCCCTTCGCGGCGGCATAGACGGCGTCTTCCAGCAGCAGGATGGCGTCGCCGGCGGTGGCGTGCTTCAGGCAGCTGTCCAGGTTGGACCGCTCGAAGGGCGACTTGTTGACGGTGTGCAGGATGCTCATCGTTGTTCGTCCTTGCGTTAGGCGGTCAGGATCACGTCCATCTCGCTCATCAGCTTGGCCATCTCGGCGCGGCTGATGATCTCGGCGTCGACCACGAGGTCGGCGGCCGACAGGCCACGTTCATCCAGGCTCTCCTGTTCGACGTAGAGCTTCTCGATGTCGTAGCCCTCGAGGGCGCGATAGGTGTTGGAGAAGTTCTTCATGCCCGTCACCGACGGATTGAAGCCCTTCTTCAGTTCGTAAACGCCGTCGTCGAGGAAGGCCACATGGACGTCCTGGTCGAAGGCCGCGGAAATCAGCACCATTTCCAGCACTTCGAGCGCGTAGATGGTGCCGAACGGGGCCTTGCGGTTCACGTACATGAACTTCTTGACGACGCCGGCCTCGAAATCCTCTTCCATCTCCGCCTCCCTTAGTCGCCGAACGCGACCATGCGGTCGCACTGGATGCCCGCCTCGATCAGCTGGCCCAGGCCCGAAATACGGAAGCCGGGAGCCAGGCTGGCGTCGGTGATGCCGCGGCGCAGGCCGGCGGCAACACAGACCACGAGGTCGACGTTGTGGGACTCGTTAAGCTTCTGCCAGTTCTTGACCACGTTGCGGTCGTCGGACTGGGGCTCGGAGAACTTGGTCGCGTTCAGCACGCCGTCGTAATAGAAGAAGACACGGAAGATCTCGTGCCCCTTCTCGAGGGCGGCCTTGGCGAACTGGTACGCCGAATCCGAGGCCTGATGGTTGAACGGACCTTCGTTGACCAGAATGCCGAACTTCATCGTTCTTTTTCCTTGGCCCTAGAAGTGCAACTGAGCCGACTGGTTCAGGTTGGCGCGGCCGCCGCGCCAATTGTCGACGTGGAACTTGGTGAAGGGCAGGCCGGTGAGCTCGAAGAAGCGCGGCCAGCCGATGCGCTCGATCCACTCGCCCATGCGCTCCCAGGCGCGGGCGTCGTCCTTGTAGGCGGTGAGGATCTTCTTCACCACCTCGGCCACCTCGGGCCAGCGCGGCGCGTTGTTCGGCAGGCCGGCCGCGACCAGCTTGTGGAACATCGGCTTGGTGCGGGTGGACGAGTGCTTGCCGCCGACCCACACCGCGATCTTGGAATTGACCGGGTCGTTGATCTGCATGGGCGGGCAGGGCGGGAAGCAGGCGCCGCAGCAGACGCACTTCTTCTCGTCGACTTCCAGGGTCGGCTTGCCGTTGACCAGGGCCGGACGGATGGCCGCCACCGGGCAGCGGGCGATGACCGCCGGACGCTCGCAGACGCCGGCCACCAGGTCGTGGTTGATCACCGGCGGCTTGGTGTGCTGGACGTTGATGGCGATGTCGCCCTGGCCGCCGCAGTTGATCTGGCAGCAGCTGGTGGTGATCTTCACCCGGTTCGGCATGTCCTCGTTGCGGAACTCGTCGGCCAGGGTGTCCATCAGGGCCTTGACCACGCCCGAGGCGTCGGTGCCCGGGATGTCGCAGTGCAGCCAGCCCTGGGTGTGGCTGATGAAGCCCACCGAGTTGCCGGTGCCGCCGACGGGGAAGCCGGCCGCCTCAAGCTCCTTGATCAAGGGCTCGACGTTGGCTTCCTTGGTGGTCATGAACTCGATGGACGAGCGGATGGTGAAGCGCACGTAGCCATCGCAGTACTTGTCGGCGATGTCGCACATCTTGCGGACGGTGAACACGTCGCACTGGCGCTGGGCACCAGCCTTGACGGTGTACATCACGTCACCCGACTTGGCGACGTGGCGCAGCACGCCCGGCCGGGGCCGGTCGTGATAGGCCCACTCGCCATAGTTCTTCACCAGCACCGGATGCATGAACTTCTTGCTCTCCGGGACGCCACATTCGTCTGGACGGCGCAGCTCGGTCATCGTCCTCGTCTCCCTATCTCGTCGTTGTCCGGTCTTACTCGGCGGCGCTCTGCTTGCGCTCGTTCCACTTGGCAACCTCTTCGTCCCACTCGTCGGTGCGGACATAGGGGTTGGTGCGCGGACGGGCGATCATGTTCAGATCGAGGTCGAGCTCCAGGCCTTCCAGGAAGTTGACCAGGCCGATGCGGTCGATCATCTCGCCCACGCGCTCATGCTCGAGGGCGTTGTCGGCGAAGAAGTCGAGGATGCGGTGGCACAGGTCCACGACCTCGGCGAAATCCTCGTCGGTGTCCAGCTTCTTGAACGGCACCACCACGGTGCCGAACAGGTCGCCGATCTTCAGGGT
The DNA here is from genome assembly GCA_050260775.1 of Solirubrobacterales bacterium. Taxonomy (GTDB): domain Bacteria; phylum Pseudomonadota; class Alphaproteobacteria; order Rhodospirillales; family Magnetospirillaceae; genus CALABS01. The sequence goes on along the minus strand of JBLNCP010000029.1, from coordinate 4,145 downwards.
GCGCTTGCCGCCGACCAGGATGGCGATGCCCTTGTCCTTGCCGGGCTTCAGCGCCTTGGTGCAGACGTTGATGCAGTGCATGCAGCGCACGCAGGACTTGTTGTCCACGTCCAGCGTGTCGTCGTCGTTCAGGCCCAGGGCCTGGGTCGGGCACATGCGCACGACCTGGTTGATGAACTCCTTGCGGCCCAGCTGCTTGACCTTGGCCTGGACTTCCTTCTGGTCGACCTGCATGGCGTCGCGCCAGGTGCCGAAGATGGCGACGTCGGCGCGCTGGGTGGCGTTCGAGCAGTCGTTGGCGCAGCCCGAGAACTTGAACTTCATCTTGTAGGGCAGCGACGGACGGTGAATGTCGTCGGTGAAGTCGTTGATGATCTCGCGGTGCAGGCGGAGCGTGTCGTAGCAGGACTGCTCGCAGCGGGCCGGACCGACGCACGAAGCGGCGGTACGCACGCCGGCGCCGGCGCCGCCCATGTCGAAGCCCATGCCGTTCAGCTTGTCCCAGGCCGGCTGGACCTGGTCGGTCTTGCAGCCCTGGAACTGGATGTCGCCCGACTGGCCATGCAGGGTGATCAGGCCGGAGCCGTGCTCTTCCCAGATGTCGCAGAACTGGCGCAGGGTCTTCGTATCATAGAAGAAGCCCGGGGCCGGCATGATGCGGATGGTGTGGAATTCCGAGGACAGGGGGAACTTCTCGGCCACTTCCGAGAAGCGGGGGATGACGCCGGCACCATAGCCGAACACGCCAACCGTGCCGCCCTTCCAATAGCCCTTGCGGGTCTGGTAGCTGTGCTCGAGCTGGCCCAGCAGGCTCTTCATGTAGTCGGCATAGGGCTTGTCCTCGGCAGTCGCCAAGCGCTTCAACCCCGTGACGAAGCTGGGCCACGGTCCGCTCTCGAGCTGATCCAGCAGCGGCGTGGAGGGCATCTTCTTCGACATCGTCCTCTCTCCCTGACCGTCGTCATTATCCAGACCGGGGCGATCAGGCCCCGGACATTCACGTTCTCCGTCGTCGCTGCCGTTGCACGGCGCGCCGTCCGTCAAAAAAAATTTTACCGATCCGCGGGAAGTCTCTTCCTCGCTTCCTTGGATCCGTCCCTGATATCGGCCATTCTGTCGGCGACCCGGTGGAGGCTTTCCCCGGCGGGCGCACATCGCGGCCTGTTACATTAACGGATCATAATATTATGACGTTCAATGATCCAAGCGGATTCTTTCACGGACGCCAAGGAAAAAAGGCAGAGGGGGCTGTAATGAAAATCAATCGCAGCGCGGAGGGCGGTCCGTTCGACCTCGCGAACCCCAAGGCCTATGCCGAGTGGCGCGACCGCCGCCTGGCCGAAAGGCCGCGTTCGGTCGGCGATCTGGTGGTCGAGGTGTGCAACATCGCCGCCCCCTCGGATGCCGAGCGCGCCGGCCTTCTCGACCGGGTGCGCCGCTGCAACATGGCGGTGTTCGCCGAGCCGCCCCGTCAGGGCCGAGACGACAAGGCGCGGCTGAGGGCGTTCGGCGCCGCCTTCGGGCTTAACAGCCTGGACACCAACGCCCTGGCCGACGACGACGGGGTGACGCCCTTGGCGGTCCACCGCGAGGGCACGCGCTCGCGCTACATCCCCTACACCGAGCGGCCCATCGCCTGGCACACCGACGGCTACTACAATCCGCCCGAACGTACGGTGCGCGCCCTGCTACTGTACTGCGCCAGCCCGGCGGCCGAGGGCGGGGCCAACCGGGTGGCCGACCACGAGATGCTCTACATCATGCTGCGCGACGAGGATCCCGCGCTGGTCGAGGCGCTGATGCGCCCCGATGCCATGACCATTCCGGCCAACGAGGAAGAGGGCATGACCCGTCCGGCCACGCCGGGGCCGGTGTTCGCGGTCGAGGACGGGCGGCTGCACATGCGCTATACGGCGCGCGGCCGCAACGTGGTGTGGGGCGACGACCCGGCGGTGCGCCGGGCGGCCGATGCGCTGCGCCGCCTGCTCGACGCCCCGTCGGACTGGGTGTTCGAGCACCGGCTGCAGCCGGGCCAGGGCCTGCTCAGCAACAACGTGCTGCACACCCGCGAGCCGTTCCGCGACGACCCCGCGACACCGCGCCTGCTGTACCGGGCGCGATATCATGACAGGATAGCGGGCTGACCCGCCCCCAAGGACGAGACGAGATGGACGACGAGATCAAGTTCCCCGAGGAAAGCCTTTCCCCGCTTGCCAGCATCGCCGCCCCGTGGGGGCGCGAGATCAGCCTGCAGGCGGTCGACCACGAAAGCGGTCTGAAGATGGTGCGCATGCGCATCCGCGAGGGACGTCGCCGGTTCACCATCGTCGACCTCGACACCCCGACGGTCGAGGCGATGGTCCAGGCGATGCAGGGCTGGCTGAAGACGTAGGTGACTGTTCCCCTCTCCCGCCGGGAGAGGGGGCAAAAAGGCTTAGTTCTCGACCTTGAGCACCAGGTCGACGGCGGTCAGTTCGAACAGCTGGCGGACCTTGCCGGCAGCGTTGGCCAGCACCAGTTCGACGCCGTTGCGGCGGGCCTGGTCGGCGGCCATCATGATCATCGACAGGCCGACCGAGTCCATGAACTCGAGCCCCTTCAGGTCGATGACGAAGCGGCCGCCGGTGCGCCGTCCCACGTCCTCGATCACCGGGACGAACTGTTCCTGGCCGGCCACGGTGAACCGCCCGGCCAGGGCGACCCGGTCGCCGCCCTGGCCCGGCGACACCGAGAAGGCGGCGGTGGCGTCCATGGCCGGCGAGTTGGCCTCGCCCGGGCGGCGGCGCACGGTCACCGTCGACGAGATGTGGAACTGGTCGAGCAGGCGGAGCACGATGTCGCGGGGATGGGCCAAGGTCAGCGACCGGCCGTGGGCGCGGGCGGATTCGCTGGCCTTCAGCAGCAGGCCGATGCCGAACGAGTCAGCGTATTCCAGGTCGCCCATCTCGATGGTGACCGCCCATTTCGCGTTGGATTCGAAGTCATCGAGGATGGGGTGGAACGCGTGGCCGTCGCGGAACGTCAGGCGACCGCTCAACCGATAGGTGCGCCCGCCACCGTCATCGACAACGCTCATTTCCATCGGGACGTTCCTAATCCAAAGGTTATGGTGCTTAAAGCATATACCTAATACGGCCGGCCTCTCAGCCGCAAGCGCTGATCGCCGCGGCCAGGTCGAGGACCAGGTCGGCGAGTTCTGGTTCGGCGCCCAGCCCGGTGGCCATGACCACCTGGCGGCCGGCCGCCTCCACGGGGCCCGGCGATCCTTGCTCCAGGCCGAACAGCGGCGGGATGTCGCGGCTGGCGTGCATGCCCTGGGCGACCAGCAGCGGCAGCGCCACCACGCGCCGCGCCGCCACCGCCTGCGGCCAGTCGCGGGCGAAGGGCTCCTGCTCGAGGAAGACCAGGCCCACTTCGGCGAAGGTTCCCAACTCCCGGATGGATTGCGCGATGGCCCGCGGCGTCTTGCCGGCCCCGCCCGGGCGGCCCGATCCGTGGGCGATCAGCAGCAGCCCGGCCTCGGCCGGGGGCCAGCCGGCGGCGGCGGCCACGGTCTCGGCGCGGCGCGACAGCAGGGCGGGGATGCGCGGGTGGGTGCCGGCGGCGGCCGAATACAGGAAGGTCCGCCCGTCGCGGCGGGTCACCGGGCCGGCCAGGCGCATCTCGCGCGGGATCAGGGTGTCGGTGTAGTAGCCCTGGCCGGCGAACACCGGCACCACCACCACCGTCTCGGCGGCGACAATGCGCTCGGCCTCGGCCAGGTGGGGCGGCTGCTTCATGAACACCGCGGCGACTTCGGCGAACAGGTCGCGGCGGCGGATCTCCTCGGCCAGGGCCAGCACCGGGGCGGAGCCGTCGGGATGGCTGGTCGAGCCGTGGCCGACCAGGACCAGCGCAGCCCGGCCGCGGGCGCTCATGCCCCGGCCTTGGCCGCCGGGGCGTCGTCGCCGTCGACGGCGAACCAGTTCAGCGTGTCGGCCAGGCCGACCACCCGGCCGACGATGATCAGGGTCGGCGCCTTCAGGCCCGCTTCGCGCGTCAGCTGGGGCAGGGTGGCCAGGGTGCCGATCACCCGGCGCTGGCGCCGGCTGGTGCCGTTCTGTACCGCCGCCGCCGGGGTGTCGGCGGGCAGGCCGGCCTTGACC